>JBGSUI010000075.1:0-72535 GCA_041736175.1 Oligoflexales bacterium | reverse complement strand
TGGGGGTCAAAACAGTTTAAAATGCTTTCTGGACTCCGCGGGAATATCCCCTACTATCCGAAAGATGGGGAGACTGATTTTAGGTCCAAATCCTAGGATAGGATTTAGGCTCGTACCCCCCCTATTTGGACACCCCATCCTCCAACTTGCTGGGTGGTCACCACCAAGTTTTACGGGGACTTCTCAAAGACTTTAAAAAGCGGTTTGATCATGGAAAATAAGTCCCTAACAAAGGTTAAGTGCCCCTATAAAACCGAGTGTCCTGGCTGCTCCAGGATCAACCTGCCTATGATTCAGCAGGTCAGGCAAAAACAGCAACAAATCAGCCAGGTCTTTAGTCGGTGGCAGCTTCCTGAACCATTGATCAAACCTATCATAGCCAGCACCCAGGCCTGGGGTTACCGAACTTCCACAAAGCTCACCCTAAGCGAAGACCGTTTTGGGCGAAAAATCATTGGCCTCTATCAGCGCAATTCCAAGACAACTGCCGATATACCGTCCTGCCCCGTGCACCACCCCCTGATCAATCGGGCGCTCGAGGTGTTGTTTGGCAAAAATAGAGAGTTTGCACCTGCTGCCTTTTATGATGAGCGATCTAAGAAATTTCAACCAGGTAAACTTAAATTTATAACCCTACGGCTATCTCCGGACAACAAATCCCTTTCGGCACTGGTGTCCCATACCGGCGTGCCTCGGGAGCTTCTTGAAAGTTGGGCAGCGCAGATCGATCTAACGGGGACGAGCCTGTACGAAGGTCGCTTGACACCTGAATCTGGATCCTTGGTGATTCCCCACCGGACAGAGTTTTTGGCGGGAGAAAAGACTATGGCTTACGGGTTGCCCCAGTTGGGGTTTACCTTCCAGCTCACACCGTCGGTCTTTTTTCAGGCCAACGGACCCATGACAGAATCCCTTATCAAAGTCGTCTGCGATGCTGTAACAGTGTCTAACAGGGGCGACGAGCTAAACTCCCGTGAACCTACTCTTTTAGATCTTTATGGCGGGTTTGGTGCCTTTAGCTTTGCCTTAAAAGACCATTTCAAACATATTCGGGTTGTCGAGACCAATAAAGCTGCTATAAACGCGGCCCTCGCTTACCAACAAACCGATCCTTCCTCGACCCATGTCTCGCCACATCACCAAACCGTGGAAAGTTTTTTTGCGGATCACCAGCCTCACACTCAGAAAAAGTCGGTCTTACACTCTGTGACCCACTGTATTTTAAACCCGCCGCGGTCAGGCTTGGGACAAACCGTTGCATCCTTAGTGATGGACCAACTTCCAAACCTGGAGCGTCTGGTCTATGTTTCTTGTAATCCTGACTCTATGGTCTCAGATCTTAGGCAGATCCTTAAACTAAAGTCCTTTAGAATCGAGTCCGTGCAGCCCATCGATATGTTTCCCCAGACCGAACACCTAGAAACGGTGGTGACTCTCTCAAGGACTTAGTCCGCCGTGACCGGCCTGCCGGAAAACGGTTACCACCCGATTTTTTGCTCGTTATCCCAAGTGATATCTTTGAAGACCCAGTACCATTTTAGCCCTTTTTCGACCCTATAGGCCCCGGAATCTTTAATCCATTGGCCAGCTTTAGCGATTAATGAGGATGCATAGCCGTCAGGATCGTATATGATTTTAGAATGATCAACCATATCAAGGTAAAGAACAGAAAATTTTGAGCTTTCATCCAAGGTGCGGAGGATGGAGGAGAAACAAATGTTGTAATCCGACGGGAGGCTTTTTTTGAGCTCTGCGTAACATTTGGACTCAATTTCTTCGACGATTATGGAACGTTGTATTCTGCTTTCAGGGAGTGTTTTAAAGACGAGAAACAAATCAATATCTGTTTCTCGTTTGAGTGAACCACGAACAGTCGATCCAAACTGTATGCAGCACACCAAACTTTCCCGTAATTCTTTGAGATGCTCCACATAGTTGTTGAGCACTGAATCCAAGATAGAATTTGGACTTTCCATCCTCTAACCCTTAACTTGTAATCCAGAAAGGAGCTGTAGTAACCAATCGACTTCGTTGATGCACCATTGGGCATCAGCCTCCTTGTATTGCTCGGAGGGGATAAAGTCATCATCTCCATAAAAGCTTATTTCTCTTTCTTTCCTTAAACGCGATGAAAGCTGCATGATGCGCTGGAGATGGATGACGATTTCAGGCGGTAATATGTGCTGTTGTTCCTCAAGAATCTTACCGACGTCATGCCATTTTGGGGGATCGATACCGGCTCGCCGTAAAAGACCCTTTAAGAGAAGCTCCACCAATTCTTGTGATTCTCTAACAACATCAGCAAAACCCTGATGAACCATCAAAACAGTCAAAGTTTGCCTTCGTATATTGGCCCGATGGAAGTAGTCTTGCCAGAGACTTATATTTGTCATCGTTTACCTCTTTGGAAGCCTATCATAAATATACTTTGAGGGCCTAACCAAGATTTAGCACCTCGACAGGTTTGCCTAAATTGATCCCCAAGAGAGAGTGATGGGCTCTGTAGGCTAAGACCTCTACACCATGGGCAAGGGCGTGTTTAAACCCCTTAGCGTACGCAGGATCAATATGGTCTGCAGGGGCAAATTTTTCGCCTTCTGGTCGGTTGACGAGATAAAACATCACGGCTCGGTGCCCCTCCTTGACTTGTTGTTCGAGCTCGCCAAGGTGTTTTAACCCACGGGAGGTGACAGCATCGGGAAATAGAATCAAGGAGTCTTGGAGGAGGGTGGTGTTTTTGATTTCCACATAACAGCTCCCCTTTATGGGATCTGAAAGCAAAAGGTCTATACGAGAGTCCTTGCCATACTTGACCTCGCTTTTGAGGTCTTGATAGCCACTGAGCGCCGGAAGGAGTCCCTGGCCTATAGCTGCTTTGATAAGCTGGTTGGGCCGTGCCGTATGGACGCCGACAAAGCCTTGAGCCACTTGGGTCAGTTCCCAGGTATAGGCCAGCTTTCGGGTCGGTGAGGGTTGGTGTAAAAGATAGATGGTATCTCCAGGAGCACCACAGGTTTTCATACTGCCGGTGTTGGGACAATGGGCTGTCACCTCCTCTCCGGATTCTAAAATAGCATCAGCGAAAAAACGTTTATAGCGTTTCACGAGGGTCGCTTTGATAAGGGGATGGGCAAAATTTATTAGCATAGAGTCCTCAGGGTGCCTAAGATTGTGAAACTGGACTCAGAAGTTTTTGGAGTTGGGCTTCGTCGATGATTTGGATCCCTAGCTCTTTGGCTTTTTTCAGCTTGCTGGAGTTGGTGTCCGTATCATTCGTGACCACAGCAAAGGTGGTTTTGGACACACTTCCCGACACCTTGCCCCCACCCGCTTTGATAGCCGCAGCGATCTGCTCACGGGGCTGGCTGAGGGAACCGGTGATCACAAAGGTTTTGTCAGTGACCCCAGAAAGAGTCTTTTTAGAGGGCTTAGGAGTTTCAAAAACCAGGTTTTTTGATAACAGCTCATCCAAAAGGGCGGCTCGATCCCTTAGACCCTTGACCAGATCATGGGCCGATTTTTCGGCGAAGCCATGGATTTGGGCGACGTCTTCGGGTCTGAGGGCGCGCAAGCGATCGAGGCTCGGAAAGTGTTCTAAGAGCTTTTCCCAAGTCGTAGCCCCCATCCCTTCGATGCCGAGGCCGTTCAGAAATCGGACCAGGGGTAGGGTTTTGGTTTTTTGGATGTTTTGATAAAGCTTTGTGGCTAGCTTTTCTTTTGTTTGGGGGAGGCTGAGGAGTTTGTCGATCGTGAGATCATAGAGATCGGCAGGCGTATGGACTAAACCTTTTTCTAATAACTGGATCATACGCTTTTCTGATAGGTCGTCGATCTCCACGGTCTGGACCCAATTTAAAAGAATCCCCAATTGTTGTGCGGGACAGTTGAGGAGGTTTTTGCAGCGGAGTCTAACCTCGTCAAACTCCAGGGCGCTCTGACACGAAGGACAGTTGGTGGGGATCGTAGCCTTTCCAGGAGTTGCCTCAACGATTCTTAAAAACTTCGGAATCACCTCACCTGACCTAACGATCTCGATGCTGTCCCCTGGCTTGATATCATAGTTTTGCACATAGGCAGCGTTATGGAGGGTTACATTGGAGATGGTCGCTCCACTGAGATAAACGGGTTCGATCACAGCCACAGGCGTCACCACCCCAAGCCGCGACGTCGCCCATTCGACCCGCTGAACCTTGGCGATGGCGGTTTGTCCTTGCCATTTAAAGGAAAGCTTGCTGCGGGGATGGTGGGCCGTATTTCCAAGTTGGCGATGGAGGGCGCGGTCATTGTAGGCGAAGACGGCCCCATCGAGGGGGATTTCGTCCTCATCGATTTTTTTAAGGGTTTTTTCAAGATAGAGATTGATACCTTGGGGATTGGTGATCAACTCTGGATCAGGGACCCTGAAACCTTGGTCTTGAAGCCACTGAAACTGCTCCCATTCGGTGGAAAAATCCTGGATGCTTTCGGCTAAGGTAGTCTCTTTTACGGGTGTGGGGATTTTTCTAAAGGCACCGAAGGCAAAAAATGTGAAATACCTGGCTAATTCAAAGTATGTTTTGCGCCCCAGGAGTCCGGCGACGATATTGCGTGGGCTGGACGGTTTTTCTAAGCCGAGTTCCGCCATTTGATGGGACAGTTTGGCAAACTGGGACTCGGTGCAACCGATTTCTCCCCGAATCTCGATGGTCCCTCCTGTTTCTCCTGAAAGGTGGCTAGGGATGCCGCTCACCCAGACGGCTTTTTGGGTGACATCTTCGCCCCATTGGCCATTGCCCCGTGTCTTTGCGATCTGCAGTTTGCCGTCTTGGTAGATCAGAGCCAGGCTCACCCCATCGATTTTAAGCATGCCCACGCTGGCGTGGTCACCGACCCAGGCGAGGAGATCCTCGATGACGTAGGTTTTATTGAGGCTAAGCATGGGTTCGTCATGGGGTACTTTGGGGTTATCACGACCTGGTGCGGGACCAATGTAACTCAGTGCGGGATGGTGTGGGTCGAGGGTGCGGAGTTTTTCTTCGAGGGCATCGAATTCATGATCGGAGATCTCTGGGACGCCTTTTTCGTAGAGAAACCTATGGCGCACTAACGCATCAGACAGCTCTCCGATAATATTGTGTTTTTCGTGACCGAGGATCTGCTTTGGTGGTTTTTCACCGGAGTTAAAAGAAGGCATCTGTGATCAATATCTCCAAAGGGGGGCACTGTCATGGCGCGTGGGCTGGGCCAGAGGATCCCAGCATACAAAATATGAGTTGCTTAAAAAACACCTAAGAAGCCTTTACGAATCCTTTTCAAAATTGCAAAATAAAGGCTGGTTTGAATTCCAATATAGCTTCCCCCTTGAAAGCGAGGCGCAACCTTCTATGAGTACACCTAATTTAAACGGACCAGGTGAGATGTCTGGATTCGACGTTCCCTTTGGTGAATACCTAGCGGAATCAAGGCTCTTCGAAAAAAGAAAGGTTTTTATTTCGGAAGCTATTACCTCTAAAAGTGCTAAACGCTTTATCTCAGAGCTATTAGCCCTTGATGCTGATAAACCCGGAGAGCCTATTACCCTTTTCGTGAATAGTCCAGGAGGTGAGGTCAACAGCGGCTTCGCGGTTTTTGATACCATTCGTTTTATACAGTCCCCCGTGACCATCATCAATACGGGCCTTTGCGCAAGTATCGCGACGGTCATCAATGTGGCTGCTAAAAAAGACCGCCGCTGGAGTATGCCCAATGCCCGGTTTTTGATCCACCAACCCTTGATTCCAGGCCAAGTATACGGCCAGGCTTCAGACCTGGAAATCACAGCTAAAGAGATCTTAAAAACCAGGGAAAAGATCAACCATCTGCTCAGCAAAGAGACAGGCACGCCTCTAGCTAAGGTGGAAAAGGATACCATCCGCGATTATTGGATGAATGCTCAAGAGGCCTTAGAGTACGGATTGATTACAAAAATAGTCGAATCCTATAAAGACCTCTGAGAGGTCGGTCGCCGCTGACCACTGACTGATCGCATTTTTGTCCAGATGTTAGTCAGGGTCCCCTCCCGATCCTGGCATAACTACCGACAATCATTAAAATGAGCTTTTATCTTATCCCAGGATTGGTTTTTGCAGCCTTATCCCTATGAGGAATAACTGTCAAAAGACAATCTAAAAAAGGGGAACCCTATGAAGCTACATTTTGAAAACCTATTAACCATCGCATTTTTTGTGGCCTCGATCCTTGTCCTTGCACCAGCCTGTAGCCAGGTCAACGATTTGGGCCAGTCTCAAAAGGATCTTGAAGGCGTGGTTGTGATAAACCCATAGAGGTCGCCTCTTATGAGAGCGGCTCGACGATCTGATCTGCACTCGACCTGAGCGGCTCTAAAAGGTACACCTTAGGGGCATCTCTCCCGCGCAAGGTAGGAGCTGGGACCTAAGTGTTACCAAAAGAACTGCAAGAGTGGGCGAAGAGCCTGATTGAACAACAATCGTTTGCTGCCAAGACCATAGCTCCACCGCCCGAAATTTTGTGGACCGAGGTTGCTCCTCCCGCTGGTGTGTCGCTTTCCACTGTAAACCGGGTGCAAGAACGGCTTCCTGAGCGACCAGGCCGGCCGAGATCGAGTCGATCAGCCAAAAATCAAGGTGCCGTATCAAGGGAAGAGCTGGATAAGCCCTTAAACCAAGCGAGGCTCCTCCACTCCTTTGCCAATCATGAACTCCTCGCCATCGAAGTCATGGCTCTAGTCCTTCTGCGTTTTCCTGACGCTCCTCGGCTCTTTCAAAAAGGGCTGATTCAAACCATAAGAGATGAGCAGAAGCATTTTATGCTGTATCAGGAGAGGCTAAGAGAACTGGGTTTTGATTTTGGTGATTTTGGATTGAACGAGTATCTCTGGAATGTGTGTCGCACGGTCCCATCCCCTTTGGCCTTTGTGACCCAGATGAGTCTGACCTTTGAGCAGGCCAACTTAGATTATGCTCTTTATTTTCAAAAAATTTTTGAGAAGCTTTCGATCACCAAGACAGCCGAGATTCTAGCAACGGTTTATAGAGACGAAACCAAGCATGTCCACCATGGTCTCGTCTGGTTTAACCAGTGGCGACCAAACAACAAATCAGACTGGGAAGAATACCAAGAGATCCTGGAAGAACCCCTGAGTCCTGCCCGTGCTAAGGGTTTGGGTTTTCAAGCAGATATAAGGCAGAAATTGGGGTTTAGCGACCATTTTGTAAGACAACTTGCTGTCTATCAGCAGTCCAAGGGACGTCCGGCAGATGTTTGGTGGTTTAATCCCAGTGGCGAGGCAGAATTGCAAAATGGTAGACCTTCGTTTCAACCCAGTGAAACGATGCAAAACCTGGCAGCTGACTTTAGCTCACTGCTTATGTTTCTCGCAAAAAAAGATGATGTGGTGATCGTCAGCCGCAAGCCCTCGTCCGAGTACCTGATTTTTCTATCGCAACTGGGTTTTATGTTGCCTGAATTTGTGACCGATCCCACGCAGCTATTGCGCCGCAAGCTGGGGACCCTGATACCCTGGTCTGTAACCGCAAGGTCTGAACAGATGCCGAAAACCTGGAACCTCCCTTTAAAAAAGGCCGTATACAATCCCGATGTCAACCGCAAAATAAGCCGAAAATCCTGGTCCAAACAGATCTCTTTAGATTGGTGTCAAAAAGCCTCTGGTGAGATTCCACTTGGAGTTGTTTGCCAATCGATCGATGAAATCACTCGCCAGATAGAGCAGCTCTTTAACCAGTTTGACTGTTTGGTGGCAAAATCAGATTTTAGTTGTTCGGGTCGAGGGCGTAAAAAACTAATCAAAGGTCAACCACTTTCAGGCCCCGAAGTCTCCTGGCTCGCGAAACAATTGAGTGTCGATGGGTTTTTGACTTTGGAGCCCTGGGTGGACCGAGTGGCCGATTTTAGCACCCAGATCTTGGTCCAGGATGGGAACGGAGCGGGAATAGGTGAACTCTCAAACATTAAGGTTTTGGGAACCACTCGGTTTATCACCGACGATCATGGGCAGTACCTTGGCCATTATCTGGGAGACCAAACCATAGAAGCCCCTCCTGGCTTTTGGCGCTGGTATCATGAACATCATTTTGGTGACAAACTCAAGAAAGCTGCTGTTTTCGCAGGAGAGGAACTCTACAAGTTAGGCTACCGTGGGCCAGCAGGGATCGATGCCCTTGTGTACCGGGCACAGGGGATTTACCAGCTATATCCCATTGTTGAGGTAAACACCCGTTGGACTATGGGTTCGTTGGCTCTGGCTCTCAACCGCAAGATCCCCCGACCTATTCCAGCAAAATGGCTGCATCTATCTTTGAAAACCGTTAAAAATATGGGGTTTTCTTCCTTTTCCCAGTTTGTCAGTGACCTCAATCAGCGATACCCCTTGCAAGCAGACTCGACAGTCATAAGTTCTGGTGTTGTCCCTACGACGGACCCAATTTTAGCGCTCCATTCCCTCAGCGTGATCGTCGTAGGTCATGCTCTTAAGGCTTTCGAGTCTGGCAAATTTCAACAAAGTTAGTTTAATGGACTGTTTAATGACTGGTCATAAAGGCAATGGTATTTTGAGGTTATACTAAAATCTAAACTTTTTTGTAGTTTTATCCGATAGGAATCTTGCTACGCAACAAACTCGTGACAATGAAGTCCCTACAAATCATAAACTATATGAGGTTTTTAATGGAAAAGTATGGTCCTAAGCTAGCTGTAGCAATGATGTCGGCATCAAGCGCATTTGTGCTTTCAAACCCCGCTCCTTCCGCCGAAAAGGTCCATTACCGGTTGTTGATGTCAGCAATCAGTGAACCAGAAGATGGATTGATTCGGTCATTCTATATCGAAACAAACGATAAAAGTTATATCAATAGCCTGATCATCAAAGACTCCCATGGCGGCTCGGTGAGCCACCGGGTCGAAACTCTACAGGCTACGGAAGTTACCGTTGCCAAAGTAAAAGGGATCGATGCTGTGCTGATGCAGCTTTTAGCCGTAACCGGTGACGAGGGAATCATCCGGGTTCGCTACCTATCGCGAGCGCCTTCCGACTACCGAGCTTTTGAACTAAGAATTAAAAAAGATAGCGAAGGTCATTGGGCCATGTATGAGAAAGACCGTCCCCGCAAGTTTGAGTGGATGCTCTTTAGATCCAGAACTTTTATGGGAATCACCGTAGGTGTCGACTCCTATGAGTTATCTCTCGATAAGCCAAGACTCTAAGAACGGGCAAAGGAACGGATAAGATTTGGCAGATCTTCGGTATTAAAAATCTCGCTATCCTTAGGGACTAACCGTTTAGCCAGGCCAGAGAGCACTTTGCCGGGACCTACCTCGATAAAAGTCTTACATCCGTAGTGGGTAGCTTTGTCGATAGACTGGTACCATAGGACCGGGGAGGCTATCTGCTTGGCCAGGAGCTCCCAACTGTACTGGGAGGGAATGTCCCCGTCGATATTTGCGATGATCCCGCCAGGGGTCTGCACAAAGCTAGTGTCCTGGAGCAGTGGTGTCATAGCTACCTTTGCAGGCTCCATCAGCGTCGAATGAAAGGGTGCGCTGACAGGGAGGATGACTCCCTTGCCTTTATGGGCGCCGACGATTTCCACAAGACCTTCGACCGCAAACCGATGCCCCGCCACGACAAGCTGGGAAGGGGAGTTAAAGTTAACGATTTCGAGAGAGGTGGGGACCCTTTTGCCATCGGAGTCCTTGGCTTTTTTCCCAGAGGACTCCAGATTTTTTACGACTTCTAAACAAAGGGGAGCCAGCTTTTCTCCAGGGATGTTGAGGATAGCCGCCATAGCTCCCATACCATCGGGAACCGCTGCTTGCATCGCCAGTCCCCTTGCTCTCACGAGGAAAGCGGCCCGCGCAAAGTCGAGTTTTCCGCTGGCTACAAGGGCCGAGTACTCCCCAAGGCTATGACCTGCAAAAAGCCCCGGGTCGAGCCCTGTCTCCGCAACAAGGCTCCTCCAAATCGCAACGCTTACTGTTAGGATCGCGGGTTGGGTGTTTTCCGTAAGCCTTAACTGGTCCTCAGGGCCATCAATGCATAGCTTCCTAATGGGTATTTTTGCCGCGTCTTCCGCTTCTTCGAAGGTAAGACGGCTTTTCGGGAACTGGTTAAGGAGATCCCTTCCCATACCGACCCATTGGGAGCCTTGTCCTGGAAACATCGCTAGGATCTTAGACATGATTAGCTCTCGACTTTAAAGTCTTCGCCAGTAATATCATTTGTAGGTTTTGGTTGGACAACCACTTTACCCTTGTAAGATCCACAGTTTTTGCAAACTGTATGGGAAAGCTTTGCTTCACCACAGGCGCTGCAATAGCTCAAGCTAATGGCCTTGAGGGCGTGGTGGGATCGTCGTTTATCTCTTTGGGATGCTGAAATTCTAAACTTAGGAACTGCCATCGTCCATACTCCGTGATGGTCAAAAAAGGAACCTAGGACATACCTAAAGCCTGATGGAATAGCAAGGCTTCTTCAAGGTGAAGGGGGTGAAAAACTTTTCATCCCCTTTAGCCATTGGGCTAATTCATAAAAATCCAGAGGACTTAATGCATCGGCTCGAAGGCTTAAGTCAACGGGCGATCGGGCGAGCTGGTCGGGGGTGAGTTGTAGATCTCCAAGGAGAGAGCCCAGGCTATTGGTTAGTTTTTTGCGCCTTTGGGCAAAGGCCCGTCGGGTCACTGTTTCCACAAAACCGAGGTCGGCGGCTGGGAAGGGTACTTTCAATGGTTTCGCCAAAAAAATTGCACTGTCCACTTTAGGGACGGGATTAAAGAGGTGGCGGCTGACGGTTTTTTCAATGGAAATATCAGTACGCATCTGGGCAAAAACCGAGAGGCTGCCATAGGCTTTTGATTTTTTTGAAGCGGCCAGTCTCTCGGCAAACTCTTTTTGGGTCATCATCATGATCGCTCGGAGATTTACTAAGGAACTGCTGAGGACCTTAATCAAGATAGGCGAAGAAATATGGTAGGGAATGTTTCCGACTATCCCACAGGGTGTCCCCGTAGACGACAACCATCCCCCTAGGTCAAAATCCAGAAAATCTTCGTGAACCACCTGGAGACTCGATCCTGTGGGGCCCTTAAACTCCCGAAACGCTTCGGCCAGATGTTCTACAAAGCGCAGGTCCCGTTCGACACATGTGACCTTCATCCCTTGGGAGACCAGCTCTTTGGTGAGGATCCCATCTCCAGGTCCAATCTCCAGGACTTCCTGGACCCCTAGGCCCTTGAGGGTGTCGGCCACAAATTGGGCCGGTTCCGGAGACTTTAAAAAAACCTGGGAGAGGCTTTTCTGTTGTTTTGGGCCACCCCTTGTCGTCGACATATGGTTCAGTCCTTAAAAGCATATCGGGAATAGGACTCCCAACGATGGTCAAAATAGGCCGCGGGATTGTGAGAGGGGTTTTTTTGAGCCTCTAGGTATTGGTAAAAAGCATAGGTTGCAATCATGGCACCGTTATCGGAGCAGGCGCTGAGGGGAGGGTAGTGGCAGGGACGGTCGATCTGGTGTGCCATCATGGACCTCAGGCGTTGGTTGGCAGCGACTCCACCCGCAATCAGAATCGATTTGGCGTCGGGCCGTAGTACGAGAGCTCGCTTGGTTTTGCGAACAATTTGTCCCAAGGCCTCCTCTTGAAAGGCTGCGCACAGATCCCAAAGGTCTTGTCCCCAGGAAGGGGGATCAACTTGGGTTTTCTTTTGGTGTTTATGGACGGTTTGGGCCATAAAGGTTTTGAGCCCGGAGTAACTAAAGCGAATGGGTTCTAGAGCCGAACCTGGGGCCATCAGGGGCATGGGCCAGGTTTTTTGGGCTCGCTCCAGGTCCCCCTGGCTTGCAAGGTTTTCGATCAATGGCCCGGCGGGGTACCCAAGTTGCAGGAGTTTACCCACCTTGTCAAAGCATTCACCACAGGCATCGTCTAAAGAATACCCTAGGAGCTGAAAGTCGGTGGGGGAAGCCATATAATAAAGATTGGTATGTCCCCCAGAAACCACCAGGGAGAGAGCCGGAAAAGTCGCCGCGATGTCTCGGACAGGGTTTTGGCCAGGGTCTGGTCCTGAATCGGATTTTTGTTGGACTCCCAGGAGGGCGCCATGGACATGGGCTTCCACGTGATCGACCGGTATAAGAGGTTTGCCCAGGGCAAGGGCCAGCCCTTTGGCATAGGCTGCCCCGACGAGCAGGGCGCCAATAAGCCCTGGACCTTGGGTCACGGCGATGCCGTCAATGTCCTGCCAAGTGAGACGTGCCTCTTGGAGCGCGGCCTGGGTCAGGGGATCGATTATCCGAAGGTGTGCCCGGGAGGCAATTTCTGGGACTACGCCCCCAAAGGGAGCATGGAGGTCGATCTGCGAAGAGACCTGATTGCTTAGGATCTCGTGCCCGTCTTTGACGATGGCAACACCGGTCTCATCACAGCTGGATTCGATTCCTAAAATAATCAAAGGCCCCCCTGTCCCATCACGCCCAAAGTGACTCACACACCGGCAAACGACTCGCAAGTTACCACCCAGGCGCCCCGTGACAAGGGGAATTTAATAGATACCAAAAAGCCACCTGCTAAAAGCTTAATCAGTAAGCGCTGCGGCCTGAGGTCTGTGTGCTCAGGCCTAAAAGTTGAAGATCCCTACTTGGAATCGGAGGAGTTTAAAAAGCAGGGCTTCTGGCAAAACCTGAGGACCAGTTCATTGATATCGTGCTTGAAATCAATCACTTTGATACTATTGAGAAACACTGGATCCTTCCACTTGGCAGGTTGCATAATCTCTAAATAATAAGAAGGCGGCATTTGCTTTACAAATGAGTAGGCGCTCTCGCCAAGAAGGGTAATGCCGTCAGGTTTTATTGTAGGAGACAGGATTTGCCCTACATGATAGCAAACGCGCCCCATCCAGCTTACCTGAGGAGCTGATTCGGCGGCCTGCTGAATCACAAGGTTTTGATTAAAGTATTTTTTTAATTCGCCTCTAAGGCCTGCTGGCCAACGAGGATTATCAGTAAAAAGCCAATAGCCGTATATTTTAAAGTCTATGTCTACAATAGGATCACCAGGCTGAGGATTGATCTTCCAAGCCGACCAATTCTTAAAGGTCCAAAAAGTGATCGATCTCTTGTCGTCATCTTGGGGCGAGCGATACCTGAAATTCACCCTTGGAATCGCATAGAGGGACGTGGATGGACTAGCCATCACATAGAGCTGACGATCCCCGAAAGGACGAGGGCTTTCGGCAGCGTACTCAAGAGGCTTGCAGGACAAGGCTGCCTGTAAATCCGGAGTGCTCAGCTTCGCATCTTTTGTCGGGTCATTTTGATTAATTTCGACTTTATAGGAGGCTAGATAGGAATTATAGGCTAACAATAACTTATTTTCATTTGTTCTCATCTCGAAAAACCCCGGGGGGTTGATATTCGGTAAATATCCAATATGATTGGAGTAAATTCTCCAATTCAAGGCGGGGCCCCTGAAAATCAGAACTAGATCATCGTGACGCCCCAGTCGTGGGTATTTAGCGAGAAGAGAGCTTTCAGTGAAACGGCAAGCATAACCGGGGGGTATTTTCCCCGGGGGGATTTGGTCGGGAGGCAGTTGCTCGGAGACCGCACCATTCGCCGCCAATTGAGCATCGCCTCCTGCAGATTTGACACAAGCCACGGCCAGGGTGAGGGCCACAGCCGCTGAAAATTTGAACAACATAAGGGGATCCTTTATTTTCGTGTTTTTTTGCCCAGTCGTGGTATCCCTCAGGAAGACTGATCTCCACCGTCGACCAAAATGATTGGTTTTCCCTGAGCAAGAAGCATGCCCGCATCCTCTCAGGCAAAGAGCCTAAGAACACTGACCCCAGGCTGCCACGCTCACTGACTAAGTTTTTAATTAGTGTCAAAGGAAAGCTTACAGGTTCCGGTGATAGGGCAGTCTATGGCCTTTTTTGGGAAGCAGTGGCTGATGGATAGCTACCGATCGATGAGGTCAAAACGATCGGGATGTTAATGGCTGAAAGCGGTTTCAGGATCTAGGGAGTTTTCGGACTTTTCCTCGGCCTTTTTAGGTGGTTTGGTGTTCAGTCCGGCCTTGCGAAGGGCTTCTAAAAGATCATTTTGGGATTTTTCGAGAGACTCAAGGCGCTCTTCAAGGCGGGTGACATTTCCTTTGAGGGAGGACTCGGTTTGGGGCTGTCCCGGAAGCTGGCCAGTCACCACTCCAACCCTAAGGCTATCGATATCGCCCTTGATCTGCTGGAGGTCCCGCAAAATTTTTTCCAGGTCCGACTGGGTATTTGCAAGTCGCTTATAAGCATTTTCGCCCGTTGAACGGGCATCTTTAGAGGTGTCCTGGAGTTTTCGCTCAAGGGTCAACAGGCGGGTTTGGACATTAAAGATGTCGTTTTGCATATCTTTTTTTTCGCTTGGGGTAATACATCCAACCCAGGCCACGCAGGAAATCATTAAAATGCAGACTTGAAATAGCTTATATGCCCTCATGGAACGCCTTTCTTAATATATCCTTTTGAATCGACTGTAGCCCAAAGAGCAGCAGAGTAAAAATCCAGCGGTCTCCCGTCTAGAGGTATTTTAGCGCTGAAGGAGTTAGGCCACAACTTGTGGAAAAAGACTGCCAACAAGCGGACTAATCCTGCAAGTCCTGAAGTCTGAGCTCTAGGTCTCTCAGCCGACTTGAATAGTTGACTAAAAGGGAGAAGAGGCTGTTAGCCTCTCCCTTCCAACTCCGGTAGTACTGGGCTGGGTAATTTTCATACACAAATCCTAACTGCTTGTATTCTTTAGATTCTAACCTGGCACTGATATTCTTCATACGACGTTTAACAGCTGTGATCGTCCGTTGCAGCTCAGTTCTTTTCGCGGTTATGATTGGATTTTTTAACTCACTCTGGCTCTCTTGTGGCTCTTCTGTCACATTAAGAGTATTGTCTTGGACACTGGCTTCCTGGTCCAAGGGAGGCGGAGACGTATCTCCCGATTCCGATGATGGTTGAATGGGGTCCAAACTCGACTCTGGGGTTGGGTGATCGCTCATGGAAAGCAGGCTCCTACGTCGGATCCTAGTTAAAAGGCCAAAAAATGAAGGCCCGGTGATTTCAGACAAAACTCTCCTCCTTCTCGGCACATGGGAGAAAAATCTCAAGGGAAACTGGTAGGTAGCACGAAGTTCTGGCTTAATTTGATAAAACTATTGCGGAATATAGAGATCGATGCATAAAGAAAAAGACTTAGAAGCTGGCGATGAGACCCAAAACCAATCAGAAGAAAATACTGTAGATTCTTCTTCGGGAGTCCTGAAGACCATAGTCGATGTGGAATCCGAGGCACCTGGCGAGACCTTGGGAGTCGACAGTCTCAGAGACGACTCTCTGCCCCCAAAAGAGAAGCCCCCTCTTTACGGAATCCTCCCGGAAGTGGCTGCAGCCGGTGTCGAAACCTTCGATGACTTACCCCTCCACGAAACCGTTCGCCAAGCTGTCCGAACGATTGGATGGGCCACGCCGACTCCTGTCCAAAAACTTTGCCTACCCTATACCCTGAGGGGCCGCCATGTGGCAGGATTTGCCCAAACAGGAACCGGGAAAACCGCGGTTTTTTTGTTGACCATTTGCAATCAGATCCTCAATAAAATGGCCACAGTAGCTGCTGAAAAAGACAAGGAGCCCACAGGTCCTGGGTCCGCGGCCCCCCAAGGGAACGATGAGATCCTTAAGGTACGGGCTGTGGTGTTGGCTCCCACCCGCGAACTTGCGATGCAGATCGAACAAGACGCCGAGGTAATGCTTCAAAATGCGGGTCTTAGCTCCCTCACAGTGATCGGTGGCTTGGATTATGACAAACAGGTCAAGCGGATCAGAGAGGGTGTCGATGTTATTTTTGCGACCCCTGGCCGGCTCAAAGACTACGTCCAAAAACGCCATGTGGATTTAAGTGCAGTCCAGGTCTTTGTCTGTGACGAGGCCGATCGCATGTTTGATATGGGTTTTATCGAAGATGTGGAATTCTTTTTGGAGAAAATCCCAGAATCGGCCCAAAGGCTTCTGTTTTCGGCGACTACCAACGATGAGGTCAAAGAACTAGCCTTTGAATATCTAGAAACACCCGAGTATATATCGGTCAATCCCGAAGAGATCACCCCCGAAAAAATCATCCAACGGGCCTTTCATTGCCATGCAACGGAAAAATTGCGGGTTATGTTGGGGATGTTGGCCGAGCATGAACCTGACTGCGCCATCGTTTTTACCAATACAAAACTGACCGCAGAATGGTTGCATTTCAAACTGGAAAATAATGGGATTGAAGCCGACTTGATCACCGGGGATTTGCCCCAAAGCAAGAGGATTAGGCTGATCCAAAGGATTAAAGAAGGCAAACTTAAAGCCTTGATCGCGACCGATGTGGCCAGCCGAGGACTGCATATCTCACGTATTACCCATGTCTATAATTTTGATCTCCCCGAGGAGCCTGCAAATTATGTCCACCGGATCGGTCGGACAGCGCGAGCAGGGGCTAAAGGGAATGCCTACTCTCTGGTCTGCGATGATTACGGACATAACTTCTCAGGAATCAATGAGCTTTTAGGTCCCAATGGTACGATTGAAACCCTATGGCCTCCAGAGTCTTATCTGGCCATACAAGACAAAGCTGGAAATCCCTTTGCTGAGCGTTACAAAGCCTGGGAGGAGCAGAAAGAACGCAATCGGTCAGGTGGCCGTAGCTTTCGATCTGAAGGTGGTAGTCGTGAAGGGCGGGGAGGTCGTGGTCGGTCCGAAGGCGGTGGTTATGAGGGACGAGGGCCCCATCCTCAATCAGATCGGGGTGGTCGCAATCAAACTGGACCTGGTGGAAGACGTCGAGGAGGGGCTCCTCAAGACCAAAGAGGCCGGCAGCAGAGTGCTTCTGGTCAGTCTTCTAGGGAAAGAAAACCTTTCCAGGGACAGCAGCAGGGACAGCGAGGGGGAGGTAGAGACCGTACCCAAGGTACTGACTCCTTTAGATCACGGGGGCCAAAGGACTCTCCAAGGCGGGGAGATGATGCTTCAGGTCAGCACCGTAAATCGCAGCATGGAGCACCACCCTTCAAATCGGGGACGTCCAAGGGAATCGAGGCTCAAAAACCGTCGTTTCTCCAGTTGGTCCGTCGCCTGATTAAAGCGATTTTTGGATGGAAAAAGTAAAGGCTTCTTAGCCGCTAAAAATGAGTGGCCCTTAGGGTCACCCCTAAAGCCATACCTTTAAAGTCGTCTTCAGTGGCGATCGTCAAAGGTTGTGGCTCTGCGGCTGGATTCTGTGGATCCGCTTGGTTCACAACGACTGGATCTGCTAAAGAGATGCTCCGATAATTGGCAACCACGCCGATGTCGAGTGTTCTGGTTTGATAGAAAATAAAGCTGATTCCCGGCTCGACAAATTGGTATTCGTTTCGGTGCATGGTGGGCTTGCCTCCATCAGGGGTGCGCCTCACAAAAAGAAAGCCTCGGCCTAAAGCAAGGGAAGCCAACACACGATAGTGCTCATACCGCCAAAGGTCTTGGCTGATGTACGGTCCAAAATGATAGAGTGTGAACGAAAGCTTTGCGTTGTTGCGCCTGACGGCCATCGGCTGGAGTGAGCCTAGAAGGATCCCCCCAAGAGAGGTACCTGTCTCAAACTTGTAACTCCACAACGCTTCGCCAACCAATGATGGAGATTCCAGGTCAAAGGCGTTTTTTCCAAAAAGACCTGATAACAGCAGATCAAGCCCATTTTCCCACCGGTATGGATAAAGGGCCTTTTGAGCGGTGGGGGACTGTTTTTCGGGGTTTGGTGGGGACTTTTGATTTGGTGCCAGGGGAGCTGTGTTTTGGGACCTGGCTTGGGATCCCCAGATAAGGGGTAGCGTAAGGGCAAAATAAAAGGATCTACGTCTCATAGTTTCGAATAGGTACTTGATAACGACCATAGGTGATTGAGTTCCTTCCTTAAAGATCAGCCAGGGTTAATAGAGATCTCGTTTAGCAAATGTTCGGCAAGGAGTTTGGGATTTTCAAGGTGCATCATATGTCCTAAGCCAGGAATCATGGTCTGGCGGTGGACATAAGGCGTGATTTGGCTGATATGTGGTTTGCCGAAAAGCTGGTCAAACTCTCCATAAAGATGAGACTTAGCAAACTTAAGTTTGCTCATCGCACCAAAGACAGTAGTCCCTTTAAAATTCCTAACAGCCTGTAATTGGCTGATAAATTCTTCATGGGTCTGTTGATTTCCGTTGCCTAAACGGTATTCAAAATACTTTTGCAAGACTTCGGGGTGGTTTTTTAGGGTGTCGGGACTAAATCCAATTTTAAGCGATTCGTAGAGATGGGCGGGAGTTTCGATGGATTTCAGGAACTCAAAAAGTTGGTCGGAAACCGCAGGGACCATAGCGTCGTTGACGGCAGTAGAAACTAATATCAATTTACTAATCTTTTCAGGATAAAGGAGGCTCATGGCCGTAGCAATCATCCCTCCCATGCTGAATCCTATGAGATTTATCTTTTGGCTTGGGTCCATATGTTCGTTGGCTGTGACCCATTGGTACTGGGCAAAGTCTTGGATTGTTGGATGGGGAATCCTTGCGCCCGCACCCACACAGAGATTTTCGTAGCAGTAAATGGGTAAATCAAACTTGGATAGAAAACTGGTCACTTCGGCGAATTCGCTGTTTTTCATAGCGATTCCAGGGATGATCAAGCTGGTATTGATGGGTTGTTTCACTGGTTCCTCGATCGAGATAACTCTTTAACGAAAAATTACTATTTATGTTGAAACGAGATTCTTTCGGTTTCTAAATATTTTACACCTTTACAGGTCAAAATCGTTTTTTCATTATACACCTCTTTTTTTAAATCGCTAAAATTACTCATGTCCACTATTGGTCTCGCTTTTGCAACAACTTATAAAGAGTAGGAATTGCCTTGGTATTGATCGGAGGGGATCTGATGAGAAAGTCGATGATAGTGCCGGTTAGCATATTTGCTATGATAGGCGCTCAGGTGGCCTGTTCTAATGCAGATTTCGGAGGAAAAGCCGAAAAAAGGGCAGCCGCTAATGAAGGTGACGTACCCAGCGCTGATGCGCTTAAGAGTACAGGTGGCGGATATCCCGAGGCTCCTCATCTAGGCGCTCCCGGATGGATTGGCGACCAAGCGCGGACTGATTTTGTCGATCTCTTCAATAAAGGACGAAAGCCAGGCAGCGGTAGCGATAGTGTCGATCCTAAGACATCCAAAGATGGCCCTGGTTCAAGTGGAGGAGATGGCGATGATTCAGGTCAATCTCCTGGCGAAAAGCTGCTGAGTAGTGTAGACGGTGTGCTTTGGCTCCCATGCGACGAAAAAGCCAGTGGTGGCGGCGGGGTTTTTCCTAGCCAGTTCTATGGTAAAGCAGACAATCAGGTCCGAATGAGCGGCGAATGGTGCCCCAAAGTGACTGGTACCAGCGAAGCGACCGTGCTATTTGTCGTCGACCGGTCCGGATCTATGACGGGGGGTGGGGGCGAAGGCCCGAATGATCCTTCTAGAAACGGGTCTTGTGGGCGGCTGAAAGCAGCAGAAAAAATCGTCGAAAAATTAAATAATGCCAAAAACACCAAAGTTAGATCTGGAGTGGTCACCTTCTCTAATGATGCCGAAGCGCGCATCCCTGTGGGTCCACTCAGTGCGGTGGAACGTAGTTTGGCACCAGCGGTTTTTTGTGGAGCTGATTCGGGAATCGCAAAGACCAACTACCAAGCCGCCTTTAAAGCTGCTGAAAATCAGCTAAAAAACGAAAAAGGTTCTAAGATCGTGATTTTTATCTCCGATGGTTCTCCTACATTATACGATGGACTTTCGCCAACGGGATTGATCACCGGGAATGACCGCCAGATTTCCGAGGCTCGAGGCTTAGATGCTGCTGAGTCCCTTCGTGGCATCGAGGACGTCACCTTCTTTACCCTGTTTCTGGGCTATAAGGGAACCGGAGCGGACGTCGCCTCGGATCCTAAAGGGTACCTGGAAAAGGTTACAGGAGATCCAAACAATGTTCGTTTGACCAAAGACGCTGAAGAGCTTGTTGAGGCAGCAGCCAACCTTGGGCTGCCCCTCAACCAAATCCAGATCAAAGAGTCCAAAGGGCTTTTGGTCAACCTAAAGGGTGAAACAAACGTGGCTATCGAAAAAGTAGAGCGTCACCCAACGGACCCTGAGCGCTTTATTTGGTACACCGAGCCTTTCGGCTTTGCAGGAACACTAAACCAAGGTGAGCTAAACACCTTAACCGTAACGGCAAAATCCTCTAGCGGTGATAATCTTAAGACCACTAGTAAAGTGACTTTTTATCTCCAAAACTAGGGGAGGACGGTTTTTCAAATCTCAACTTGGATCCCAATCTCGACCACACGGTGGGATGGAATCTTAAAATAGGCCGTCGCACGCTGGGCATTGCGAGCCATAAAAGCAAAAAGTTTTTCTCTCCAAAGTGCCATTCCAGGTCTGTTGGTTGCCAGTACGGTTTCACGTCCCATAAAATAGGTGATGGATTTTTCGTCTAAAGGAAGATCTTGGATGGCGACTCTCATCAGTACTGCGGGGACGTTGAGGATGTCCATAAAGCCATAATAAACCCGTAGGATGGTCACACCTTCATCCATAGTGGTCATGGTGTAACGATCTTCGCGAGGGACATAGGAGGTTTCGTTGATGGTGATCGTCATAAGGATGACATGTTCATGGAGGACGTGATTATGGGTTAAATTTGTAATGAGTGCAGGAGGGGCAATATCCGTGGTGCTGGTCATAAAGACTGCCGTTCCTGGGACACGAATTGGCCTATTTTTTTTGATATTAGCGATAAATTGATTGATCTCCACGGCACCATCCCTAAGCCTTTGGGCCAAAATCGTGCGACCTTTTTTCCAAGTGGACATGACCGCTAAGATAAAGAGCCCCACAGCGACCGTAAACCATCCCCCATGGAAAATCTTAGTCACTGATGCGGAAAAAAAGGCAAAATCGATTAGCAAAAACGGAAGTATGACCCCTAGAGCTTTAAGGATAGACCACTTCCAAGTTTGCCTTGCCACCGCGTAGGCTAGAAGAGTGGTGAGCACCATTGTTGTGGTGACAGCGATTCCGTAGGCCGCAGCCATTGCGCTTGACGTTTGAAAGTACAAGACGAGACCGATGGTCGAAAAAAGCAGAACCCAATTGATCGTGGGGACATAGATTTGGCCGATTTCTTCTTTAGACGTATGGGTGATCAGCACTCGGGGAAAAAACCCCAGACTCACGGCCTGTCTAGTGATGGAGAAAGCCCCAGAGATCAAGGCTTGGGACGCGATCACGGCAGCAGCAGTAGCGAGTGCCACCAATGGTATCAGAACCCATGAGGGAGCTAAGTAGTAAAAGGGATTAGAGGCAAACTTGCTATCACTGAGCAAGAGGGCGCCTTGACCAAAGTAATTGAGCATAAGGCTCGGTAACACGATCACGGTCCACCCTAAGCGAATGGGCAGCCGACCAAAATGTCCCATATCAGCGTAAAGAGCCTCCCCCCCTGTGACTGCTAAAAACACGATTCCTAAGGTGATAAATCCCTGATAACCATTGTGAAAGAGAAAATGAAAACCATAGTAGGGATTGAGGGCCATCAGGATGGAGGGGTCTAAGAAAATACCGCGAATCCCCAGGATTCCAATCACAATAAACCACAACAGAATCATGGGGCCAAAAATAATACCAATCCTGCCTGTCCCCCGTTTCTGGATCAGGAAAAGACCCGTTAAGATGGCGATCGAAGCCGGGATGACATAGGGATCAAAAAAAGGCGTAGCGATCGCAAGACCTTCAATAGCACCTGTCACTGTAATGGCTGGTGTAATCATGCCATCGCCATACAGTAAGGACGCTCCAAACAACCCCCCATAGATGATCCACTGATTCCCTTTAGAATTTGTGTGTTGGCCTTTTGGTAGGGCCAGTGCCATCAAAGCGAGGATTCCACCTTCGCCCTTGTTATCGAATCTTAGAATAAACCAAAGGTATTTTATAGAAATGGTGATGATAAGCGACCAAAGAATGAGCGAAACGATCCCTAAGACGTTATCCCTGACAATCGGGATGCTATGGGGTCCGTAAAAGGCTTCTCGAAGGGTGTAGAGGGGGCTGGTCCCAATATCACCAAAGACAATCCCAAGGGCACCGAGAGTCTGCATGGCAAGATAACCCTGACCATCTTTCGAAATCTGCATGAAAAACCTTTCACATGGGTCCGTAATTTCTTAGTTTCTGTAGAGATGCAAGTGTTTGCTACGAAAGCGGCCCCGATTGTCCCGATCGATGATGATAAGGATCGCAATGGCGACACAGGAAGTGATAAGGTTTGAACCTCCAAACGAGAAAAAAGGGAGCGGTAATCCCTTAACAGGAAACATTCGCAAAACCATAGCGACGTTAATTGCAAATTCAATAAATAAAAAAGCTCCGAGTCCAACAGCAAGAAGTGAGCAAAATGTGTTTTTGGACTGTTTTGCGATCAAGAGCGAGATGCAAGCAACCGAGGCGAAAGAAAGAATGACCAGGGATGATCCGATAAAGCCATATTCTTCCGAAAACACAGAAAAAATAAAATCAGAGTGGCTCATGGGTAAAAACTTAAGATGGGTTTGTGTTCCATTCATAAAGCCCTTTCCATAGAGGCCCCCACTGCCGACGGCGATGAGGGATTGCAAGACATTGTAACCCTTTCCTTGGGGTTCGTAAGAGGGATCTAAGAAACTTAAGATGCGAATTTTTTGATAGTCCAGGAGGAAAAATCTCCATAGGACCGGAATCGTCACCAAAATGCCAGACATGACAATCGCAAAGCTGCGAAAATCGATTCGTACAAAACAGATTTGGGCAATGACGATGAGGGCTAAAAAGCTTGCGGTGCCCAAGTCAGGTTGGGGAAAGATCAATGCCGAGTAGATGAGCAGTAAGACACCCAATGGCCAAATATCTCCTAGTTTATAGGCTTTATTGATCTGTGACTCCGAAAAGAAACGAGCGGCTACCATCGCAATAGCTATTTTTGCCAGTTCAGATGGCTGTCCGTTGAGAGGACCCAGATTAAGCCATCGTCGAGATCCTCCACCTATTTGCCCAACGACCAAGACACAGACTAAGAGGATTCCAATCAGGGCGTAGATCCAATAAGTGGACGCAACCAAGTGTTTGGGGCGGACAAAAGCGACCAAGAGAACAAAGCAAAAAACCGCAACGGAGGCATGCTTGATATGAGCATAAAAGAGGGCATCCCCTCCAGAGGCACTATAAAGATTAAGACTTCCGGCTGCTAGGGCCATCACAAAAAAAACTAAAAGGCAAATGGTATAGACAGGCTTTCGGGTGAAGATTTCGGTGTCGGATTTTTCTGATGAGATAGCGAGGTCATCAAAAGTCCGTTGGCGGATGCGCCTAGACTCATAATCACTAATTTTATCCATATGTTAAGAAGTCTCTCTTGGAATAGATACATACATTCAAATCCCTTGGGCCTCATTTGGCCCCATTTCTGCCATCTATGATACCATCTGAGGAGCTTATGCAGGAGCTGCAACAATGTCAAAATCCAAAATTCCCCAGTCTTCGATCGCCCGCGCCACTCGACTTCTAATGTCAGGAGCCAAAATAGCCGCCCGGGAAGTCTCAGGCAGATTAGGCTCCAAAATCTTTACCGATGGCAATCAAGAACTTAATGGATTAGCTACAAAAATCAAACAAACTCAGGACTTTGTGGATGCGCTTAGCCAATTAAAAGGCGCTGCTATGAAGGCTGGACAGCTATTGTCCTTGGAGTTTAGTGACCTCCTGCCGCCCGAGGTGGTTCAGATCTTACGAACCCTCCATGACAGCAGCACCTCCATGGATATCGATCAGGTTCGTTATATCGTAAGGCGAGAGCTAGGTAGTGACCGTTTTTCCCAAATGGCGGGTTTTACATCCCAACCCATTGCTGCAGCCTCTATTGGTCAGGTCCATAAAGCCGTACTCCATGGAAATCCTATTGCGGTCAAAATCCAATTTCCTGGGGTAGCGGCTACAATAGATAGTGATCTAAACACCCTTAAGCGTTTTGCAAAAACCTGGACCCAGTTGCGTGGCAAAAACATTAACTTTGATGATTTTTTTGAAGAGCTAGCAACCTCACTCAAGCTAGAATCCGACTATTTAAACGAAGCTAAAAATGTGGACCTCTACCGATCTAAAGTCGGTGGGGGCTCTTTTGTGGTACCCACGGTGTACCATGAATACACCACCCAAAAAATCCTCACGCTGAGTTTTGAAGAGGGGGTTCGCATCAATGACTGGATTAAATCAAAGCCGCCTGCAGAAGAAGCTACGAATTTTGGCAAGATGCTGATCTCCCTGCTGATCGACGAGTTTTTTACCTTTGGCGTCGTCCAGACGGACCCCAACTATGGAAACTTTCTATACCGTCCATCCACTCGGCAGCTAGTGCTCCTAGATTTTGGAGCGACCATTCATTACGAGCCTAAATTTCGCCAAGAGATTCAGACCCTCTTTAAAGTTATGGCTTTAAAAAACCATAATATGCTGGTTCAAAAGATCATCGACTATGGTTTTTTAGATTCCAGAGAGTCACCCGAGGTGATTGAACTGCTCGTCGCCATGCTCGAACATGTGGTGAAGATCTTTGCGGTTGAATCTCAACCATTCAGGTTTAATGATGATTCCTATCTAAAAACAATCCGGGAGACCTCCTTTAAATTTATAACGAAAGTTCAATACTCTCCTCCCGCTAAAAGGCTTGCTTTGCTAAACCGCAAGCTTGGAGGGGTCTTTCACCTGCTAAAAGACCTCGAAGTCTCCATGGATATGCGGCCTTTTATCGACCACGTGCTCAATGCTCCGATCAATCCCTAAACTCGTGTTTCTGGGGTGTGTTGAGGCGTATGAGGTGTTCTAGTTATTTTTAGCCTCTCCCCTTTGGGGGTAGGAGCTCAACTTTTTTAGAGTGCCGACCGCTGTTTTCAAACCCCTTAAACCATTCAGCATCTCGCCGGCATTTTTAGCAAAAATTTTGAAATTCAAGATTTACCTAAATTTTTTTCAGGAGACACCGAACGTTACCTTGTCGGGAATCTCCGGCTGCAAAAACGTCGTTAGAAACATTTTGCAACTTTTTTAGAGGTAAAAAAAATGAAAATCTTAATTTTTTCAATTGTCTTAGTGTGCTTCTCTCTATCATCGAATCATGTTTGGTCGATGGATCTAGATCCCAACGAAATTAGGGGCAAATCTAGTAAAGAGTCGGTTACCGTCCTCCAGAACCGTTATTTTCTTAAAACCCTCCGCCCCGAAGCCGGTCTTCTTGTAGGGGCCATCTTAGACGAAGCCTACCTCGAAACACGAACCTTTGGTGCTCGCTCCGGACTTTTTTTTAATGAATGGTTAGGTTTTGAAATCGCCATGACCCGCACTTCAGTCACCGACTCCGACGATCGCAGAGCCCTTAACAAACTCAAGTACAAGCCTTTAACGTCGAGCGATGCGATCCCCCCTGGGGATGGTACGGTGGAAACCGTTGTGTCTCCTGACCCCGAAGTCAACGCTATTCATGGGATGACCGATGTCTCCGCCATTGCCGCCCCTTTCTACGGTAAATTAAATTTTATCAATCGAGTGATCATCTATACAGACCTCTATACAGCGTTTGGAGTATCTCGAGTTGAGACCGATCAGGGAGAAAAACTAGCATATACCATCGGGGCCGGGGAAAGATTTTATGTGGGCAAGAACTGGTCGTTTCGCATCGATTTCAAAGACAGGATTTTTAACGAAAGTCGGGCAGGGACAGAATCTCGCAAAAACTCTTATGCCTTCGACCTAGGAACTAGTTATTTTTTTAATTAAACCCCCAAATTTAGGGAGTCTCTATGTTTGATAAAAAGTTTGTCCAAATATTGATTATGCTCTTGGGAGCGGCGATTTTGTCGCCCCCGGAGAGTCTCCTCTATGGCCAGAGTTACGGGCTCAAAGCTAACAATCGAAAAGCCCGCGTGCCATTAAGAACGCTCCTTCATAATCAACTGTTCAACATCAAAAAATCCTACCGTATGGGCGACATTACGGCGAAAGTTGCTTGGGAGCGCCTTGATAGTCTGACTAGTAAAGGCGGTAGCATGATCCAAGCAGACCGTGTCAGCCTTCTACAGGCGCAAGCTGCGCTCCTTAACGAAGCCGGATATCCCATTTTGGCCTCGATCTATTCATCCCAAGCCATCAAAACGGCAGAACGCCCACTTTCTAGAGATCTAAATCCTTCGTGGGAAATATTAAGCAATGTATCAGAAAAAAAGCCAATTCAGACCATTTTAGAGATCGTTGCTGAGCAGGTCGATTTAAGAGGCAAAAATCCAAGCTCGTTTAAATCTAACTGGTATTATATAGCCGGAAATGCGGCCTCAAAAAAAGGTGATTTTGATATTGCTGTTGACTATTTAGGAAAGCTCAGAGTTCAAGATAAGTATTTTTTGCCCGCAAAATACCAGCAGGCTATGATTTATGTAGACCAAAATAAATTGGACAAAGCTGAAGTCGCATTAAAGTCAATACTATTTACAGCCAATCAAACCAATCCCTCCATTGGCGGGAGTTCTCTCGCCAACCTTATCGATTACACTTATTTAGCTCTGGGAAGAATCAGTTACGAAAAAGGCAAGTTTGAAGACGCTATTAAATCCTATCGTAGCGTCAATAAAAATGGTCCAAACTTTTATGATGCTCTTTTCGAACAATCATGGGCTTTTTTTATGGGCGGATTTCCCATGCATGCCCTCGGGGCTATCCATGGCGCAGAAAGTCCCTTTTTTCAGCAGGTCTTTAATCCAGAGGCGACTATGTTAAAGTCAATGATACATTATTGGCTTTGTCGCTACGACGATAGTCGCAACGCTCTGGCAGATTTTATGGAAAAACATGCGGCAGCGATCGAAGATCTCAATGAGTTTTTAGATCGTCAAAGATCGGATTCAGAGGTGGCCTATCAGCTATTTGAAAACATGATTAGCGGTGTCTCCGGTCGATCTTTGGGGCTTCCCCATGCCATCCTTAAAACCAATGCCGAAAGAGACTCCATGCTCTATTTAAGAGATCAATATGCAGCCGTCGTCGAAGAAAATGCCAGGATCGATGCTAAGGGGATTTTTGGTTCGAAGGATAATATGGGAAGGGCTTCGGATTACCTTGATCGCTGGATGGCATCCTTAAGGCGAGAAATCGGTAAAAGGTATTTGGCTGAACTCATGGAAACAAAAAAAGACTACGAAAGGTTGTATGCCCAAGCACAGTTTCTCTATGTGGAACTACTAATGAGTGAAAAAGATCAAATCCTGGGGAAAAATCTCCATGCATCGACCAAGATTACCAAGGTGTCCCAGCAGTATAAGGTGAGCGGATGGGCTGATAAAACCCAGTCCTGGAAGGACTCGCGAAATGGCGAATATTGGTGGGACGAAGTTGGATTTTATATCACACCAGTTGGGTCTAGCTGCCAGATGGTAACCAGTAAGAAGTGATGATTTAAACACAAAAAGGGAGGGGAAAAAATGCAACATCTTATTAAGATCAAAAATTGGAAATCACGACTTAAGGTATCGAGCCTCATGCTAGGGGCATTTTGTTTGTTTGGTTCAATAGCCTTAGGCAAAAACGACGATAATAAGAGATTTAGAGAAGATGGAAAAGTCATCGCTCCAAATATGGAAGATCATGCCAGTTACTTTTCCGAAAAACGCAAGGGCATAAGCCCGAGGGATCTTCAAAAAGCTGATGTCCTTAGAGTAAAAACCATCCGTTCTGTGAGTGATATCCTCGAATCTAGTAAGAAAAGTTCTCGACGATTTGAGCTGCTTTTGCGATTAGGCGAACTTCATGTCGAGAGACATGATTATTTGCGGGACCTAGAGATATCTAGGTACCAAAAAGAATGGGATAAATGGAATAAAGACGGCAAAAAAACCCCTGAACCAAAGCTACAAAAAGACCGTTCCGAAAACGAAATGCTCAGTGCTGTAAACGCCTTTAGAAGGTTGGTTGGCGAGTTTCCAAACCACCCTAGAACTGACGCCGCTCTCTATGCATTGGGCAAAACCCTCGCTAGGATGGGAAAGGATACATCGGTTGATTACTTCAACCAGCTTGTACAGTCGTTTCCACGTTCACCGTTGATCCCTGATACCTACTTGGCCCTTGGGGAATGGTATTTTGAAAAAACACAAGTGAATGAGGCCATTGAGAGTTATAAAAAGGTTCTCGATTTCAAAGAACATCATGCCTATCCTTATGCCGTCTACAAACTAGGATGGTCTTATTTTAATGCTGCTGGAACCAGCGAAAAGACCATGGCCGAAAACTTTAAAAAATCCATTGCGGCATTTAAACTAGTAGTGAAACTCTCCGATGCAAAAGGCGAAGAGAATCGAAATTTTGACCTAAGAGAGGAAGCAATCAGCGATCTTATAATGGTATGGGCTGAAACTGAGGAAATCGATGCTGCTTGGCGGTATTTTAGGACGATTGGAGAAAAAGATTCCTTTTATAAGATGCTGGAACGTTTAGGGCGCATTTATCAAGAACAGGGTAAAAATACCCAGTCGATCGCAGTATTTCAAAGGCTCATTCGAGAATCGCCACTCCGGGCCAAAAATCCAGAAGTTCACGCAAAGTTGCTTGAACTCTACGACATCATCAATAATATTCCTGCCGTCGTAGCTGAGATTAAAAAGATGCATAAACTCTATATCTCCAAAGACTCAGCCTGGATCTTTGCCCAAGGTCAAAACAAAGATATCATCCAAGAAGCAAATCATATCGTCGAAATAAACACTCACCGTTATGGCGCAATCTTTCATCAACGGGGACAAAAATCAAAAAGTGTTGCTTATATGCGATATGCTGCCGATGTCTATGAAGCCTATCTGGATAGTTTTCCAAAAAGCAGTAATGCTTATGAGATCAGGTACTATTTGGCTGAAATTCTTTATGATTTTAAAAAATATGAGACCTCATCATTCCACTATTTGAAAGTGGCCAAAGATAACCCGGCTGGAAAATACCTAAAACCGGCAGCGATCAACGCAGTAGGTGCTATGAATGAACTTGTGTCTAGCAAAACATGGCCAAAACTACCTCCTCTTGGTCAGGTTCCAACTCCTATTACTTTACCCAAAGAAAAGGCTAAACTCATAGAAACGATTGACCAATATATTGGGTTGCTGCCAAAGGAAAAAGAAGGCGAACCGATGCGGTTTACGGCGGCTCAGATTTTGTTTGAACACGGGCACTATAAAGAATCTATCAAAAGATTTGAAACCATTACTAAAGTTATTCCTGAAACCAAACAAGCCAAAGCTTCGGTAAAAGTTATTTTGGGCTATTTCTCTGAAAAGGAGAATTGGCCTGAAGTTGTGAATTGGAGCAGAAGGTTTGTTAAAAGTTCGCAGTTGATGGACAAAGAACTTAAGGTGCTCATCGTGGATACATTGCGTGGAGCACTCTTTAAGCAAGCGCTTGCCCTCGAAAAATCCAAGAATTTTGACAAAGCGGCTGACACGTTTATGGCCTATCAAAA
This sequence comes from Oligoflexales bacterium, assembly GCA_041736175.1. Taxonomy (GTDB): domain Bacteria; phylum Bdellovibrionota_B; class Oligoflexia; order Oligoflexales; family CAIYRB01; genus JBGSUI01. The sequence goes on along the minus strand of JBGSUI010000075.1, from coordinate 42,882 downwards.
AGAGTTTGCCACCGATAAAAATGCTGATAGAGCGGTCTACAATGCAATGCTTAATTATTTTAAAGTTGAAAAGATCGACAGTGCCCTTGCTGCTGGCAATCTTATTTTGTCCCAATATCCCAGTTCGATTGTGGTTCCTGATACTATGGTCAGCGTGGCATCGACCTACGAAACATTGGCTCGATTTAATGATGCAGCGAGTCTCTACCAACGTCTAGCCTCTACTTATCCAAAAGACCAACGGTCTTCTATGGCGTTATTTAATGCGAGCGTGCTCTACAAAGGTCTTAAACGTCCCCAGGAATCAATCCAAGCACTCTACCAATTTGTGCAAGCCTACCCTCATCACCAGCTGACTAGTGATGCACGTTTAGAATTGGCAACCTTACTGGAAGCCAATCAGAGATATAAAGAAGCCGTTCAACAATACACCATCTATAGCCAATATGGTGATAGAGATCGGGAGGCAAGTCTTTCAGCACGAGCAAAAGCAGCAGTTTTGAACTTCCGTTATGGGAACAAAGCCGAGGGTCTTCGGCAGATTGAGTCCTTAAAGTCGGAGTTACTTGCTAAAAATGCTCCAGTAGCTGTGGACGCTAGGGCGACTGTAGCTGGGGTTCTCTTTGCAGAAAACGAGACGTTAATTCAAGATTTTTTAAGATTTAAGATAGCAGACGGAAATCAGCTTGAGAAGCTGTTGACAGAAAAGCAACGTCGTCTCGATAGTCTGGTCAACCGATATGAAACGATTTTTTCCCTCGGCAATGGGGAATTTACGGTTGCATCTCTTTATCGGCTAGGAGAAGCTCATGAAGATTTTGCACAGACTCTTTTCAAAGCTCCTGTCCCCAAAGGAATTTCGAAAGCAGAGACAGATGCACTAAAGACTGAACTAGAAAAAATTGCTTTTAAACTTAAAGCTGAAGCCCATAAGCTTTTTGAGACTGCATTTAAGAGGTCGCGAGAGGTGGAGACATTTACGGTATGGACTAAGAAAACCTACCAAAAAATGGTCGAACTGAGTCCACAGAAAAATACCGAAGTCGACGAGATATCAGCAGATCCAAATTATATGACCCATAAATTTGAGGTCACCAAAAACATTGCTGCCCTTATCAAAGATTAGGATTTTTACATTAAACGTCAAACTGGAGGAACTTATGTTTAAATTTATAGGAACGTTGAGTATAGCAGCCCTATCCCTATTAGGATGTCGGACGACAGCAGTGGAGGAAAATATCCTGCTAAGCAGCAACGAGACTGAAGGCGTGATTTACTCCACAAATGATCAAAGAACCACTCTTAATCACGGCGAAAGAACTGCTGATTTAGCGGCCTTAAAAAAGCGTCTCCAAGAACATGTGAGCAAAAATAAAGGCGACCTCATTGCTCTCGGAGCCCTTGCCCAGGTTAACGTCGCATTGGACGATCTCAATGCAGCCGAAAATATCTGTCGTACCATCCTTAGAAAGGATCTTAAGAGCAGTGTGGCTCGTAAAATACTGGGACAGATTGCTTTAAGACGTGGTCAGCACGATTTAGCATTGATTCATTTTACCAATATAGGAGGGGTTAACTCTAAGGACGCAAGCGTCATCAATATGCTAGCCCAGATCGAACTTTTTAAAGGCAACAACAACGTAGCGATGAGTCTCTTTAAGAAGTCGATCCGTTTAGACCCCAATGACAATGCGGCACGCATGAACTTGGGAGTGCTATACATCAAACACCGACAGATGGGACTTGCCGCAGTGGAGTTTGAACGAGTTATAAAAGCCGAGCCAAAAAATCTCGACGCAAAAATCCATCTAGCGATTGTTATGCTGGGGCGTGGCGAGATCTCCTCAGCCAAGGAACTCCTTGAGGAGGTCTTAGCACTCGACGGAGATAATCCACTGGTTCTCTACAATCTTGCCGTAGCGTCTAAGATGGAGAAGGAATTTGATGATGCGATCGAATACCTTAAACAATACATTGCATCCAAGAGAGGTAAGGCTGTTGATAACAATCAGGCGTTTGCCTTGATCAACAAGATCCAAAGAGCCCAATCTGGTGATGGGGGTGGGGTGAGTGACGAAGATATAGAGGAGATGGCAAAAAATATCAAAAACGATCAGAAATCAGCTAAGACCAAATCAGCGCCTCAGAAAAGCGCAGGTAAAGTAGCTCATAAATCACCGAAAGAATCCAAGGGGACAAAAAAGGCTTCGACGGTTTCGGACTATGACGGAGACTCTGTGTCAGAGTTAGAGCAAGCACTCAAATAAGAGTCTGTTTGAAATGATTTTACCTAAAGGAGTTAATCTATGCGATATCAAAACGGTTTGTTTTTAATAGTCCTTGCATTCGTATGCGGTCTCTCTGGAAACCTTGGTTTGGCCCAAGACAAGACGACCTCAAAAAAGCTGCAAGGGGGTAGTAGCTTTAGTTCTACTGATTCTACCAATATCGACTTTACCGAAACCATGATCGACGGGAAGATGCAGGCCCCCCAGGGGTTCTTTTTGCAGGGAAAAAAGGCCCAAACCCTGACCCAGATGGTCAAATTGCGTTCCAAGTGGCGCAGTGAGCTTAGAAACTCAAAGGCGGCGGTCAAGACCATCGTAAAGTGACATCGGTCGCCTATCAAAAACAAGTCGGGAGGTAAAGATGTAGCCGCCCTTTACTAAAGGGTCAGGCCACTGTCGATGGTAAAGACTCCTCCGGTAGAAAAACCTGACATAGAATCCGAAGCCAGAAAGACCACAAAAGGAGCAATTTCTTCTGGAGTCGCGATCCGTTTCATGGGGGTTCGCATCAAAAAATGGTCTATGCGATTGGGTGGGGATTCCCAGACGGACTCGTTAAACTTTGTTTTGACCAGCCCAGGGCAGACGCAATTGACTCTGACACCGTAGGGGCCCCATTCTTTGGCCAGCACTTTTGTAAGGCTTAAGAGAGCAGCTTTGCTGGTACTGTAGATTCCGAGGGCTTCTTCGGGTCGCACGGCACCGATGCTACCAATGTTTATGATAGAGCCGCTCATTTTCTTTTTGAAGTGGGGGAGTATTAACTTAGACAGAGTAAAGGGCCCTCGGACATTGACGGCCATGATCTTGTCAAACCCAGCTTCACTGGTTTCTTCGACCGGACCAAAAATGGGACTTGTGGCTGCATTATTGACTAAAATATCAATTGTTCCAAATTTTTCAATAGTTTCATCGACTAAATACGAGAGTGCCTGCGGATCGCTGGTATCAGCCGCGACGGAAATGGCTGTTCCTTGGCTTTTAACGATGGAATCCCTGACCACCTCACAAGCCTTTAGATTGCGACTAGAAACACAGACTTTTGCCCCCGAAAGAGCCAGCCGTTCGGCGATTGCTCTTCCTATACCCTTACTCGCACCCGTGACGACTGCAACCTTACCCGTTAGGTCTATTTTCAACGGGACCTCCTTGAGTCTTTGATAGAGAGAAAACTATACGGAAGAGTATGTTACAGAAAACCAAAAAGATCTAGATTCGAAATAAGGCCCCTTCGTTTTGGCGAAGCTATTAGGCAGTTTCATCGAGTAGTGACATTTTTTCGAGTATAAACCCGACTCCGTAGAGGGTTCTTATATTAACATTCGAAGACAAAATGTTAATTCTATGTCTGATTTCATAAAGTTTACGGTTTAAGGCGTTGTCCGTGACTTCTAAATTAGGCCAACCGTACGCCTTGAGTGCTTCCCTAGTGACGACTTTACCAAAATTTTGCGCCAATAGGCTGATCAAACGAATCTCAATATTTGAGAAAAATTTAGATGTTTTAGGGCTGGAAACTGTGCGAGAGACCGTATCGATCGTTAGATCACCTACGGTCACCGAGTCTCGAGAGGCTCTTTTAGCAATAGCCGCTTTGCGAACCAAAAACCTTAACTTCAGGATGGATGGTTCAATGGGCGTTAGTAAGAAATCGTCTGCACCCAAGGCCATGGCCTCGGTAAGCTCCTCGGAGGAGGACTCTGTTAGGACAAAGACAGGGCAGACTGGAAAGGTATCCTTAAGGCTCGGCAGAACTTTAGGATCGGATTTGAAAACATTGAGATTAACAAAAAAAGCAAGAGCATGAATTGGATTGTTTTTGTGTTCTTCGATGAGATCAGCGAAAGACTGAAACCACTTTGATTTTGTGTCGGTTGCCTGTCCGATAGTAGTCGCTAAGCTACTTTGCGGATCTAAAATGATGGTATATTGATCGTTCTCCAAACGGCGCGCCAGTTGTCCCATGTTGGTACCTATCGATTTAGTTGGATGGATTTTAAAGAAGAAAGCGGGGGGGAGACACTTACTTAAATATATCACAACAAAAATCGTTAGGCTATACTTGTAGAGCCAATTTAAATAAATAAAAATTAGTTTGACATGTATTTTCTGACTTGTTGAAAAAAGTAACTAAAATCTTTTTCTCCTGAGATGTCAGGGTACATAAGATCTTCTGTATTTTTATTGTTGTGATTCATCTCAAGTCCGTGCCCTACTTCATGAAAAAAGAGCTTTTGCTTCTCGTATTTTTTTGTGGGGTCGTTGCCGAGGCGTGTCATAAAATAATCGAGGTCAAACTCTATCCTCATAGAATAATAGACCTTTTGTTTTGAAGGTCGTCCTTCTATAGAAAAAGAGTTGTCAGATGTCCTAGATTCAGCAAGCCATTGACCAAGACCGACTTTGCCAGCGGTGGCATTTTTTAAGCCAGCGGTCACCACAATAGCCGAATTAGCATCTTCGGCATTTTTTGCGTAGGTCAAAACGTTTTGACCCGCTTGTACATTGAATTCGTCGATAAGAGTCCTAAATTCAGGCTCAAGATCTTGATTTGGTTCTACAAGAAAGAGCCTATAACTTTTGAATTTTTCGACTTTATAAGCAGTTCCACAGGAGGTTGTTAAGGTAGGTATGGATATAAGCCATAGTGAATGCCAAAAGAAATTTTTCATAGTCGTTTGAGTTCCGCAGCAACAGGTCAATCATTCAGCTCAGCATCAGCGCGACATGTGGTCTCACCACATCTGGTTAAAGATTTAACAAAAATAAACAAAAATGTCAATATAAACTAGTAAGCGTTTTTGTTTATAAAGCCCTTGATGATCGTTAAAAAAAGGATTTTAAAATCAAACCTTAAAGACCAGTTTTGAATATAATAGAGGTCGAATTCGATCCTCTTTTCGATCGAAGTATTGCCTCTCCATCCATTGACCTGGGCCCAACCAGTAATCCCCGCTTTGGTCTTGTGCCTCAAGTAGTAGCCGGGCACATGGGTTCTAAATTGTTCTACAAAAACGGGTCGTTCAGGTCGTGGACCCACCAGGCTCATCTCGCCTGTAAGGACGTTTATAAACTGGGGCAGCTCGTCTAAGCTGGTTTTGCGGAGCCATTTGCCCACCCTTGTGGCCCTTGAGTCATTTGGAGTGGCCCAGACCGCTCCGGTCGAATGTTCGGCGTTGACTGGCATCGACCTAAACTTAAGCATTTCGAAGGTTTTACCATCGAGCCCCATCCTTTCTTGGCGGTAAAAGACGGGACCTGGTGACGTTAGTTTAACCAGGATGGAGATCATTACCATCAGAGGACTGAGTAGCAAAAGGGCCGTGAGGGATCCAAAAAAATCGATAAGCCGTTTAACCAAGGACCGAATGCCCACCATAGGACTTTCGTTGATCAAGATCATGGGAATTCCGCCCATGACCTCAAAATCGGCGGCAAATCGGGTAAATCGTAGGAGATCAGGAATGATTTTTATTTCTGGGACTTGGTCGGCAATTTTTTCGAGGTAGAGATCCAAAAACCAGTAAGATTTGTGGGGGATTGCTAAGACCGCGCTATCTATTTTTTGTTCAGATACAAACCTCGCTATATCTTTGGGTATGGGGAAAGATTGCAGATTTTTAGTGGTGCAAAATTCTTTGTCTTGTATCTGGGTTTCAGAGGGCTCGATGATGATAACGGCTTGGATATGATTAAAATAAAAATCATCTTTTTCGATCAAATCGATCGCACGGTAAAGATTTTCTCCTTCGCCAATGACAAGGATGCGGCGAGCGGGGCTTTGTTTGCGAAACCGACGCAAAGATTTGCGAACTAAGCTCCTTCCAGTAATGATTAACCAAGGATGAACCCCGGCGAATATAGCGAGCATCCCTCGTGAATAGCGGTATTCGTCGTAAACATAAGTAAAAGCAATAAAGAGGATGGTAGCAAATAAACAACTTTGTAGTATATCGAGAGCTTCAATAAAGGCTGATCTATGACGGCCGGTTCGACGGTAAAATCCAGCAGTATAAAATGCAATCATCCAGATGATCCAAATAAATGGCAGGAGTTTGGCATAGAGTTCAAACTCTGGAATCCCTCTCGGGATAGGAATCGCCCCTGAAAATCTAAAGAAATAAGCAATAATCCATGCCAAACACAGCATTGACATATCGATGCTGAAACGAATGAATAGGATGGTATCTTCGACTTGACGACGCATATTGTTAATCCTTTACTCTCTAAACAAATAAGGAATCTATTTCGCTTTTCATTTTTAGGAGAAATGAGGATTTTCCAAACCCAAGCACCCAATTCCAAAGGATCTCTCGCTTAAAGTCTTGAGCCTTAAAACGATCGATGCAGTGGACGAGATCCTGTACTGTCGGCTCAGGGAAAAAGAGGCCAGTCTCATGGACTTTGATAAAATCCAAAGCGCCTCCTTTCTTTAAAGCTATGACAGGAGTTCCTGCGGCCATAGCTTCTATAGCGATCATTCCAAAATCCTCGACCCCAGGGAAAATCAGAGCCTCCGCACCGGCGAGCAGTTTGGCAAAGGTTAGGTCGTCTGGTTGGATGATGAATTGGCAGTGGTTACCGGCCATTTTTTTAAGTTGCGGTAACATGGGGCCACTGCCCGCAAGTATCAACCTTTTACCAAGACGTTCACAAGCGTCAATCGCTAAATCAAACCGTTTGTATGAAACCATGGCACCGGCTGCTAGGAGATAGCCACCTTTTGGTGTTTCCAGGCTTGCTTTTTGGTACCAGTCGATATTAACAGGTGGGTGAATCACGGAGGCCCTACGGTTATAATATCTCTGCACGCGGTCTTGGACAAAACTAGAATTGGCGACAAATTGATCGACTCCTTGGGCAGAGCCTACATCCCAAGATCTCATTTTAGGGGCGTAGGCACGGATCATTTTTTCGGCACCAGGGAGCGACTTTACACCCTGAATATACTCCTCCATTTGGTCCCAAACATATCGCATGGGCGAATGAATATAACAAATATGTTTAGCACCCGGTCGTTTAATAGCTCCTTTAGCAACACAAGATGACGAACTGACGATAAGGTCATAGGAATCGAGATTAAAGCTTTCGATCATTTTGGGAAGTAAGGGAAGAAGAATCTTTCGAGTAGGGGCCAGTAGACGGCTAAATTTAGGTGTGTAAATCTGATGGCCGGTGATACCGGGTGGCATCTTACGGGGATCGTAGAAAAGCGTGAAAATTGGTGCCTGGGGAAACAACTCGCAAAGAGTTTCTAAGACTTTTTCTCCCCCCCGGTAGGTGACAAGCCAATCATGAACAAGACACACCCTCAGCTTTGCAAAATCCAATGACCTGCCCCCCCGCTTTTGAAATCGCTCTTTTTGAATGTAGCAGGATTTGCCGTCAAAGACGGCAATAATTGCGCTAGCAGCCAGTTTTTTGGTAAGATATAACACACAAGGCTTTTTTCCTACCTTAGAGACCTACCCACTAGCTTTTATGAATCCCCGATTTCCTAGTTTATCCCTTCCTAACAGTGTTCAAAAAAACTAAAGGAAACCTATTTTTATGGCACGATGGGACGATTATCCCTTAAGTGAAATGAAGGCTTCTCCCAGTTCAGCACTGCTAGGAATCACTCGTACACCTGATACCCCCGAATCCTGGCGGCAGCTCTTTCCCGAGGTTATAGGACGTAGCAGCAGCCTGCTTCAGGTTCTGGAGACTGCCTATAAAGTCGCCCGTAGTGAGAGCTCTGTGTTGATTTTAGGGGAAAGCGGCACAGGCAAAGAACTAATCGCGGCAGCGATCCATCGGCTTTCTGCACGGGCAGATCGCCCCTATGTGCCGCTCAACTGTAGCGCTATACCGGAAAATCTCCTTGAATCGGATCTTTTTGGCCACGAGCGAGGGGCCTTTACCGGTGCCGATCGGCGGCGGTCGGGTAAGTTTGAATACGCAGAAGGTGGGACTATATTTCTAGATGAAATTGGTGATATGGCTTTGACCCTTCAAGCCAAACTGCTGAGAGTTCTTCAAGATAAGAAGTTTGCGCCTGTCGGTGGCAATGAATTAAAAGAAGTCAATGTTAGAATCGTCGCAGCCACTAATAAAGATTTGGCCCAAGCGGTCAAAAAAGGTGAATTTCGACTGGATCTCTATTACCGACTCAATGTCCTGCCCATTCATATTCCGGCTTTACGGGACCGACCAGATGATATTCCCCATTTGATCGAATATTTTACCGATATTACTAACCGCACCCATATCAACCACGATCCCTGTTACCTTGCGGAAGACTTGATCCAACAGTTTTCACATCTTGCTTGGCCAGGAAACATTAGGCAGCTTCAAAATACGATTGAGAGGCTGTTTGTGATGAAGGGCGGTGGCACCATTAGTTCCCGCGATGTTCCACCGGACCTTTGGAAACAACTAGCCGCCGACCTCGGTATTGAATATCCCTTTTCTCAAGGAGATCGTACCCCCATCCGGTCTCAAGAACCGACAAATCACCTGTCTAGTGGCTTAAAGTCCCACGCCAGCAGTCTCACTTTGCCAACCATAAAAAAGGAGCTTTTTCTCCCGGAGAAATTTGGTCAGTTACCCCAAGAAGGATTAAACTTGCAAGAATTTATAGAGGGTCTCGAAAATTCCTTGATCCTTCAGGCTCTGGATCGCACGGGACAAAATAGAAACCAAGCTGCCAAACTCCTAGGACTCAACCGAACCACCCTGGTCGAACGAATCAAGAAAAGGCGGTTGACTACCCTTAATGATCCTTCTAAAGAATTATAACGGAGCGCTTATACTAGTAGAATATCCCTGGCTAGTTGGAGGAGGAGTCTCTCTCCCATTGGCGGACCCATCAACTGAACTCCAATCGGCAGACCCTTGGTGGACTTGATGGATGGCACTGAGATAGCTGGCTGACCGGTGATATTGGCTAAACACGTATAGGGGGTGAGCGCACAGGCCCTGAGCATCATGTCCAAGACTATTGTTGCGTTGGTTGGCGTTGTCTCGGATGCCGCAGAATCCAAAGGCTCAAAATGCCAGCCTATGGGGGGTGGTTCAATAGCAAGGGTAGGAGTGACTAAAATATCGCAATGGGAAACCATAGAGGTAAGAAACTTTCGCGAATACACCTGCAGACGAGCGACAGCAGCGACAAAATCAAAACTAGTTTGGTCCTGTCCATAGCGGCGGAGAGCTAGGTTAAAGGGTTCGATGAGGGATTCATCCACGTGAGGCATATAGGCGCCTGCACTCGCCCAAAGTGCGATAAAATCTCCCAGGAGATCGTCGCCATCCTTTGGCCAAGGGATGGTGGCCTCAAACACTTCGTGCCCAAGGTCCCGTAGTTTGTTTAGGGTATGATCCAAAGCTTCGATACACACAGTATCCACAGATCCGGTTCCCGAAGGACGTCGGGTGTACGGCGATCTCGGGATGATAGGACCCTGTAAGGTGTAGCCAATCCTAAGCTTGGGTGTTGGGAGTTTAAGCCCTTCCTGAAAGCAACCAGGGCGGGTTTCTAGACCAAACCAGGCGAGTGGATCGCGATGGCTGATCATATCTAGAAACGCAGCAGAATCTTCGACGGTGTGTGAGACGCAGCCATCTGTAGAAATACCGTGGAGAATCTCTGTAACCCATGGACCCTTGGGGACCCTCCCCCGCTGGGGTTTAAGGCCAATCAACCCACAACAGGATGCCGGTATCCTGATCGACCCGCCCCCGTCACTGGCATGGGCTATGGGCACCATCTGGGCTGCGACCGCTGCTGCCGCGCCGCCGCTGGATCCTCCCGGGGTGTGTTCTAGGTTCCAAGGATTGCGGGTAGGACCATGGAGCAGGTTTTCTGTCACAGGTAACGAACCAAACTCAGGGCTATTGGAGCGACCCACGAGGATCATTCCACCTTGTTTGATTTTGCTGACCACCGTAGCATCGTAGCTGCCGATTTTGTCCGCAAAGGCTCTTGAGCCATGGGTGACCACATCTCCTTGGACCTCGGTCAAATCCTTAATCAGTGTCGGGACGCCAAAAAAGGTGGGGATCTCTTTGGGATTTGTTTTTAGCCACCGATCGGCCCCATCAGCTTCTTCCAGAGCCTTTTGGCTGCGGAGGTATACCACAGCACCAATCTGTGGGTTCAATGCACCAATCTGGTTTAAAGACTCGCTAACGACGTCGACGACAGACCGCTCTCTCTGGAGGATCTCTTGGGCGACCTGAAGTGCGCTCTTAGCAGGACCCATGATTAAAAAGTCCTGCCGTTTGAATATCGATCGACTGCATGGGGAGTCCCCTCCACGCGACCCGCTTGGGTGATTTCGATAAATTGTGCTTTGCGTTTAAGATCTCGAATCTCAGTGGCTCCCGAATAGGTCATCCCGGAGCGAATTCCTCCCATAATATCTAGAATCACGTTGATAGCTGGACCTTTGGCGGGAACCTCAACGGCAACACCTTCGGCTGTTTTCCAATCCTGCATCACTCCCATAAAGTCTTCTTGGGCTTCCCGTGAGGCCATTCCCCTGAACTTTTTAAAGGACTTCTTAGACCCGTCAGGCATGGTTTTTTCCACGAGGTCGCCAGGAGTTTCATCGGTGCCTGCAAGCATCCCACCGAGCATGATAAGATCAGCTCCTGCTGCAAGGGCCTTGACCGCATCTCCAGGGTAGCGGATGCCTCCGTCCGCAACGATGGAGCGGTCGATTTTAGAGCATTCAAAGATCGCTGATAGCTGGGGGACACCATAGCCGGCTTTAATGCGAGTGGTGCATACCGAGCCGCTGCCTATCCCCACTTTAATGACATCCGCTCCAGCAGAAGCAAGGTAATCGGCGCCAGCGTAGGTTGCCACATTACCTGCAAGGATCATGATGTTATCGTGAAAGCGGCTGCGTAAATCGCGAATCGTTCGATTCACCTCTTTGGAGTGGCCATGGGCCACATCCACGCACACAATCTCAGCCCCAGCATCGATAAGGGCCTCGGCCCTGGCAAACCCTTCTTGGCCGATTCCGATGGAAATTCCGACCTTTTGTGGATTTTGTGCGGACTTAAATGCTTTGATGTTTTCTTCAATGGACATAAAGCGATGGAGCAATGCCAGGCCGCCCTGCTGTGCCATAAATTGTGCCATTTCCAGGCCCGTGATCGTATCCATATTGGAACTAACGAGAGGAATATCAAAGGTTCTTCCTGCGATCTTAACTCCCGTCATCACCAAATTTCTCGATTTGATACCATTATAGGCAGGTACCAATAGGACATCATCAAAGGTCAAGCCTCGGGAGAGGGAAAACATCACAACCTCATATTTTCATGATTTCTTGCTCTTTTTTAGCCAAGCGCTCGTCGACAACCTTAATATACTGGTCAGTCACTTTTTGAATCTCGCCTTCGAGCTTTTTAGCGTCATCTTCACTGATTTTTTTGTCTTTGAGGGACTTTTTAGCGAGGTCATTATTGTCGCGACGGATATTTCGTAAGGATACTTTGCATTCTTCGCCCATTTTTTTGAGGCTTTTGACGATATCCTTGCGCCGCTCCTCGGTGAGTGCGGGGATAGGGATCCGGACGACGTTGCCATCGTTGGTAGGTTGGATCCCAAGATCGGCTTTTTGGATGGCTTTTTCGATATCCTGGATAACCTTTTTTTCAAAAGGGGCAATCACAATGGTTCTGGCATCGGGTGTCGAGAGGGTCCCCACTTGATTGATTGGGGTTGGGGAACCATAGTAATCCACTTTGATCCCATCGAGGAGTGTGATCGACGCACGGCCGGTCCGAACCCTGGCGAGTTCGTTTTCAAAAGCCTTGAGTCTTTTTTCCATCTGCTCTTTGCATGTTTCTGTGATTTTATCCATGGTATATAGCCTTTCTTAATTTTACCTAACAATGGTTCCAACACCTTCATGGGTCAAGGCATAGCGGACCGAACCAGGTTCTGCTAACTTAAATACCATGATCGGCAAATTTGCTTCCATACACATTGTGATGGCTGTCGCATCCATAACGTCGAGTCTTTTAGAGATGACATCCAAGTAGGTCAGGGTCGTGAACCGTTTAGCATCTGGATTTTTCATAGGATCTTTATCATAGATTCCATCTACTTTGGTGGCTTTAAGGATAATGTCGGCCCCAACTTCGCGGGCTCTAAGGCTAGCTGCGGTGTCGGTTGTAAAGAGAGGATTACCGGTCCCCCCGGCAAAGATAACCACGCGGCGGGCTTCAAGGTGTTTGATCGCTTTGCGACGGATATAGGGTTCGGCAAGCTCCGGCATGCTGATGGCCGTCATGACTCTGGTATGGACTTGAAATTTGTTTTCCAAGGTGGCTTGCAAAGCCAAGGCATTGATAATCGTAGCAAGCATTCCCATATAGTCGGCTGAGGCCCGTTCGATTCCCCACTTGGCCGCGGCGGACCCCCGAAAGATATTGCCGCCCCCAATCACCACAGAAACTTGGCAGCCAAGAGTGTGGACTTCTTGGATCTCCTTAGCGATGGCGACCAAGGCATCTCCGTCAATGCCATAACCTTGTTTGCCGCCCAACATTTCACCAGAAAGCTTCAACATCACATGTTCGTATTTACATTCCGCCATAGACCCACCATCTGCCGAAAGTTTAATTTAAGCTTCTTCATCCAAGGATACCTTCATACCTTAACAAAGTTCAGAAAACCTACAAAAAAAATGCCAACCGCCTGACTTCCCCTGATAGGAGGGGAGTCGAGGCGGTTAGCATTTGTATAAAAGAGGCTTAGTTTTTAAGGCCAGCGGCTGCAGCCACTTCGGCGGCAAAGTCGTCTTTTTTCTTTTCGATCCCTTCACCCAACTGGAATCTGGAAAAACCCTTAACCTTAAGACCCTTCTTTTGGGCATCCACGTATTTTTGGACGGAAAGGCTAGGATCTTTGACAAATGGTTGTTCTAAAAAGCAGACTTCTTTATAAAATTTTTGAACTTGGCCGACTAAAATCTTTTCAATCATTTCTGCAGGTTTACCTTCTTCAAGAAGCCTCTTGCGAGCGATGTCCTTCTCTTGGTCCACCTCTGCAGCTGACACTTCGCTCCCGATCATATAACGGGGAGCCGCTGCAGCCACATGCATTGCTAAATCTTTACCCAAAGCTTCTACAGCAGCATCTGTAGCACCTTCGAGTGCCACAAGAGTCCCGATCTTGCCACCCATATGGGAGTAGCCTGAAACAACCCCTTGGGTTACAGCGAGGAATTTGACCCTTCTAAGAGTCATATTTTCGCCAATCTTAGCGATTAGGCCGGTAAGCTTGTTTTTAACGGTATCTGAGCCTGCTTTAGCCTGGAGCAAAGTCTCGACAGACTCTGTTTTTTGGCCGATGGCCACCTTAGCGATTTCGAGGGCTAAAGTCCTAAACTCTTCATTTTTGCTAGCAAAATCGGTTTCGCAGTTAAGCTCCACCAAGACGCCAGCTTTTTGGTCAGGCTGAACATAGACCTCTACAAGTCCCTCGGCAGCAACCCGGTCAGCTTTTTTTGCCGCACGGCTCATGCCTCGCTCACGTAACCAAATCACAGCCTTGTCCATATCCCCCAGGGATTCCTCGAGGGCTTTTTTGCATTCCATCATGCCCACGCCGGTTTTTTCGCGGAGTTCTTTGACCATTGAGGCGGAAATCGATGCTAAAGACATTTTGTCTTCTCCTTGCCTATCAAAATAGAATGGGAAATTGCCACTTAGTTGGATTCTTCTTCGGTGGATTCAAAGCGTTTGGCTTTTTCCACAGAAACCGAATGCCCTTGGTCATCAAAGAATTTACCGGTTTCCACTCCGTGGCCACGGCCGCCCTCGTCATCTCTCTTGTCGCGACCACGAGCTTTGCCTGCAATACAGGCATCAGCGATGGTGCTTACAAAAAGCTGGATCGACTTAAGGCTGTCGTCGTTTCCAGGAATCATGTAGTCAATGCCATGGGGGTCTGCATTGGTATCAGTGATAGCCACGATGGGGATTCCTAAACGCATGGCTTCCTGTACCGCAATCTGCTCCTTATGGGCGTCGACGATAAAGAGGGCTGCAGGCAGACCTGGCATGTCTTTAACACCGCCTAGGTTACGGACCAGTTTTTCATGCTCCCGACGGAGTCCCAAAACTTCTTTTTTCGTCAGCTTTTCGAAAGTCCCTTCTTGTTCCATCTTCTCGATTCTTTTAAGTCTATGAATCGACTGACGAATTGTGATAAGATTGGTGAGGGTTCCTCCGAGCCAGCGGTAGTTGATATAGTACTGGCCAGACCGTGCGGCTTCTTCGGCGACGAGATCCCGTGCCATTCTTTTGGTGCCGACAAAGAGAACATGTCCGCCTTTAGCCGTTGTTTTTTCGATAAACTCAGCGGCTTTTTTAAAGAGCTTCTGGGTTTTTTGCAGATCGATAATGTGAATCCCGTTTCGTTCCCCAAAGATATAGGGCTTCATTTTGGGATTCCATCGACGGGCCTGGTGACCATAGTGGGCACCGGCTTCTAACATGTCTTTCATGTTGATTTGAACGCTCATAAAACACTCCAATTCATTCGAGAAGGTTTATCCTCGACAGCCCAGAACTCCACGCCCTCTCCTTGCTGCTTATTTAGAAAAAACGCAATATCATCGCTTTGTTGATCAAAAACTGCAGCTTAGGGGGACGCACCTTCTACTGGGCCATCTGCCAAATATCGACTCCTAAGAGCCGGCGTGCGAGGTTACACAATGGAACTTGCTTTGCCAAGGACGTTTTTTTGTGGAACCCTCAAAGTTTTCGACCCCAGAAGCAGGCCCCTGAATTTTTTATGGTTTTATACCGATAGGCACCGAGTATGAATCCCTTTAGCGACTTTTCTCTTTCGACGAAAGGATAGTTAGCCTGAGTGCCCTCTGGTACATCTTTAAAGACTCTCTAGATCCATTCGGCCCCCTAAACAGTGCCGAAATACGGGAAGCCCTGCGCGACGGAACCCTTGACCCGTTTGATCTGGTCGCTCGAGAAGGGTCGACTGTCCGCCGACCTCTGGTGGAGGTGGATGAGATCTTTGACGAAGTCACCTTGTCTCGCCAGGACGAAAATGCAGTTCCGGACGATAGCGACCCAGGGGGACACTCCCTTTTGAGTTTGAGTGAAGACGGTGTTTCACATGAAAGCAATCTGAAATTTTCCACAAACTCCGGTTTTGCAGGGCAGGGCCAGCTCCATCTTGCGGCACCTCTCGAAAAAACCGATGGGCAACCTGCAGCTGCACAAAAACTTCCTTACGCACAAGAGGCTAAAGGGAACCGCCCTAAACAGTTTTATCTTAAAGGCGGACAAAAAAAGCGATGGGATGGACCCTATAGTGCTTCTGAAATCGCGGCTATGTTTCTTGGTAAGAGTTTTCCTAGCGGAATAAAGGTAGTCCGTATGGGCCTTGACCTAAAAAAGCCCAAGGGCGAGGTGCCCCTTGCCCGCTTTATGCGAATTTATAGCAGTCATCAAGATTCTAAACTTCGGAGCCAAAGTGATAATCGGCGCCAACACCAACCGACTTCGGAGCTAGCGAAGCTGGCCCGTGCCGAAGAGCGTATCGCCAAAGACAGGGCGGTCTTTCTTGCTTTGCTGGCTATGATTATGTTTATCGCAGCTATCTTAGTCATTGCTTTTAGCGTCGTTCATCAAACTAGTGTCAACCCAAAAACTGGACCACGGATCACAGACAAAAAAGCAACAAAAATCCCAAGCAAGCAGCCCATCGAAAGAGTTCGAAAAGCTACAAATCCCCCGATTTCTCCCAAGCAGGACAACACGCGGTCCCCTGACCCCTTGCGCGCGTTGGGCTCAACACGAGATTCTGCCCAAACCATAAGAGATAAAATCATCAGGGAAAAGCTCCTCGCAAGTCAAAAAGAGCAGGAGCGCAAAACCAAATTACTCGCCAAAATTAAGGCAAGAGAAGAAACCAAAAGAGAAGAAGCCAAAAGAGAAGAAGCCAAAAGGGAAGCAGAAAGAACCAAACCCAAGCCCCCTGAACCCCCGCCCTCATCTGTGGTCATCTCGACTCCTCAGCCAGCGACTCCTAAGCCTGTTACCCCAGCCACTCCAGCACCGATATCAGTACCTGCACCAGTGCCAAAGCCGGTGCCTGCACCAGTGCCAAAACCGACGGTTTTGGCTGACGGAATGACGGCTCAACGGTACGGCCCCCTGGCGTGCTCGAAAGTAGCCATAAGCTCCTGCGATGGTTCCTGCACCGTACCGTGTAGCGGTCCTCAAGGGACAGTGACTATTATGTTTTTTAAAGGGGTTTGGGGAGCAAAGATCGAGGCCAAGGCAGCGTCTCTATATGTATCAGGATTTGTACGGGCCGAGCAAGGATCTGGTCCTCGTATCATAGTCAGTGATGTCCAATGATGATTGGAATCAATGATTTTAGATCATCGCAATAAATAAGAAAAAGAGTCTTCAGATTGTTTGGCTACAGTTTTATAGATTCCTGGGATTCAAAATGGGTCCAAGAAATAATTTCCATAGTAAAGACCGAAAGCTTACATTTTTAAAAAAAAATGCCGATTCCATTATGGTGATGGGTTTAGACCTTGGACCACTCAGGGAGATTGAGCGCCGTGCCAAACAAACTTGACGACCAGTTTGTAGCCGTGTTTTTAGAGGAAGCATCTGATGTTCTTGCTGATTGGGAGCGCCATTGCCTAGCCATTCAAAAAGAAGTCAGCAGCCAATCTCTCGACGCACTCTTTCGCTCAGCTCACAATCTTAAAGGCAGCGCTCGATCTGTGGGTTTAGATGGGTATGCAAAATTTATTCACCTCGCTGAGGACATGATCAATCTTATGCGAGATAGACATGAATTGGCGAATGCCGAAGGGATTTCAATCCTACTAGGAGCGCAAAATATATTGTTGCAATGGCGGCAAATTCTCCTTGGAAATCTGGGTGCTCCTGAACCAGAATTTGTGGATAAATATAAACAGATATTAACCGAACTAAAGGATCGATCAACGGGCGCCGCAAGGGTCGAGCAAGCTTTTGGAGTCTTCGATGACAATCAGACTAGTTTGGAGGTTAAAGCAACCCCGGCTAAAGCGGAAAAAGCAAAAGTCCCTTCCCAGTCCCAAGAATCTATCAGAGTGCCGGCACAAAAGATCGATGTCCTAATGCAAATCATAGGAGAGTTATCGACTCAGCAAGCGACCATCAATCACTGTCTGAAAACCAACCGCATGTCTGAGCGAATCTGCACCAATGCGATCCAGTTTGCTACAAAACTAACCCGAGAGCTGCAGCTACAGACGATGGCTCTAAGATTGGTGGACCTCAGCCGACTCTTTCAACGTCTCGAAAGAGTGGCATACGATGTAGCCCAAGAACAAGGCAAAAACATCACCATTATCGTCCAGGGAGCTGAGGTCGAAATGGATAAATCGGTGATCGATAGGATGACAGATCCCTTAGTCCATATGGTACGCAATGCGGTGGATCATGGCATCGAGCCCAAGGGATCAAGGCCCTCCCAAAAACCTGCTGGAGCGACGATCACCTTAACCGCCTCCAAGTCTGCCTCGGGGGTCCAGATTGAGCTGGCAGATGATGGTCGAGGCATCAATCCCGAAAAAGTCATTAAAAAGGCGGTCTCATTGGGACTCGCCAAAGAAGGGGAGCAAATTCCTCTTAAGAAAATATATGAGTTCTTATTTGCTCCAGGGTTTTCGACTGCCGAAAAATTGACGGATATTTCAGGGCGAGGAGTCGGCTTAGACGTTGTAAGGCGTATGGTTGATGAGCTAGAGGGGACCTTGGAAATCCAGAGTGAATTAGGCCATGGCACCAAATTTACCATCGTACTCCCCACCAATGTGAGCATCATCGACTCGCTCGTGGTTTTGGCATCTGGGCAGCACTATGTCGTACCCATTCAGGAGGTAGCGGAAGTCATCGACTTACGAAGCTATAGTATCGAGAGTCAGACCCAGAGGGGAAAGACCATCGCGTTGCGTGAAAAGGCGGTCACTATTTGTCCCTTGCAGGCTTTTATTCCGGATACAAAACCTCACACATCTTTACAAACCAAGTCCCACCACAAAGAAGCTCAGCAGACCGTACCTAGTCCAGCAATGATCATTGATATTTCAGGTGAAAAGGTAGGCTTTGAATTCGAGCAAGTGGTTGGTCAGCAACCTATTTTAATCCGCAAGCTCGCGGGGTATATCGCAGGAATCCCGGGTTTTTCGGGCAGTACAATCCTAGCGACTGGAGAACCTGCGGTGATTTTGAGTCCCAAAGTTTTTGCACGGCAATATCTTAGCGATAAAGAGGTTCATTGATTATGAATGCAACCCATACGAATTACCAACCAACCCAAGAAGATCAAGACCAAGACCAGAACAAATATTTACTGTTTAGGTTGGGGGGAGAGCTTTACGGAACTCCTCTTATGGCAGTGAGAGAAGTATGCGAATTTCAAAAGGTCAAACCGATTCCACAGACTGTCAATTCTTTTCTTGGTGTTATTAATATTCGCGGAGAAATCGTCGGTGTTATCGATTTAAGGGTGAGGCTAGGTTATTCCCAAACCGAATCGAAGACCTTAGCTATGATGGTTTTTGGTACCGAAGAGGGCGCCCTGGGAGCTGTTGCAGACTCACTAGAGGGAGTAGCCAAGATCAATCATCAGGAAATCGATACCAAACCGAGAATCGAATCTAGGATTCCAATCAAATATATCTTGGGTGTTGGGAAATTTAGAGACCACTTGGTGACGCTGATCGATCTCAAAGAGGTTCTGGAAAAAGAGGAGGTGACAAATATCAGGAATGTCACAAAGAAAGCAGCTTAAAATATAAATTTATGTGTGGAAAAGACGTTTGACCTAAGGAGCAAAAATAATGTCTAAGAATCACCTAAGAGTGTCTATCAAAACTAAAATTGTGGTTGCCGCCTGTACCATTGTGTTGGTTTCTGCAATGATCGATAGCATAAAGATGCTGGGGGAGTTTAATTCACGCAAAAACGAAACCCTTAGGTTGTTTAGCAGTCTAGCCAACCAGGTCAATGAATCCATCAGCGCTCAGTTTTTTGAGAGATATGGAGATGTCCAAGCTTTTGCGCTCAACCCGACCCTCTTTAATACCAACGACGCCCAAGCGATCTCTCAAACACTCAATAAGTACGTTAGCCTGTATGGCATCTATGATCTTATCGTTTATGTTGATCCCCAAGGAAAGTTTATTGCCAGCAACACCCAGGCCGTCTCAGGGGCTAAAATAGATTGGGAGGCCTTGGCCCAGGTGAATTATGCAGAAAAAGATTGGTTTCGCTCGGCACATATGGGGAATTTTACCGAAGACAAAGAAAAGGGGTTTTCTAACACCTATGTTGAGGATCTCCAAATCGACCCACTGAGTAGCATGGCCTATGGCAAAAAAATGTACGGGAATAGCTTTTCTACCCGCGTGGTGGGTCCAGACGGCAAAGAACTAGGAGTTTTAGTCGCCAGAGCGAATGCCCATTGGATCGAAAACGAGCTCAAAAGCACCTATGACAATGCCCAATCAAATGGATTTAAATCTGTGGAAATACTGATATTGAACAAACAAGGAGTCGTGTTTTTAGACTACAACCCCAGTGTCGATGGTGAGTCTGTCGTTCGGGATTTTAATATTCTCACGAAGTTAAACCTTATCGACAAAGGTTATCCCGGAGCGCGGGAAGTGTCTGAATCCAGGACGGGCCGAGAAATCGTTATGAACAATGTGAAAAACCTCGAACAAATAATCGCCTACCAGCCAGTCAATAGTAAGAAATTTATCCAAGGACTGGGATGGGGGATCTTGGTAACGGCGTCCACTTCGGAGGTCTTTACGAATTTAGAAAAAAACAAACAACTTCTCATATGGTTCAGTATCGGTAGCACGTTGTTTTTTGGGATAGCGAGCTATATTTTTGCTTCTAGTTTATCCCGCAAGTTTAGCCTTGTATCAGAAAAACTCAAGGAAACCGCAGAACATACCAGCAAAATGGCTGGCCGTTTGGCTGATTCTTCTCGATCGGTGGCCGAGGCAAGTGGAGAGCAATCTGCTGCGGTCCAAGAGACGGTAAGCTCTATGGCAGAAATCTCAAGTATGATAAGCCAGACCAACCAGAACCTGAGAGAGTGTACGGATATCGCCGCCAAAGTTAGTAGTAAAAGCGAGCATGGCAATCTTATTATGAGTCGGCTGGCATCAGCCATGGAGGGAGTCAGCAACTCCAATCACCAACTGCAGAGCATTGCCAATATCATCAGTGAGGTCAGTGCTAAAACCACGGTCATCAACGATATCGTCTTCAAAACCCAACTTCTTTCCATCAATGCCTCGATTGAGGCAGCGAGAGCTGGACAGCATGGCAAGGGTTTTAGTGTGGTTGCAGAAGAGGTTGGAAATTTGGCGCAAATGAGCGGGACTGCCGCTAAAGAAATTCAGCTCCTGATCGCCGACAGCCATAAAGCAGTGCAGCAGATTATCGAAGTGACCCAGTCACGGACGACGGAGAGCCAAACCGTAGCCAGTGAGGCATTAGGGGCTTTTTCAGAAATCGCATCGGGAGTCCGAGCCATCAATGAACGCCTCCAAGGGGTCGGTCAAGCCACTAAAGAACAAGAGCTGGGAATATCTCAAATCACGGTCGCCATGAATCAAATGGACCAAACCACCCAACGAAATAGTGCGATTGCAGGTGAAGCCAACGAACTTGTCAAGATTTTAGCTTCGGTGAGCGAACGAAATTATAAGATCATGCGAGCCTTACGGACTTTGGTCGTGGGCAATGAAAAACCCACTGCGCAGAAAAGCCAAGATATCATAGAAAAGATCATAGGAATTGAACCCGGCAATCAGAAGGATCAAGAGGAAGGCTCTCAGGAGCACCCGGGTCGTCGCACCGAGGGGGTGGGCGTCCTCAGGGAGCTAAGTAGCAAGCTCGCGCAACGATTTACAGAGCCATCCAACCAAGAAATCTCTCTTAGCAAGGACCCAAATATGGCAGATACAGGTCACAACAGCTCAGATTTTAATGCAGATGATGATTCCTTTAGAAAAAGTGCTTAAAATAACGCTGAAAATTTATGGGTTGAAATATTTATGAGCACTCTTCAGTTAGGCAAAGAAGAAGAAGAGATCATCTACGAGCTTGCTGAAAGGCTGACGGGATCGCAACAAAGTGGTCGCTTTCGTAAGTCTGTTTTGATCCAAAATGTGCTCCGCCGGATGCAGTTGACCAACAACCCAAGTTTAGCGGCGTACCTAAAACTAGTCTCTTCGAGCGACGTGGAATACAATCATTTGCTGTCGGCGTTGACGATTCACTTCACCAATTTTTTTAGGGAACATGAGCAGTTTGAGCCATTTTTAAAGCTGATCTTAGAAAGTCGCGAGGAAAACCTCCCTCAGATTCGCATCCTGGTCGCCGCCTGCTCAACGGGAGAAGAGCCATATTCGTTGGGGCTTGTCTTGGAGCGTTACCGCCGGATGGGAAAGATTGGCGACTATAAAATTGTAGGTATTGATATCGATGCCGTGTCGGTCTCTAAAGCAAAAGGGGGTATTTATAGTGCCGAACGTATGAATGATATACCGCTGATCTATCGTTCGTTGCTGCTGATTGGCAGTGGCAAGACAGCGGGCTTCTTTACCTTTGACCCAGATATAAGGTCGAGGATTCGGTGGCTGTCGGGAGATCTGCGGCAAATCGACGTTCTTTTAAATCAAAAGCAAGAGTCGGCCTTCGATGGAGTTACATGTCGCAACGTCCTGATCTACTTTAACAAGAAAGGTATCGACGGCATTGTGGATAAACTTTTGGGTCAAATTAAAACGGGAGGAGTCCTAGCTCTCGGCCATAGCGAGACGATCGAGGGGCAGAGTTTTGGACTGACTGCAAAGGGGAGAAGTCTTTATGTCTACAAACCAAAGTCAAAGGTACTCCCGTTAAAAACGGAGCGAGTCGATCGAGCATTGGTCGTGGATGATTCTCCTACGGTGCGCAAAGTTGTCGCGTCGATTCTGGAAAAGGCAGGATTCGAAGTGGAATCTGTGGAGTCCGCTGCCCAAGCGAGTCAGTACCTTGCCCATCAGTCGGTCGATTTGATCTCCCTCGACCTCAATATGCCGGTCCAGGATGGTGCCAGTTGGTTGAGACAACAACGGGCGAGTGGGCTTAAGACTCCCGTTGTGATTATCAGCGACGCGACTCCTAAAGAAGCTGAAGCGGTTTTAGGGGCCCTGCTTGGAGGGGCCCAGGATTATATCTTTAAACAAGAGCTTTCACAGTCTCCCAGCCAGGTAGGAGAAAGACTGAAAGCGATCGCCAACCAGGCCCTCTCCCGTGGCCAAGTAAAGGTGTCACAGGCAATAGTTCCTAAAGATCAAAAGTTTCAAAAGTATTTTCCAGAATTAATCGTTATTGGTGCAAGCACGGGGGGGACGGAAGCATTAGTCTCGCTCTTAGGTCTTATGCCCGTTGATAGTCCTCCCGTTTTGGTCGTTCAGCATATTACGCCAGCTTTTGCTAAACCCTTTGCCCAACGTCTATCACAGGTTTCGGGGCTTAAACTAGCTGATCCCAAACAAGATTTGCCGCTCCTGTCAGGACACCTCTATATGGCGGTGGATGACTATCATATCGCCGTAAGAAAATCAGGGGGAGCGTTGAAATTAAACCTATCTTATGGACCCCCCGAACATTCGGTGCGACCTGCTGTGGATGTTTTGTTTAGATCGGTCGCTCGGGAAAAAATCCATGCGTTAGGGATACTTCTTACCGGCATGGGAAAAGATGGGGCCTTAGGCCTGCTAGAACTCAAACAGTCAGGAGCCTATACCCTCGCCCAAGACGAAGCTTCTTGTGTTGTTTTCGGTATGCCACGGGAAGCCCAGCAAATGGGAGCGGTACACTTTACTGGCAACATAAGAGCTTTGCGTTTGGAGATAGACCAGTGTCTCGGTTCTCCAAAGAAAATAACTCGAAAGGTGGCATCTTAAATGACCTGCAATCAGGAGAAGACCCTATGACTCGGCCTGCACTCATAGATCCAAATCCCCAAGACCATAGGATTTTAATCGTCGATGATGATCAGGATATATGTGAGATTATGTCGGCCTACGCCGACCACCTAGGCTATGACACCTTGAGTTGTTACGATGGTGATGAGGCCATTAAAAAGGCCCGCGAACTTCGTTTTACAGCTGTGGTCTCCGATATCGTCATGAATAAGATGAATGGTCTTGAATTCCTAAAAAGACTGCATAAAAATGGCGTTTTTATCCCTGTTGCATTTGTTTCTGGTTATTTAACACCGGATAATCTGATTCTATCGACCCGACTAGGGGCTGTCGACGTGCTTATGAAACCTTTCAGCCCAATTGAGTTTTCTGGGATGCTCCATAAACTCGTAGCGATTGGCGCGAGATACCATAAGATCAACGATCTCCTTTATGCGCTGGAAATTAAAGGCGAGGCGAATCCAAATCAACTGCAAGTCATTCAAGAAATAAAGGACCTCAAACGTCAAATCTCCATGTTGCGGACTTTTGAAAGCTCAGATTTCTTAACAGACCCAACAGGAGCGGCTTCTACATTTGGTTCTTGATTCTATGGGGGACCCCATTTACGATGGAGGCCTAAACCCCATGAAGCCAAAGGCTGAATCTATGAATGACCACTCCGATCAGGTGCCTGTCGTGGCTAACCCCCAGACTCTTGTAGGGTCCCGAGCCCCTCGAACCCCCTATGGGCAGGAAATGGGGCGGTGCGATTCGGATGAAATCGACCTTTATGACATCCTTTTTGCCCTTAAGCGGCAATGGCCTTGGGTTGTGGTCACAACAGCACTGGCGACGGCCATAGGAGTGGGAGTGGCTTTCATGCGACCCGTCACCTACACTGCCCAGGTACCCATCGAACTCCCTAGTGAGGGGATCCAGCGACATTATACCTTGCCTAGAATCGGCGTGGGTGAATCTGATGGTGTTCTTATCCCCGAGCTGGCAGTTATCAATAACGCTTTTATACTGGATGTCCTCCGTAAAAAGGCTGGAACCCCCGAATTTAAATCCAGTGGCCAGATCCTTGTGGATCTCCAGACCCTTGGGGAACCGACTAAGGTACAGTCTTCTTTGTATGACATTAAGGGCAAAAATCCTGAAGTCATGACGCAACGGTTTACCGAGTTATTGTCCCAGTCAAAGGCGGCTTTAGGACTTGAAGTGGCCCAAAAGCTCTCCGATCGTAGAGAATTCGATCTCGAAGCCATTGCTAGGCTTAAGGTTCAATCGGTCGAGGGGCTTGAAAATCGGATTAAAGCAAAAGAGCAGGAAATAGAGTCCACTAAAGCTGAAATCCAACACAAAATCAAATCTCTTGAAATGGAAGCGAATTTATCCCTCCAACAGAGTTTATTAAAATTGAGTGAAGAGCGAGCGATAGAACGAATTGAGATCGAGCAAAAGTTAAAAGCCTTGCGAAATGTCGCCGCATCCAAACAGCAGGAGCTTGTGCTACTCTACCAAGACGCGATCGCCATGGCTGAAAAACTCGATATTCAAGAAAACACAAGTATCGCCAAAGCTCCCTATCTAAAGAGTCAAAATACTGAAAATGTTGATCAACAAGGGCTCACTGAAAAACTGGTGAATCAACCACTTTACCTGCGTGGAAAAAAGGCTCTGGCGCTGGAACTAGAGCAGCTTAAAAAACTGCAAAATCCTGCTCTGTTTGTCCCAGAAATCAGAGACCTGGAAAATGGCTTGACCCTTATCAGTAAAAACGCCAAGTTTGAGGTTTTGAAGTCGCGGGCTGCTAGCTCGGCATTTATAGACGGGCTACCTGCACTTAAAGCCCAGTTGGAGTATATTGATAAAGACCCAGAGCTTAAGGCTCTTAAAAATCAGTTTGCTAACAAAAATCTTGTGGAACAAAACATCAAAGAAATACCTCTGATTCAGGCGGATCTTTTGAATATCGAAAAAATGAAGCAGGCTATTCAAAAAGTCGAACTGATTAAAGTAGCGCCACCACAATTTGAAAGAGTTGTTGGTACCCGCGCCGAAGTCGTGGTGCTCGTTGGTTTGATGATGGGCCTCTTTTTTGGGGCGATGCTAGCGATTGTTCGGGACGGCTGGGTGAGGCGAAGGAGCACACCGTAGGCAGCCGTTGAGTGAGTCTTACTCAGCGAGTGCAGCGGGGCGTTGGGCTTGCGATCTCTCGCGCTCCCGCTCTACGATCTTTATGGTTGTTCCGGTAGATATGGCATTGCGTAGGTCCCGGACTAAATTCATGTAATAGGTTAAGTTATGGAGGGTAAAGAGCCGGAGGCAGGTGATCTCTCCAGAGACAAAAAGATGTCTAAGATAAGCTCTGGAAAACTGCTGGCAGGTGTAGCAGGGACAGGCGGGGTCAAGGGGGGTTTGATCGAGTCGGTATTTTTGGTTTTTGATATTGATTTTACCCATTGAGGTAAACAAGGTTCCGTTTCGACCGTTGCGGGTGGGCATCACGCAGTCAAACATATCGATGCCTCTTGCAACCCCTTCGGCAATATCGAGGGGGGTGCCGACTCCCATAAGGTAGCGGGGGCGATCCCAAGGAAGGATGGATGTCGCAGCTAAGGTGGCTTCTTCCATCTCTTTTTTATTTTCACCCACAGAAAGACCACCCACTGCATAGCCTTCAAAACCAATGTCCATGAGCTCTTGGGCGCTACGTTGTCTAAGGTCGCTGTACACCCCTCCTTGGACGATACCAAACTGCCAGAGTGCAGGCCTAGATTTGGCTAGACGACAGCGTCTTGCCCAGCGCATAGACCTTTCCATGGATTGTCGGGCTTCGTCATGGGTGGCTGGATATTTGGTGCATTCATCTAGGACCATATGGATATCACTGCCGAGAGTCTCCTGAATATGGACCGCCAGCTCTGGAGTGAGCATCAGCTTTTTGCCGTCCAAATGACTTTGGAAAGCGGCCCCCTCCTCGGTCAGACGATTTAAGGTGCCTAAACTAAAAATCTGGAAACCGCCGCTATCGGTTAAGATAGGTCGGTCCCACTGGATAAACGAATGCAGCCCCTTAAAGTGAGAAATCACCTCAAGCCCCGGGCGTAGCCAAAGATGGTAGGTGTTGCCTAAAATAATAGAAGCGTTAAGGGGATCTTCGGCCAAATCTTTAGGAGTCAAGCTCTTTACCGACCCTACGGTGCCAACGGGCATAAAAATAGGAGTTTCCACCTCACCATGGGCTAGGTGAAGCCTTCCGGTGCGGGCTTGTCCATCAGAGCTGTCTACGGAAAAATGGTAGGGAGGGTGTTTTTTTTCAGTACCGTTAGACAATGGATTTCCCCAAGGCAGATTGGATAAGTTCGGTGATGAGCTGAGCTGTTTTATGGGACACATCGGTCATGGGATTGAGTTCTACAAAATCCATGGAGCGCAGCATCTTAGTATCCGCTAGCATCTCCAGCGCGAGGTGAGCCTCTCGATAGCTAATCCCCCCCGTGGCAGGAGTGCTCACGCCGGGTGCATAAAGGGGATCAACTCCATCCACATCAAACGAAAGGTGGATACCTGCGGTCCCCGTGCCCGCCACTTTGAGGGCTTCTGTCATGACGGTATGCATTCCCCGCTCGTCGATCTCCCGCATGGTGAAATAACGGATGCCTGATTGGCGGCAAAGCTCTTTTTCTTCGCCATCGAGGGTTCTGATCCCAATCAAAGCAATATGGGCTGGATTAACCCTGATGGGGGTAGGAGCGATATTGAGTAGCTCCGGACGCCCTGAGCCGATAACGACGCTGAGGGGCATGCCGTGGATATTTCCAGAAGGAGAAGACTGGGGCGTGTTTAGGTCAGCATGGGCATCAATCCAAATCAAACCCATGTTTTCGTGGCGTTCGTGAAAGTAGCGACTTGCACCAGTGACCGATCCGATCGCAAGAGAATGATCGCCACCGATTGATATGGGTAGCTCACCCTGCTCAAGGGATTTATAGATCATCTGGTCAAGGTCTTTGCAGACTTGGACGATTTGGTTTAGGTATTTCCGGCTTTCGGCTCCGTCGGGCAGGGTGTCCCGCACGGGAACGTCTAAATCGCCGGAGTCAACTACAGGAAAACCTAAGACCCGTATCTTTTGGTGGAGATTGGCGATGCGAATCGCAGAGGGGCCCATATTGGACCCGCGCATATTGGCACCGAGGTCGATTGGAACGCCGATGATACGAACTGTAGGAAGCGGACCCATAAGACTCCTTTAAAAAAAAGCGGCTCCTATACATACGTGAAATCACCAGATCCGTCAAAATTGTTGTCTTGACACAAACTCATTTTGACCTTAATCTTGAAAGGTAAGTGAATGCTTACTTACTAAAAAGTAGGTTTGCATTTCATACCACAAAAAAGTCATTATTATAATGACAATCAAGGGGTTAAGGTTGTTGGTATGGGTGAGAAAAATAATAAGCCACCAAAAATCAGGCTTTCCCAGGAAGCCCGGCGAGAGGCAATCCTCAACGCAGTGATGCCTCTTTTTCTACAAAAAAGTTTGGATCAGGTGACCACCCGCGACCTTGCCCGTGCGGCTGCAATATCAGAAGCTCTGCTATACCAACATTTTGCAAGTAAGGAAGACCTTTTTGGTGCGGTCCAAGACCGCCTGTGTAAAAAGATACCGGCTCTTGACGCGGCGATTGCCGCTGCAAGACCTTCGACAGAATCACTTGTCTGCTACCTCTATCTTTTTACAAGCCTATCGATCAAAAAATCCCATGAAAGCCAGTTTGATCCCCTCTTTCCACGACTGATGGTGCAGAGTTTGATTGGAGATCGTATCTTTGCCAACTTGCTTTATGAGCGGAGATTAAAGGGAATATCCCAACTGATTAGCGAATCCCTGGTGGTCGCCGAAAAATCTGGAGACCTTGTGCCCAGCTCACAGATAAACGGGGATTTGGCGGAGGCAAGGCTTCGGTTTTGGTTTGCAATCCACCTTGTCACCATGGTCTATCTCAATCAGATCGGCGAAAAACATCCTGCTGATTACCCAGAAAAACCAGAAGACCTCTTGGACAAGACGATGCTTTTCATCTTGCGGGGGGTCGGTTTTAAGGAAACTGCAATCAAAAAATTTTACAACAAAGATAACCTAGACATCCAGATTAACAGATTCATTGACCAAGGAAACCCCGAGAGTCATGAGGTCTCGAGCGGGAGTCTTGGTGGAAAGAAAAAGGGGGGGTTATGACTCAATGGCGACAAAATTTAAAATCGGGAACCATGATTTTACTAGGGGCCTTAGGCCTGCTAGGACCTGGTATCCAAGTTAAAGCACAGGTGGCAACAGGGAGCTCTGGCCCAGGGATCACCCTGGCACAAGCCATCAGCCGAGCTCAGGAAACCTATGCCAAAGCTAAGATGGCAAGAGCAGACCGCAATGCTCAGGAAGAAAAAACCACGGGGTCTTGGACAGACTTGGGTCCTAGGGTTAAACTTGATTACAACCTTGCACAGTACGAAAGAGAAATGGCTATACCAACAGCCACCGGGAAACAAGTCACCCGGCCTGAAGTCATAAAAATGGGGTCCATGACGATTTTCCAACCTGTCACCGGATTGGGAGCATTGGCCAAAAAAGCCTTGTTCGAAGAGACCCAGCTCGATATCAAGCGAGATACTTACATACTGGCCAAAAGCGAAGGAGCCTTTGTCGCAGCGGAACTATGGCTCCAAACATACCAGCTTGAAAAACATCACCAAATAGCTAAAAGCTCCGTAAAAGCCGTGGAACTACAGCTTAGGGACGCCCAGTCCCTGGAGCGGGTAGGGCGTCTTAACCGGGGAGATGTTTTAAAACTTGAGTTAGCGGTCTCAGAAGCCAGGCTGCGGGAAATCCAAACGGGAAACGCGCTAGCATCGGCCATAGCCCAATTTAAGGAGATTCTAGATTTTGAACCAGAAACCCAAATTAGTTTGGCTGGAGAACTCCCAGAATTATTTGACAAGCAGATTTCACTTCAGGATGCAATAAAATCGGCTACCGAGAGGCGTCTTGACACTAAAATAAGCCGACAGGGAGTCGAACTGGCAGGATTCGGCAAAAGCCTAGCTTATTCGCAGTTTTCTCCACAGGTCAACCTCTTTGTAAAGGCAGAAAGAAATTTTGGCGATACCTATGCGGCATTTCCGGACACCATCGTCAGGTCTTATGGTGTTAACTTGACTTGGGATGTCTGGAATAACGGTTCCCATGTGTATGCCTTGAGGGAGGCAGCCGACCAAATCGTCAAAGCCGAAGAGGCTGCAAAAGCAATGGATCGAAGGGCTTTGATAGAAGTTCATAATACTTTAAACAGCTATCAATCAAATAAAGTGGCCTTAGGCCAAGCGGCCATCGCTGTAAAGCAGGCTGAGGAAGCCTATCGAATTGAATCGGTACGATTTAAAACCGGATCCAGGTCTGCTACGGATCTCATCCTCGCAGAAAACTCACAGGCCCAAGCCAGGGGGCGGTGGATCACTGCTCAGGTAGATCTGATCAATGGTTACTTTAAATTGCAAAAATCCATGGGTCAGGATCAGCCAAAAATAAACTAATTTATCAGGAATTTAAATATAGGAGCGTATTATGAAGTTCTTTCAACCCTCGCTGATAGTCTTGTTAGCAACTCACTTTTCTACGGTGTCTTTAGCAGCGGACGGGAACCCGCCCTCAATGGTTGCAGATACAGAGACCGAATACCGTCTCGTGGGTGAGGTCGCCGCAACCCGTAAATCTCAGCTAGCCTTTAAAGTAGGTGGATTTATCGAGTCGATAAACGCAAAACCCGGCGATGCCATCAAAAAAGGAGTTGTGTTGGCGACTCTGGATCAGAGGGATTTTAAACTTAAGCTAGATCTTGCTAGGACCCGAAGGGTCCAGGCGAAGATTGCATTGGATAGTGCCGACAAAGAACTGCAGCGGGAGATTGCCCTTAAACAAGAAAATGCTTCGACAGAGTCCAGCTATGATCGCATCAAATCCGCCCAGGAGCAGGCAAAGGTTGCACTACAGTTGGCTGATTTAGATCTTAAAGCAGCGGAAAATTCCTTTAAAGACTCTAAACTAACAGCTCCCTATGACTGTGTGGTGGCAACACAGCTTAAATTTGAGGGCGAAACCGTCCAGTCGGGCACAGGTGCTTTCGAGGTTTTTGATGTGGTCAATCCTGAGATCACCCTTAGAGCTCCGGAAAGGCTTTTAGGGCAGCTAAAAATCGGCGAGGAAATTTCGGTCAAGGTACCATCTGCGGGATATGTCGGGGCGGCTCAAATCGTTCGCATAGTCTCAATCGTCAACGAAAAGACCAGGACCTTTAGCCTGACTGCCCATTTCAAAAAAAGCGATTCAAATCTTGTACCGGGTCTCTATGCTGAAGGAACAATCAAAAAACTCGTGCGTTCGAAATAATAAGGAAGTGAAGTATCATGATATTATCTGATGTTTCCATTAAAAGACCAGTCTTTGCGACGATTTTAAATCTTATACTTATCGTCTTTGGCCTCTTTTCTTTACCTCGTATCGCCATCGATCAGTTTCCCAAAGTAGACTTTCCAGTGATCACGGTGACTGTTATTTATCCAGGAGCGGATCCAGCTTCGGTGGAGCAAAGGATCCTGGACCCCCTCGAGCGATCCGTTAACGGAGTCGGCGGGCTTAAACGTCTGTCATCAAATGCGGTCCAGTCAGTGGCCCAGATGGTCCTGCAGTTTGACTTGGAAAAAGATGGTGATCAGGCTGCCCAGGAAGTGCGAGATAAGGTCTTTGCAGCTGTCTCCCTGTTGCCACCAGAGGCCGAAACCCCTCTGGTCCAAAAGCTTGATATCGGTGGGGCGCCGATTATCAACCTCACGGTATCAAGTGATAAGGTCAGCTATGGTGACCTCTCTCGGATGGTCACCGACACGATCCAGCCTGCCCTCGAACGGGTCAAAGGAGTCGCAACCGTAAACGCTGCTGGAATTAGGGAGAGAGAGGTTCAGGTCTACGTCAATCGAGAGCGCCTGGCAAGCTTTGGGCTGACCCCACAAGATGTCGCCCAGTCCATCAGGTTGCAAAACCTTGATCTCCCGGCAGGGAAAATCCAGGATGACAAGACCTTTAGCAGTCTTAGGGTCAAGGGCAGACTCGTCTCTGGAGAAGAGATTGGGCGATTGCCAGTTCTTGCACCCAACAATCCCAATCTTAAAATCAGCGATGTGGCTGAGGTGCAGGATAAAATTGCAGAAGAATTGACGGCTTCCTTTGATGGCAGCAGTCCAACGATCCTCTTAAGTCTCCAAAAACAAGCGGGTGCTAACACCACATCCGTGGCCGATGAAGCGCGCAAAGTTGTGACCAAGTTGCAGTCGAGTTTGCCAGCTGATATTAGGCTGGAGATTGTGACCGATAACTCCAAGTATATCAAAGGAGCGATCGATGCTGTGAAATTGGATCTGGTATTAGGAGCAGTCCTTGCCACCCTTATCGTATTGGTGTTTCTAAGAGACTTGAAAATCACGCTGATCAGTGCTGTGGCCTTACCCACTTCGGTGATCGCCACCTTTGCCTTTATGGATGGTATGGGATTTACCCTCAACGTCATGTCAACTCTTGGGTTATCACTGTCTATCGGAATTTTGATTGATGACGCCATCATCGTCATCGAAAACATCCACCGCCATCTCGCTATGAATAAAACCGGCGTCCAGGCAGCTAAAGATGCAACGGCAGAGATTGGACTAGCGGTTTTTGCGACGACCCTGACGATTTGCGCAGTGTTTGTGCCAGTGGCTTTTATGGAAGGGATTATTGGCAGGTTTTTCTATGAGTTTGGACTTACCGTGGCCTTTGCCGTACTGATCTCACTTTTTGTGGCGTTTACTTTGACACCCATGATGGCGTCCCGACTCCTCAAAGCCCATCCCCAGGGAGAAACCCACCAGGAGCATCCCACATCCTGGCTTGGAAGGTTATCTGATAAAATTGAACGGGGCCTTGTCGCCATCGAAACCAGTTATAAAAAGACGTTGAGTTGGTGTCTTTCCCATAGAGCTGTGACTCTGATTGGGGGTGTGGTTTCCCTAGTGGTCAGCGTGCTGCTGCTCCAATTGGTGCCAAAGGCGTTTTTTCCCAAAGAAGACCGTTCCCAGTTTGCCATCACCTATACCCTCCCCGAGGGATCATCGCTGCCGGTGGCCAAGTTGAAATCACAAGAATTTTCGGCAGCCATCCGGGAGTATGCAGGTGTCGAAAAAGTCGTAACAGCAATAGCGGCCACCCGAGAGAGAAAACCCAATAAGATACGTTTCGATATCATTTTGGTGGATAAATCAAAAAGAGATTATTCACAGTTTCAATTGGCGGACCGGTTTCGAGCTGAGCTGTTTCCTAAGTTTACTAAAGATGGCTCTGAAGTGAGTATTCAGGAAGCCGATGGTGCAGGGGGAGGTCGGTCTGAAGCTATCCAGTTGGTCTTTAAATCGGATGATTGGGAAAAATTGGTCCAATTTTCAGACCAAGTCTCTCAGTTTATCAAAGACCAGATCTCGGGAGCAGCAGAAGTCAGCACGTCCCGACCAAAATTCCAAAGGGAATACCGGATCGAAGTCGATACGGTACGGGCCGCTGACCTAGGCTTTACGGCAGCGCAAATCGGCAGTACTGTAAGGGCTCTTTATGAGGGTAATAAGATCTCGGAGATAGAGGATCGAGGCTCAACCTATGACGTGAGAATGCGCATCGCAGATAGCGATCGTTTAACAGCCCAAGATCTGGAAGCAGTCACCTTAGTGAGTCCAAAAGGACAACAGATCACCCTAGGCTCAATCGCCTCGGTCGTGGCGGCCGATGCGCCCTCCGTGATCGAAAGGGTGGACGGCCAGCGACAGATCACTGTTTTTGCCAACTATAAAAACAAAGACCTAAGCGCCGCGATGGCAAAGATTCAGGGTTATGTTGACCAAAATATTCCGGGGACCATCTCCATGTCCCTAGCGGGACAAGCCGAAATCATGCGCGATTCTTTTGCATCAATGCTCAAGGCTTTGGCCTTGGCGATCCTCTTGGTCTATATGATCTTATGTGCTCAGTATGAGCGTTACCTGGCACCTCTGGTGATTATGGCCGCTTTACCTTTAAGCTTTACCGGAGCTTTTGGGGCTCTCCTTATTAGCGGTCAAGTGATGTCCATCTACACGATGATCGGTATTATTTTGTTGATGGGTATCGTGACAAAAAACGGCATTCTCCTTATCGACTTTACAATGTCTAAAATGCAGGAAGGTCTTAGTCCAGATGCCGCCCTTATGGAGGCAGGGCCTATCAGGCTAAGGCCGATCCTTATGACGACTCTAGCGGCTGGTGGGGGCATGATTCCCATCGCCATCGGTCATGGGGTCGGCGGTGAGGCCCGGTCGCCGATGGGTGTCGCCGTGATAGGTGGTCTCTTGATGTCGACCTTTCTAACCTTAGTCGTGGTCCCTTGTCTCTTTAGTGCGGTCGAACAGATAAGGACAAAAGCGATCAACAAAATCAGGCAATTGAGGCGTAAAGACGTTCATGCTTAACTGGCTTTGATGCTCTTTTGATTCAATGAGTCTGCTAAAAAGGTCGCAAATTGACGTACCGTGGGATAGTCCCACGGACCACTTTCGGGCACGGACAAATTGAGCCAGTTTTCAACATAAACGCGGAGTTCTACCGCCACTACCGAGTCGAGACCTAAGCTTACCATGGTTTTGTCAGGAGCGAGATCAGAGCGGTCGATGTTGAGGTTTGTAGCAAGCCAGTCAAGGAGCTTGGTCTCTATACTGGTTAGGTCTTCAGTAGGTGTAGTTTTGAATTGTACAGGAGTAGGTGGGATAGTTTTTGCTGCAATTTTCGGCGATGGTTCCTCACTTCGAGGGGGCACGATCGCCCCTTGAGGCTCGAGGGCAGTCTCCTTTAAACGGGGAGCAATCCAGGAAAAGACAGGTTCTAATGTCTTTTGGAGAAATCTATGTCGAGACTCCCTTCTTTGCACTTTGCCACTGGTCGTCTTAGGTAAGGTACCAGGTTTGATTAGGACGACTGCTCCCAGGGAAACCGAAAATTCTTTACCGATAGCAGCCATCAGCTCTTCCAGATGACCAGCAAGGGCAATGGGCGTAGCTTCTTTTTCTCCTTTGAATGCAGACCGATCTAACTCTGCGATCAGTACGATTTCTTCACCTTTAGCACCATCAATAGAGAAGGCAGCAGAGGAACCGGGTCTAATCAGCTTGACTGCTTTTTCTGCGACGGCTTCCATATCCTGGGGATAGATATTACGCCCGCCAACGATGATAAGGTCCTTTATGCGTCCACAAACAAAAAGTTGCGAGTCTTTGATAAACCCTAAATCTCCGGTTCGAAGGTATCTGGCAGAATCAGATACCTGGGGTCCGAAGGAAGGTGCCGGAGCCTTGGGTGTTGCCCCAAAGACTTGGTCTGTGATCTCAGGATTATGCCAATAGCCCGAGGCAATATTTGCGCCTTTAAGCCAGATCTCGCCGACTTGGTCCGGTAGGCATACAGTTTCGGTGTCTGGATCCACGATCAATAGATCTTCTTGTAAAGAAGCCTCGCCGCACCCAACGAATTCTCGATAGTCCCCATCAGAAGTCGCTCTGACTTTTCCTGCCTCCATGTCGGCCTTATCGATTTTAAGGGAGACCCATTCGCTCCCCGATGGCCCACCAGCAACCAAAAGGGTTGCTTCGGCGAGACCATAGGTGGGTCGCAGAGCATTTTCGTGCAAACCGTTGATTGCAAAACGTCCATAAAACCTACGGAGACTATCCGCTCGTACTGGTTCGGCGCCATTAAACAGCAATTGCAAGGAAGACAGATCTAAGTCTTTGATATCTTCGTCGCGGATTTTTCGGAGGCAATAATCAAAAGCGAAGTTTGGTGCACCGGAGATCGTGGCGCGGTATTTATGGATCGCTTGAAGCCACCGGATCGGTTTTTCCAAGAAAGCTACGGGAGGCATTTGGACCACTTCGCATCCAATATAAATCGGATGGAGGGTGCACCCAATCAACCCCATATCATGAAAAACAGGCAGCCAGCTGACAAATCGAGATTTTTCGCTTGTTTGGTAGCCATTCGTAATCATGTCCATGTTTTCCATGATATTGCCATGGGTCACGATGACCCCTTTTGGTGAGCTTGTAGAGCCGGATGTGTACTGGAGAAAAGCGATATCGTC
The DNA here is from genome assembly GCA_041736175.1 of Oligoflexales bacterium. Lineage (GTDB taxonomy): Bacteria > Bdellovibrionota_B > Oligoflexia > Oligoflexales > CAIYRB01 > JBGSUI01. Next base: position 7,320 of record JBGSUI010000075.1, on the reverse strand, counting down.
GCGGGAGACTTTAGGGAGTATGCTCCTGCTCCCAGCCAAGCTGCGATCCGAGGGATTTTCCGAGATCACAAGGACTTCGTCGGAGTCTTTAGCCGCAAGGTCCAACTCCATAGCATGCTGTTTTTCGCTGGTAAGGATTAGTTTTGCATTGCCATTTTTCTTGATGAGGTCGACGTTATTTGAGCGGCGCCCAGATGTTGATGGGTATGCAGGAATTGCAATCACCCCTGCGTATAGGCAGCCTAAAAATCCATAGAGAAACTCGATTCCAGGGGGGAACAACAGCAGGACTCGGTCTCCTGGATTGACCTTTTGGAGGAGCTGATGAGCGACGTTGATGGCGTTTGCCTCTAGGTCACCAAAGGAAACAACATGGGATTCCCTGTCACCATCCAAAAGATAGCGCATAGCGATGCGCCAAGGCGATGTTGCTGCATGCTGGCTAATGCGACTTATCAAAGTATCAAAGTGATGTGGGTTTTTTGAGTTTGGTTGGTGTTCCATAAAAGACACTCGCCTTTATTTTTGTTGTGGTTGTTCGTATGGAATAATTATTTTTTCCCTATTTCTTACTTATGCTGCTTTTTCTTTTAGAGACTCTTTTGCAAATGAAAATTTTGATTTGATCATGGCTTTTTCAAAAACGCTGAGCACCAAGTCAAGATCGGAAAGGGAATGGGTCGCCATAACCGTAAATCGAAACCTTGATCCAAGTCGTGGTACTGCAGGATAGACCACTGGCACGACAAAAACTCCGTCGTCCCTTAAGGATGCGTTCATCTCCCCTAAAATCTTTTCGTCACCGATCACCACTGGCACCACGCTGCTTTCATGGTTGGCATCAAGGGGAGCACCTAGGTGCCGTAAGCCTCGCACAAAGTGTTTGATGTTGGCATGGAGTCGATCAAGGAGACTCCGATCCTCATAAAAAATTTTAAGAGCTGTCAGCGTCGCGGCCACCGTGGAAGGCGGTAAGGCGACGCTAAAGACATGAGCACGTGAGAAATGGTAAAGCCATTCAATGGTCTGCGCATCTCCTGCTGCAAATCCACCAATAGTCCCGCATATTTTGCTAAAGGTTCCCATGACTAAATCGGTTTGGTTGAGAAGGTTGTATTTTGCCGCAGCGCCCAATCCCGCTGGCCCGACCACGCCCCAGGAATGGGCTTCGTCGATCATAAACCGCGCTTGGTAAGTGTTGGCAATATTCAAAAGTTTGTCTACTGGGGGGACATCTCCATCCATAGAAAACACACCTTCGGTGACCACCAGGCATCCCCCAAAATTTTGCCGCTCCTTATCTAGGATTTTTGCGAGGCTGTCTGGATCATTGTGGCGGAAGAAGCGTTTGGTGGCCTTTGACATCTGCATGCCGTCATGGATCGATGCATGGGAAAGAATATCTGCCACGATAAGATCCTGCTCACCGGTGAGGGCGCTCAGGATTCCTATATTGGCCCCATAGCCCGAATTGTAAAGGATCGCTTTTTCCTTGCCAAACACGCGGGCAATATACGCTGTTAACTCTTCATGGAGTTGGGTCAATCCCGTGGTGACAGGTGAGCCTGTAGAGCCAAATCCATATTGGTCGAGAGCTTTTTTGGCGGATTCAATCACCGCTGGATGACTTGCTAGTCCTAGGTAGTCATTAGACCCCATTATGATGTAGTCTGATCGGCCGTTTTTGCGGAGGTGATCAATCGAGACTCTAGCGCCTTTAGAAGGGGTCCTTACGGTTTTGTATTGGTACTTAGGGGAATCCCTCCATTTTTTAAGGAGGATGGCAAATTGGCGACATTTAGCAAAGAGATCGATGTTTGTTTGGTCTGAATTTTGAAACGAAGCTAAGGTGAATTTTTCGGGATTCAAATCAAAATCATAAATATTCCCCTCGCTGAGATCGGCGGGTTTGATAACGCGGCTCAAGGGACCATCGATCGGTACTTTGGAGTCAATAGTCTGAAATCCACAGTAGTATTCATTCGGGGCTCGTAAGGTTGTCGCCCGTAAGACCAGCCGACCGAGAAAGCATTCATGGTTGGCCCATTTGATCTTTGCGGGAGGTAATATCGCTCCGTCCGTGAAGCCATCCTCTTGGTCCAATGGCGTACGGCTGATGGCACCTAGACCTGTGAGAGAGCAGTTCACCAAATCTAGCGATTTGGTACCTCCAGAGGGGATGGTGATCACTAATTGCACCTGATGCTCAGGTTGTATATTAAAGCGGCTATGACGAATGAGTTTTACGATATTGGCCATGGTTAAAATCCTCCTGCTTACCTTTTCGGATTATTTTTAATTCAATCAAACTAAATTTTATATAGACAAAAAAAGTTTCTAAAATGATTGATCTATTATGATGTAAATAGAATATTAATTATTATTAATATCGAAAGTAAATTTATAGATCCCTTCGCCAACTGTGATTTTAAAAATGGCTGGCATTTGCCCATCGACAGAGTTAGATTGGGTTGTTTCTAGAGGTGAGCTTACGTTGAGGTCATCATTGAGAGATATTGATAACGAAGGTCAGCATACTTTTATCGTCGTTCTTGCCGCTGGCACCTCGTCACGGTTAGGACGACCTAAACAACTCCTCAAGTGGCAGGGAGAAACCTTGATTGGACGAATGGTAGGGGAAGCCAATCAAGTTGCAAGGGGGTCTACACTGGTTGTGACGGGGGCCTATCGGCAGGAGGTGGTACAAGCAATTGCTGGATGTAGATTTACTGAGATCTTTAACCCAGATTTTTCAAGGGGAATTGGAACCAGTATCAAAGCAGCCGTGGCTTGCTGTATGTCACTATCACTTAGCGTGACAAAAGACCGACTCGACTTTCGTGGGTTGTCGATTCTTTTTGTGGGCTGTGATCAGCTTTTCGTGGACAGTAGGGTTTTAAACCAACTCGTAGAGACCTTTTACATTGGCTATCCAAGTAACGATGTGGTTGTTTGCGACTACGGACCAGACCTAGGGCTGCCGGTGATCATAAACCCACGCCTGTGGGAGGATCTTGGTTTGCTCGGAGATGATGAGGGTGCCAAAAAAATTTGGAATACCCCTAAAGTTACCCGACAAACAATTTCCTGCCCACAGGCTTTGTGGGATATCGATACCCAAGAGGATTGTGTCCGATTTGGAATTGGATAAATCCCTAGGGGTCGCGATGATGGGATTAAGCTGCTTCTTTGCGGCTGGCATCCACGTCCTTTCCCGGTTGAATAGGTGAATTCGGGAGCTTGTTGACTTGGGGCTGAGGACTATGAACTCGGGATGATTTTTGCTTTATATAAAAAGCGATACCGCCTACGATCAGTATTGTCGCTCCCGCAAGGAGGAGAGGATTGTGGGCGATCATTGCGACAATGATTGTGATGGTTGAGAGTGTCCCAGCAACGACTACGGAAAAGATGCCAATCGCTCCGCGGCCCAACGATCCAAAGATGGGGAGTACGTCAAGCAAGGTTGCAAAAGGATTTAAGACTAATCCAATTCCAAAAGCCATCACTAAAAAACCAACAAATCTTAAGATCATAGTCATGGTTTTTGCGCTGTCTTCGGCGCTTTTGAGCATGGATTTCGGGGTAAGGATGCCCTTTTCGATCAGGAATTTTGTCTTGCCGTTAGAGGCACTAAACTCTTGAAAGCTTGGATTAGATTTGGAGTCGGATTTAACTTGGGTCGCCATAACCGAATAGTCACCTGGATTGAGGATGTTGTAGCTTATTCTTACATCTCCAATCTGCGGACTCTGGCGGCCAGGAGATACCGGGATGTATATCTTTGAATCGACAATTTTAACAGAATCAGGTTTGAGGAGTTGTGATTCCGTGAGTTTGAGTTTGGTGCTAGGAGAAATTCTTTCAAGGACTTCGCGACCATCGAATTTTCCGAACTGAACGTTTTCTACCTGATGTTTGCTAGCCTCGACAGCTAGCTTGGGATTTTCGTGACCTAAGGTTTTTTTGAATTGAGAGCTATCGATCCGGCCTTCTGCCCAGTCTAGCTTATAACGGTATGTGGTCTCTGTTGTTTTTGAGCCTCCTGTTTTTTTTTCGGTTTTGGTATCCTTTTCCTCCGTCCATTGGTACATCTCCACTTTACTTTCCAGTTTAAGCCAAGGACCTGGTTTGAGATAGCGACCATCCCCTATTTTGTCGGTGGATTTCAGTGCAGCACTGGTGTGGATGAGTTTGCCGTTGTTTTTAGAATCGGGCTCCTGTGCTTTCACAGGTATATGTTGTGATTGCATCTCTTTGAGCGCTGCTTTTTCTTCGACGATATTACCCTCGTTCCACCATAGAATGGCAAAGCTAGCACAAAATAAGACCAGCCCGACGGCAACTCCTTTGATAGAGTTCATTATACGCGAGCCATAAGATTCTACGGAGACTTCCTTGATTTCATCTGACATGATTTTATAAACCTCCTATTGGTTTCTGTGTTCTACAACGAACATCAGAACCATCGGCCATGTCAGCGAGGCTCTTAAGGTCAAAATGTTAAACATCTAAACATAAAGAGGAAAGACCAATATTATTTGGGGTCTTTAAGTAGGATTTTTTCACTGGAAACGCTGGGGATTAAAAATCCCCAGCGCATACGACAGGGAAAAATGTCCATCTAAAAAGCCTCGTCCGCCAGGTCCGCTTGAGGTGGTGGGAGAGAAACAGTATGGCACTCAATCTAAAGAGGAAAAGTTTACAGATTCTGCAAGAGTCCAAGAGCAATCTGCGGTTGGCTATTGGCTTGGGCAAGTACCGAAGTACCAGCTTGTTGCATGATCCGCATTTTGGTAAACTCAGCAGTTTCAGAGGCAAAATCGGTGTCTTTAATGCGGCTTCGAGCAGCATCAAGGTTTTCAATTTGGACCCCAATGTTATTGATGGTCGATTGCATCCGATTCTGAATAGCACCTAGGTAAGCTCGGTACTCGTTGACCGTCGTAAGCGCCTGGTCGAGTCGTCCAATGGAGAGTTGGGCTCCTTTTTTGTTGTCAACACCCTGAACTTCTTCTCCGGCAATGGACTGATTGATCTGTAGGGAATTTTCTCCAGTGGAAAAGGCGTTTAGATTGCCCAGATCGATGCGAATAATGTTGACGGGATTGGCATTTTCTAAACTATCAGATTCGGTGTAGTAATCCTTGCTCACCTGGATCTCAAGAGGGAAAGGATTTTCTAGTCCTTTCATGTCTTCAGGTATTTCGCGGTTACCGACGAGTAGCCTTGTGCCGTTAAACTCGGTGGAGTTGGCAATCCGGTCTATCTCAGATTTTAGAGCTTGGTATTCCTTGTCGATAAAACCACGCTCGGTGTTACCAACGGTATCACTTGCGGATTGAACAGCAAGTTCCCGTAAACGGATCAACATGTTTGTGGTCTCGACTAAACCACCTTCTGCTGTTTGAACAAGGGATACACCATCCTGAGTATTCTGTCGTGCTTGATTGAGTGATCTCACGTCAGCGCGCAAATTTTCAGAGATAGCAAGTCCTGCAGCATCGTCTGCTGCTTTGTTGATTCTCTCGCCAGAAGCGAGTTTACTTCCTGAATTGGTCATGGCCTCTGTCGAAATACCTAACCGCCTTTGAGCATTCAGAGAAGCAATATTTGTACGAATACGCAAACCCATAGATGTGACCTCCTGTCAAAATTTACGTTCATCACGTCATGCGATGTCCTTATTCTCTTCGACCAAAGTTCAATAAATTTTAGGCCCACTTGGGTGTCATCTAAACAAAATATTGATATCATTGGGATATATTTTTTAAGGTAGGATTTTTTTGCCTACAGTGCGTTGCCTTGGCACTCTTTTAAGAGGCCGCGATTCGCAAAAAATCGTCGACCAGAGCATGTCCAAATCTGAGATCTTGGGTCGTTAAAGAGATGGCCTGATCTGCTAGGAAAGTAGTTCCTGCCTCGGGATGGGGCTGAAACCCCCAAATAGGCAAGGAATCATGCTCAATCGCTTCGGCTTTAACCGCAGGCGAACTCCCCACATTCCTAAAAGAGGGCGGCATCCGTACGATCGCCTCTCGGTGGGAGACGACTAAAGAGCCTTGTCTTGCAGTGCCCCATAGACGAGAGGTGTTTAATGTGACTGCGCGCAGCCCAATCGCCTTGTGTTGGTCGGGAAAGGCAGGGCCGATCTCCCCTCCAAAGATATGGGCGATCAGCTGGTGTCCAAAGCAAAGACCTAAGGTAGGGACTCCCCTAAGCATCAATGGCTTTAGCCAATGGATAAGGGCCTCTTGCCAGTCAAACTTGTCCCAGACGCTGCTCCCACTGCCTAGGATCATGATTCCTTTAATGGATGCGGCATGTTCCTGGGTTACGAGACTATCCCAGCCAAAAAGAGCAGGCAGGTGATAGGTTAAGGGTAGCGCTGAGTGATGGACCAGGCGATTAAAAGTCTCTATCTCAGCCCTCTTTACAGCGGGGTCGACGATGACGATATGGGGCTTGGCCATCATCTACCTAGAAACTTCGTGTTTTGGCGGAAAGGTTTTTTTTGAGAGGGTATCTTCAAAGGCGCATTCTTTTACTAAATGCTCGCTTAAAGATGCGGTCTTTACAAGATTTTCTTCCCGAGCGAGTGTGACTTTAGGATGGTTTTCTTCAGTAAAGATAACGGCTTGGCAAAACTGGCAGCGAATCTCAACCCTAGGAAGCACCTCGCCAGCGCTGTCGTAAGTCAAGTGAAATCGCCTTGAACAGGTCGTGTTATCCACCAGTATTTTGGTATAGGCCATGGATCTGTCTAAGCTCCTCGTGGGTCGGAAAAGTCGGGGCGTCTAGCCCTCCCTTTAAATCAGCCTTGAAATTACCGTGTAACTACCCAGGGGTCTAGCGAAAATCTTGTCTCGACATGGTCAATCAGAGCAACATAGGTTAAAGTCCGGTGAACCCTCGCTGGCTCCAAAAAAAGCGGGGAGTATGATAAACCGCTTTTAAATTTAAGTGACTCATATGACTAAGTTTTTTAATACCGCAGGCCCCATTCAGGAAGAAGACCACTATTCTATACCAATCGCTCATAGAATCGATTTGGACGAAATCCTGATGCTCATAGGCCAAAAAAAGTACTTTGTGATCCATGCTCCCAGGCAAAGCGGTAAAACCACCACCCTGCTCGAACTCTGCAAAATCCTCAACCAAAGTGGCAAATATAAAGGTCTCTATATCAATGTAGAAGGCGCGCAAACAGCCAAGGGAGATGTCGAACAGGCTACGCGCATGATCGCCAATGTCCTGGTGAAAATGGAGCAGGAAACTTTAGGAGAATCCTTTTTCAAGGAGCACATACATGACACCCTG
>JBGSUI010000068.1:0-3102 GCA_041736175.1 Oligoflexales bacterium | reverse complement strand
ATTTGTAATTATCTGTAATTAAAGAGATTTAAGGATTTTTCTCAGCCTTAAAAATTAGGTCTTACATTTTAAAAATATGTAAGTTACTAGAATGTCAGGTATTTATGACCAGTTGGGGGTCGAGTCTCTTAAACTCCTGTTTAAGGTGTTGTTCATTCAAGTTGAGCATTGTCATCATTTGCTCCTTTTTAATTAATGATTAGCCCTGTGATCAGCTATGCTGACCACGAAGTCTTCCGGGAACCTCCTATGGTAGGCTATGGCTTTTTATGGTAGAATTGGGGTTGCTTCCATTGTAACAATACTATTGCAGAAATAGCGGCGTTTTTTACAATAGCATTGTAAGATAGGTAATCTAATGAAATAGCGGCGTTTTCTCTCTGCTCCCCCCAGCTCGTTTTTGCTCCTTGGTCCAAGAGGGACTGGAAAATCCACCGTGGATAAGACCATCGATGACTATAACCCCTTTGAATTGGTTCCCTGTAACTTAACTATCTAATTTTGCATGTAACATGCTAATTATATTTTTTTATCTAAAGTTTGAATGTAGAATGCCGATAGGAAGTTATCAAATGGTCGCTACGACCATAAGGGGGTCCAATGCATCTAAAACCACAGGACATACTCGTACTTCTTAAACTCTCCGTATGGGATAAACCACAATGGCGTCAGGAGGATTTAGCCAAAGAGTTGGGAATGGTTCAATCCATGGTGCACTCGTCACTTAAGAGAGCCGAAAAATGCAGACTTTACAACCAGGAAAAAAAACGAGTAAACAAATCCGCCCTCATTGAGATTCTCATCCACAGCATCAGGTTTCTTGTTCCGGCCGAGTTAGGGCGTAAGGCCGTGGGCATGCCCACCGCATGGGGCCACCGCGAAGCCTTTAAGTCGCTGGTATCTGGATTGGTAGATCCTCCAATCTGGTCGGCCGCCAAGGGACGCCGTGCAACAGTGACCGGGGAATTTAACATAGATGGATTCGAAATTCAGCCAATCCATGAAAAGGCACCTGGGGCAGCATCTCGTGATCCACGCTTATACGAGGTGTTGGCCGCGGTTGACGCCCTGCGTGTAGGCCGATCTCGTGACATTGAAGTCGCTTGCGAAATTCTTCGAAATAGACTCTCTTCCGATGGAACTAAGGTTAAATACATGGAGTCCGTCTAATGAAATTCGACTGGGACATTAGTTTAGAAAATATACGCACCGTCGCCAATGGACTTAAAGAAATGGTTAACGACATCGTTTTTGTCGGAGGTGCCACGCTGGGTTTTTACGTTGATAGAGACACAGCCACCATCAATGAAGTACGAGGAAGTGAAGATGTTGATTTGGTCGTTGAGGTATCTTCTGCTTTGGAATTCAGTAGATTGGAAAAAGCATTGCGTCAAAAGGAATTCAACCACGATATATCTCCAGGGGCTCCTATTTGTCGGTGGATTTTTGCTGGGGTTAAAGTTGACGTAATGCCCTCAAACGGCTCAATACTTTCATTCACAAATCGTTGGTACATAGACGGAGTCAAAGCAGCTATGGATATAAATACTGGAGATGGTTTGATGGTAAAAATTCTCACAGCACCATATTTTCTTGGGACTAAGTTCGAAGCATTTAACGATAGAGGCAAAAAGCGAGGGGAATATCGCTACAGCCGTGACTTGGAGGATATAGTCACTATTTTTGACGGACGAACCAACATCATCGAAGAAATAAAATCGTGCCCGCAAAATCTAAAAGAATATCTGGGCGAAGCTCTATTCGAATTAATTGAAGATCAAGAGTTTGAAGATGGTCTCGACGCCTTCATTCGCCCTGACAATAGAGCGGAGGCCAGAATCAAGGAAGTCTTGAGAAAAATGAAAGATGTAACCGGATATCTACAAAAAATTAACCCTAAGAATTCTTTATAGTCTTTAATCAGCTTGACTGGTAATAAACTTTCAAGCAACCAAGAGACTCCGTGGCCAAAAAGGAGGCAGGACAGAGCCGTCAAAAATGAGTGAATTAAAATTTATGTTAAGTATCAGTATGTTGAAAAAACGATCCTGCTCGCAAAGGTGGACTGCGACCGCACGGGCAGGACGCCGAACTCCCACCGGCCACCATCCATTTAGGCCTCGATATTCTGCCGGGAATGGGCCTGAATTTAAACATAAGATATGATTATTGTTTATTCTATTAAAGATTTTGTCGCTAGCTTCCGATATCCACGTACTAGGGGGTGGAATGAACCAATGGAAAAATGATTTGGCTTCACTGGAAGGATGCGCTTGCTGAGGCTCTATTATCAGTGGCAAAACAACTTAGGGGGCAAAGATAGGAGACTCTCTTAATGAGCTAGCTCTGGAAACTTTGGTGTCCGGCCACTGGCGATAAGGAACTTCTAAAGTTAGTGAAATGGGAATAAATTTTATGGAATACGAAAATTTAAAAGTAGATTTTAAAAATGCTCTTAGCAGGTTGGACCAGGCATTGATGAGTTTAGGCATTAGAGTTCAGATTTTGCTCGGTGGGGCGAGTGCAATGAAAATTCTTGGATTGATACCACGCGATAGCAATGACCTCGACAATTTCAGAAAAATGGAGTCAGCGGTGCTCAGCCTAATAGCCTCTCCCGAAATAAGGGGAGGTTTGGATGAAGATTGGCTGAATGACCATGCATTAGATGTTTGCTTACCAGATGGAGCGGAATCGCGTGTTCAAGAAGTGGCGACGCCATTAAAGGCAGTAATGATAAATATTTTAAGCGGAAATGATTTATTGATCATGAAGGTTGCTGCGGCAGTCATACGGGGTGAGGAAAGAGATAAAGCCGACCTTAAATTAGCAGGGATATCGCTTGAATTATTTGAAAAAGGCGTTGATCACATTAAAGAAAAATATAGACCAGAAGAAGCTAAATTTCAAAAATATCAAGATGACGACATAGAGGTATTGCGTAATGAACTTTTTAGATGACGCGGTCGATATTTATCGTGCCATATCTCCCTTGGCTTTGGAAAAAGGCCACGATTTGGGAGTTCATTTGCTTTCCCGGCATTATCATTTCGGTTCACATCATTCAGTTCCGATGGAGTTGGACCCTGGGTTTTTTGGTTT
>JBGSUI010000046.1:0-7418 GCA_041736175.1 Oligoflexales bacterium | reverse complement strand
ATTGGGCCTCAAAAATCAGCATCAAATGAATTCCAAAATGAAGACTTTCCCGCTAAAAAAAGCCCTTATGCAGAGCGTTAATCATTCGAGGCTCCAAAACTTGGTTATAGCATGAGGGCCTTTTTGGACACCCCAGTTGGAGGACGCCTTTGATACCCTAAAAACCATTTAGATTCTGCTTCTTTTTTAGGGGCTCCCCCGAAGAGGGCTGGCGAGTGATATCAGGCTTATTTTTAGCTCCAAGGTTTAGCCAAGTCTAAATGATCGGATAACCTTAAATATCTCAGGTGGGTAGGACGACTTTCTTTCTGGTACCTATTTAGGTATAATTTCAGTACCTATTTAGGTATAGATTCAATACCTATTTAGGTATTTATGAAAATCTGTAGCTTTTGGAGAATAACATGGAAATAGTAACCGGAGCGGTGACCACCGGAGAAAACTTCTATCCCGGGCGTGTCGTATATATTGAGGAATTAAATAGGAGACTTGCACTGACAGATCTCCTCCTACTAGGTCCTCGTAGAACGGGTAAGACAAGCCTTATTAAGGAGTATCTTCTCCGTCAGTCTGAGAACAAGGGTGGATCTTTTCCTTATCTTTACATGAACTTAGAAGATACTAAGGGTCTCTATCAATTTTATTTCAGGTTGATCCGCGAACTTCTTGCAGTAACAGACAAGCTCAAACTTCTCAAAGATAAGTCCGCGGAATTTATCGCAAACACCTGTAATTTTTTAAACCAGTTAGTAGCAGGTAAGGTGACTCTCAAGCCGGACCTTCTCGACACAGAAGTCGAATCAGAAATTGAGATTCGGATTCCTCGATTTGAAAAGAAAACTATCGATCAGCTGCAAAATCACTTAGCCAAAATTCTATTTGAAATTCAGATACCAATCGTAATCGTTCTCGATGAGTTTCCTGAACTGATTCTAAAGTTTCCTGCCGCCGAACGAAAAGAACTTACAAAAACTCTGATGTCATGCGCACGAGCAATTCGTCAGAAAACGAAATTCGACGATAAAAAGAATCATAAAATAATAATCGCCGGCTCCATAAATCTACGAAATACCCTTGATTCGCTCGGTCTCGCCGATACCATCAACGACTTGGAAGAACTGGCGATCCCTCATCTCAAACCAAGCGATTCATTTGAACTGTTCAATTTATTGGGTGTATCAGAAAATTTCCAGTTTGAATCCGGTACAAATGAACATAAATTTATTGAAACACAGTTTGGCTACTGCGCACCCTATTACATTCAACTTTTCGCTGATCGCCTACGCACAATAAGGCGAAATCAAACCGTTACAAAGTTCACTTTGGCGCACATCCACAGTGCATATCGAGCACTGATTCTGGGCGACCGAGGGCCGAACTATTTCCTGAAGAGAATAGACAAGTCTGACTACTACGCCCAGGAGCAACGTGAGGCAATCCGCAATATTCTGAGCAATATTGCACACAATCAGTTTGAGGAACATCGTAGCACGTGTGACCACGACATCGCTCAACTAGTCAAAGACCCATTGCAACGACACCACCTACTTAGCAAGCTGCTAGCTGACGATATGATTCAAATCGTCAATGGAGGTCAATACGGATTTTACTCCCAATTAATCTGCAACTTCTGGCACAGTGCCTTAAATGGCGGCGGTTACATATATGCACCGAAGTGAAGTTACCCCTACACGGTATAAAAACTTACTCGACTATCTATTTGAACACTATTCCGGCTCAAATCTCCGACCTCCGCTCCTTATTAGGGGTGAAGCCGGGACCGGGAAAAGCTGGATGCTAAAAGCCCTTTTTGACAGGCTGGAAGAGAAAAGTACTACTACAACGATCTTGCCAATCGCTATGCCACTTCAACTCAACGCTGAAAGTTTAGTCTTAAGAATCAAGAAACGAATAGAAAAAGGAATGAGCAAAGTTCTGCACGAATCACTTTTAATCAATCAAAATTTGAGGTACGTGATTTTCATGGAAGATATAGACAAAATCTACAGCGTCAAGTCTGCTCTGATCGACAAGGGGCATAATTCTGCGGGTCGACTCGCCCCGATTTTTGCTCAACTTCAACATGCAAGTGAACTGCGACGATTCTTGATTGAGAAAAGCAATAAAACCACGATTGTAGCTTCTTGTGGATTGGAAAGCACCTTTATCGAAGATCCTAAGCAACCTTTTTTTGAGTTTTTCAATGTCATCGATCTGGACCCACTGGACAACTCCGAATGCATTGAATACCTCAAAAATAAGTTAAATCGTATTCGGATGACCTCGCTTGCAGGTTCTGGCATCCCCCTTGAAGAAGTTCTAGGACAAATCACTTCTTTTTGGGCTTTTTATCTAACGGACGGACGACTTTCCCACTTGAATCTCCTGGCAGATACGATTGTCGAGTGCGAAACAAATCTAGGAGATGCATGGGACGGCGCATTAATGGAATTTTTTCGCATTTATTTTCGCAAAATAGCCCCATTTTGCAAATTTGACTTAGATCGTCTGACATATACAGAAAAGCTTTTAATTGATCGGATATCTATTCTCCCTAATGATTTTGCATTTTCCAAAATCGATGTGGGCAAATATAACCTATCAAAATACATGCTCCAACTAAAAGAAAAAAGAATCATCTCCGGAGCCGGCAAAGGAACAAGCGCTCGTTTCAAAATGACCTCAAATGCTCTGAAGTGCTGGCTCCGGTTTTACAAACAATGTGACCTCATTGAAATGCTAAGTCCACAGCTAGAGGCTAGCATGAGATAACGACTCGGAGGACGCCTACCTTTGATTCCCTAAAAACCATTAGATTCTGCTTCTTTTTTAGGGGCTCCCCCGTATATGGGCTGGCCCAACGACCTAGAATGTCTCGCCATCATCCTATGTTAGGTCTAACCCACTTCTCATAAAGGGAGTGATAGGGTAAAGTTAAGCCCTTTTGGCTGATGCCTCCCAACGACTCTTTAGTCCTTGGAACCCCCAAAAAAGGAGAATAACCCAATGCGAATCCTACTGGTGGAAGACGATGCAGCCTTAGCGAGCATTCTAACCCGCACCTTACGGGAAGAGTCCTACGCTGTAGACCATGCCCCGGATGGCCAAGAAGCTGAGTGGCTAGGATTTGAAAACCCATATGATCTTATTATTTTAGACCTTATGATTCCCCGTAAAAGCGGACTGGAAGTCCTCAAAACCCTGCGCCAAGGGGGAGTCCTCACGCCCGTCCTGATCCTTACAGCTAAAGACACCAAGGAAGATGTGGTCAAGGGCCTTGACTTAGGGGCCGATGACTATTTAACAAAACCCTATAACCTTGATGAGTTGTTGGCTCGCGTGCGAGCCTTGATCCGCCGCCAAGGAGCCGAAGTCAGCTCCATTATGGACCTGGGAAGACTTAAAATCGATACGGCGCGCAAGGAAGTCTCACGGGAGGATGTGGTTATAAACCTCACGGCAAAGGAATACGCGCTTTTGGAATACCTTGCCCGCCATGTGGGGACGGTCCTTAGTCGAACCCAACTCTCCGAGCATGTGTGGGATATGAATTTTGAGCCCTCCTCTAATGTGGTCGATGTTTATGTGGGGTATTTGCGGGCTAAAATCGACAAACCTTTTGCCCAATCGATGATTAAAACCGTGCGTGGCCATGGCTACATGCTGGATCCGGCGCCGCGCCTTGGGACCGAGGAAGACCGAGAAGCTCAAGACTCCTATGCTTAGTCGTATCCCCGTCCGATTACGCTTGTCATTAGGCCATGCCTTTTGGATGGCCTTTGTTTTTCTAGTGATGGGTTTCGCCCTCTTTCACGTGGTCAAGCATAACCTCTATCAATCAGTCGATGCATCCCTCCTCTCCTCTGCCCAGTCCATCCGGGCTGCTCGGTTTGATCGAGGTTTTAATAGCCCCCTTATGGAGCGATTTCTTCACGACTTCTTTGGCGAAAAGCCTATTCGGCCCTATGCACAGCTTGTGGATTTGTCCGGAAAAATCCAACAAAAAACCAATCATCAAGTCAACCTCCCCGTCACGCGACTCGCCCTTGAAAGAGCCGAACAGGGACTGGAAAGCTTTGAGACTTTCGCCCTTAAAGCTCCTGATGCAGCTCCCTTACGCCAAGTCACCTTACCGATCGTCCGCTTGGGTCGTTTTACCGGTGAGTTGATCCAAGTGGGAGCATCTCTCGACTCGACCCAACACACCATGAGAGAAATCCTCTGGGTTTTGTGGCTTTCGCTTCCCGTTGGTCTAGGAGTCTCGGTTATTTTTGGTTATGTGTTAACAAAACGCTCGCTCCAACCAGTCGTCGATATGAGCCAAGCTGTTTCTTGTTTAGGGAGTGCTGATCTCAGCGTCAGACTGCCCGTACCCAACGCAAAAGACGAACTGCGAAATCTAGCTGAAACCTTCAACCGTATGTTTGATCGCCTCGAAGATGCTTTTCTTCGCTTAAGGCGCTTTACCGGCGATGTTTCCCATGAGCTCAGAACACCCTTAGCGGTACTCCTTGGGGAAGGAGAGTTAGCCTTACGTAAAGAAAGGAGCCCCGAGGAATACCAAACGGCCTTGAAAACGATCCTTAAAGAATCCAAACACATGCAAACAATGGTCGAAGACCTTTTACTCCTCGCCCGCGCCGAGAGCCAGGCCGTCGCCATGTCGTGGCAAGTGGTAAGGACTGAGGCTTTTGTCAGCGATCTGGTTCAGTCGGTAAAACCAGTCTACAGCAAAAAAGAAGTGACCCTCGATGTTCAGCTAGAAACATCCCTTAAAGAATTTACCGCTAACGTGGGCTTTTTGACCATCGCCCTTAAGAATATTCTGCTCAACGCCGCCAAACATTCAGCTCCTCACCAAAAAGTAAATCTCATCGTCGGAACGCAGGGTCCTGTACCTATGTTTACTATTTTAGACCAGGGCGAAGGGATTGCAAGAGAATCCCTCCCCTATATTTTTGACCCTTTTTTTCGAGCCGACACCGCTCGAAACCGCGCCTCCGGGGGATCTGGAATTGGCCTATCTCTTGCCCTCGCCTTGGTCAAACTCCATGGTGGAACCATCGATGTTGAATCCCAGCCGGGAAAGGGTGCTGCTTTTAAAGTCTCCTGGTCTCCACCGGAAGACCTTTAAAAACGACAGCAGTTCCCTGTCAATTTTTATTGGCAATCAATATAAGCAATTTAAAAAATAGGCAAACTTTTATTTTCGCACTGAATTGGTTGGAGTTTATTTTAGTCATGCAGTATCGAAATCAATTGAATACTGAAGCCTTGTTTCCATTGATTTTGTCGATGATTTCATTTTAAAATCGTCTCTCTCCTATGGGGATTCAGATCTATCGATTGACTTCTACAGTGAGAAAATAATATGGGTTTGGTTTCAAGCAATCTGATTAGAGCCGACAAAAAAAAGCTAGCTAATTTCTACAATAACGATGAGCTAGACCTATTTTCGTCTTACAAGCGACACTTAGGCCTCTCTAAAGTGATTGTCCAAGCTAAGTATTATCAGGAAGCATGGTTGGAACTCTTGATAGCTGTTGAGTGTTTAATCAAAGATGTATACTGTGCCGTCCGTTTTGCTATCTGGGGTAATAAGCTGCCCACTAATGTTGAAAACAAAGAGTTTTATGACCGTTTTCAATTCGTATCAGCTAGTGTCGTTAAGTCCTTCGGCCATGATCTCAGATTTCTCGCTAGCCACCTGGGGAAAGTTGTCATTGATCTTGGTACTGACCAAGACTTTCAACACTTTATCCTTTGCCTACCCTCTGATGGGGATTGGATCAGCCTTCGATACAGAAACCCGTATAAGGATTCTCAATACAAAAACAAATATGAACTTCTGGAATATCGTCTGAATGCCATACTTGACGGGAAACTCGGGAGCTGGAAATGAGCAAAGTGAGCGAACAGATCAAAAGAATTCTACTTTCAAACATTCCCAATGCAGAGGTGAAAGTTTATGAATTGAACGGAGAACTTCTCATTGAGGTAGTTTCACCGCTCTTTGCGAAAAACAAGCATGTTATCAACCAGGACCGGGTCTTGGAGGTTCTGAACAGCAAAGGTAATCTCGGTCAACATTTTTATATCCAAGAGCTTTTGACCTATGGAGATCGGATGTCGACTTTTAATGCCTTGGCTCACCTTCTTACTGCGCCATCAGAAATGCAGGGGGGCATTTTTACGTCTACCTTAGCTGCTGGTGATGCTTATGTGTATCTTGCCGAGATCGATGCTGCTCGATTGAAGTCTGGATGGCGCCATAGACAAAGTGGTGCGCCTGTGTCATGCACGGCTGTCCAAGCAAATGAGGGTTTCTATGCTTCGTTCCAGATCCACGAGAGTACCCACTACCAAGAGCTAGAAATCGCAGGGCAGTATCACCGGGTCAGGAAATTGCAGACTCAGCCTGACAAGACTTGGATAATTGATGTCACTATAGGTGGTGGTATTGCTGATAGCCACGCTTTAAGATGAGTCAAACTCTGGTGGCGACCTCCCCTCACGTATTGTGGTGACTCACAGCAGTATCGAAATCAATTAAATACTGAAGTAAAGTGGACCACATTGTCTAGACGACGACACCTAGGAACAGCGGGGAATGGAATCTGGAGTCCTACAATCCGATCATCGGATGCTCGACCTATCCCATTCTGGATTCTAATTCCCAGGAACCAGTGCGCTCACGGGAACGGAATCCAGAACAGAGGGGTGACGGAAAATTCCAAATTTTAAGCGTGGATTTTGAGTCAGGAGACTTATTTATCAGTATCGAGTGTCTGGCGGGAAAAGCGCCAGACACTATTTAGGATGGCAGAAAACAAATCGTCCCAATGTTGCTATTTTTGTTTGGTCGTCAACAAGTGGAGGTATCTCTTGACTCCATCATGATCGGAAGGTGATTGTAAAATATTTCCCACCAGTGATCTTGATCCAGGAGCTAAGACTACCCACCTGGACTGGGCTACTGCGGTGAGTCACGTTGCCTAGGCCCAGCTGGCCGTAAGAGTTATGCCCCCATGCCCATAAGGTGCCGTCCGTGCGGCGGGCTATGGTGTGGTAGCCATGCCCTGCCACCTCACTCCAGGAGCTAAGAGTCCCCACCTGGACTGGGCTACTGCGGCGAGTCACGTTGCCTAGGCCCAGCTGGCCGTAAGAGTTATGCCCCCATGCCCATAAAGTGCCGTCCGTGCGGCGGGCTACGGTGTGGTAGGTTCCCCCCGCCAGCTCACTCCAACTGCTAAGAGTCCCCACCTGGACTGGGCTACTGCGGTCAGTCGTGGACACAAGGCCCAGCTGGCCGTAAGAGTTCCACCCAAAAGTCCATAAGGTGCCGTCCGTGCGGCGGGCTACGGTGTGGTAGGCTCCCGTCGCTAGCTCACTCCAGCTGCTAAGAGTCCCCACCTGGA
>JBGSUI010000076.1:0-7903 GCA_041736175.1 Oligoflexales bacterium | reverse complement strand
GTATAGCACTTTCCCGGACTCTGTTCTTACCGCCGCTCCGATATGATTTGAGCCAGCGTCGACGGTGAGTTTGACCTCCTGCTTGTAGCCGGGCGAACCGTAGAGAAGCTTGATTGTAAAAGGCTCGCGGCCAACGACCTGGGCTTTTCCCTCTTTTAAAAGCCTTCTGGCTTTACCAGGTGAGCACGGCATAAGAGGTTTGCCGTGTTTGTTCAGAACATATGCTACCATTGAGCATACCTCCCTGAACAGGAGTTGTGCGTATCCGACATGAGGAAGGCCCATGATGGACTCCGACTTACTCTCGACCGGATGTGACAAGGTTTAACGCTATACACACGACCACTCCTCTCGTGGTTTTTTAATGCATAGCCGCAGAGCAAGGGACTGAGTCGCCATCCCAGGGTGCCTATATTTTCCTGTCCATCGTTTACAACCATTAACTCTTACGATCCTTTATTGGTTGTGGTCTGGTGAAGTGCTCCCGGTTTCCCGGAAGCCGCCGAGTCTTTAGCTCGGACGGAGGCTTCACATTTTGACATTCAATGACCTTTCCTTTATCGATTGCTCAATTGATGATCATCATTGGCTAGATTGTGAATCCATTTACAGGTCGCCAGCCTGTGAAGCCCGACGATCGTTTTGATTATCTCTTCCATGACTAGGAGTGCAACAACACCAGCCACCGGCAACTGGAAAATGAAAGCGCCCACTAATGCTAGAGGAATCCCAATCAACCACATCCCTGATAGATCCAAAGCCATACTGAATAAAGTATCCCCGCCGGCACGAAGTATCCCCATATTTAGGACCATGTTGGCAGCCTTGCTCCAGAGAACAGCCATCACTATAACCATCATTTGTTCACTCAATTCCCGGCTGGCCGCAGAAAGCTGATACATATTCAAAATATGTCTGTTAAAGACCATTAGCATGAGAGTTATTCCAACGGCGAGCATCATGCTGACAATCATCAGGCGTTTAGCGTTATCTCCTGCTTCGTTCCTTTCACCCTTGCCGATCGAATTCCCAATAAATACGCTGGTCGCTCCAGCCAGTCCAGAAAAGGCAACCAGGCATAATCTTTCAATCGACACCACAATATTATATGCAGAACCATGCCTTCATGTCTTTCAAAAGGATCGGTGGCTAATAGTGCCTGCTTTAACTCGATGTTTTTTCTTATAACAGTGCGTAAAAAATCTGTGCTTTCCATACTGCCGCTATAAGAACTCAACATATCAGCATACCTTGCATCTTGACCCAGGCCGTGCTTGATCACCTCTGCCAGGCCATCGCTTATACGTCTGCTCGGCATACTGGAAAGAAGGGTTGGATCTACAACAATCAAATTTGGTGCAAAATAGGAACCAATCATATTTTTGCCCATATGGCTGTTGATTCCTTGTTTGTGGCTTATCGCCGCATCACACTGGGACATTAAAGTAGTCGGAATATGCATGAGGCTCATGCCGCGGTAGATTGTCGATGCGATAAAACCGCAGACGTTGCAAACGACTCCGCCACCTAACGAGACAAAAAGCGATTTTTCATCTACATTTCTCCGCATCACACGATCGACAAGATAGACATAGTTGGCAATCGATTTAGATTCCTCACCATCGGGCAAGATGATGGTGTTAACAATATAACCATTGCTTCTGAGTAATTGTTCAAATCGTGCGCCGTAAATACCATAAACCGTCTCGTCAGTAAACACAAATACATTAGATGGTTGGTCTACCAGTGCCATAATTTCATCTAATTTACTGAAAACCGAATCCAAAACCAAAACTTTCATGTTTTTTGGTGGCGGCAACGTGAAACTATATGCCTTTTCAACAGTTGAAACTTCGGTATTTCTGATAAGCCGCTTCTTTGGCACCGGATTAGCCAGTTTCGCCACATTTCTTGCGAGAGCTTGGGGCGATTTGATCAAGAGTCGCTCGCCGCGGCTCAACATTTTTTTCATGATATTTCTCCTTTTACTAAATCCTGATTCATTGCCAACTTTTTCATTTCTTCTAACCTCCCAATAAACGGTGAACCGAATTGCACTGTAGACATTTAAAACAACTCCAACGAATTCCCGTCATGCAAGGACCGCGCCAATGGTAAAATCGGAGTCAAGACAACCAGGTAACACATCGATATTAATAAATAATATTTAATTGCTTCGAACGCTTTTGATGGACACGCTGGGCCTCCAAGGTGTTCTGATCAGAGATTAAGACGGTTTGAATTGGTAAGCGGAGATTAGCTGTTCTGATCAGAGATTAAGACGGTTTGAATTGGTAAGCGGAGATTAGCGGGACCACCGAAGTCGTTCTCGGTGGTTAGATGCTTCCAGCATGATCGGAGCGTCTCAGCAAAAGTTTAGTTTTGGCCGGTCGCTTTTTGCATTTAATGCCTGGGAGTCGGAGTTTTTCGGATTTGTCGAGCTTTGCGGTAGGTTGCGATGGGACTTGAATCGCTGAGATTTATTGGAGTGAATCCGCTCCAAATGGGCCACCCCTATTAATGGCAGGTGGCCACGTCGCTCATTCCACCTCGTCTATGCATGGATAAGCCAATGCGATCAGTTACATACTCGTTGATTGCTCCCCACCAGCGCAGCGTCATCGCGCGGGTGGTTGCCGCACAATCTCCGACACTTTGCCAAAGGGCCGCGACACCTTCCCGGCTATCTAAGCCTATCAGCCACCAGCAAAGAGCGTCTAAACGCAGCATACGGTGTGCTGGCGTGGGCTCGTCTTGGATCTCAATAAGCAGATCGACAATGCTCGCGGCATTGCTTCCGGTGTTCAAACCAAGATGCGGAAAAAGCATTTGCGTCAGCTCCGCTCCGGCTCGGTAGGTTTCATTGTAGATATCCTTGGCTTTCCCCTCACGCTTATGTCGTAGAATTCCCAAAAAATATTCAGGACCGTAGTGGCGATCAGGATACTTAACGATCTGCGCTATGTAGGCCGCTTGTGCGGCGATAATATCGTTCACAGGATATTTTCCAATCTCTCCCTTGATTTTGTTTTGACTTGCTTCACTGATAGCACCAAAATGCTGCCGAGCTGCGGAGATAATGCACCATTTTTCATCAATTTGCTTATTTTCTTCTTCAAAGCGGTTTGCCATCGCTTCAATGGCATCTCGTGCAGTCTCTGGCCTCTTCGCCTTTTCTGCCGCCTCGGCGGGGGTTCGGTCTGCTAGACGTCCACGCGGGCGATGATTCCGCTGTTGGGTGAAGACTTCGACGATAGCTTGCACTAAGGCTTTGCCGATTTCATAAGGTGTGGCTGCATTGATCTCAAGCGATCCGACTTGGGTTTCAAAGATGGAAAAATTATTTTCGATATTGCCGTTTGTTTTGCTACTGCCAGGAAAGATTCGCAAGAGCTCGATCTGGTGTTCCTCACAGAAATCGCGTATCGGTCCCAGATCGGACCCTTCAAGACGATTGTCTATAAGGATTCCAATAGGAAAAGTATCTTGATGAGCTCCACCACTTTTAAGTGCATCAAGGAATTCTTGGGAAGACTCGGCAGCTCCAATGGTCGAGCCTACAAGCAGCGTGGTTTTCTGGTCGACAAAAGCATACCAATAATAAACAAAGGAATGACCGTTCACTTGGACCTTAATCTGTTTGGCATCGCCCTCCCAAATGGCATGGGGTTCAAAGGATTTCTTGACCTGAGCTCCATGATTGACCACCTTGGGGCCCCGTTGCCCATAGAGGCCAAGATCAATCAGGATCTGCCGCATTTCCTTATAAGTTACGGCGGTGTCACGGTGGCGCCGCTGCAGATGCAGCCAGAAATTCTCCAGGCTGCGTCGGTGATGGATTGCGGATTCATTCCAGATGCCCGCGATGTGGTCATGCTGAGGACTGATGGGTTCTTTTTTACCGATCGGATTGTGGTGTGATGCAAAGCCCTGGATGGTGTCGATGCTGATTCCAGTGAGATTAGCTAGCTCTATCCATGGAATTCCCTTATCATGAAGGTCCACCAGCGAGCTCTTAAACCACTCGGCATAAGAGCGACGCTCTTTGTTTACCATGATCGCACCTGATCTCTGGCACAGCATAGCAATGAGGTCAGAGACAAATGCTGGGACTTGTGGTTTGGCTGGCGCAGTGGCTTCGGACTGGATGCGCGCCGTAAGATCTTTACGGTTGCGAGCTTCGCTCATTAGAGGCACCCCGAGATGTGCTGCGAGGGCACTAATGGTCTGGGTTCCGATCTCTGCTTGAATATTTCGAGCGATTGCTACAATCGAGACCTTGTCCGCCGGCGATATCTGAGCTAGCATTCAGGTAGCCTTCTAGTCTTATTTGTTTTCGTTATTTTTCAATAACAAAACTTTAACAAATTAAAACGACAAGGGCTTCATTTTTTTTGTACAATCTAACGTGCGGAGTATAGTCCTGCTATCGGTTTAGGGACCGGGGTCGCTTGTTAGCCACACGGCGTGGATGTCCACGCCTCGGAGCCTATTTTATTAAAGCTTAATTTTACCTAAGTTGACTTCTTGAGCTGGGCCAATAGCGATCCCATAGTCTCAGCAATAAGACTCTGCTGGCGGATAACTTCGCTGTTTTTCCCGTACCAAGTACTGGCACCAGGGAAATAACGATCCGCTGGGACTTGCCTATCGCCTAAACCTTGATGGGGCCGTGCGAAGTTATAGTGACCTACCCATTTTGACAGCTCTCTGCGAAAATGGTCGACTGAGGCGAATTCAGTGGTCATCAATAATTCTTTTTCTACTTGCTGATTGAGGTTCTCCAATTTTCCATTCACATTGGGTGTAGAAGCAATCATTTGTTCTATCCCGTAGTCCTCGAGAAACCGTGTAAAGCGCGAGCTGCCACGCCAGGCATGGAAGGCACTACCCCCATCGCTCATTACACTTTCCGGTTTACCGTGAATTCTTATGGACTCCTCCATTGCTGTAATGACCACATCGACCTTCTCTCCATCGGCGACCCCATGCCCCACAATGAAGCGAGCATAGTCGTCCTGAATAAATAGAAGAAAGCACTTGCATTTGTTTACGTACTGATGTTTGAAATCCATGTGCCAAAGATAATTCTTGCGGGCAGCTTCATAGAGTTGCGTCCCATTGGCAATTCGGGTGGTTTTAACAAAGGGTGGTACCCACCCGTGCTGCTCCATTATCTTGCGGATACTATTGACCCCCATCGACAAGCCAAGGTGACGATAAATGTAGTCGCGCATTTGCATAGGACCCATCCCAGGATGCTTTTTCATAAGATCGACGACCGGGAGGTAACGGAGAGGCGTTCGCGTTTTACGCTCGATTTCGTCGTCTTGACGACGTTTGAGTCGGGCAATGGTATCATAGGACACCCCGAAATAATCATGTACTGCTTTAGACCCGAAACGCTCGCCGAGTGCCATCATGAGCTTCTTCTCGGCAAGCGAATATTTCTTGTGGACTTTGCCCTTATGGCGTTCCAGAAACTGGGCGAGCTGCTTAGCTTCTTCATCGCGCTCAATTGGAGGAATCTCAGTATCTGTCGCAACGCTAGCAGACTCCGCAAGCACTGGCATCTTGTCTGGGGATGTTTCAGTATCAAAACCCAGAGCAAGCCAATTATTTATCGATGCCCGCGCTACACCAGTGGCGACACTAGCGGCCCTTAACCCTGCAAGCCGAGCCAGCCTACAGACGTCAGCGCGAATATAGATGGACAAGGAATTGACCATCCTTCCATTACGCTTGCAGGCCGCGACCCGGCCATTTAACTCTTTCATTGCTTGGGCTTGAGTCATCCATCGAGATGCGTCTTCAACACTAAATCCAGTAATTTTAGAAAGTTGCTGGATACCAAGCTTGGCAAAGCCTTCCTCCAGAACTTCGCGTACCTCCTGAGGTATTTTGATCCAATGCATATCAGATGACATGCCGATCATTTTCTTTCGCTTTGAAAGTATCTTGCCTTTCAGTACCTTAGTGGCCTCCAAGGTGATCATAGAGCGGCTCCTTTACAAGCTTGCCGCTTACCAAATTAGCCACCTTGGCCCCGCCTTAAATCTTGGATCAAAGCACCAAGGTGATCATCGAGCGGCTCCTTTACAAGCTTGCCGCTTACCAAATTAGCCACCTTGGCCCCGCCTTAAATCTTGGATCAAAGCAGCTCTGCCTTAAATCTTGGATCTATGCATAAAGACCATTTAAACCGAAAAGCCCGATTAGAGAGACCACCAATATCTTGAGGGGATGTTATATGAGTCCACGATTGAAACAGGCAAAATATCCACCGCCAAATCGGTCGTGCAAAGGGCGAAGGAACCTTATGATGGAGAGAAATACAAGCCCTTTGATAGGGTCTCATTTTTCTCTAGCACAAACCTTCTTGCTACCACCCTAGACGCCAACCTGTTTAAGCAGATTAACATCTTCCAGCGATCTACTCTATCCAGCCGATCCCAATGAGTAGTTTAGAAAATCGTCCATCAATAGAGTTTGGACCACCTGTCTCGAAATCAGCATGACTCGTTTGAGCCCTTATGGCTATGTTATCGGTGATTCTCTGCTCAAAAATGGTCTGTATTCCTATATAACCTAAGTTGTACGATTGATCATTTTGGTCGATCCTAGTAAACTCAGGGCCAGTCTGGCTGCATATGCGAGAATTTCCAAAAACATAGCATAATTTAAGTCCAGAAAAAATGCTTTTTAGTTTGGTCCCTGAATTTTCCCCATATTGCATCGATATGGCTGAACCTAGCTGGAAGTGGCCAGACCACAAAGGCTTACAAGAGTGGTAGAGGTCTCCCGTTAAGCTTGCGAATGGCACAGATGTTGACCTGTTGTTGAATCGCATCTGATTGGAGCCTAACTCTCCCCACACTGTACTGGATACGCAGAGGGGTTCTGAAAAGGCTTTAACACTAAAAAATAACAATACCGCTATAAATAGATTTTTCATTTTAGTTCCTTATCCACAATTGTTTTTTACAGATTGAATTCCCATACTAAAGGCAGCACAAAACATAGTTGCACAAACTCCTGCTCCGACTCCTTCTGTCCCGACAATACAAGCCACACAAGCTGCACCTGTACCGGCTGCAGCCAAAGCCGAAGTAACACAAGGATAATTTACTCGACTTTGATTTCTTAGGTCAGAGATAGCATTAATTAAATTTGAATCTGCTATGCCGGGGATATTTGGTAGAGAAATATCTGGTAGTGGAATATCTGGTAGCGGAACGGTTGGTATTTTTATACGGGGTGGCCAGCGCTCCAAATCTAAGCCTAACAAGGCCACTTGTTGGGAGGGATTAGGACCTCTGGCGACCCCAATATTTGCCTTGAGGGCTTCGCTATAACCGATGTGAATACCAACGACTTTTCCGTTTTGAACTAGAGGAGAACCAGAATTTCCATGAGATGTATCGCATTCATGGGTGTATGCAGAATACTGTGATAGCTGTAATTTTACTAAACAATCTCCACTTGTAGTGACAAGGTTTTTTGAAAAATCAAAGGACAAGATTTGAATAGGATTTTGCTCAAAGAGCCCAAAATCAAGATGTGTTTTAAAAGCATCTTTTGTCCTAAGGACGACGATATCTCGTAGAGCATCAAGCATTTTTAACGAGTCAATTCGAAATTTTTCGCCATTTTTAAGCATAAAGGTCGGATAGTCCAAATTGTCAATGCAATGGGCTGCAGTTGTCACCTCATCTATACCGGATACAAACCCTACACACTTCGTTTCTTTACCTTCTATATACATGACTTTCGTCTAATTTGAATTAATTTTCTCTTTTACTGAGACTGCCTACATGATAGTGTAGTTAGAAATTATCATGCTGACCGGAAAGTCTACAGCATTATGCCAATTGACTCAAACTTAGTCAAGCGATGGATGCTG
>JBGSUI010000010.1:0-28704 GCA_041736175.1 Oligoflexales bacterium | reverse complement strand
ACGAAAAAGGATTGAAAGTCAGCGATGACGAGTTTGACGAGATCAAGATCAAGTTCCATGCAAAGTATCCAAAATGGAATTATATAATAAGCCCAATCAAGTAGAACCTGTCCAAGTAATTTTTACACACCTCCTAAGCGGTCTTTATGTCCGCATTTTATACTATTCGATGTTTGGCACCGGTCTTTTGAGAAATCTGAAAGAAATGAATGGAAAACAGCGGTTTTTTGCCCTTAAAAAGGCAAAAAATCTGCTCCAGATTGTCTACCAAGCAGCCAAAAATGGGCCTGACAACTACCGCTGTCACTACGAACTGCTGGCAGCGGAATGGTTTCGACATACGGGGCAGATCGACCAAGCGATGATCCATTACCAAAAATCCCTGATTTGGTGTCAAAGATCTGGACTGCCGTATATGCTGGGGTTCACCCATGAATTTCTGGGTGATCTCTGGTTAGAATTGGGTGATCACCTAATCGCTAAAACTCATCTTACAAAGGCACGCGATTATTATATGAGCTGGGGTGCAGTCACTAAAGCCGGTGCAATGGACCGGGCCTATCCGGAATGGTTTACGAGTTCCCGTCCCCTGAACCCTGTGAGCAAAGACGACTTTCCAAAATCATCCGCCTTAGCCCCCAACCAAATGCTTGACGTGATGAGTATGATTCAGGTGTCCCAAACACTCTCCACCTATGCCGCTCCTGACGAACTCGTCAAAAAAATCTTAAAAATCACCCTAGAAAATGCTGGGGCCACCGAGGGCTTTTTGGCCCTAAGAGTGGGTGAAACCTTTAGAGTTAAGGTGAACGGCGACGTAGGTGCCAGCACAAATCTGGTGGCACAGGACGTGCCAGTCCAAGATTATGCCAAAGTATCGCCACGGATTTTTCAATTTGTGGCCCATAGCAAACGTCCCCTTCTCCTCGATGATGCTCTCCATCAAGGCGGCTTTACCACGGATCCCTATGTCCTAGCCGCCGGATCCCGCTCGCTGATCTGTATGCCGGTAATGCATCTTGGGGAGGTGTTGGCTATTCTTTGGCTCGAAAACAAACACCTCGCCCATGCATTTACCGAAGAGCGGATGGAACTCCTCAACATCCTCGCAGCCCAAGGTGCCATTTCCCTTAAAAACACCGAATATCTCCTAAAAATCCCCGAAAAAATCCGACTTGAAAACCAGCTAGCAGCGGCCCAAGCCGTCCAAAAAGCGCTACTGCCCACAACTCCCGCGCCACCAGAGGTCAGCATCGCTCTACACCATCGCGCGGCTGATCTGATCGGTGGTGACTGGCTCTCTTACGAAG
This sequence comes from Oligoflexales bacterium, assembly GCA_041736175.1. Lineage (GTDB taxonomy): Bacteria > Bdellovibrionota_B > Oligoflexia > Oligoflexales > CAIYRB01 > JBGSUI01. Next base: position 27,394 of record JBGSUI010000010.1, on the reverse strand, counting down.
TAGACGAAGAACTAAGTTACCTTTACCTGTGTATTGGTGATATGTCAGGATCCGGTATTCCATCGGCCCTGCTGACAGCCGCGGCCGCTGGAGCCGTCAAAGCCGCCTTATCGAATATCAGTCGACAACACCGATCACTTTCTATGGCCGCTCGCCTCAAAATCATCGCCCAAGGAGTCAACAAGACTGTGCGCGATACAGGAAATCCTTCAGGCCGTAGTATGACTATGATCTTTGTGGTCCTTGACCTCACGACTGGTCAAGGGTCTTTTCTTAATGCGGGTCATATCCCGATCCTACATTTTAAAACCAATCAAATCTCCAGTCTGATCGTTCCTGGTTCTCTCTTAGGCGAACACACTGATCCCAACTTTGATACCAAACCCTTTACCATGACACCTGGTGATTCACTGTTTTTATACACTGACGGGCTTATGGAAAATCTAGGGGTTAATGACCAACCCCTCCACCACCTTGCCTTAAGAAGACTACTCCAAACAGCAATCCTAAAATATCAGAAGGAGCCTACCGAAGTCGCCACAGAACTCATTGATCAATTGGACCAACGTAGAGCCTTAAATGCTCCAAAAGACGACTGCAGCTTTGTGATCGTGAAACTCAAGGACTATCGTTTAAAGTCACTTAAGGCACAACTTTACCATCGGGGCCGATCTTAACGATTTTAAAAGAAACGGGAGTGGCCGCTGCTCCGTTGACATGATCATAGGTCCCACCTACCGTTGCGGCGACACGTTCTATAAGAAACTGGACACAGGTCCCATCTGCAAAAGCTGAAGCGCCGTGAGTAAAGGGCCCAGTGTTTCCCGAGTGGAGATGCAACGGCATCCCCGTCTTGTTACAGACTTGGCACGAAGAGTGCAAGGTTGCTACGTCGACATTATTAGCTTTAAAAGGTGTATTTTCTGGTGCTGCGGCAGCACCTGAGGCTATCTGCCTCAATGCCACTCCCGCAGGCACAACCAGGGCCCCGGCAGCATCGACTGCTGCATAGCAGGTGATGGGTTTAGTGGCAGAAGAAAACCATTTAACCACATCGCTTTGGGGATCAGGTCCCGTGGCGTCGATCGTAACGGTCGTCAACATCTTTTTAGCGTCATACATGGCCTTTAATCTAGCCTCCTCGGCTCCTACGCCGGTGGCTGGAGGCGGGGTCGCTGGCGGAGTCGCTGGGGGGGCTGGCGTCGGCGCAGGAGTCGGCGCAGGAGTCGAGGGTGTCGGACTCGGTCCTGGGGAGGCTGTCGGAGCCGGTTCCACAGCTTGCCCCTTAGGTGTTTTTGTAGTCTCACTAGGGCCATTAGGCTCTGAGGCCTGTTTAGGCTTTGTCTTTATGGATTTTTCATAGATGGGGTGCTCATGGGTCTCGTCGAACTCATCATCCTTAACCTCTTTTTGTTTTACATCCATTGCTTCATTGCGGGTACCCGTCCGGTCCGTAGTCCTTGATTTATCATCACACCCTAAAAAGCTCGATACCACTAATAAAACGCCAAAAGATAATGTGATCGGCCTCGTATAAACCTTCTGATTTTTTAGCATAACGCCTCCCTTATAGATTAACCAACTTATCGGCTCTCGGGAGGAGTTCCCTGAGTCAAATGACAAATAGTCTTTAATTTTGTATACCTATAAACATGATTTAACCAAAATCCTAACTCCATAATTCATAGAGTATCGAATCACGCTAAAATAGCCCATCATTCATGGGATGCTTTAATTAAACTACATTTTATTTGTCTTTTTGTGGAGATACCAGAATTTCTAAAAATTCCCAAAACGCTTACCGATAGGTTAGATAAGAAAGAAGACAGTAAGTAACTGGAAGATGGCAAAAGAGTCGAGTTATTAAAGAGAATCGATAAATCAATCATTGCCTCTAATAGAGGTATACACCTGGAGGAATCAGCTCATGCTAAAAAATGACTACCAAAATTTCTATCGATATTTCTATCGATTGATCTGTGGTACCTTTCTTGTTTACAGTTGGGTTTCATCGGGGGTCGCCCATGGTCAAGGTCCCCAGAGCAAAGTCACCTCGAATAAGGGGCGTTGCTCCGTTAGGCTAGCCATCGCTCTTACAGGCAATTATCCAACACCGGCCCTTGAGCAGGCGACGGATCCGCAAACCCTCGTTGATGATCTCCTCAAGCAGCCGGATTTTATAGAGAACTTTGCTAGGTTTTTTAATTCAAAAGCCAACGGCGCCAGCGGAGCCAACTCTGCCGAGGATGCTACTTATCATATGGCTAAGCATATCCTTACAAGGGGAGAACCATGGAAAAACATGTTTGTAGGCCCCTATGATCTCACGGCCACAGGCGCTGGCGCTGCTCAAACCGTGACGGTGGTCAACAACGCCAACGGTCTTGGATATTTCCGCAACAAAATTTGGATGGACCGCTACGCAGGCAATGAGACGGCCGGGATTAAACTCAATACGGCCTACCGCATGATGAATAACGTTCTCGGCCTAGAGCTTGTAGCTACGACCAATGCCCCTGGTGCCGATGTGTCCGCAAACGGTCGTCAAGCCCCGGCCTGTCGACCCTGCCATTACGAGGGATGGCATGCTCTGGACATAAACTCTGCAGTCCTCTCTAAAGTGGTCCGCACTGGAAACAACATCACCTACACCCCCTACACCGGACCAGCACTGGCTACCTTAGGTGGGGTTATGGTTAAAGATGATGGAGAGTTTGTCAAAGCCATGGTGGAATCTGAAGCCTATCTCTTCAATGCATGCCGTACCGCTTTTAGCTACCTCTATGGACGCAACGAAAACCAATGTGAAGCTAGTCTTTTTGATAGCTGTGTCGATGCTTTCAAAGCTAGCGGTATGATTCAGACAGCATTAGCAACCATCGCTAAAGATCCATCATTTTGCAACTAAGGAGGAAAGACACTATGAAAAGACTATCTTTATCCATGACGATTCTTGTTTCGGCCTTTATGTGGTCCGCCTGTAGCAGCGGGAAAAAGCATGCTGCTAAAGGAATCGCTACCGTCAATGACGCTACGGAGGAAGACTCCGAAGCCGACCTCGAAAAAAAGCAAGGTCAAAAACCAGATAATATAGAGAAAACTGGTCCTACGGGTGCCTTAGGAAGTGGTGAGGAAGCCGATCCTGGCGAAAGCTCCACCGCACCAACGATCATCGCTTGCTCGGCATTAGACACAGCCCGCACCTACAAAGGCTTTGGAGGAGTCGACCTAAAAGCTGGAAGGATAGAAAAGATGGCTCCCCTAGGTGATCGCTACCGCATCAAACCGTTTCCGGCTTTGAGTACGGAAATCACCCGAGTCTTTAACAACGTCGCCCCCGCTTCTTTGGCGAAATCAGCACCGACCTTTCCGACGAGTGCTCCGCGATGGTTTGTGGAGCCCATAGCCAGCGGTATCACGCTTTATACCACCTACAGGATTGCCTACGATGGTGGCCTGACCATCAGCGGAAGCCATCCCGATATGCGGGCTGCCCCAACACCAGAAACTGCAGAGAAAATCTGCGGAGAATTTATGAACCTAGCCTGGCGTCGACCTGGGACGCCCGCAGAGTTGGAGCATTGCAAAAACGTCGCAATCATGGCGACGGCAGCCGAAACGGACGTCAAAGTCAGGTGGGCTCACACCATCGCAAGCATTTTAACTTCAGCTGATTTTATTGCTTATTAAACAACACACTTTTAAAGAGACGGGAGAACATATGAGTAAAAATCACAAACGCAGTCACAACTCTGGGTTAAATCGTCGTGAATTTATAGCTAGAACGAGTTTAGGAGCGATGGCGCTAGGGTCCAGTGGGCTTTGGGCCCCACGGGTTTTCGGAGCAGAGGAGTCGGCACCGTCCAAAGTGCTCGCTATCTTTCTGCCTGGTGGATGTGATGGAACACGGCTATTTGCAAACACTCTCTTAGCCACTGGAACGGGAGCTTTCGGCGTCACTCCAACTTCGGGTGTCGCCCTCAATCCGACCGAAACAGACCCTGCCAATAAAGTCACAGTGGACGTCATGTTTAATCAGCTCAACCCCTTTGCCAAATCCCATTTTGGAGTGGTCGGAGTGGCCCATGGCATCACTGCACATGGACCTGCTAAGGCAGCTCACTTCACGGCAGCAGGAAAAAGCGGAATCTTATCCCTCGCAAGTGCGATGGGTGGATCAGGCTCTATTAAATGTGCTGCGGTAGGAGCCGAGTTGCCTTTTGGACCCACCGCAGCTGTCGGGGGTGTCACCGTCCAACAGATCAACGACATGCAGTCAACCATCGACGCTTTAGGGGGCGGAGTTCCAGACCCAACCATGCCAGGCCGGGATTTAGCAGCCGCTGGAATCGCCGGGTCTCTCGCCATGTCGGGTGGGACCTTTGAGGGCAATCCAGACTCTCTGATCACCGTGGCGAGTGGTTATAAAGTAGCCCAAGAAACTCTCAAGAAACCAAAACAGGCTTTTAATCCTGAAGAACTCAAAGCAGCCTACAACCTCACCTCGACCGCCGTCACCAGTATGATGGCCAAAATGGCTGCCGCCGAACTTATGTTTGCCTCGGGAACCAACGTCGTCACTATCGTCGATGGTGGTGGAGCCCAGTGGGATACCCACGGCGATACCACAGGCGCTCGTGCACGGGCTGCCTTTCAAACTCGGATTTTGCCTGCCCTTAAGCTTTTCACCGACCGAAATATCACTGAGACCGCCGCGTTTAACGTCCATGTGATGATTTTTGGGGACTTCAATCGCTCGGCTCCAGGAAGCGATCACGCCGGGACATCTTCCGTCGCGGTGATAGGCCCACGCATCAAGCAGGGTTCGACGGGAAACGTTGATGCCCAAATCAGACTCCCCGCTGGGACTGCAGGCACGGACGGCCTCTGGGGCTTGATGGGACATCTAAGTGGCGGCCCAACTGTCGCTTCGGCGGTGGTGCCTGCGGGTAACCCCCACACAAGGCTCGTCAAAGCCTAAAAGATCGCAACCATCGAGAGGGCCTTTGCAAAAAGGCCCGCTTAAGTCCCTCCCCTAACCCAATCTTTATCCATAGACACCCCCTCTTAAGCTTGGTAGGTAAACCTGATCCACAGGATTGTCGGAATGATTTCGACAATCAGCTCTCTACCAGTAGGCCTTACTATGTCTAGCAAACCCGAAAAGCTCCTTACACCCAAAGACCAGGCGCCCTTTAACCGGATGGAATTTTTGACAACGGTCTGTTCGGCCTATATGGTGATGGCCGCCATCGGTCTCTTTGTGATGCGCTATGGACACCAAAACCTCGAGAGTGGGCTCTCCTTTGGCGGGTTAACATTTGAAGACCAAGGTTCCGGTCTTTTAGACCCATCCTTTTTGCTGGTTGGTTTTTTGGCAGCGATCGCCATGATTGCCTTTGGCGCCCTTAGCGATAGTTGGTTTTCCACTCCGGACTCCTCGGCTCCCCGGAGGCCTGGCGACGCCGAAGATCTTGACGGTCACGATCCAGTCAGCTCAGGAGTTGTATCCCGCGTGGTATCAAATCTCTCATATACGCAACTCTTCTTAATCGCTGTAGTTTCCGCTGTCGGAGAAGAGATTCTTTTTCGCGGGGCCATCCAGCCATTTCTTGGACTTTTCCTCGCCAGTTGCCTCTATGGACTCATCCAGTTTGGACCAAACCTAGCCTTGACCATCTGGAGTGTTATGGCCTTTGCTCGAGGGCTGCTCCTAGGCTGGCTCTTTATGGCCACAGGGAGTCTTTGGCCTGGTCTGGTAGCCCATCTCGCTTACAACCTCTGGACCTTAGCAAAATTCAAGCGGACGGTTCCCCTAGACCCACAACACCAAGCGATTCCACAGTCCTCAAAAGTTTAGGAAGACGACTTGCTCCCCCACCATCCCCACATCGTCTTATATAGACCTGAAATCCCCCAAAACACCGGCAATATAGGCCGGCTTGCGGCGGGGTCAGGGTCGCGACTGCATCTGATCACCCCCTTTGGCTTTGCGCCCCAGGACAAAAACCTGCGGCGCGCGGGACTCGATTATTGGCCCTTTTTAGATCTTGAAATCCATCATGATATCAGACCGCTCCTAGAATCTTTTCGCGGCCGACTTGCTTTATTTTCGAAGAAAGCGCAAAAATCCTACTGGGAGATGCCTGATCATACCGATGTTTTTGTTTTTGGTCAGGAAACCAAGGGACTGCCCGATTGGATCATGGACGAGTACGAGTCCAGTCTGTATAAAATCCCCATGTATCATCCTGGTGTTCGAAGCCACAATCTTGCTAACGCTGTTTCGATCATCGTCTACCACAGGATTGGAAAAATTTATGACCGAAGTCACCACACCCCAGACCAGCTCGGGCCCACTTTCCTCCCTGAAGCACCCGAGTGATCGGTGGGTCGAGGGTTTTCTGGCGCCTTCCTTAGTCCAGGCCAAAGGCTATCGACTGGACGTCAGCGATGCTGCTGTCAAACTGGATCAAAACGAGTGTCCCTGGGATCTCCCTGCCGACCTTAAACAAAAAATCTGTGCTCGACTCGCACTAACCCCATGGAATCGATATCCATCTGCTTACAGTGATCACCTGGCTTCGAGACTAGCTCAGCATGTGGGAGTGCCTTCGTCCTGGATTCTCCTCGGCCCAGGATCCAACTACCTCCTGTCCCTGATTCTCAACACCTTTACCAAACACCTTACAAATTCCCCGCTCAAAAACGGGGGCTCCCTTCAAACTCCCGGTTTAAAGATTGCGCGCCCTTCCTTTCCCCACTACGAAGCCCACTGCCTTTATGAGGGGATACCCTTTGAGCCATGGCTCTTGACCCAAGAATTAGAGTACGATCTCCCCGCTCTCGATGGTCTTGCTGACGGGTCTGTGGTTATATTTGCTTCCCCTAACAACCCGGTCGGCAACAGCTTGAGTAGTGACCAACTCGCTCAACTCCTCTCACGTCACCCCCAATCGCTCTTTATCGCCGATGAAGCCTACTTTGAGTATCTCCCTGAAAACTACGGGCCGTTGCTAGCCAGCTATTCAAACCTGATCCTGGTGCGAACCTTTTCTAAAACCCTTGCTGCTGCGGGGGTAAGGATAGGCTACGTGGTGGGCTCGCCCATTTATTTAGACCAGCTTCGCAAAGTCCGTCCGCCGTTTTTACTCAACGCCTTCCAAAATATCTGTCTCGACGAGCTGCTGGGTAACCCCGCCACCGAAAAGCATATCGCCCGGGTCGTTGCCCATACAAATGCTGAAAAACAAAAACTTACCCAGTGGTTTGAATCCAACGGACCTGCCAAGGGGTTTACTGCTAAAGAGTCCCAAGCTAATTTTTTTCTGCTCCGCTGGGCCGATCCCGCAAAAGCACAGGACGCATACCAGCATCTTCTTAAATCTGGAATCCAAGTACGCAACGTCTCCCAAGGACCGGGGCTCGCCGGATGTCTGAGGGTGACCATTGGCACCCAGTCGGAAAACCAAGCTTTCTGTACAGCCCTTGTCCAAGGACAGGCTTGACCCTCATTTTTTAAACCTACATAAGTAGAAAGTGGACCGTGGACGCACTCTTTCAAAAGGTCCGAGAATCCTGTTCGACTCAACTATGGTCAAAAGGAGTCGAACTCGCCCGTAAAGACCTTGTCTCAGGTCTTGGCCAGTCCTCGGCAGAAACCAACCTGCGAGTCAGTGGATCCCTTGGTGGATTTAGTGCTGAGGTTACCCTTTACAATGAAGACCTGGACTGGTTATGCACCTGTGGCAGTGATGATGACCCCTGTGTCCATGTAGCCGCCTCTGTGATTGCCATTAAAAGAGCCGAGGAAAATGGCCAAAAAATCCCCATCTCGGCCACGGTGGGAGGCCGCATCCAGTATGAGTGGGTCGAAACCCCACCTGACCAAAGCCACCGCGATCCCTTGCTGCAAATCAAACGTTCGGTTTTGTTTCCTGACGGGCGCATCACTCCCCTTAAAACCGCCATTGCTGCTATGGTGGCCGGACGGGTGCCCAATCCTGGCATCTCAGCAACTCCCGAAGACGTGGAGATCGACCTCCACCTGATCCAATGCCCTCTCCTGGTCTACCAAGATAGCCCGTCCTTTCCCAGTCCGACTCCCCAGCTCCTATCGGGATCCCAAGGGATCACCTCCGCTCAACAAAAAATCATGTTGCAGCTTTTTAAAGCCCTCTCGCGCCTCACGGAAACAATCTACCAAGGCCAACCCATCCGGGTGATCCCTGATGTTGTAAACATAGAAGTTTTAGTTGAAGATGACGGCCCAGGGGTCCGGGTCAGGGGCCACCAGGATCCTGATATACTGGCTCTTTACGCCCACGGGATTGCCCGTTGCCGCTCGGGCTTGCGCCCTTTTTGGATACCAAACATCAATTCCAAACTCCGAGACCTCCTAAGGGACGGGCGGCTTTTTGGACCCAGGGATTTTGGCGAAATCGTCGCCGAAATCCTGCCGCCCTTAAGGGAGGTCGTGCCGGTCCTTATCAAGACTAAAAAACTACCGGGGGCCATTTATGGCGTTCCGCTCCTTGACCTGGTGGTGACCCGAGACCCGGCAGATTCCCAATCGGTTTTTTCGGAAGTCAAAATCCTGTACCACACCAGCGAGCATGGAATCGTCGCTTCCGTTGAAAACGGACGCCTTGTGCCTATCGATCCAAAAATCCCCGTCCCTACGAGGGATGTAGCCCAAGAACTCAAGCTCAAAGACGAAGCCACCCGGCGCTTTGGCCGGGAAGTCGGACAAAAGATGGTTCACCGGGGCAAAGATGCCATCGCCTTGGTAAACTCCTTAAAAACCAACCAGCATCTGCCGGCCAGCGACAGTGTAAACCTCAGCAGCTTTACCCTTTACGGAACTCTCAAACCAGAAGTAGCAATCGAGGATTCAAATACCTCTCCCCATTTGTCCATCCAGTTTAAGGTCCCCCAGGGGGCCTCAAAATTTGCGGACCCCCAGGATGTCCTCCAGGCTTTCCAGCAGGGGGAATCCCTTGTCCCGCTGCTGGGGGGTGGATGGGCGGAGCTTCCCAAAGATTGGCTCAAAAAATATGGCCATCAGCTCAGAGAGATGATGAGCCACAGGGCGATGCACCAATCCGAAAAAGCCTCCCTGGCTAGGATTCCCTTGGCCCCGACCAGTGCCCACGAAGTACAAACGGATTCCACTTTAGTCGTCCCTCAGAGCGTGGCCTTTCTGGTGGATGCTGGCCAGTTCCTCCGTGATCTGGGGCAAACCCCTCCCGCCGCCATCACCCATGCAGAGAGAATCCAAAGTAAGCTCGTGGATCCTCCTCCAGCTCTCCTCCCCGAGGACCTTAAGGCTACCTTGCGGCCCTATCAACAACAGGGCTATAACTGGCTCTGTTGTCTCAGGGATCTTGGCCAAGGAGCAGGGGCTCTGCTTTGCGACGAGATGGGTCTCGGCAAAACCCTCCAGTCCATCGCCGCCCTCAAAGGCCTATGTCTCGTGGTTGCACCGGCTAGCGTGATGCCAAACTGGCAAGAAGAAATCGCTAAATTTCGCCCCCACACCAAGGTTCATCTCTATCATGGGCCAGGCCGCTCCATAAACCAAACAGGACTCAGTGGAGAGTTAGAAGTTTATTTGACGACCTTTTCCACTCTGCGCCTGGACCTTAACCGACTTTCCCAAAGGGTCTGGGACACGGTGGTGATCGACGAGGGGCAGACCATTAAAAATCCCCAGAGCCAAATCGCCCAGGCGAGCTACGCCCTTAAAAGTAAGTTTAGGGTGGTCTTGACCGGCACTCCCGTAGAAAACCGCCTCGAAGACCTTTGGAGCCAGATGCACTTTGCAAATCCTGGACTCTTAGGCGATCTCACCACCTTTCGCTCCCTCTATGTCACCCCTGATCTATCGAAAGAGACTTTGCAGCGTCTTAAAACCCGCATTAGCCCCTATATCAAACGCCGCCTTAAGGTCGAGGTAGCTCCTGACCTTCCTGCCCGCACCGAGACCGTCTGTTATGTGGAACTCTCCCCCGACGAGCGCTCCCGCTACGACGCCCTACGCCTGGCAACCCGCGATGATCTCCTTAGTAAATTAGGTTTTGGCGGCCAGGCCATGCTTGCCCTTGAGGCGCTGCTCCGCCTAAGGCAGGCAGCTTGCCACGGACATCTGCTGCCAGGGACCCAGCTTACGACGGATGAGGCCACTCCTTACCCAGGGTCATCTAAATTGGCGGTACTCCTGGACCTCCTAACAGAAAGTATTGAAAACGGTCATAAAATACTGGTTTTTTCCCAATGGACTGGTTTCCTAAAACTGATCGGTTTAGCCCTGGACCATCACCAAGTGGACTATGCTACACTGACAGGGGAGACGACCGACCGAATGGAAGTGGTCCACCGGTTTCAGGCGCCCGAAGGCCCAAAAGTCATGCTGATGTCTCTTAAGGCTGGAGGTGTCGGTCTTAACTTGACAGCCGCCGATCACGTGATCTTTATAGATCCCTGGTGGAATCCAGCCGCAGAAGACCAGGCTGCCGATCGCGCCCACCGCATCGGCCAAGAGCGCCCTGTCTTGATTCAGCGCCTGGTAACCCTCAATACGGTGGAGGAGAGGATTTTAGTGCTTAAGGCCGCTAAAAAAGACCTTGCGGCACGTCTTTTAGACCTGGATGGGCAAGGAGCAAATTCTCCCGGAACCCTGACCCGCGAGGAAATTCTCTCACTACTCGATTGATTTGAGCCTGATGTTATCTAACAAGATATCAATAGAAACATCCTTTCAAAATAGATTGTTACATTATATAAAAACAACTATCATGAAATTATTACATGATAGTTGTTTAAGATATGATTGAAAAATTAATACTATCATGTATATTTTGCACGATAGCATTTTTTTATGTTTCGGAGTTCTAAAATGTCCTGAAAGTCAATAAGATCAGATTAACGCAAAGGTGAATTCCATGAGCCAGATCTATCATTCAGCCCGTCCCATTATCGGTAGAGTTGAAGAAATGAGGCTGTTAAAACAGCAGCTAAACCGATCTGAGTATTCCCTTGTTGCCATCTATGGCAGGCGCCGGGTAGGCAAGACCTATCTCATAGAAAATATCCTTGCTGAGCACACGAAAAACCGGCGCTGTGTTCTGCTGTGCTTGACCGGGAGCCTTGACGAAAAGCAGGAGCCGATTTCGCCAGCCCAGTTGATTATGGATTTCAGGGTTAGTTGTATCCGCTACCTGGACGACGACCCTTCGATACATACCTCGGCAGAGATATTTCCTTATCTGGCCCGTCTTGCCGCAAAATGCGCCAAAGAGAACTTACCGCTTGTATTGTTCCTTGATGAATTTCCCTGGCTTAGTATGGTCAAGGACGAGAACTTTGACTTTTTGCGATCTTTTGATCATCTGCTCAATAATGTGCTGATTCCGGGGGGTGCCAAGATATTTCTCTCCGGCAGCGCGACAACCTGGATGCTGCACAACCTCATATACGCGAAATCAGGCTTGGCAAAACGATTGACCCTCAAGCGTAAACTCTCCCCGTTCAATCTAAGGGAAATACATCAGTATCTGGGGCATCGCGGTATCGACTACAGTCATTATTCGCTGATTGAACTGTATATGGCCATCGGCGGCATCCCCTATTATCTTGAAAAGCTGGAAGCCGATAAATCCTTGGCCGAAAATCTGCATGACTTGGTCGTTGCCAACAGCGGCATTCTCTCAGGAGAAAAAGAGTACGATCATTTGTTTTCGTATCTTTTTAAAGATCCGTCTTATTATAAAAAACTGGTCGGTTTATTCACCAAGAGCAGGTGCGGACTCGCCATTGGTACAATTAAAGAGCTGATGGAGGGTGACAAGAGATCGCCCAAACCCTCAAAAAAGCTGCTAGATGCCTTGGCCAGTCTTTATGAATCTGACATCCTCGATAAACGCACCCAGTTCTGCAACAAGGCCAAGGGGGTGTATTATTTTTTGCAGGATGAATATATCAGGTTTTATAACAAATGGATCGCGTCACAAGAAGTTTCCACCCTCCAAGGCCTCGTTAGATTGCTGGATTCCCCATCATACCGCAGTTTCAGCGGATTCAATTTCGAACTGCTTTGCTTCAAACATGTCCGAGAATTGACGAGCGCATTGGGTATCGGGGGCATTGAGGTCTCCCCTCACATCTACTATCAAAAAGATGTGTGCCAAATCGATTTATTGCTTGATCGCGCTGATCACTTGGTGACCATCTGTGAAGCCAAGTTCAAAACCAACGCTTATGAGATGACCAAAAGCGACTATGAACAGATGATTGCACGCAAAGACGCCTTGCAGAACTATATTCAAACCAAACGCGGCAGGAAACGTGACTTCAATTTTTGTTTGATTCATCTTAGCGGTGTCACGAACAATAAGTATATCGAACTTCTCCGGCCCCGTCTTTTGTCTGCAGAGTCTTTTTTCTGATCGTTTGTTGTGCAAAAATATTTTATGTATAGAGGCCAAGCCACCCATGAGCCCTCCCATCATCAATCCACAACGGTCCAGTCGCCACCAAAGCTATGGTGACGGCTGTTCCTATAGCTTGATGCTAGGGTTTGGGGAGACCTATTTCGCCGCGTTTGCGATCTGGATGGGACTAGGAGATGTCTTTGCGGGACTCTTGAGCACGGTCCCGTTGATCTTTGGGGGAGTCCTCCAGCTTTTCGGCCCCTCTGGAATAAGGTTTTTTAAATCTGTTAAAAAATGGGTTGTTTTTTGTGCTTTGATTCAGTCATTGACCCATCTTCCCTTGGCCTATGCCGCCTATGTGGGCTCCATAACCCACGCCCAACTCCTATTTGTGATCGTTATCTATTGGGCGGCCGGCCAGGCTGGGGGCCCCGCTTGGAACTACTGGATCGGTCATTTGCTGCAAAGGGAGACGCTCCGGGGATTTTTTGCAACCCGCAACCTCCTAAACCAGCTCTGCGCCCTCGTAGCCTTTATGTGTGCTGGGTATGGATTGCACCATCTTGATCTCGAAGGCCATGCAGCCATAGGATTTATGGGCCTTTTTATCTTTGCCAGTATTTTTAGGCTAATATCGACAGCTTTTCTCTCCCAACACCGCGAGTGCACCTCCGCTATTACGGAATTTAAGCGCCCACCGTTTAAAGAGAGTCTTACAGGCTTGCGTAATCTAGAAGGGGTCTGGATCTTGGGCTTTCTCCTGGTGATGCAATTTGGGGTCTCCGTGGCCTCCCCTTTTTTTTCACCCTATATGCTCAGCAGTCTTCAAGTCTCCTATGTGGAGTATACTTATCTGATCGCCGGATCTTTTCTCGGCAAAATTCTCTTTAGTCCAATAGGCAGCTTGGTTATCAAAAGAATAGGAACTCTGAGTTGTCTTTTAATCATGTCTCTCTTCGTAAGCCTCGCACCACAATTTTGGATTTACTCCAAAAATCTTTCCTATCTTTTTTGCCTTCAGGTCGCAGCGGGCAGTGCCTGGGTGACCTACGAGTTGGCGGCGACGCTGCTGATCTTCGAAAAAATTGAGCAAAAAGATCGCATTTGGATCCTGACTTATTATGCTCTCATCCATAGTCTGTGTACTGTTTTAGGATCAACGGTCGGCGGCATGCTGCTGGATTTTATCGGACCCTCAGCAAACTCCTATGCTGCACTCTTTAAGACTTCTAGCGGTTTGCGAGGACTAGCGACCATTGGCCTCTGCATTTTCGTCGTCCATGGCAGGACAAAAGACATTTCTTGGAAAAAAGCTAGGCTGTTAAAAAAAGACTAAAATCTGTGCTCTCAATTGCCGGCTCCATGCCTAGATTGCCTAAACACAGCTCCAATTGCAGGGTATGACTCTGCGCTGCGAGGGGTAGGCAAAAAACGTGACCGGAGACCTTATGTTTAAAGGTCTTGTAGTCAGGATGGACATATTCCGGGAGACCGATCTGGAACGGGACTAATTTTGGAGACATCTTATTTCTAAAGGCGCCTACCATCTGGTTTAAAATCTCCAGAAAAGTCTCCTGGGCCAGCGCCTCAATACCCTGACTATGGATCTTTTGTCCTACAAAAAGCCGACCTAGGATCAGCTCTAGAAAGCTCGCTTCACAGCCAAAGGCAACCGAGCCATACAGGCGTCTGCCAAACAGACTCATCATTCCATAGTGGCTATGGATACGATCGTTGTTTGGCTTGATAAAGGGAGTCCTCTGTTCGAGACGGGCTCCACAGTAGTGCTCTAACACCTCGACGCAGCTATCTTTAAAGATCCCTATCAGTTCGGGGGCATAGGCTATAGCCCGACGGCTTTTAAGCTTTTTTTCGGTGAATGCGTTCAGACTTCCTACCAACTCACCTAAAGAAAACGGCTTAGACAGGACCCGGACCACCCCAAGATCCTTAAGGGCCGACGAGCTTAGGTCCTGTCCCGAAATCACAAAGACCGGGGTTTCTTTGTTTCTTTCGCTGGCTTTCACGTAGGATATAAGTTGGATACCGCTCATCCGCGGCATCCCTAAGTCCGTTAGGATCGCATCAAAGGGAAACTCCGTAATCAGCCGCAAGGCTTCCATGGGGTCTTGGGAAGTCAGCGGGTCAAAACCGTTTAGCCTGAGTCCCTGGTCCATCACACTTAGAAAATCCAGGTCATCATCAATCAAAAGGATTCTACCCACAACCGATACCTCGTTGACTTTCAGAAAGGATAAAACATGTTAGGGACGTCACTAACATAGTAACATGCTCAGCCTAAACCAAAAAAGAAGGCTTGAATTTTAATAAAAACATAAACCAACTTATACAAATCTCAACAAAGTCTTGGTGGTTTAATTTAAAAGCGGGAATCTGGGATCGAAAAAGCGGGGGGGGGAACCCGATCAGAGAAGCCGATCAGGGAACCCGATTTTGATTAGCGGGTCTTAAACAAACCTAAAAGTTCTTTTTTATTGAGCTTCAGGACTTGTTCTTGGTACTTGGACATCACATCGATGAAATCACGGGGGGGGATTTTCATCATGTTTGAGAGTTTAGGGAGGGTTTCCATGGGGGGCATCGAAATTCCGCGCTCCCAGTTGCTGATAAATTGGGCAGTAGAGTAGCGCAATTCTTGAGCAACTTCCATTTGGGTCAGTCCGGCTTTGACGCGGCGTTCACGTAGGAACTTACCAACAATTTTTTTTCTCAAGTCCTGTTCGATTAATTCTGCTTTCATTTTTTTCTCCAAAGGTCAGCCGCCTGTATGAACGGCTTTTGGTTTGTCTTAACTGGAGCCGTAATATACACAAGTTTGTAGAATTCACTAGCACAAAATTAAGGCGCATCGTACCAACTCCCGCTATCATCAGTGGCACGATGTTTGCGAACAAGAACTTGTGGAGGTAGAAACCTATGGATACCAAAGTAAAAGGTACACTTGTAGTCGCTGTTGGATTCGACGAAAGGACACCTGATTTAGTAGCTAGTGCCCAAGTGTTGAGTCAACAGTTTGGCCTGGCCATTCATTTTATCCATGCCATCGAGCCGCCTGTTTATGACGTGATGGCGATCGAAACCCCAGCCGTCGTCGCCTTACCCCTGGTCGTCCAGGAAGAACTCGCAAGGGTCGCCCGGGAACGGGAGGAACAGATGAATGCCGTGGTGCGAAGCTGCACCCAAAGTGGTTTTGTGGCGTCAGGACTATGCCTGGAGGGAGACCCCGTTAGGACCATCATCAATGAGGCGATTCGCTTGCGGGCTAATCTGATTTTGACGGCTAACAATCTAGGATCAGATGGGTTTTTCCCCATAGGATTTAGCACTAGCCTTAGCCTGCTCCACGACGCGCCCTTGCCCGTCATGGTTTTAGGAAAAACCAAGCTTTCGTTTAGCACGCAGCCTTTCAAAATCCTGATCGCCGATGACTTGACCGAAGGCTCCCGGGAAGTGGTTCAGAAAGCCTACGAGCTGGCTTCCCAGGTGAAGGGATCAAAAGTCAGGCAGGTGCATATTCACGGGGATCTCAGAGAGTCGCTGCGCGATACTTGGCGCGACCTAAGGGGTAAACTGCCTTTCCTTGAGTCCCAAGACTCGACCCCGGATAGCGTCTGGGTCCAAGAGTATGAGGCTCGTTTAGCCCATTTGCGCCAGCAAGGACTGCCATGGCGGCGCAGAGCCGAAGACCAAGGCGTCAAAATCGAAAACGATGTCCGCAGCGGCAGCGTCGACAAAGAGTTGACCCAATCGATCGCTGATTTTAAACCAGATATTGTCTGCTTTGGCCGCCATCGCCTCCTCAAGGCGCGTCCTTTTCTGGTGGGGCGGGTCCCAGGTCGGGTCATGCTACAAAACCAAAATACAGTCCTTTTGGTACCCCCCACTAAGGACCTTTATGCAAAACTGCCCTTTCCTGCGCCAAATAAGTAAGCTATGAGGTCTCTGGTAGGTTCTGGTAGGTTCTGGTAGGTTAAGGATTCGGTCGCCACTAGAGGAGTGACTCCATGGGTTTGAAGGGATTTTTGGGCCAGGCCCTCTTGGGTCTGGTGTTTGTGGGTGGTCACTCCTTTGGCAAGCCTGCTGCCTCCTTGGACGGCGGGGGCATGATCGAACCTGTCCCAGCCCGGTATTCTTTTGTCCCCGTGGGCTTTGATGACAACGATGAAACCCAGGTTGTTATCGATGGTTACCTCCCTAATGGCTGCTACCGACTTACCTCCCCCGATGTTCAAATCAACACCATTCTTAAGACCGTTAAGATCACTCCCCTGGCCCGGTATTTTGAGGGGCCCTGCATCGAGGCTCTGATCCCCTACCAACTTGACGTAAACCTCGGCGTTCTACCCGAAGGCCAGTATGAACTCACACTCAATCAAAATGGGTATCGCCGAAACGCCAATCTGCCACCCTCCCATCATCCGTTGATTTCGGTCTTTGAAATCAAAAAAGCCCTAACTTCTAATCCTGACGATGACCTCTATGCACCAGTCGACCATGTCCGGGTCAGCCCCGCTTCCGTTCCAGGGAATGGTGTCCTCCAGGCTACCATCGAAGGCAGGCTGACTAACTCCTGCATGGCCTGGCGGGAACTCAAAATTCTCAATCATGGGTCTACCCTGGTTTTGCTGCCCCTGATCACGATGATGTCGCCCCCTGATGGGGAGTGCCAAGATATTGAAGTCTCTTATCAAAAGCATGTTCTGCTCCCGACCTCTCTGAACCCTGGGCGCCATCTTCTCCACGTAAGATGCCTTAACGGCCAGGCCCTCAATAGGCTCTTTTACGCCAACCCAACCGTGCCTGGTCATTGAGCCATATGACGCAAAAGACCCCTTGACGGGGTGGCATCCTCCTTGCTTAGTCTTAGGTATAAGCTGACGGAGGGAGCCAGATTCGCCAACCGATACCAAGAGGAGGTGCGTTATGAATGAGATTTTTATGAACAGATGCCCCGTCATTACGGTCGCTGTGGCTTTCGACCGGCATACGGTCGTGTTGACCGAAACAGCGGTCGATTTATGCAGAAGGACCGGTAAAACCCTTTGCCTCCTCCATGTGGTCGAACCTTGGCTCGAACAGATGCACACCTCAAAGGCCTTAGGGACCAGCGACCCTCTCTGGAATGTGAACCAGGCCGTCGAAACCAGCTCTAAGGATCTCGCTCGCAACAAACTCGACGAACTGGCCCAGATGATCCCAAGCGACGTCTCGGTCATCAAAAGAGTGGTCACTGGTAAGCCCGTCGAGATGATCATCAAAGAAGTGATGGAAACCAGCACGGCTCTGCTCCTCGTGGGTGCCGACTATAGCAACCTTAAGTTTGTCCCGCGGGGACTCTCGACAGCTTTGTCCCTTATGGTATCGTCACCGGTTCCCGTCCTGGTCAGCGACTCGACGATTCTGAGCAATACTTTTGCCGCTAAATCAAAATTTTTGCTAGCTGACGACCTCGGTGTCCAGTCTGAGTCTGCGGTCGACCTTGCCTATACTTTGGCAGGAGCCTTGCGCAACACCGATGTCTTGCACGTCCATGTGAGCGGGCTCACCCAAGAAAGCCTCGAAGCTGGTCTGACCACCGCTGCTACAGCCTCCCACACTCCCTTTAACACAAGAGCGTCTGCCCAAGAGGTCTTTAAAGCTATCAATCTTGACCTTAAAAACAAGATCACTAAACGGGCCGAGAAACATCTGGACTACCTGGAAGCCTCAAAAGCCCGCTGCAGTATCGAAGTCCTCAATGGGGGTGTTCATGAACAGCTGGCAGACTACGCGGGGCGAGTCAATCCGCAGCTGATCATCTTTGGCCGGCATCATGCTTATTATACCAAGCCGTTTTTTATCGGCAGGGTTCCCTATCGCACAATGCTTTCTCTCAGGCGACCTGTTATTCTGGTTCCAAACGAAGGAGAAGAAACCTAGAACTCTTACCCAGGGTTCACCAAGCAGTTGGCTCATATCTGACAGCAGTAATTTTTAAATTTCCTACACCTCTTGGTCGTGGCGATTCATCCACCGTGGCCCCATGACCTTGGTTCTGTAGACGCCTTGTTGCCATGTAGGGAGAAGGAAGACCCACCACATGACTATGCCACTTAATAATTTTTAATTAGATAAATAAATACAGATGGTTAATTATGTTTTATTAATCTGATATTAAGTTTTTTCTTAATTTTTCCGATAGGGGACCAGTATGATCCGACTCTGACGAGAGTTGGCAGACAACTTAATGTTACTCTTGGTGTACATGATCGACCTAAAAAAAGATGAGGATAGTTATGGATTTTTCAAAAAGACGATGCGCCGAATGCAATCATAAAGGGTTTACCCTCACCAATGTTCATGGCCTCTGGCATCGTCCTTGGAAGGATTTTCCAAGTGTCTTTATAACAGAAGATTTTAATGTTTGGCTATGTAATCATTGCCAAGCGGAAGCTTCGGCGGCTGGGTCAGGTGAAAAAGCGGATGCGGCAATCGAGAAGTCTTTACGCAACCAGACAAGCCAGTTTTTGGACATCATTAAATCTCGGTCTGCTCTCTCCTATGAAGAAATAGCGAAGCGAATAGGAGTATCAGCTCCCTATTTGAGCAATCTCAAAAGGCAGAAAAAAACGCCATCTTTTGCTATTTGGAACATCCTCAAAATGTGTGCGAAATATCCGGAAATGATGAAAGTCGTCTTGGATCCTGAATACGATATAGAGGCAGCTAATCTTCTCCTAAGAAGAGCTTAAAGACCTAAAGGCTTATATAGCAGAAACATATTCATAAGGGCGGGAGCCAATCGCACAATGCTTTCTCTCAGGCGACCTGTTATTCTGGTTCCAAACGAAGGAGAGGAAACCTAGAACTCTGACCCAGGGTTCGCCAAACAGTTGGGGGGCTCATGAGTTTTAAAGGGGTTAAGATCAAGCTCTATGGAGCCAGTGACACAGTCACAGGGAGCCGCACCCTCCTGTCGATCGCCGGAAAACACTGGCTCGTTGACTGTGGACTTTTTCAGGGGACAAAAGATGAAAGGATGCGCAACTGGCGAGCCTTTGATCTCGACCTATCTAAGATAGAGGGCGTGGTCCTCACCCATGCCCATTTAGATCATTCGGGCCTGCTGCCACGGCTGGTCAAAAGCGGGTATCGCGGGCCGATTCATTGTAGCGAAGGCACTGCAGATCTCCTCAGGATCTTGCTTCTGGATGCGGCTTTCCTAGAAGAGGAGTTTGCCACCTATGCCAATCAGTCGGGATATTCCAATCACCGCCCGGCGCTCCCCTTGTTTACTATGGAGGATGCCGAAGCAGCCCTTAAGCTCCTTAAACCCCACGCCCGTGGACCCCAAGGCGAATGGATCCAGGTTTCCAAGGAGGCCTCCTTTCGTTTTATCAGAGCGGGACATATCATCGGTGCCAGCATGGTCCAATGGTCCATCAACACCCACCAGGGACCTAAACTCCTGACGTTTTCAGGAGACCTAGGCAATGCAAGATCTCTCACCATCAAACAACCCGAATGGCTCACGGAAACCCACGCACTGGTCCTTGAGTCCACCTATGGCCAGCGGGTCTTGCCCAGGGATGATCCCCAGGATCAGCTAGCACTGCTTTTGAATCAGACTTTTGCCCAAAAAGGCGTCGTGATCATCCCCGCCTTTGCCGTCGGCAGGGCCCAAGAGCTGCTCTTTCAGATTCGGTCCCTCGAAGACCAAAAACGCATTCCACTGGTTCCCGTGATCCTGGACAGTCCTATGGCTCAAAAGTCCACAGCCATTTTTCTAAAACACCCCGAGGATCATGCCTCGCCTATCTTTACGGACTGCGGCCCACAGGGGGACGAAGTCGATAGGTGTACGCGGTTTTTACCGGCGCTGTTCGAGACCAGTGCCACGGCCAATGATTCCATGCTGGCCTGTATGCGGGATGGACCTTTTGTGGTCATCTCAGCGTCGGGCATGCTCCACGGAGGTCGCATCCTCCACCACCTCAAGCATCGATTGCCAGATGCTCGAAACACTCTTATATTTACCGGTTTTCAAGCACCAGGCACCAAAGGTCGCTGGCTGCTCGACCGGTCCCAAGGTCTCAATTCGGGGTCCCTCAGGATTCACCATCAGGAAGTCATCCTTGGGGCCCGGATCGAAAAAATCGACACCTTTTCATCCCATGCAGACCAACAGGATCTTGTAAATTTTATAAAACACCTCAGCAAGCCACCCGAGATGCTCCTCCTCTCCCACGGCGAACCCGCAGCCCAACAGGCCTTGCAACTACGACTTAAACAAGAACTGGGAATTACAGCCCACATAGGGTGTGAGAAGTCGGAAGTTGAACTGCCCTGGGAGGCTGTTTAGTTTTGAGCTTTTATAGCGCGAAACCTACAAAAAATAATCTTGTGCGTCTAGGGGCCCATTGGTATTCTGCCGCCGAGTGTAAATGACGACGACTCTCCGGCAATTTTCCAAATCCGTCGACCAATCGACCTAGACAAGGACTCAAACCCATGATGACAAAAAATCTGATCATCTCCAGTGTGGCCCTCCTTTTTACCCAATCCGCTTCCTTTGCAACCACTCTCACCTGTAAAAAAAGCGGCAGCCACTGGCGCCGGAGCCAACCCGTAGCCACACTAACCTATCATCTTGAAACCAACCCCAGGGGCACTCTTGAAGTGCTAGGTGAATCTTATGCCGATAGCCTCGACCTTGAATTCTCGTCCCAAGGGCCTTTGACCCATGGATATGTCTCTGGAGTTGTTGATTTTCGCGTGCAGTCGTTGGTACCCACATCGGGCGGCCTTCTATACGCCAAGCTTTCCTTCCCACAAGGATCGACGTCCAAGTATCAAGGCAAGACCTATTTTCTGTTGTGCGAACAAAAATTGTAAATATAAATTGGTTTGATTTAAGAGGAGGGAAATGCTATCTTTCGTTCTGGAACTATGGACCTCCGTGCCCAAACAATCCAAAGTTTAAGGACCCCGCCCCAAGATGACCCCCTATCCCTCTCATCCTCT
Source organism: Oligoflexales bacterium (assembly GCA_041736175.1). GTDB lineage: Bacteria > Bdellovibrionota_B > Oligoflexia > Oligoflexales > CAIYRB01 > JBGSUI01. The sequence goes on along the minus strand of JBGSUI010000010.1, from coordinate 5,939 downwards.
ATACTTTGTTTTAGCCACCATCTTAACTTCCTGCTCACCCCCAGACTCCAGACAAAAGCAGCAGGAATCCCTTGTCCAGATCGCAGGCGGCCAGGTGGTCGAAGATGGCCGTTTTGCAGCAGTGGTCGAAATAAAATCAACCAACTCGACAGCTTTTCAGGAAAGTTGTACAGGGGTTTTTGTGGCTCCCCAGGTGATGCTGACCGCCGCCCACTGTGTATGGCACCAACAGGGCTCTGAAAAAGGGGCTTCCAAAAGCTCCCAAGTTCTCCCTCCTAGCCCCACTGCCAGCCAGGGGCTTGGTGAGGGATTTGACCCTGGTAACGACGAATTGATGGATTCCCGACGCAAACGCACCAACCCCTTTGCCGACGACCTCAAAGAGGCCGAGGAAAACCCTGGAGTCCAGGGTTTGGAGTGGTCACCAGGAGGTGGCATCGTGGAGCGCACCTCCTGTTACGTCATCCCAAAAGGATTTGGATTAGAAGCGGGAGAAGCGGCCAGTCGGTTTGATATCGCCGTAGTCTTTTGGCCTGAGCCAGCTTCAGCCGTTCCAGCTACCTTGGATATGGCGAATCTTGCAGAATACAAAGTCCGTCACGGTGAGTCAGTCACCCTACTGGGATATGGATGGGACCAAAAACCCTTTAAAGATTCCCATATCCTCCGCCAGGGGACCAATGTCATCGCTAAACCTGAAAAGGAGGAAGTAGGCGTCCTCCAGACCTATGTGGTTCACGACGATCCGAGTGGTTCGAAACAAATGATCCGCGATGGTGACTCGGGAGGGCCGATGCTTGCCGGTGGCAAGGTCCTAGGCATTGCAAGCGCCCTACTCTACAACGCCCCCCGCATGGTGTGCTCCCCTCTAGCCCAAGGCGGCGCAAATCCCACAACAGAGTGTAAAGTCCAAACTGTAGATGTGGGCTATCATGTGGATGTGACTCACCCCAAGACTTCCCAGTTTATCTCCCGAGCCCTAGAGCAATTTAGCAGCAAGACGATCGATCCTAAGTCTGGTCGTGGATGCACGCCAAGAAACAAAAAGGAATTTATAAAACTACTCCAAGCCAATCCTGAGATTTTATAACCATTTTTTTAGGTTTCTAAGACTTTTCTGGAGTTGAAAAGATTTTACAGGTGGTGAGCTATCGACGTTTTCCTTAGGCGGGGGGGGGGGCGGCACCTCACCGCGGGGATCCGCGGCGGGATTTAGGACTCAGCATAAAACGGGTTATGTGAGGCCTAGGGCCAGAGGATGCGGATCTGGCTACAGAAAGTACAGAAAGACGAAGAAGGGACACGCGGGCGCTAAAGTTTCTTGCTAGACTAGCCGATAGTAAGGAAGTAAGCTTGGAAGCAAGAAGGAGAAAATGTTTATGACCGTCATTTCCCTCAGCAGCAAAGGCCAACTCACCCTGCCCGAAGGGGTCAGAAAAAAACTGGGTCTCTCCAAAGGCGACATGCTCGCCGTCGTGGAAAAAGACGGGCAAATCATTCTCAGCCCCGTCAGTGTGCTGCCCGTCAAGATGTACACCGATACCGAAATCGCCGAGTGGGACGAGGAGAACGATTTAACCGCTGACGAAGCGGCGGCCTTTGACGCCGGGGTTGACCGGCTTAAAGCCAAGCTGGCAAAGCCCTCATGACGAAAGCTCCGCGGAGGCTTCGAATCTTTCTTGATGCCAACGTGCTTTTTGCCGCCATGTGGAACTCATATGGCCTGCCGTGCCGCCTTCTACGGCGCAGTGACGTCTTTGATATTTTGACCTGCGACATGGCGGTCGAAGAAGCACGCCGCAATCTGGCTGCAAAACAGCCAGAAGCCCTGGCGGAATTTATTGCACTCGCCGCAACGCTAAACGTTTTTCAAACGGTGGTGCAAGGCGGCCCTATCCCGCTCAATGATAAAGACAAGCCGATTTTCTACTCGGCAAAAGCCAGCCGCTCGGACGTGCTCCTCACGGGCGACAAAGGTTTTCGCGAAGTGGCGGCGGTCGAAGGAGGGCGTGGGTTATTAGTACTGTCGCCGAGGGAATTCTATAAGCGTTTTATCGCTTCCTCTGTGCCGGCTATCGACGTCGATTCGGCTATTGCCGCTGCCGTAGACGAGGACGACCGCCGAACCAGGCCCCCTAAGATAAATTCGGAATAAACATGGCCACACGGCAGGTGACCCCCCGTCACCTCCAGCATCCCCTCTCGTACCTAAGAGAATCGTTGAGCGGCATCCTCTAAAGCAGCCACCAATCTTTCCACGTCTGCAATAGTGGTGAAAAGTGCCGGGGTAACCCGCACACAGTCACAGAGATGAACCCCTCCACGTTGGACTGTAAAAATACCGTGATCCAAAAGCAACATTCGGTTTGGGGCGATGACTGAACACCCCTGATTTATGCACAAAGTGGTGTAAGATTTACCTTGATTATGCTACGATTGAGCCGCTTAAGATAGCCCTCTACTCTCCATAGGATAGAAATCCCCCATGCAAAGAGACATTCATCGCCACCTTTTAGCCTGGCGCGACGGTCCCAGACGTAAGTCCCTTTTGGTGCGGGGAGCGCGCCAAGTAGGTAAAACTTATTCCATTCGAGAGTTTGGCAAAGGGTTTGATCACTTTGTAGAAGTTAATTTTGAAGAACATCCACGTATTAAAGCTTTTTTTGAGGATGCACTCACCCCGCAAAAAATAGTTGAGCAACTCTCCCTTTATTTCGGTGTCCGGATTATCCCAGGTTCCACGTTGCTTTTTTTTGATGAAATCCAAGCCTGTCCAGAAGCGATCCATTCCTTGAGGTTTTTTTACGAAAAAATGCCCGACTTGCACTTGATTGCCGCTGGCTCTCTCTTGGAGTTTGCGCTGGCAGAAATTCCCTCCCTAGGGGTAGGTAGACTTGATTCGCTGTTTATGTATCCCCTGACCTTTCTTGAATATCTCGAAGCCCTGGATCATTCGCGATGGGTCAGCGCCCTTCAGGAGGCTAACTTTTCTAAGGGCCTCCATGAAGTGATCCATCAGAAAATCCTTGAGCAGCTTAAAGTCTATTTATTGATCGGAGGCCTACCCGAGGTCGTTAAAGCCTATGCGGACGGGCATGACCTTTTGACCTGCCAAAAAATCCTCGATGGACTGCTGCTGACCTATTTTGACGATTTTGTTAAGTACAAAAAAAATGCGCCGGTTGATCGCCTGACCGAAGTCTTTCGCGCTATCGCCTACCAAGCAGGAGGAAAATTTAAATATTCGAATATTTCCTCCGAGCGATCGTCCACCTATAAAACGGCCCTTGACCTCCTGGTTAAGGCGGGTCTCGCCTACCAAATCTTTCACTCCTCGGCTTCAGGTCTGCCTCTAGGAGCACAAGTCAATCCCGGTCAATTTAAAGTCGCTATGTTTGATGTAGGTATCTTGCAAAGAGTCTTAGGGCTTAACCTTTCAGAATACGTTTTGGCTGACTTTAAAGCCATAATCAACAAAGGTGCGTTGGCTGAGATCTTTGTTGGTACAGAACTCACTGCTTCCGATCATGTCCACCAGAGACCAGAACTTTACTACTGGCATCGAGAGGCCCGTAGCAGTAACGCCGAAATCGACTATGTTATTAGTGCAAACAGCGCTGTCATACCTATTGAAGTAAAGTCAGGCGCCAAGGGGACAATGAAAAGTCTGCATATTTTTTTAAAAGAAAAAGGCTTAAAAAAAGGACTCAAGCTTTCAGAGCTAAATTTTACAATCCAAGAGGATATCATCTCCGTCCCGATCTATGCAGCAGGTCTCGTTAGAAAACTTTGCTCCAATCTCTCGTAAATTTTACTTAGGTACCGAATTATTACCATAAGGGAACCCTCCAAAAAGCGCCGCCACGGTCGCTGCACTCGTTAATGCCGCAGGCTACCCCATTAAAGTTGCCTGTTACTGTCCAACAAATCGACTTTAATGGGGTCATGTCAAATTTGTAGGCGGATTAGGAACGACCGATTGATGGAGGGTGCAGCATCTAGACCTCATGATTTACTGCATTTAATGAGCTTACCCAAAAATTATCTGATAAAAAATTTCTTGGTCGAGTGGTTTTGTTGTTTACCCATGATAAGTAGTCTTTAATGCTAGTGATGTCCACATACAGCTTATTATGGGATGTTGGCATAGAACTTGCTTAATCCTAAATTGATGCACAGTCGATTGGGATTAATGATGTAAAATATATCCCCTGTGGACTGGGGTTATTTTTTATAAACTATTTTATGCTTAGGTTTAAAATGTTAAAAGTCTACAGAAAACCTGCTCAATGCCTTATTTTCCTGCTGTTTTACACCTCGGTTGTCCATTGCATAAAGACGCCTCAGGCTAGCGATACCTCCGGGTTGACGACCGTTGGGACGTCTTTGAGCACCGCCATTCGCGAGCAGTACAGAACCTGCAGCGTCACTCCGCTTAGCGGGGCGCGCGCTTGCAAGGTGCAGGCGCTCAACGGGGCGCTAAACCAGGCGGGCCTAAGGGCACCTGGACAGACGAACGCCGACACGCGGACCATGGTTAACGACCTTAATCGCCGCCGCTTTGCCGTCACCCAGGCCTGCAAAGAGCCGGGAGGCCTCAATACGACCTTCCCGAGCGAGTGCCAGGCGCTGACCGGAGGGGGTAACCTCCGCGGCCTGATCGATGTTCTGAAAATGATCGGTGGCTTTACCAATCAAGTCGGCACTGGCTTTGCCGGTACAAAGACCTTCTTCGAATACCTGTTCGTCGAGGCCTTAGCCGTGGCCGTCTACGACAAGTCCGGCAAGCCGTGGAACGGCCAGATCAATGCCACCGAGGTTCCACTTGATCCTAAGTCACTACTGCCCTGCCACGTGCTTACCACTGACGAGAAGACCACCCTCGAGCATAAATACGGAGGCGGCGAGCGCTTTCCCATGCAGCTCATGAGCCTCGACTACGTCGCCAAGCATGCCTTTGAGTCCATGAAGTATGTCGAACCCAAATACCGCAAGCAAGACTGCTCCATCCGCTCCGTTGGCGTTGGCGTATGCGCCGATCCGCAAACACTCTACAAGGACGCACGGCGACGGGCCGATTTGGGGAAAGGTCCAGGGTTCGCATTCGAGGAACTCAACTACAATATCAATTCGATTCTAAGTGTACAGGACACGTCTTACAGTTGGCCGTATATCAACGAAGAGCACGTTAGAGACTGGAGCTCCACGAAAGCCAGCGGTGTCGCCACACTACTCGTAGAAAGAGGCGGCATCGGCACCTATATCGCCGCTGTCAAATTCAATAAATCGGATGGGGGGCGAGGTCATGTAGTTGTCGTCTCGGTCCACCGCGACGGAGCAGGCGGCTACCGAATCTACAGTCACGATTTTCAGTTGTTCGTCCAGCACGAGGGACTGCCGCAACTTCCACCGGTACCGGGCCACGACCCGCGCACCGACGTTGGGTACAAATTCATCAAGGTATCTGAGACTCCCTTGCCCGTCGATCCTGAGGCGCGCGGTTTGGTCGGCGGCGCCATCAAGGCAATACAAGATGTCTGGTTCAAATTCGATGGTCCATCACCAGACTCATAGATAGAATTGCAAGCAGTAAAAATAACCTGGTTATTCCTTGACAGTTCCTAACTCACATTTAACCTGATTGCATCGTGTAAAAATCGATAAAATTCATAAGCCCAATCAATTCTTCTGGTGAAAATCGTCCGACTTTATTGGTGATTTTGCGATCAATAACCTCCTTCACCTTGGCCTCTTCAGTCGAATCGGTGAGCGTATAGCCCATGGACCACTTGTCAAAGTCTTAGATCTTGCAAAGAATTGAACAAAAAGGATCAAAAAACAAAGTTTTCTAGCATAAATTAATATATAAAAGCCCTACAATGGCGTCCGACAACCACTAAATCTCGATACAATACTATGCCGCAGATTTTTTGAATATG
>JBGSUI010000229.1:0-1918 GCA_041736175.1 Oligoflexales bacterium | reverse complement strand
GCAAAAACTCAGGCCCAGGGCGAGCGTCAACTGGCCGGCATTTTTTAAAGTTCAAGCTTTACTTAATGGGTACCCCTAGATTTAGGTTTTTGCCACAGCCCCTGCTTCGACGATCTTCACGAGCTGGCCCTTAAACACGATTGCGAGCTTTTTGATCCGAGAGATTCCACGACGCCTTAGTTCTGTCTCATACTTGCGATCTTCGATCTGCTGGAGGGCCTCGGCGGCTGCTGCTTCGAGATCGGGGTTAAAATCTGGGTCAAAAGCCTTAAACTCAATCACGTACCCGAGTCCATGGTTAGACTTAGGCGCCATCATGATATCGTAGCGACCATAGCCACTTTGTTTATTAGAGTCGATCCAGTAGCGGTCACGAAGCTGCATCAGGAGCCCGAGCACAAAAGCATGGTAGAAACTCTCAGCTTGGTGGCGGCCCGTGTCAAAACTACTAAAGGTTTCAAGAGCAATCCGACCAAGAAAAACCTCCATCCGCTTGATCTCTCCTATCTCGAAAGCATTTATAAAATCCTGAAACACCTCGCTCACCCCTCCACCCGCAAACCACTCCACGACCATGCTTTCGTAGATACTCATGACCTCTTTGTTGGGTACCTTGAGCTTTAGCCGACCCTGCTCACCCTCTCCCGTGCACTTGAGATAGCCGCTAATCAAAAACAACGTCCAAACCCGGTCTACGTTCCCGTTCTGATCAAGATCGGAGTAAACCAGGTGCTTTTCGATCCGAGCCTCAATCTCCTCGCCCCGGATCAGCGACTCTAGCTGCAGCTTTCCTGCGGCGGGCATGTACTGGGCGTATTTTTTTATCAAGGCGTTGTCACTGGTGTTGCCCCAATAGGGCTCCGCCAGCTTGGCGGATAAAAAGTTAACCACCGACCAAGGGTTGTATACCTCGGTACCTTGGCCAAACACATAGCCGTTGTACCAGTCCCGCACTGTGTCGAGTCGATCTTCCAAATTAAAGGTCACTAGAGCAGATTTTACTTCGGGTTCGGTGAGACCAAAATACGATGAGTAACCATGATCTAAAACAGAATAGACTCTGAGATTATTGAGTCCACTAAAAAGATTTTCCTTTGCGATCCGCGTGATTCCCGTCACGACACCCTTGTAAAGGTGGCTATTATCTTTAAGAGCCGCTCCAAAAAGTCCACGGATCATGTCGGCCATTTCGTCCCAATAGCCGTTTAAAAAGCTTGCTTGCATCGGGGTGTCATACTCGTCGATCAGCAGCAGGACTTTAGTCTTGTGGAAACGGTGGAGGTAATCACTTAATTTATAAAGCGACTCCTGATATTTATCTGGCGTTGCCTTCTCAGCTTTAATCGCTTCGAACAGACTTTTTTCCTCTGGAGCCAGCACTGGTGAAGACAGTAAATAGTCAAACCGCAGGTAGACATCCGCAAGGTGGCCTTTAAAACGTCTCAAAGCTCGGTCAAAAGATTTTTCCTTAATTTCCTTAAAAGTTATAAAAATGGTGGGATAACGACCCTGGTGCTCCTGGTATTCCGCGCCTTCCTGCCAAATCTTAAGCTTATGAAAAAGGGGAGCATCCTCTTTATGCTCAAGTGAGAAAAAATACCGGAGCATATGGAGATTGAGAGTCTTGCCAAAGCGACGGGGTCTTGTAATGAGCGTCACCTCGTCATTAAAGTCGATAAGATCTTTGATTAAAAGGGATTTATCTACATAGAAGTTATTTGATTCGAGCATTTTCTTAAAATTGCTGATGCCAACTCCAAGTTTCATCATCTTCACACACCTCGATTTAGGTTTTTGCCACAGTCCCAGCTTCGACGATCTTCACGAGCTGGCCCTTAAACACGATTGCGAGCTTTTTGATCCGAGAGATTCCGCGGCGCCTAAGTTCTGTCTCATACTTGCGATCTTCGATCTGCTG
>JBGSUI010000227.1:0-27049 GCA_041736175.1 Oligoflexales bacterium | reverse complement strand
CGTGGCGTCCGGATCGTCGATCAGAGCTTTACCGGCGGCAGAAAGAGTATAGGTCGACCATGTGTTTGCCCCGGTTCGCTCGACGCCACCGGTGGTGGCGATGGCTTCGACGGCAGCTAGGTCGTCCCCTAAAGCCAGAGTAATGGATCCTGACCCCGTGACAGGACCCCCGCTGACGGCGATGCCTGCAGCGGGGGCGGTGAGGTTGACACTGGTGACGGTGCCTGTGCCACCGACATTGATCCAGTCTAGGTTGCCAGAGCCATCGGTCTTAAGGATCTGGCCGTTAGTGCCGTCGGCTGCTGGAAGGGTCCAAATCTTATTGGCAGCGAGAATATCTGGAGCTTTAAAGCCCACGTAGTTGGTACCGCCTGAGATAAGCTCGCTGAAACGAAGCTCGCCCGTATTGCCGGAAGCGGTGTTAAAGGGATTAATCAAGACTCCATTTTGTTGAGCTGTGGTCACGGTCCCAGCACTCATGATACCAGACGTGGTGATATCACCTGAGCTTTGAAAGGCGGTCGTTCCGCCGATGGTTCCTGAGGTAATGGCAGAGCCTAAGACTTTGCCTGCGGTAGAGATCGTGGCCAGTTTAGTGTCAGAAATGGCTGCGGTAGTGCTGATCTCGGCGTTGCTAATGGTGCTTGCTGTGGCAAGTGAGCCTAGACCGAGATTGGTTCTGGCTGCCGGGGCATTGGTCAAATCAGAGAGGTTTTTGGTGGCGACGCTGGTGCTTGACACCGTAGTGGCATCGGCTTTGGCGGCGAGTGCTGCACTAAGTCCATTGACTTGGTTTAGGTCTACCGATTCGATCTTTAATTTGCCATCGGCGTAGTTAAGGTAATTGGTATCCACCGGGACCCTTAAGGCTAGCGGCACGGCGATGATTTGCTGGCGAGGATAGACTTTGCCTCCAGCCTCGACTTCCACATAGGCGGCTTTTGTCCCGTCCCCAAAGATGGCTGTTAATTGGCTATTGTCCAAATTAAGGCTGAGCTGGAATACTCCGTCTCTGAGTTCGGTATTTGCAAGTTTAAGGGTTGGTCCCACGACGTCGCCGTTTTGTTGGGTGTTATAAAACCTAACGGTAAAGTCTTGGGGACCCGCGATAGACGTGCCGCTTTCTTCACTGAGCCTTCCTGAATAGGAGATTTCTAAGGCTAAAGCTTGAGAGGTGGGGAGCATCAGAGTGACATAAAGCACCAAGACAACCCCTAGACTGGATAGCGATGTGATCTTGGATTCTGGACCGGTCCATCTCTGTAGGCTTTGTTTCTTGATGATTGTTGTCACTTTAGACTCCAGGATGATTGATGCTTCATTGGTTAATATCTGTTTTGTTTCAACCTCAATGGTGTATACATAAACACTCTCGGAATAAACAATTATAACTTGAGTATAAATAGAAATATCGTGTATTATTATTTAGTATTAGCCGGTTACATGTGGCGTGGATTTCTATATACCTATACTTTAGGGTGCCCCATTAGAATTTACTACCAGCGACTTCAGCTGCCGTTAGGGAAGGCATTCAGCAGGAGGGTGACGTTGATATCGTCCCGGTGGTGGCCGAGGGCGATCTTGGTAAACCCATGGGTGATGGCGTAGTTATAAAGGATCCCTCGCCTCAACCGGGAGCAGAGCCCGCAGTAGGTCTTGCACGGCGGAGTCCTTGCCCCCGGAAACCCCCACCATGATCTTGTCATGGGCTTCGATCAGCTGGTAGCTCGCCACGGCTTTTGTGATCGCCTTACGGAGCTTGAGGTAGCGGGAGTCTCGGTCCCAGACTTCAAAACAAAGAGAAGGGGTAGGGTGAGGGGTAGGGCTTGTAGGGGGTGCAGCGTCCAAGGGGTGGCTTTCTATGTTAGGGTGCATCATGCCGCTCCGTGCGGTGGAGCTTGCGGCAGGTTCCCCTGCTAAGATTCGCTGACCCTTCTTACGAAAAATCGTCGCCTAAGGAAAGTGGAAATTTTTTAGAATGTCTTACGGTGTTTGTAAGCTATAATGAGCCTCAGGGCGCAGGGATTTTCTCAAGCTTTGGGGTGAATGGGATTGAAGTGTTCCTCGATAACTTTTAGTAGGCATGCCTTGGAGCAGATGTTTGCTCGAAATATCAGCGTCCCAGAGGTGACGACCATTTTGCAAGATGGCGAGGTCATAGAGGATTATGCAGACGACAAACCGTACCCAAGTCTTTTGCTACTTGGAATGTCTGGAAACCGCTGGTTGCATGTCGTTGCAGCTCGGGAAATCGAGAGTGGTGGGTGCGTTGTGGTTACGACTTACGAACCAAACCCTATTCTTTGGGAATCGGACTGCAGAACTAGGAGACCGAAATGATTTGCGTTATTTGTAAACATGGAACAACAGAGCCAGGAAAAGTGACCGCCACCCTTAATCGCGGTTCGACTGTAGTGGTTTTTAAAGAAGTTCCGGCTCAGGTTTGCTCAAACTGCGGTGAATACTTTCTGTCAGTGGAGGTTTCACAAAAAATGATGCACCGTGCTAATGCAGCAGTCGCGGCTGGAGCGGAGGTTGAGATTCTGAGGTATGCAGCATGAGTCTATTAGCGATCTTTCAAATGACTCCATGGAGCCCGTTGACCACTATAGGCCTACGGCTTATGATCGATTTCTTCCAGACCGATATATAAAACTTCGACGTTAACCACTTTGTTCTTTTTAGAGTCGATCGTGATGACCTCACGTCCTTCACTGAAAGATAGAACGCGAAAGACTGAACCAGGGGCAAACAAGACTTCATCTTCATTTGGCAATGTGGAAAACTGCTTTATGGCGATACCGTTTTTTGAGCTTATTGTGTAACGTAGTACATTTTTTGACTCGTTGGCGTCCGATTCCGCGAATCGAAGTTTGTCATTTGTGCTTGTGCTTAAGAAGGGAGCCTCAAAAACAATGTTTTCTGGCTTATAGATCCAAGACGGATCCATATTCTTTTAAAATATTCAGGTCTTTTGGTAGCGATTCATTGAGAACCACAATTATATTTGAGTCATCCAGGTGTCGTGTCCTTAGATTCTATTTCGAAGGCCTTCCAGCAAATCTGCTGCCCTCCCAGTTAGCTTACGGATTTCAAAGAAAAAAAGTGAGCGTTGCCGCTCACTTTTATCGAATCCATACATCAAGGGGAGAACCTTTACAAATCTTAATCTGATTAAGATTTAGGACACACAAAGAGGGACTTAGCCGAATTTTCAGGGACACAAGGTTTGGTTCCTGTTCCAGTCCCGGTTCCAGTTCCAGTTCCAGTTCCAGTTCCGGTCGAGGTCCCAGTGCTGGTCGAAGTATCGGTCCCTGTATTCGTCCCAGTACTTGTGTTGGTCGAGGTATCCGTGCCGGTCCCGGTGCCAGATCCCGACGGATTGGGCTGAGTGTTATTGGTACCCGTCGAAATAGATCCTAAAGGTTGTCCCTTAGAATCGATATCGGTGCTTTCAGGTAGGTTGGATAAGATCACCACCATCACCATGGCATCGGCCTTAGTGCCGTCCAGCTTTTCACATTGGGCCTTAACGGCGTAGTGCCCGGTTTTCTCATAGGCATGGGAGGTGGTTTCCCCTGTGGCGGTTTTTTCGTCGCCAAAGTTCCATTGGATGGTTTTCGCAGCAGGACAGATTCCTTTAAACGTCAGCTGATCTCCAGGATAACCCCAAAGCGGATTCGCTTCGATGGTGAATCCCAGGTCCGCGATTCCAGGATCCTTTGCTGCAACAACTTCAAGGGTCATCTGGGCGTTAGCAAGCTCGCCTTCGTCAGAGGTGACTTCGAGGGTGATGTCGTAAAGTCCGGGATTTTGGAGTTTTGTGGTGACTTCGAGCAGAGGCTGGCATGCACCGGCTGGTCGATCCACCGCGAGGATCGTAGGCTCTGTGGTGTCACCCTGTTTATGGACTCTAAATCGGGCTTTGATGATTCCAGGGTTGTTGCAGCTAGGGATTTGTTTGTCATCGGGGTCGATGGTGGCGAGGGTAGGTCGCACGACAAATCCTTGGTCAGAGACAACCTGGATGACTGATTTGCTGTCCACCAGGGCTTCCACACCTGCGGTCGGTGGGAGCGCGGGGGAGGGGGTCTTCTCGGTTTGTGTGCCGGGCTTTCCAGGGACGCCGGCTGCAGTGGGGTCTCCCCCCTCTCCGCTCCCGCCGTTTCCACCGCTGACGGAGCTGGCTTCGCTGTTAGATGCAGCTCCCTGGTCGTTTTTGTTGACGGTATGGTAGCGGGCGGCGCAGCTGGTGACCGCAAGGGTGAGTCCTGACGACACGCCAAGGGACAACCCAAAAACGACCATTGGTCTTTTAAGAAAACTCTGAGCAAGCTGAAGACTAGAGTGCAAGATGGATAGATGGTTCATAGTGAAAACTCCGTGCAAAAATGGTTTTTTTATGGGTAATAGATTTTGACTTCGACGCGCCGGTTGATCTGCCGTCCAGAATCAGACCAATCTTGGGTGGCCGGTCGGCGTTCTCCGTAGCCCACGGCAATGACTTTTTGGGAATCTAGCGTAAAATGTTTGATCATATGCCGCCGGACAGTACGAGAGCGGCGCAAGCTGAGATCGTCGTTGTATTCAACGGTCCCTTTGAAATCGGTGTGACCTTCGACCACGATGGTTTTGTAGGGATGTTCTGCCAGGTGGTTGCGTAGTTTTTCCAATTCGCTCAAGGCACCAGGGAGTACCCTAAAATCCGAGTCAAACTCAAAATTAATGTTATTGAACACAAACACAGCATCGGGTGGGCCTTCAGGAATCTCTTCGACTCCAGGTCCGTTGTCTTGTTTGACTTTTTTCTCAGGGAGATCTGGTTTTTGTTTTGGACCAAACTCAGCAATCAATCCCCCATAAACCCGCCAGTCAGGGGTGGAGAGACCGTTGTTGATTTCTGTGCCTACTCCAGAGTCGAAATTTAGGGCGTCGTTTATCTTATAACGGAGGCCACCCAGAGCTTCGGTCGAAGATATCTTACGGTTGGTTTCGTTGTCTAAAGAGTTGGATGGATGGGAGCCAAAGACTTCCCCGATCAACGCCCATTTTGAGGTGAGATTGATGCGGGCTGCGGCGGATCCGAGTATGCGGTCCGAGGTTGGCTCAATAAGGCTCCCCTCGATGCGCTGGCCTGGATTGCGGCGGCGATAGCCGATATTTGCCCCAAGGATCACGGGGTCTAGATTGATTGAATATGCAAACTCAAGGTTTAGGGTGGGACCTCGGGTCCCGCCGGTAGAAGGATCGTCGACCAACCGGTTGATGTTGACGGAGGTGATCATCGCCAGACTCGAAAGGTCGCCCCGGTAGAAAGCCCATTTGATGACCGGGCGCACTTCAGTATTGCCTTTTTTGGCAAATTCGCCTCTTGTGTCGTCTTCTCTTACTTTTTGGTAGACCACAAAGGGGACAGCTACTCCGAGTTCTAACCGGTCATGGACGCCGACGGCAGCAAGCAGGTCCAGTCCGGTGACGGCGTCATTGATCTTGATGCGGTTTTGGCTATCAGGATTTTCATAGGGTAAGGTATTGATGCCATGGTTGAGATAGAGCCCCAGATTAAATCGACTTTGGGGTAAGGTCGACGCGCTGTGTACAGTCACAAAGTCGTTACGACCTGGGGTTGGGTTAAAGTGTTGGGCATCATTCCCCACTTCGTTGGCGTAGACCGGAGATGTTAGGAGCGTCGTAGCTACATACAGTTTTCTAAGATTCGTCTTCAGCATGATTTCCTCCTGATACCGAAAAATCTAAACTTTACTTTAAGTAGTTGGTTGCAACTCTTAGGCCTAAAACCAACTTAAAATAAACAATCGAGAGCCTGTAAAATAGAAGCCCTAAAGTTTGCGAGTTTTCACGACAAACAAGGATTGCTAAAGTTTTGTTTAGATGAGAGGGCTGATGCTAGAAATTGGGAGGAAAGGATAATGACCAAAAAATCGACAGAACTTCCATACACTGTCTTTTTTTTAGACACTAAGTGCACTTAAAACGAACCACTGTATAGTGGACCGCTTCATCGTCTAAATATTTAAAAATATAGATAGTAGTTTCTGTAGGGGAGGCTAGTGGGCGCCCCTCCTATGCCTTGATTGAGGAACGTTTACCACTTCCTAATGGCCCATAGCAAAGAGCGGTACGGAAATATTGATCACCAAAAACGCCAGGGTAAAGATGATAAACGACACTCGATCAAAAAGTTTCGAAAAATGAGGCCGATCTAGAGTATCGTAAATATAGAGGGAAATAGTCGATTGCACCAGGGACAAAAAGATTAAGGCGATCCCAGTGCCGTTGATGATGTCGAGGAGAGTTAGCACCCCATTGTCGGTGACCACATCCGCAACCAGCAGAGCGTTAGCTACTGCACCAAAAAACCCGCCGACCCCCAGACCAAACCGTGGATCACACTCGGTGGGCTTGATAAAGAGAGGTAACAAAGCAATAAAAATCGCCGCAAAGAGCCCGAGAAAAACCTTCCAATAGGGTCCAAAACCATTTCGTACACAAACCACACCGTAGAGGAGCTGCGAATAGGTCTTGCGACTGCCCACGGCAGCATTGGGGTCACCAAACTGGGATTTGTAGGTATGGGGCTTGGTGACTAGCGCCGACTTGGTCGCTTTGTAGCCAGGCATTTTGACACGGGAACTGATCCCTGAGTTTTCGGTGTCTGGCACAAATTCAAGCTCTTCCCAGGTTAATGCCGCATCTTCGATCGCAAGGGTGATCAGGTGGTCATCAAGGGGGTAGCGGGAGGTATTAAAAAACTTGGTGATTTCTGCCGTCACACTATAAAGGGCGTACTTTTCGTTGCCTATGGTTTTTTCTGCGATCTTTTCTTTGGAGTCGATCTTCCCTTCGACAATCCTAAAGCTTTCCCCGGGGTTGATATCAGGATCGGTCCAGCGAAACCAAATATAAAAGGTAGCGCCCCACTTTGCATCGGGTATAGAAATGCTGCTGATACCTTCTAAGTAGATTCCGGTTTTAACAAGTTTTGGTTTTGCCGTGGCAGGCCGATTGGTCTCAGCAGCAGTTTTACCGGGTTCGACCCCATTGGGATCGAGCCGAGCTGCATGTCGGTTTGCAGCATCGTCACGCAGCTGCTTGACGTTTGATACGCCATAAATCGTGATTCCGACAAAGAGGATTCCCAAAGCGATGGACCACGAAAATAAAAAAGATTTTTCCCGTTGATTGGGTTGTTGAGTCTCTTCGGACATTTTAGATACTCCTATTTTTACAAAACCACGCTCCTAAGCCTACCGCAGCACGATTCGTCTTAATGGGGAGAATCTTTATAAAAAATATAAATATATTAATATTTATATGTGCTTAATCTTTTAAAAATGGAACTTCAGGAACCATAGATTTTCAGCTTGCGCTGGAGGGTCCGTATCCCAATCCCCAGCACCCGGGCAGCCTGAGTTCGATTATTGTTTTGCAGTCTCAGTGTCTCAAGGATGACGATGCGCTCCACTTCTGCCAAGGACAGGCCTGAGTCCAAAGATAGATTTATGTGGGTTTTTGAGTCTGGGCTTTTTTTGTGGGTGGATTCGCTGTTATGAGTTTCCGTCAAGAGGTTCATCACCGGTTTCCTAATCGCTGGGAGATCAGCATCAATGGGTTCTTTAGACAAAATGCAAGGGACATGCCAAACCAGCCATTATTCCTTTTATGGTTTGAGAAATGCCGGATCAACCTTAATTCCCTGTTTTTTGGGGGTCCAAGGATTTCTCAGTGACCCAAAAAAAATGGTCACAAAAGTATACCGCAACTCCAAAAATATACCGCTTGGGTACGCCATTTTTGCGCAATTGATAAAAACAACTTTTCAGCGTACAACCTATCCAACGTCCTACAGGTGCACGGAGCAAAGAGAGATGTTGAATAAAAATCCAGTCACAAGACTTCTGCAGTCCGTTATTGCGACCCATGGACTCCGTTATGGTCTTTATCTTGTGATCGCTGCCCTGGCTGCTGCGGTAGAACTCTTACCACCCCGGGTGTTGGGCTATTTTGCAGACAATATCTCCCAAACAAAAACCCTCTCCGAGGCGAGCGCCCAGGATTTCCTGGTGACCTTTGGAACCTTTGGGATGGTAGTGGCTCTGGTGCTGTTTTTCACCCATTTTGGATGGGACCTTTTTCAAGAGTCGATGTTTTTACGGACCGAGTCGATCCTGCGGCGACAGGTTTTAGACAAACTCCATACCATGCCCCTCGATGCTATAGACCAAGGCCAAAGGGGTGAATTTCTGACCCGTATGACCCAGGACCTTAACGGTGTCGAACGGTTTATTGCTGTGACTTTGCCAGATCATATCAAGACCGTTTTGGTCTTTGTCGGCGTGACGGCCACGTTTATCGCCACGGGTGGCAAGCTGGCGGTGGTGTTGCTCCTGTCCGCAGGGGTGCTCGCCTATGCAAATGTGCTAGCGCAAAAACGGCTGCGTCCCGCCATGGAAAAGCTTAGATCCCTCCACGGTGGGATCCTCCAGCTCCTCCTAGAAAACTACGAGGGGCTGATGACGATCCGCTCCTTGGGAGCTGAGCCCTATGTCAAACGCCGCTTTGAACAAAACCTTGCCACGATCGTCCATCAGGGCTTTCGTCTGAGCACCGTGACCAGTCTTGTCGGCGGCAGCAACGGGCTGATGACTGGATGTCTCACCACCCTAGCCCTGTCATACGTCGCCTGGAAGGTGGCCGCTGGTCCTATGACCGTCGGTGATGCCCTTCTGTATCCCTTTTATATCGGACTTTTTTATTCTTCGGCCTTGTCCCTGTTAGGAATCGTCTATAGCTGGAACGGTTTTTTAGTCCAAGGGGGGAGGGTAAGTGATTTTTTGTATCAGCCGACCGACCTTCCCCATCGGGTGGGTCTTGGGGAGAGCGCTCCCCAGGAGATTGCGCTTAAAAATATCCATGTCAGGCACCGTGGTATGGAGCCTTTGACCGCAAAGTTTGACCTTAAAATAAAGCGTCAGGAAATCCTGTTGATCCATGGACCTTCGGGATCCGGCAAGACGACTTTAATGGAAATGCTCGCGGGCCTCCGGCCCTTTCAGGGGGGCATCCTCGCCAGCCAGTCCAATGTCAGAAATCTTGCGAGCCATGATCATGGTCTCTGGCTCCTTCCCACGGAGTGGTCCCTTTATATCGAACAGCGCCCCTGTCTTTTCGAAGGCACTCTCCGCTCCAATCTCCTTATGGGCAAACCTTCGGTCCCAGAGGAGCGTCTGTGGGAGGTGTTAACCCTGGTTCATTTAGCGGGGTTTGCTGCGGAGGTCGGTGGGCTCGATTACGAACTCAGAGATCAAGGTGGCAACCTAAGCGAAGGCCAAAAATACCGTTTGATCGTGGCCCGTGCTCTTTTGGCTGAGCGGGCGTTTTATTTTTTTGACGAACCCTTTGCAGCTCTCGATCCTTTTTCGGTTGCTGCAATGTGCAACGTGTTTTTGCATCTCTCTAGAGCTGGATGTGGAGTCGTCGTGGTGTCCCATACCAAACCCGACCTTTTTAGGGTTGATCGCCAGCTTGATTTTCAAGGGATCATGACAGATTCAGTTTTACCGAGTCCAAGTCACCGCCACGGTGGTGGTGATCAATTCATAAAGGAGAATGATTATGGTACGCGAAATGAAACCAAGGAATGCTGAAGCTACGAGTGCTGTTGCTACGGTCTCGTCCGAAAGTTGGGGGTGTCGTCGCCCATCTTGTGGACGCCCAAGCTGCCGCCAGCCTAGCTGCCGTCGTCCAAGCTGCGGTCGCCCCAGCTGCCGACAGCCTAGCTGCCGCCGTCCAAGCTGCGGTCGCCCTAGCTGCCGCCACGGCTAAGGATCCCCGACCGAGGGGCCGCAGGGATCACGATCGTTGCGGCACCTCGGTCAATCTTTTTTTATTTTAAGGAGTCCATCGTGAACCCCTCCCAAGATCGTCCCTATTATGGTGCTGGCTTTGAATTTCCCCACGAGTTTGATCAGGATCCTGACTTAAGCCTGGCGTTAGAAGATGCCGAGATCGTCGAAATCATTCCAGAAGGTTTTTTTCACGGCAAACGCAGCGAACTCCTAAAGCGGCTAGGGGATTCAGGAGTACCGGTCTTGGTCCACAGCGTCGAGCTTTCCCTGGGGACAGACGAACCCCTGCGTCCAAGGCATCTTGACAACATTATGAGGGTGATGGACCAGGTAAACAGTGTTTTTTTAAGCGATCATGTCTGTATGACCCGAGCCGGAGGGGTTGATATCGGGCAGCTGACGACCCTGGCCTACACGCCCCACAATCTCGATATCCTCTGTCGCAATATCGATCTTCTTCGAGACTATGTGGGTGACATCCCGATGATGTTCGAAAACATCACCCACCGGTTTCAAGTACCCCATAACACCCTCCACGAAGCAGATTTTCTAAACAAGATGGCCAAAAGGACTGGCTGTGGCATCCTGTTAGATGTGACCAATCTCTATATTAACAGCGTCAACTTTAAATTTGATCCTATCGCCTATCTAGACCGTCTCGAAAGCCCCCTGATCCACGGTATCCACCTCGCGGGTGGTGAATGGGAAGAGGGAAAACTCTACGATACCCATAGCCGCGAGACCCATCCGGAAGTGTGGGAGCTGTTGCGCAAAGTCCTAGGCCGCGCCGATCCCCAGGCGATCATCGTCGAGTGGGACCAGGATCCCCCAGGGGTTGCGGCCCTTAAGCGGGAGGTTCAGATCGCCCAGAGTCTGCGTAGCGAAGTGCGACTCCCCCTAAACTCCTTTCCCATGACAGAGGTCAGCCTATGTCTCTAGATCATTATGAATTTCAAAAGGCCGTCGCTCTCTTGCTCAGGTGTCCCCTTCCGGAGCGGGATCCCACCATGTTAGAGGGCTTTAGGTCCCTATCCCTTGACCATCAACGTAGCCTTGAATTGTTGGCGGTCGATGAGGAGTTTAACAAATACGGGCGCGAGCAACGGGATCAGCGATGGAAGGCCACCTTCGAAAAGCTCCACGGCCTCTCTGGGATGATTCCCGACGATACGCTTTACGATATATGGGTCGATCTTTTCGAACCCACCCACACCCAGCTCACCGGCGATCTGGCTTCCTGCGCAGCGGTCGCCACACGGGCGTTTATCGACTTCCTCGGGACTGACCCTCAGGCCAAAGAGCAGCTTTTAGAGGTGGCACCAGAATCAGTCTTTGACGTGCTTAAATTTGTTAGCGCTCAAATCGAACTCTCCCAGTATATCGTGGTCTCGACACCACTGAGACCTGATTCTTGTTTAGTCCAACCTCACCTACGGCTCCTATCTCTGGATCATGACATCATAGGATGGATGGAAACCCAAGGAGAACTCGGCCCCGAGGATCCCGTCCACCCCCCTGTCCACCTCCCCGAACGCCGCCCGACCCTTGTGCTTATGACGCGGACCTCTCCCGGAGAGTTGCCTCGAGTCTTCGAAGTCGACGAGCCCCTCTATGGTTTTGTTTTGTCCCAGATAGGACAGGGCCCTGGGGTCACCCTTACTGAGGCTATAAGCCAAGACTTAGGGACGATGGGTCTGTTGGTGCATGAGACGCTTTAAGCCGTTTGGACCAGGTCCTTAAAAATTACTAGACTTTCGACAGATAGCTCCTAACGACTAAACTCTTTACAATGAGTAAAACATTAAACATTCGAAATAACTAAACTATCATTTTAGATTTAGTTGGAATGATTTTCGCAAGTAAAATCATTAATCCTTCCAAGTTCGAATGTTTTTTACAAAAACTGAGGAGAATAAAGCCATGGTGAAAGTTTTCACTATTTTTGTGATGATGGGTTGCATCAGCTATTGTAGCCATGAAATGGCTACGAATGAATCATCAACTATGGATGCTGATTCTCCTAGTTGCAGTGAAACCGTCCAAACGACCATCACTGGCACCACAACTTCCCGTAATGGGGAAGCACTTGTATGAAAAACTATAAAAAGTCACTTGGAGGAGTTAAACTTGTCATTGCCCTATGGGCTATGTACGGATGGCAGGGGTGCCTTAAAAAAACCGAGGTCGGTGATTCCAGTGATCTGCAAGGCAATGTTTCAGAAGGAAGCGATTACCTATGGCCAAATGCCACAGCATCAGTCTGCTGGGAGAAAAACATCCCTCAGGTAGACTGGGACCAATTTGCTCCTATGCGAACCAAGATAGCAGAATATGTCACTTCCCAAATGGCACGAGCTGGCTTTACTCTAAATGGTTGGCAAGCCTGCGACATCAATTCGATGGGTATGCGCGTCGAGCAAAGAAAAAAACAGCCAACGGACTGGAATACTGGGATTGTTAAAGCCTTAGGACGAAAAGTTGACGGTAAACTTGGTGGTGTGTCGTTGGTTATGGATCACGAGTCCACGGCTGTAGCCTCGACGGCCCTTCATGAGTTCGGTCATGCAATTGGATTAAGACACGAAGCTAATCGGTCAGACAGTCCCTGCGCAAGAGATCAATATGGTGGCCTTAGTGAGGAGAACTACGGTGCTTTGCCTCAGGGTGCGTATGATCCAGACTCCATTATGAATTATTGTAAGTTGTCCGCCGGCAAATCCACCGGACTTCTTGTCCCACTTTCCCAAGGAGACATTGCCACCATAAAGGCTCTTTATAGCGGTCCGCCTCAGTTTCCTCGTGAAGAAACCTGCCGCAAAGATGGAAATTCGTGGGTAGCAGACGCTTACCAATCTTGTTGCCGTCTTGTCCCTGGCAAGTCAGAGCCCCCACATGCGGAGTATCCGATTTGTACTACCGATAATACTGTTCCTGAACCTAAGATTACCAGACTTTTATCCCAAGGAGCTTACTGGACTGTTCTTAAGACTCCTTTCCAAAATACCGGATGGAGGCTTAGCTGTAAAGAAAATGATTATTTCCTAGGAAAAAAACCTGAATCTGTCGGAGACTTAAGCGAGGTTACTTTTGATTTAAATCAAGCAGCAGGGCTGCAACGGGATACTTTTACCTGTAGCCATATCGATGCTTTTGATATGGTGGCAGCAGACAGCAAGGGAGCTGATCCCACTCGAAAAATGGCGCGGCTTACTTTCCCTAGCCCCGTAGTGATCAAAATCAATCAAGCTCCCTCTAAAATAGACAATTCCAGTCTGCCATGGCAATATTTTGATAACGTTCAAGCCGCTCCTACCACCAGTCCTGTTGGAGTCCAACCCAGTCAAAATCCAGCTCAGATCGCAACCAAACAACTCCAACTACTTTTTGATATGTTTCCAATGGGGATGGTGGTTAGTGCGGCCTACATAAACTGTGGGTCGGAAAAAATAACCGGTCAGGCTGTTGTGTCTAACACCAAAAATGGTGCAGGATCAGTGATCTTTACCCTGCCTGCAAACCTCTCTTGCCAGGGAACAGAGCTTAAAATTGGAGTTCCCAAGCCAAACTCGGGTGAGAATCCCCAGCCAACTGCCGCTTCCTTGGAAACCCAATTCCTAAATTTAAAATTTGATAAGCCAATCGATCTAAACTCAAAAGATCAATTTACCGTTGTGATCAAAGCGCCTCAGTGTCTATCAATTTCTTCCACTCCAGCACCCACGCCTTCAGCCAGTACCAATACGGCGCCACAGCCACCGACGTCACAGTCAGCTGCGCCACAGCCAGCTCTGATCAGTTCCAGCTGTGATATGAGTCAAGCAGCAGAAAACCAAGGATGGGGATATGACCACACCAAAAAAGAGTCGTGCAAGGGACCAGTAGCAACTCCCAAACCAGAGACACCACAGCCAGCGGCTTCGGAGCAACAAGCAGACCAAACCACTTCCAATTGTGATTTGAGTCAAGCAGCAGAAAACCAAGGCTATGGATATGACCACACCATAGGTAAGTCGTGTAAATGCACCAATTCAGTGTGCACTATCCAAAATTGATTATCGTGTGACGTGGTGGGGCGTAGCCAGATAAAGCCGAAGAAAGCTCCTGGAAAAGGGCTTCGACCCCACGGTCGGCCAGCTAATCGTGATCTAAAAATTTGGACTCACCTCTGGGTCCGCCGGTGCTTTCGTGATTTGTCCCATGCCTCCAATATCCCTTTGACGATCCCGCGCTCCCCCCCAGAAGTCAACCTGGGATCCGTCGGCGCTGTTTTAGATAACATCAAATAATAATTAACTATTTATCCGTGATAAGGGCCCTTGGGTTGGCTTTTGTGCTGGATGAGAGTCATCAGTGCAGAAAGATTCAGAATATCCAGCAATCTTGATGACAAACAACCTTAAAAGGCCAACTTTTATCTGGGTTGGGATCATAGGAATAGCATTCTACAAGCCACTGATTCCCAAAAAAGGCGATTGATTGACCTGTAGGCTAAGGGTCATGATTTTTAAATAAATATATGGCATAAATATTGCTAACAACGTTTGTCGTATATTGGTGCATCTAGAAAAATTAAAAGACTGTCTTAAACACAGAGGTTAAAAAAATTGACAAGATATTCTACAACTAAGAGTATATCCATTTTTTTTTCATTCCTAGCATTGGCTTCCCTTTCAACCGCATGTCCCACCCGTATCAAACAGTCTGAGACCAAAGCAAATGGTGATGCCTGGTGCACGAGTATTTATGCTGTCGTCGCGGGTATTTTGGATCGCTGTCATCTCGGCAAAGAAACCGAATCCATTTGTTCACAAATATCCGAGCTGCCGAAGGGCGTAAATTGCTCAATTTTTCGTTACTTCATCAAAGATTTAACCCCGACTAAGCGCATCACTTTGTTGAAACATTTTTCCCCTATGGAACGAGCTTCGATGAGTAAAGACCTAGAGTTTCTGATACCAGAAGATGTGCGACCTAGGTTGACTGAAACGTCCTATGTCGACGCCTATATTAGAGCCGTGGAAAGGATTGAAACTCTGAAAATTCCTGATTTTAGTTCAGAAATTGCGAATTTCCATGGACCTACCGTGGGGTTAGGTGATGGGCGAGTTGTCTTTGGGACGATGGATCGCCTGACAGTCATGGACTTTAAGTCAGGAAAAGAAAATCTGACCTTTGATACCACTAATGGACATTTTGCATCAGCGATGTTTATTTGGAGTCATCAGTTGTGTACGATTTCCTTAATTGAACTTCCCTCTCCAAGTACATCGATTGACTGCTATAGCAACCCACCAGCGACTAAGGACCAAAGATTAACTAATAAGTTAAGCTTTAGTTTACCCCCTCTCCGTATTGAAAGGCCATTTATAAAAGTTGTAAATGATCAAGTATACCTGGTGGAGGGGCTATGGAGTGAGAATATCAATGTTTGTCAGCTTGATATGAAGCAACAAAATATTGATTGCAAAATAATAAATAGCTTTGATCATCTAGTATATGATTACATCATGATAAATCCGCAATTAAAGGTCTATAAACACAAAAATTTCTTTTCTGAATTCCCCCCCTTGTACCTTCCAGGCGGGAACCATCCACACTTAACAGCAGTGCCCCTCCTAGAAGATCTTTATGTAGGGTCTACTCTTAAAGGATTTATTGCGGTTGAAAGGCAAAAAGACGGGACTTTCAAGGTACTTAAAGAATCCCCATTTTCACAAAATTATCTCAACTGTCACCGAAGTTACCGACATTATGTCCAAAAGTTGACCGGTGGTTTGGTCATTTTTAACACCCATATCCCTCCTCCTGATACAATTTTTGAATCGAACGGTGGAATACCCATGCATAAGGAGCGGTTGTTAGATATCTGGGCCACTGACAAGTAACCATGTCCTGCATTTAGCCAACACATGTTAGACGAGATTCTGCCGCTCCTTGCCCTTGTCACCAGCCAAACACTGGATTTTGACCCCCCCCCCCCCCCCCGAGGCATCAACACGTGGTCTCTAGACTAAGGGGTGCCTGGCTCATCCGGGGGTAAACTTACTTGTTTAAAGAGGCTTTACCAAAGTTTCGACAGAAAGGTTCTATCGACTAAACTCTTTACAATGAGTAAAACATTAAACATTCGAAATAACTAAACTATCGTTTTAGATTCTGCTGGAATGATTTTCGCAAGTAAAATCATTAATCTTTCCAAATTCGAATGTTTTTACAATCTCTGAGGAGACATAAAGCCATGATGAAAGTTTTCACTTTATTGGTGATGATGGGTAGCATCAGCTATTGCAACCATGAAATGGCTACGAATGAATCGTCAACTATGGATGCTGATGCTCCTAGTTGCAGTGAAACCGTCCAAACGACCATCACTGGCACCACAACTTCCCGTAGTGGAGAAGCACTTGTATGAAAAACTACAAAAGGTCTCTTGTAGGAATTAAATTTGTCATAGCCCTATGGGCTATGTTCGTGTGGCAGGGGTGCCTTAAAAAAACCGAGGTGGCTGATACCAGTGATCTGCAAGGCAATGTGTCCGAAGGAAGCGATTACCTATGGCCAAATGCCACAGCATCAGTCTGCTGGGAGAAAAACATCCCTCAAGTAGACTGGGACCAATTTGCTCCTATGCGAACTGCGATGGCTGAATATGTCACATCTCAAATGGCACGAGCTGGATTTACTCTTTATGGATGGCAAACCTGTGACACCAATTCCAGAGGCATGCGCGTTAAGCAAAGAAAAAAGCAGCCGGAGGACACGGATAGTGGGATAGTTAAAGCTTTTGGTCGCAGACTTGACGGTATCTCTGATGGTGTCACAGTGGTTATGGATTATGAACCCAATGATGCGCTTTTGAGTGCTCTTCATGAATTCGGCCATGGAGTTGGATTAAGACACGAAGCCAATCGGCTAGACAGTCCTTGCGCAAGAGATCAAAATGGTGGCCTTGGCGAGGATGCTTACGGTGCTCTGCCACAGGGTGCCTATGATCGAGACTCGATTATGAACTATTGCAAGCAAAACTTTGGCAAAGAATTAGGACTTCTTATCCCACTTTCTGTAGGAGATATCGCCACCATAAAGGCTCTCTATAGCGGATCACCTAAGTTCTCTCGTGAAGAAACCTGCCGCAAAGATGGAAATTCATGGGTTTCAGATGCTATGGAGTCTTGTTGCCGTCTTGCCCCTGGCAAATCTGTGCCCCAAAAAGCCGAGTATCCGATTTGTCCTTCCGATAATCCCAGCCCTCAACCTAAGATTACCAGACTTTCCTCCGAAGGAGCTTACTGGACTGTCCTTAAGACTCCTTTTCCAAATACCGGATGGGTGTTAACTTGTAATGAAGGTGATTATAAAGCAGTTAAAAAAGTTGAATTTGTCGACGGCTTAAGCGAGGTTATTTTTGTTTTAAATCAAGCAGCGGGACTGCAACGGGATACTTTTACCTGTAGCCACATCGACGCATACGATTTGGCAGCCAACAGCAATGTGGTTGATGCCACTCGAAAAATAGCGCGGCTTACTTTCTCCAGCCCCGTAGTGATCAAAATCAACCAAGACCCATCTAAAATAGACAACTCTAGCCTCCCATGGCAATTTTTTGATAACGTCCAAGCCGCTCCTACCACCGGTCCTGTTGGAGGCCAACCGAGCCAAAATCCGGCTCCTATCGCGACTAAACGACTCCAACTCTTTTTTGATAAGTTTCCAATGGGGATGGTCGTGAGTGCGGCCTACTTAAACTGTGGATCAGAAAAAATAGCCGGCCAAGCTGTCGTGTCTGGCTCCCAAAGTGGTGCAGGATTAGTGGGCTTCACCCTGCCCGCAAACCTCTCTTGCCAGGGAACAGAGCTTAAAATTGGCGTTCCCAAGCCAAACTCTGGGGAGAATCCCCAGCAAACTGACGCTAACATGGAAGTCCATTTCCTAAATTTGAAATTTGATAAGACGATCGACCTAAACTCTCAAAAAGATCAATTCAACGTTGTCATCCAAGCGCCTCAGTGTCTATCAATTTCTTCCACTCCAGCACCAACGCCTTCTGCTAATTCCGTCGGGACGCCAGAGGTAGCGACGCCACAACCAGCGGCCTCAGAGCAACAAGCAGGTCCAACCAGTTCCACCTGTGATATGAGCAAAGCAGTAGAAAACCAAGGTTGGGGATATGACCATACCAAAAAAGAGTCCTGTAAATGAAAAGCATCTGGTAGCCCTAGACCACAAGATGCTCCTTCTTGTTTAAAGAGGTTTAAAAAACAAACCACAATTCCCAAGCAGGCTCGATTTTCTTTTCCGTTATTTGTAGTTGGTTATCCGAGATTGTTTTTTTGGAGATGTCATTTGAGCGATCAACAACTCCGATGCTTACAACCACCGTATGACGCAACGTGGGTCCGGCAAGATTGATGCCTGTAAAAAAACCAAACTCAGAGAACCGAAATTTTTTGGAATCATTTTCTAGGTTTCTGTAGGTTTCTTCCCCTAGTTTTAGATCGGCAAAAAAGATCATGCTCTCTGATTTGATTGGAGAGAGCACCTGCCTGACGGAAATACCTAGGTTTTCACTATGTGAACTCCTCTTATCCCCACTAAACAGTCCAAACCGAGGTCCATTTTCCCAAAGATGGGGTAAATAAAAGGTGATTGAAGTTTCGTCATTTTGATAGCGGCTCACCAATCCACCCCAGTCGTTGAGTGCAATTTCAGCGACAGCTTGCCGCGATAAAAATAGCGTAGCGCAGCTAAATAGAATGATGACTCTCAATAATTGTATTCTTCTCATAAATTAATTCCTTTAGTCAAGTGAAGGCTGGGCAACATCCCTAGCACGTTGTTTGCAATAAGTGTGCTATCAAAACAAAAATAAATAGCACCGGTTGTTTTATCTAAGACAGCTAGATCATTCCAGGGCATGCACCATCGCGACGCATGGTGGTCATTCCATGGACATTCAATTTGTACCCGTAAATAGGACCACTGATATATTTTGGATGGGGGACCCAGCAATAGGC
The DNA here is from genome assembly GCA_041736175.1 of Oligoflexales bacterium. GTDB lineage: Bacteria > Bdellovibrionota_B > Oligoflexia > Oligoflexales > CAIYRB01 > JBGSUI01. The sequence continues at coordinate 8,166 of JBGSUI010000227.1, read as the reverse complement.
ATCGCCACCATTTGACCAATAAATGGCATCATTTGGAACTCCAAAAAATCCTTGAGGTATGATTCCAAGAGCTGCAACAAGACCTTCCCGTTGATTGTCGATATCTTTTGATGCATTGACGAAAGGATCGCTATTTAAAATCTCGCTGTTAGACATAGGTTTAGCCATTCCACCGTGTTCAATAAAATACTGGTTTTTTTGATAAATCGCGGCAGCGGCGCCAAAGGCACAAAGACAGGCATTAGCACCACAGTAGACTGTTCCAGGATCGGTACGCGCTGCAAATCCTGGTGCAGTCGTGGCAGAAATCACGCATGCCGATCCATTGTATAAAAGACTAGCTGTTATATAAGCGTCATACAGCATGTTTTCATCAACCTTGATGGAACTGACAAACCTCTCAATTCCTTCTGCCGAGCGTTCAACATGGTCCCGAGCAACTCCCAACACTCGAGCTGTATTATCTTTAACTTTGCCAAGGGCGTTGCCTTGTTCCGTGGTAGGGTCAGAAATACCGTCTGAATCACACCATGGATTACATTTTCCAAAAAGTCCTTCTGGTTTAATGAGCCCTAGGGGTAAATTCATTTTAGAGTCATCTCTATAAGTCGCTTCGAGGGCACCATTTGCCTGATTTAGTGGTAGGGAACCCAAATGGATTCCGACGACTTTTCCCTGCTGGAGTAATGGAGAACCGCTCATTCCTGCTACCGAATCGCATGTGTGGACGAGAAGTCCTTTGTAATTGAGATCCCGATTGACTCTACAGGATTTATGACTGGCTAGCTCATGATTTTGATAGTCGTAAGCGACCAGAGTGACAGCATCACTTTTGAGACTATCGAACTCGAAATAATTTTCAAAATTTCCGTCGACTACAAGGCTGGCAAAACCAGTCTTCCTATTGAGCTTCCGCGATTTCAGCTTAAATAGCCTGTTGGCTATGTTAAACCTAAATGATTTAAGGTCGGCAGTCTCGACACAGTGGGCTGCTGTCGACAATTCAGAGGGTCCTGTTAAAAAAGCGGTACAGTTGGATTTCCCGTTCGTTAGGGACCCAATTTTTTGCACATAGGACTCGCTTTGTTCGGGTACCAGGTCATTCTGATCGATCAGTGCAGCGGTGAAGCTGGGTGGTTTTTCAGACTGCGAGCAAGACATTGTCACAGTCCAAAGGGATAGATAGATAAGTCGCGTGAATTTCATTGATGGAACCTTTCGTGTAAAGTTGTCATAAAGCAACATTGCTTCGAAACTACACATGCAAGACTCGATCCAATGACTTTTGTATATTATTAACAGTCAGTTAAAGATGGTCTAAGGAACCTGCCTATAAGAGGCGATGTTCCTTTTCGGAAGTTTTTGATTGGCCCATTACGGAAAGAACGACATCATCGATTAAATTAGGAATGCTCCCGTTGAGCTTTCTTGTTTGAACGATGTTTCGACCCCCATTAGGAGTTTAGATTATTCCAGCTGACCTAAGCGCTTTTTTGCAAGCTCCAAAACCTTGAACTGTCTAGCGTGTGAAACTTCATAGGTATCCAAAGCCAATATGAGTTTTTCACGGGCTGATCTAAAGCTGCTAAGGAACGCCGAGACGGTCCGTGGCCCCAGCAAAAGAAGGCGAGCCAGCTGTTCAAAATCTTTCTTAGCAAAGCGATTTTTTCGGTTGCTAAGACTCAGCCCAAGTTCATCGGTATCCTTGTCAGTGTAAAGCAGCGAAGGAAAGATGTCGTAGAATGGCGTGAGCCGATGGGAGGCTTTGCCATCCCTCAAGGTGTGGAACAACGCAAAATTCTTGAGGTGAGCATCTGTATTACCGAGTAAGAAATTAAACCCGTCTTTTTCGACCTTTTTTTCTAAAGTTTTTGTCATTATGGATCGGCAATGTCATAAATAAGCCACTCTATAAGCTCGGATAAAGTCGTTTGACACAATAAATACTACTAACTACTTATTTTGAGTATTTAGGGGCTTTTTGTCAAGGCTGTCGATCGCGATAGGTAATATGCTTCAGCATATCAAATATACTAAATAAATTGGCTTAATCAGTCAATCAAACAAGCCATCTAAATACTTAATTTACGTATATAGAATGGTTTTTTCATTCTATTTACATCATGTAAGTATATAGACTTAGAGATTAGCTCTATCTCCTTCTAGGAGTAACCTTGTGAAGCCTCCGTCCGAGCTAAAGACTCGGCGGCTTCCGGGAAGCCGGGAGTACTTCATCCTCTCGACGCTCGATCATAGTTACCGATGTCATCCTATACGCACTCAACAAAAGGCCCGCTCCGGGGAATGCGATCGCAAAAGTCCCGGAGCAGAGGCTGGGTATCAGGAAAGATGTTTAGGGTAGGAGCGGTTCGATCACATTCCACATACTTTCGCCGATGATTTTTTGGCCTTCTTGATTGGGATGGATACAGTCTGCCGCAATCATCTCGGGAGTGATGCCGTCATCCGTCGTGGGATCTACATAGACCATCCGGCCTTTAAAATGGGGGTAGGCGATGCGGTCGGTGTTGATCAGGCCAACCTCCTTTTCCAGAATCCCCCGCAAGACCGCAAGCCGCCCATAGGCCAAGTCGATGGCGGCTTGGGGAGCCTCGGGATAGAGTCCGGTTGCGTTTGAAAAACGAACGAATTTATAGAGTGCCGAGCAGGTGATCGGGCCTACGGGAGAGTTGGGGACGGCCACCCGGTCCGGATAGGTCAGCAGGGGGATGGAGTCTTTGATGCCAGTGACGACGATGGTGGCATAGGGGACCATCTTGGTCAGGCGCTGGTAAAACTCTTTGACTTTGGTGCTATAAACTTCAGGTGACCGGTTGTCCATAAAGTCCATGCCGTTAAAGTTAACGATCACCAGTTCGGGGCGTTTATGAAAGGGGTTTCTTTGGTAGAATTTTGTAAATTTATCCAGATATAGATGGCCAAAGTAATAGGCCCCTGCCATCTGCGCGCCGTTGTAGATTTTTGGGGTGTTGCCTGTGGTCTCATTGATTAGGACGGGAAGAGAGTAGTCTTGGGTACCCAGAAAAGGCGATAGATTCTTGCGGGCCATATTGCCGAAAAGCCGCATGATAGTGTTGTGCATCTCGTCTTCGCTGAGTTGGCGATTCATCTGCTTCAAGATAAAATCGTTTAGGGTTCCCACAGAGAGTGAGCCGATAAAATCCGCATAAAACCGTGGCCCCGGATTGCCGAATTGGGCGTCAGCCATCGTCCCTAAGGTGACGCTGTCTCCAAAGACCGCTACAAAAAGCGGGCTATCAGGGGACGCAGCCTCCATCTGCGGATCACGAACAGTCGCCTCGGGAGACACCAGGTGGGCAGGAGTGGGATCGACAGGGGCGGCGACCTCTGCAGCCTGTACGGAGGTTGTCGCGAGGGAGCCTGCCATAAACAAAAGCGCAAGACCCGAGGGGACACACCTTTTTAAAAATTGACGAGCCATAAATCCTCCAAAATAAACAGGTTAAGTGCCCCAACCTAAATTAAGCCGGGGCCATCTGAGACGGAAGGGGTTTAAACAGAAAAATCAGTCCTATGGATACCACGATCGACAGGGCGACCACCCAGCCGATCACCACAAAATTCTGAAACCCAGCGCCACCCCCTAAAATCAATCCCCCCAGATAGGAGGCCCCGCTCGCTGAGAGCTGCTGCACGGCGGCGATGAGGGTCATAAAGCTGCCCCTATTTTGGGAGGTGACGCTGCGGTTGATGAGTTCCATAAAGGGAGTCATTCGTCCGACTCCGACGGCAGCGATAAACATGTTAAGGATGATCGCCAGATGATAGGCTCCATGGGGGATATGGCTAAAGGCGATCACCGAGCCACAGGCAAAGACCGAGCACAAGACAAAGACGAGTTTGGCACCAAACCGGTCCGCGAGCCATCCTAAAAGGGGAGCAGCAATCAGCGACGCCAGGCCGCCGGTCAAATAGATCAGGGAAAGCTGGGATTCCTGGACCCCGACCATCTGCACCAAAAAAGTGCTGATAAAGGGAAACATGGCAAAGGTGCTCATCATACAGACCGTGAGAACGGCTGCTACTCGGGTGTTGGAGTTTTTAAGGAGGGACCAAAGATTGCCGCGGGAGGTAGTGCCCTGAAGGTGGGAGCCTGCGCCTTGGGAGGGTATGAGTTTATGGACGAGGAGGAGGTTTATAAGGCTGATCACTCCTAAGGTCAGAAACGGAGCGTTCCAGCCAAAGCGATTGGCGATTTCCAGTCCAAAAGGCACACCGACCACCGAGGCCACGGCAAAGGCAGCTAGGACCATGCCCGTGGCTTGACCACGACGGCCCACGGGCACAAGGTCCCCGAGGACCGAGAGGATAATGGACTGGAGGAGTCCGCCAAAGATTCCCGTAACAATCCTGGCTAAGATTAGGAGCGTAAAGTTAGGGGCGACTCCACATAAAAAAGTTCCAATAACCAGTCCACCGTAAACAGTGGTCAGGACTTTTTTACGGTCAAACCGGTCCATCACCAGGGACGCCAAAAAACAACTCCCAGCCGCGGCCAAGGTGTAGACTGAGACCAAGAGGGAAAACGACTCCACATCGATGGCAAACACCCGCATCAACTGGGGACCAAGGGGCATCATCAACACAAAATCCAGGATATGGGAAAACTGAACCCCGGCTAAGACGAGGATTTGCAATAATTCAGACCTTGGAAAACGCTTGGTCATCCTACTATCCTTTCGATGGAACCCATCTTAGCAACCCAACCTTATCTTGTAGAGTCCTGTTTGTTTGGCACGGTTTCTGGCGAGCGCGAGATCACGGGGTACGCTGCTGAGGCTGAAAGTGTAAGCTTTGATTCCATAAGATCGGCAGCTCCTTTAGACCCACCGGCCTGGTGGATCTCCTGCTGCAGGGCCCTGATATTGTGTGCCACCTGCGGACTCCCTGCCACCTCTGCCACCGCCTTTGAGAGGGCTGCGGCGTCGACTTCGTCCCGCTTGAGGTAGACTCCGAGGCCCGTCTCCTGGACCCGTAGGGCCGTGACCTGCTGTTCTTCGATCTGGGGAATCACCACCAAAGGCACTCCAAAATATCCAGCCTCCATGGTGGAGTTCATACCTCCGTGGGATATAAACAGATCCACGTGGGGCAATAGATCGATCTGCGGGATATGGGACATGATATGGAAGTTGTCGGGGACCTGTCCGAGCAGGCTTTGGTCCAGCCTTCCCGTGGCCATAACGACCCGCCAGGGGGTGTTGCCGAAGGCTCTAAAGCAGTCTTGGTAAAAGGCGAGCCATTCATGAAAGAGAGAGCCGAGGGAGATGAGCAGCACCGGACCATCGCCCTTAGGAATCAGATGTTGGGGATTGTCATAGCTACCTGCCCGCACGCAGGGTCCCACAAAATGAAACCTCTCGTCAAAGGTATCGCCAAAGGGTTGAAAGCTCCGGGGCATAAACACCAGATTGTCGTCGTCGGTGTGTTCCAAAGCGGTCAGCAGTGAGACGGGTATGCACTCCTTTTGGCGGCAGATCCCGTCCAGGACCGTCTGGGCCTTTTGGATGTCTTCTGGGCTAGGAAAACCGTGTTTGGCAAAGGTCTCTCGCATCATACTGTAGTGGGAATTTGAGGCATAGGTCGTAAAAAACTTAACCATCTTGATCCCGTGATGGCGGGCGATGATCGAGGTGGCAAGGGATACAAAATCATAGACGATCAGATCAGGTTTAAGCCTGGAAATCTGCTCAAACAGGGGGTCAAAGGTGGTCGCAAACTCTGCCATAAAGCGGTTCATGACCGACAGGGCAGGGGGCATGGCTTGACCCAAAGTCGCGGTCTCCGCTTGGAGCTGGGCCGTGGAGGCGATCGCCTGCCCGAGCACCGTGGGATACTCCACAAAGGTGGCTCCCGTACGGGAGATGGAGGGCTCGAAATCGGGGGAGCTTAAAAAATAAACCTCGTGGCCCCGCTCGACGAGTTCTTGGGTAAACCCAAGGGTTGGATTGACGTGCCCGTGCATTCCTATATTCACCAACATGATCCGCGCCATGGTCACCTCCGTTTTAAAAAAACCAAAGATGTTTCCAGTGGTAACATAGTGTTGATCAGGGTGTCAATAGCTGTGGGTGGGTCCTATGACGATTCTTTTTTTGCACCGGATCATGTTGCTTTTCGACATGATCTCGCAGAGTGATTTTTGAGGCTTTTTGTCAAAATAATTGCTATGATCAATTTAATTCGGCGGGACCTTGTCTGAAATGTGTGGGGCTTTCGTTGTAAAACGACAAGAGCAGGTCAGGAAATGCTAAAGAAGATTTTATCTCAATCTGTGCCCCAAACCGAGGTCAACGATCTTGTCAGGACTGAGGTCTGGTCGATATTAGATATTTGTAAACCTGTATGCATATATCTTTTTGGGTCAGCTGCTCGTGGTGCTATGACGACTTCGTCAGACTTAGATTTTCTAGTAGTATTACCTGACACTGCGGACCTAAAAACGACCAAAAAAGATTTCTATTGTCGGAAACCTCCCATCGAATGGCCAGTCGATATTATATTTATGCATCGGTCTGCATTTTTGAATAAATGTACTATTGGTGGCGTCCCTATGATTTGTAAGCAAGAAGGCAAAATCGTCTATGGTGAGAAACTATGACAAAACAAGGTAAATTTGAACAAAAATATGCGCTAGAGCTATTAAGAATTGCCGATCAAGATTTAGAGTCTGCAAAGTTTCTTGTAGGACAAACTAAACCTCGCGTTGAAAATATTTTTTTACTCGCTCAGCAAGCACTGGAAAAGGCCCTCAAGGGAGTCCTTTGCTGGAAAAACCATCCTATACCTTTTGTGCATGAGATTGGGATTTTAGTTACTAAAATAGAAGGTATAGGAATTCCCCCTCCTTTTGGCTATCAGCTCAATAGCTTGTCTGAATTTGCCACCATTAGACGTTACCTAGAGGGTCAGGAAGCTTGGACGCAAGAGGAAATTGCTGAAGTTTTAATCCAAGTCACTTTGGCTATCGAATGGTGTCGAAAGCAAATTGAATGATGAATTTCTAAATGTCAGTCTATCGATTGCTGCTGACTCTAATAGCGTCAGATTCACTCCAGTACTCGCTTTAAAGCTCATGATCGACAGCCACCGACCCCAGGCTGTCATCCTGGCAAGCCAAAGCAAAGGAGTATTTTTTCCTGGCAAAAAACAAAAGCAAGGAAATCCGCAGAAAAGTGTTCAAAGATTATTTCACAAAGTTCGGCTTCGACCACTCCGTCGGCCAAAAGTCACTCCGAGTCGTCCGCCCCGACGCGCCCTCTAGAGAGTTAGATCCCACTCTTGTCTCTTTTTCGCCCAAAATTCTTCTCCCAACCTTTCCCTTGCTGAAAGCTGATTATGACGCCGGCAAGTAAGGGCAAGATTTTCTACGTCGTGGGTTCCCCCATGACAGTGCATCGTCTGGACGTGATCGAGCTCTAAGTTAAACTTTTCGTTGCAACGACTCCCATCCACCTCTGTCCAAGTGCAGCGACCGTCGTCCCGGGACCACACCTCGTGGCGAACGGCCATGGGAATTGCAGACCGGTGTTTTTTTCCAGAAGGTGCTACCTCTGGAGTCGCTGAATCCGGGACCGATGTTACCGGGACCACGGTCACGGTCGGCGTTCGTCCCGGGGCGACACGCTCCTCGGAGTTCTTCCCCTGCTCCTTCTTTTCTTGTCTCTGCTTGGCCCTTTCAGCCTTGCGCAAAGGATCACGGTGTTCAAGGAGATCCCCTAAGGCACTGATCACCACCTCGGCATTCTTTGGTACATGACCCCCATGGGACATCACTTCGCGGGCACGGTCCAAAAGAGCCATCTCTTCTAAAGTTAAAGTCAGAGTGATTTGAACGGTTTCTTGACCTGGCAACAGGGTCCCCTCGAAAGTGACCCTCGATATAAAAGCCTCGCACTCCCTTTTGGTTTTATTCCTGATTCCCTCTAAAATAAGGTCGGCATTAGCTGCGGTGATTTTACCCGAGATCATAGCAAGTTGTGAGACGTGGGTTTGTCCCGTCTTGAATAACTCCACGAATGCGGGAAAATAGGCGAGGACCTTGGCTGCCTGGAGTCTCTTCCAGTAGACGTCGGGCGAAAGTCCCAGTGCTTCGATATATTGATCCCGGGTGAGCCCGAGGTT
>JBGSUI010000195.1:0-34298 GCA_041736175.1 Oligoflexales bacterium | reverse complement strand
TCAAGCAGCTTTCGCTGCTTTCCTTTTCTTTTTTGACGCTTCTACCACAGATGCGCAGGTCGCTATCGCTTCCTGCGGCTTATGTTTGGCTCCACGTCCAATACTCTAAGCTTTTCTCTTAGAGCAACACGGTTCCCGTGTAAAAAACAATTTTGTACTTATGAAGTGCGTCTTATTGTGCCTCACAGCAGTGAGTATAGCCGTACAAGTATACTCGACGCTACCTTCAGGTTTTTACCTGCAAAAGGAATCGTTTGCAGAACCCATACCTGAGTTGTCAAAGAGCTGGCTCTCTCGCCATACATACTTCTGTAACACCGTGGCGGCGGATTTCCTAGCGTAAATCCTTAGCGGTTCGCATTTTCGCCCCTGAAGGAACGAGATTGCGGCGAACATCTGTTCAATATTTGAGATGGCTTCAGGGACCTATTTAATGGGAAGGCTTCCCTTGTCTGCTGATTGGCCGCTGAAAGCAAAGAACAGAGAATCAGAATTTGGTGCCACGATGTCCTGAAAAATATCAACACAACTTCTCTCTTCCCACTCCGATAGGGTTGAAATAACATTACTTACAGATTTGGCGTATCTTACAGCTAATACACTCGATGGTAAAATCAATACACCACCATCTCGATGTTCATATTTATATGCTTCCATATTCGACGAATTCTTTTTTATCCATCCGTTTGAGGATAGATAGGCACCAAGACTTTCTGGTGTAATTGAGGAAATTAGCTTACTGTCTAACATTACTATTCCTCATCTTTTAAGCACATAAATCCCCCCTCTAACAGAGGGCCTCAAGATTTCTTTGAATCCCCAGCCTTTGTTCGCTGAGGTTTTGGTGCTGCTCCCTTGTCTGTAGGACAACATCGGCGGGGGCCCTGTCGACAAAAGCAGGGCTTGCTAACTTAGACTCCAATCCCGCTATGATTTTATCAAGCCTCTGGGACTCCAACTGGAGACGCTTTTGCTCTTTGGGAATATCGATCAATCCATCGGCGGGGATATAGGTTTCAAACCCTTTCCCAACACTGACAAGACAGTGACGTGGGCGCCCGATATCTGGCCCCGCCTGGAAATCTTGCACAAAAGCCAGGCGGCATAGATCGTCCTTTTGCAGATTAAGAATCTCAGCAAAATCCGTTGCTGTTTTTACAAACACCTTTAACTCGGTTTTTGGGGGGATTCCCGCTTGGCTGCGGACTGATCTCACTCCATAGATGATGTTTTGCACAAGAGCCCAGGAAGCAGCCTCATCTTTAAAGCTTGGAATATCTTCAGGCTTTGGATAATGAGCCACCATAATGCTGATCGGCCGATCCCACTGGGGATGCTTTGGCATTTTTTGCCAAATCTCGTCAGTGACAAAAGGGATGACTGGCGATGCTAAACGCAAAATACCCTCTAGGGCATAAAGCAAAACAGAAATCACCTGATCTTTTTTGTTTTGATCCGCACTATTTAGGGCATTCTTTGCAGTCTCGATAGCCCAATCACAAAAACTCCCCCAAATCAAATGATGCAGGTGGTCTGCCATATCATTGATGCGAAATTGACTCAGACTTTGATCGATTTTGGCTGCACTCAAATGGAGTTCGTGGATAAGCCATTTTTGTGACAATTCTAAACTCTGAAAATCCAGTGACCCCACCGGTCGCGAGGCATCTACATAGCTCAACAGAAACCGCGAGGCATTCCAGAGCTTATTGATAAAGCGCCCACCTGCCTCAAAATCCTCCACCGCCATGCGGATCCGCCCACCGAGGGGAGCGAGCTGTACGGATGAAAACCGCACAGCGTCGGTTCCATATTTATCGATAACCAAGAGAGGATCGATTCCATTGCCTAGGGTCTTAGAAAATTTCCGGCCTTGCTTATCGCATACGGTCGCCGTGAGAAACACATCCTTAAAGGGGATCTCCCCTCGGGTCTCTATACCCAACATAACCATACGAGCCACCCAGAGGAAAATAATCTCAGGCGCTGTTACTAACACATCGGTCGGATAATAACGCTTAAGATCCTCTGTCTCCCCTGGCCACCCAAAGGGGCTCACGGGCCATAGCCAACTGGAAAACCAAGTGTCCAGCACATCGTTGTCCTGGACTATCTTGTGACTATGGCAGTGGTTACATTCTGTCGGATCCTCCTCGCCGGTGGTGTATCCCTGGCAATCTTGGCAATACCAAATCGGAATCCGATGGCCCCACCAAAGCTGGCGAGAGATACACCAGTCTTTGATATTTTCTAACCAGTGAACATAAGTCTTTTTCCAAAGATCCGGATGAAATTTAAGCTGGCCTTCCTTTGCCGCTGCTAGGGCTGGTGCCGCAAGGGTCTTCATATCGACAAACCATTGAAACGAAAGCCTGGGCTCGATAATGTCTTTGCTTCGATCAGATAGGGGCACCACAAGCTTATGGGGCACCTCTTTTACAAACAAACCAATGTTTTTTAGATCCCCGAGGATTTTTTTGCGAGCCTCTTTACGAGAAAGCCCTTGATAAGGGAGGGGAACTTTATCGTTGAGGGTGCCATCCTCTTTAAAGATATTGATCATGGGGAGTTGGTGGCGTTTTCCCACCTCAAAATCGTTAAAGTCATGGGCAGGAGTTATTTTGACAGCTCCCGTACCAAACTCCGCACTTACATAGGGATCAGCGATGATCGGGATAAGCCGATTGGTCAATGGTAGCAAGACTTGTTTGCCGACAAGGTGTTTAAATCGTTCGTCGTCGGGATTGACCGCCACGGCGGTATCACCCAAAAGGGTTTCAGGACGAGTCGTTGCTATTTCGACAAATTGATCAGTTCCTGCGATGGGGTAGTTGATATGCCACAAAAATCCTTGGGTCTCTTCGCTTACAATCTCGTCATCCGATACTGCTGTTTGCAGAGTGGAATCCCAATTGACCAGTCGTTCTCCGCGGTAAATAAGTTTTTTGTTGTAGAGGTCCACAAAGATTTTGCGGACTGCCTTAGAAAGACTAGGGTCCATCGTGTAAGCGAGTCGGTCCCAATCACAGGAAAACCCCATCGCCCGAAACTGCGAAAGGATCATGCCGCCATATTTTTCTTTCCATTGGACGAGTCGCTCCAAAAACTTTTCTCGCCCCAGGTCCTCCTTTCGCAGCCCCTCAGCGACAAGGGATTTCTCCACCATCATCTGGGTGGCGATTCCCGCATGGTCGGTTCCTGGTAACCAGACCGCATCAAATCCAGACATCCTTTTCCACCGCACGAGGATATCTTGCATGGAATACCCCGTCCCATGCCCCATATGCAGCTGGCTGGTGATATTAGGGGGAGGCATTAAGACGACAAATGGTTCCCGACCTGAGTCCGGTCGGCCTTTAAAGAGTTGCTGGTCTAGCCAAAACTGGTAAAGCCTTGCTTCGTAGGTTTTTGGATCGTAAGACGACGCTAGTTCTGACATGAATCACCTTCTCTTTAAACACTGACATACTGATTTGTTTACTTATTTTACGGAACATGGCCCTTTAAGCCTTAAATCCAAAGCCTAAGGTATTGAGCAGGGTCCACCTTGTAAAGCCCGAAATTCCAGACCTACCGTTCCAGCGGGACTAGACAGGGGATCCAATGATCAGTTTGACTTTACCCTATTGGAACAAATAAAAATGAGAGCAAAAGAAGATAGATTAACTTATTGATATATATAGATAATTACGTTACTTTATAAATACTCTCAATTTTTTACACCAAATGACGATGGTACTATTAAATCTAGGTCGGAGGACGTATGAAAAAGTACTATGGCTTAAAATATGGATTCGCACTTCTAACCATGCTCTCGGTATTTAAAGGCTTTGTAGCTTGTGGGGCTCAGATGTACAAGGTCTCCCTTGAAGATGACCATGGAAGTCGCCTTGATGCTCGACGGGAATCTGCGGCTGAAAACAGATCCTTGCCTTACGGGCTTCATGCCCCAGGTGGGTGGGTCCAGCTTCCTATCCAATTTAAGGTCGGCAATGATTTAACTCCCGATCAAGTCAAGGGACTACAAAGAGCTATGAGCACGTGGGAGTCAGCAGTAGGCAAAAAACTATTTACTTTTATTGGGGTCCATGCTGGGACGACCGGCGATTCCTTCCCGGATCTTTATAGCTCACTAAACGACCAGATCAATGGCAACTACCTTGACGACCATTGGGATAAGACAGGAAAACCCCCGGTAGTCCTCGCAACCACCATTTGGGATAACGACCCCAAAAATCCGGAAAAAATCCTGACCGCCGATATCAGATTCAACAGCGACTACTATATGATAGGCGATAGCCTGACTTCTAAGGCTGAAGCAAAGAGAGAGATTGTTGACATGCAGACTCTCGCCCTCCATGAACTGGGGCACCTCCTGGGGTTAGCCCATATCGATGCCCAGGTGGATAGCCAATCGATTATGAATCCCTCGGTTTTTATCGGCGAAGGTTTAGCCAACAGGAGGCTTTCTAAAGGAGATTTAGAGCGCATCCAAAAGATCTACGGCTGCTCCGGGGAATCATGCAATATCGAAAAAATGGTCTCCATCCTTGATGCCACTGAGATATCCCAACGTCGAAAACCCTTGTCTTCGACAAAGGCTCCATCAGCTTCAAACTAAATCATTTCCTCAAAAGACCTTAATCAAACAGAGCCGATGCTCGCTCCAAGACGAGAGGCTCTTTCTCTGGAAACTTTGACCCCGCCTGGGCGCGATCGGGACGCCCACCTCCTTTGCCGCCGGCGATTTCGGAAAGTTGGCGAACCAGATCTCCTGCTTTATACTTTTTGCGAGCTTCAACGCCGACCGCCACAAGGATCGTCAGCAAGCCTTCTTCTATATGGGTCATAATGGCGACGCCATTGTTAAGGCGATCTGCACAATGCTCAAGGACTGCCTGAAGCTGGTCCTTAGGAAAATCCTTGGCTGAAAGCTTTTGGACCAAAAGGTCAAGACCATGAGGAGTTGCTTTTTTGTTTTCTAAAAGCACTTTGAGCTGGCTCTGTAACTTAGCATCTCGATAGACCTTCAGCTCTTTTTCTAGATCTCTAATTTTTAGCTCATACTCAGAAATTTGAGATCCAAGCTCTTCCGGACGAATTTTTAAATGACGCGTCACATCTCCAAGGATTGCGTGATCGTTCTGGGCTCGCTCAAGGGCCGCTAGGCCAGCGACTGCCTCAATCCGACGGATGCCTGATGCGATCGACGATTCGCTGAGGATCCGGAAACTACCAAGATCCCCTGTTGCTTTTGCATGGGTGCCCCCACAAAGCTCGTGGCTAAAATCACCCATCTTAATATGCCGTACCACATCCCCATATTTTTCTCCAAAAAGCGCCGTAGCACCTTCAGCCTTAGCCTCCTCAATGGGGGATTGGCGCACCACAATATTTTGATTGGCTAGGATCTCAAGATTGACAAGCCTTTCTACCTCCCTAAGCTCACCCGGACTAAGGGCCTTAGGATGGGTAAAGTCAAACCTTAGGGCTTCGGCAGCAACCCTTGACCCTTGCTGGGTTACATGGGGTCCTAATACCTTTCGCAAAGCAGCATGCAAGAGATGGGTCACCGAATGATGGCGCACAATAGCGGACCGCGACGGCACATCCAAAGATGCAGTGACGTTTTCAAGAGATTTGGGCGCTAGTAGACCTTGGACTAGGTGGCAACGATGGATTTGGGTATCAAACAGTTTAAAAGTATCCACAACCCTTAGCTTTAAAGGGTGGGTTTTGTGGGTGGACTCGATCTCACCTACGTCCCCAACCTGCCCCCCGGATTCCGCATAAAAGGGAGATTTTTCTAGGACAACCAAGATGTCGTCGCCAACTTCCTGGTAACGCAATACCTTTGTAGCGACCGAATCTGACTCGTAACCAACAAAAAGGGTGCCTTGTTGGGAATGGAGCACTGTCCAGCCTTCGTCCCCCGAAAGCGTTCCGGCAAACTTGGCTGCGTTTCGGGCCCGCTCCTTTTGCTCGTTCATAGCCGTATCAAAACCAGGCTGGTCGATGGAATAGCCCTTTTCATCCGCCAGAACGCGGGTTAGGTCTGAGGGAAAACCGTAGGTATCGTAGAGTTGGAAGACATCAGAACCTTTGATTTCGACCTGACCCTTTTCTTTGGTCTCTTGCAGGATTTTGTGAAAACGAGTGAGCCCGTCTTTTAGAGTCCGCATAAAGCGAGTTTCTTCGGCCTCGATCACTTCGCTTATAAAATCTTGCCTTGCTCGAATCTCCGGGTAGGCCCCCCCCATAATCTCAACCAGGCGCGGCACAAGCTTAAAGATAAAAGGCTTTTTTTGGTCAAGGTCCTGGGAAAACCGGCTTGCCCGTCTGAGGATTCTACGGAGAACATAGCCCCGACCTTCGTTGCCTGGGGTTGCGCCATCTCCAATAGCAAAAACCAAGGCCCGCAGATGATCGGCAATCACGCGGTGAGGGGTTCCGTTGACCCCTTGGTCATAGGGCATGTGGGTCATGTTAGCGATTTGGTCCAAGAGGGGACGGAAGAGGTCGGTTTCGTAGTTGGATCCCGAACCCTGGATGATCGAGCATACTCGCTCAAATCCCATTCCTGTATCCACGTGCTTGGCTTTAAGAGGTTTCAAAGAACCATCCTTAAGCCGTTCGTACTGCATAAAAACATTGTTCCATATCTCAATGTAACGGGCGTTTTCGCCGTTAACACCCAAAATAGGGTCCTGAAAAGTACTGGCTCGGGTGGCCGGATCGCCCATATCAAAGTGGATCTCGGAGCAAGGACCGCAGGGCCCGACCTCTCCCATTTCCCAAAAATTGCTCTTTTCTCCAAACCTCATAATATGGTTTGGATTGATATCGGTTTTAGACCGCCATATGGCTTCGGCCTCGTCATCATCACGGTAAACCGTTGCAAAAAGCCGATCTTTTGGCAGCTTCCAGACTTCCGTTAACAGTTCCCAAGACCAGACTAAAGCTTCGTTTTTGTAGTAGTCACCAAAAGACCAATTCCCCAGCATCTCAAAGAAAGTATGGTGGTAGGTATCTCGACCGACCTCGTCTAAGTCGTTATGCTTTCCTGAAACCCTTAGGCATTTTTGGGAGTTGGCAGCCCTTTTGAGGTCTAAACTAGATTCTCCTAAAAAAAGCGCCTTAAATTGATTCATACCCGAATTGATAAACAGCAGGGTTGGATCATCATGGGGTACGACGGGAGAAGAAGGCACAAAGGTGTGCCCCTTCGTCTTTACAAAAAAGTCGATAAAGGACTGGCGAATCTCCTCGCCCGTTCGATAGGGAATGCCCCATGGGTTCTTTTGGCTATGCATGTCTCACTCAACTTTTAAAAGTTCAATTTCAAAAACCAGCGTTGAATTTGGAGGAATGACTCCACCAACGCTTCGCTCACCATAGGCTAAATGGGATGGAATGACGAGTTTGCGGACACCGCCCTCTTTCATACCAATGACCCCTTTTTCCCAACCGGCAATCACCATCCCAGATCCCAAGATAAAAGGAAAGGGGGTGCCACGATCTTTTGAACTGTCAAATTTTGTGCCGTTCTCTAAGGTGCCAGTATAGTGCACAGTTACTTTTTTGCCATCGACCGCTTCGGGCCCTTTGCCTACTTTTACATCGGTGATGACCAGCTCACCTTTTGGAGCTGGGGGAACCGTTGAGGTAGCCCCGGTTGAGGTTGCAGTTGAAGTCTCTGTTGAACTCGATGTGGGAGCACCGGTCGGGCTGCTGGTCGAAGCTCCGGTCGAGGGTTGTTCTGTCGCAGGGTCCACAGGTGCCGAACCTACGTCCACTGGTTTATCTCCCGGCGAAGACGACGTCATCGTCCCTGTTGTGGTGGAATCTGTGGAACCGGTGGTAGCCTGGGGCTTAGAACCTTGGTCCTTTTTTTCGCTGCATTTATCGCAACCAACGAGGGTTATGCTCGAAACCAACGCGATGCTTAAATAAGACTTGATTTTCATGGGACTTAGATCTCCTGTAGAGTTTCTCAATTCTCAATCGCGGGCCTCGTACTTTTGCCTCCCGCTTTCTTAACCTATGAAAAATACTTTGCCTCGTATAGGGGGTCAACCTTTTGCAAGCCCAGAGTCCAGAAAGATTAAAGATTTTTCACTTTAGCCCAATTTCCGCCAGTCTTTCCGACAGAAATTCCCCGGCGGTGAGGTCCCGATATAGCTTCTTTCTACCCGTCTTCTCAATACAGGAGGGGAGAGGACCCAAATCAGCCCGAGAGTGGGGGTGAACAAAGAAAGGCATAGAAAAACGTCGTTCTCGGGTATTGTCGGAATTGACCACACGATGGGTGGTACTTTTATAAAGGCCATTTGTGAGATTTTGAAGCATATCACCCGTATCGACAATAATCTGTCCTGGGTGGGAGGGTACTGGAAACCAGTCTCCCCCTGGCGTCATAATCTCCAGGCCCGAACTGGTTGCTTCACTGAGGAGCGTAATCAGGTTGATATCTTCGTGGGGCGCAGCCCGCATGGCTCCCGTAACCCTGTGGCCTTCCAGAGGAGGGTAGTGGATCACTCGCAAAATACTATCCCCACCTTCGGCTATCGAGCTAAATCGATCCGGAGCCTCTCCGATATAAAGCGCGCAAGCTTCAAGGAGCGTTCGGGAGCAAATCTCAAGGCGACGGTAGAGTTCACTAAACGCCTCTCTAAATCCGGGCACCTCCTCGGGCCAGATATTGACGGCTCCCCGATCTCCTTGAGAAGGCTCAAGGGGGCCCACATGCCAAAACTCCTTAAGGTCAGGTATCGAGGCTCCCTTGGCCCGTTCACGCCCAAAGCGAGTAAATCCCCTTTGCCCAGCAAGCTGCTCTACCTCGTAGCGGCTTTTAACGGAGTCTGCCAGAGTAAAAAAAGCTTCAGCCCGACCGTAGGCGTCACGGACCAACTGGGGGTCCACGCCGTGGTCAACAACAGAGAAAAACCCTACTTCCTGAAGCGCTCCACCCATCTTTCCAATAAATTCTTCTCTGTCAGTCCTAGAACCATTTAGATATCTGTTAAGACTTAAAACAGGAATCGCTACAGTCACCTCGCACCTCCCCTCCCATTCGGTCGTTTGGTGCATGCTGGATACCACAAGGTTAAAAATTATTCGCCGAGAAAATCTATTTCCTTGAGGTAGTCTCGGCATCCTTCCCTTTTGCCCTTAAGGATCTGGATCTTACCTTCGGTACCACGTCTCCAGCGACACACTTCAACGAGCCCTCGAGACTTTTGGACCTTGGCTGCGTATTCAAACATATTTGATTTGGGATCTGTAACCCGCTGGTCGACCAAATATTGAAGGCTTAGGAAATTGTTTTTGTTCATCCTGTATATTTTTCGCTGAAAGTGTCGCTTGGCTGGATCAATCAGTTCCTCACTTTCGATTAGTTTTTTTCCATCCTGGCTGTAGATTGGGTTAGGATTGACCAATTCGCTCAAGATTTTATGACGTTCAAAAACCTTTTTTTTGGGATCATATAAATAAATCGTATACCGCTTTTTTCCCGGATCGACAGGAAACTCCCTTAAAAGTCTGAGGTCGCCAAATCCATCGAAATTATAATCTACTGATTCAAATATTTTTTCCCTAAGTTCTTTAACATCTTTGATCTTGCCTCGCGGTGCCAACAACTGGAGATCTATCTTAAGCCCTTCCCCCTGTACATCAATGGTTTGAATCGTCTTGTCTGAATCATTGTCGACAATTTCAATCCTTGTCAGGATATTTTGGTCCAAATCCCATACCAGAAAAAACCTGTTCTGAGCCGTCCCGCTGAAAAAATCAAATTCATAGGGTTGGGAGTAGGTCTCACCTAAGCTTTGTTCTATAGCGACCAACCAACAGCTTGATGCGGCTATTAACAGCTTAATCAACCAACATTTTAGTGCTTTTGTTTGCGACATTTGCTATTCGCTGTACCATCTTTAGTAGACTGATGCCTGGGGGTTTCGAGATCCTCTGACGGGGACAGTTCGGTATCTTGAATCAAGGCCATTTCTTCGTCAAAGACTTCCAAGGACATGATTCCTTCCTTATCTAAATAGGACTTGATGCTATAAATGGTCGCCTGAAAAGCTTGGTTTTGCTCCTTTGATCTTTCAAAACTTCCCTTAAGCTCGAAAAGTTGAGCACCCAAATCCAACACCGTTCTCTCCAACATCGAGATTTTGAGTCTTAAATCTTCTGACATATGTTTCCTTTATGCATGATACCTACTGATCGTTCCCTACCCATGGGCCACCACCTAACTCCTCTATCGGTACTCGCACAGGACAATTAAGGCGCGTTTTCTGCCGACCTTTAGGCTTAATAGTTCGCAAGATATGCCGATAGATAAGTATGAAACATATGAATACCTACAGAATCCTAATCGCCATCATTTCCATGACGGCGGGTCATCTTTGGGCCCAAGCCCAAAAACCCTCTCCGCCTAAATCAGGAGATATTCCACTTATTGTCTTTTTCACTAAAAAGGAGCTGTCTCCCAGAAAAATCATCTTTAAATCTCCTACAATAAAAGCCTTTCAAGATGTTCCCCTACTTAAAATCGTCCCTAATAGGACCAACTCATCTAACAAAAAAAAGCAGGGTAAAGAGATTAAACTTATAGAGAGACAAGCAACTATCGACTACGTCCCCTGGGAAAAAAATGGCCCTAAAGCATCTGAAATATTCAATCCTCTTGATAAACTTATCAAAAAGTAGCGCCTTCAAAAAGATGAGCCCCCTTCAGATATGTGAAAGGGGCTCATCTTTTTGAGACGTTTCGTAAACTCAAGCTGATTTTAAAGACTAGCCGCTACGCTTATCAAGTCCATATTTTTCGACTTTCATAATAAGTCCAGCCCGACTGATTCCTAACTCTTTGGCTAACCTAGACTTATTCCACCGGGTTCTCTCTAACCCCTCTCGAATCATTTGTTTTTCAAGTTCCTCTAACGAGTCTTTGAGCCGTCCATTGACGCGGTAGCCAGGGTATTTGTTTTTCGCATTTTCAAAAATATGCTGGCTTAAAAAATCTGGTGCCACTTCTGCATCTCCACCGGACAGAACACAGATTCTTTCTATTTCATTTTCAAGCTCTCTTACATTTCCTGGCCAATCATGGTTGATCAATCTTTCTAAGGTAGCACTAGAGGGTACTTTTTTAAGACCACTCTCCTTAGCAAATCTGGTTAAAAAATGCTCTACAAGGAGAGGGATGTCTTCTTTTCTTTCTCTAAGAGGAGGAACGGTAAGGTTGATCACTTTTAACCGGTAGTAGAGATCCTCTCTGAAAAAACCCTCTTTGACCATTTTTGGCAACTCACGGTTTGTCGCAGCCAAAACCCTTACATTGACTCTTCGATGTTGGACAGAACCTACAGGAGTGAACGTCCCCTCCTGGAGCACTCTTAACATTTTGACCTGCATGGCTGGCGATGTTTCACCGATTTCGTCTAGAAAAAGCGTCCCACCATCGGCCTCTTCAAACAAGCCTTTCTTGTCCCGCACTGCCCCCGTAAAGGAACCTTTAACATGGCCAAAAAGCTCACTTTCCAGTAGGTTTTCGTTAAATGCACCGCAGTTGACTATAACAAACTTTTTATCTTTACGACGAGAGTTATAATGCAGCGCTTTAGCAATTAATTCTTTACCAGTACCATTTTCGCCATTGATTAAAACAGTCGCATCCGAATCGCAAACGCGATCTAAAAGTCGGTAAAGGTCTTGCATAGGAGCTGATTTCCCGATCATCCGATCGAACCCGTATCGGGTACCCAGCTCTTTTGAGAGTTCGCCAACTTTTTCCTGTTCGTCATTAACTCTTTTTTGTGACATGATGATCTCTTCGACCACCATTTCAATCAGCTCTGTCAGGTAGGCAATATCCTTGTCAGACAAGACCGGCAAGCCTTCGACATATTGCATTAGCTCAGCCTCTTGGCTACTAAACGATCTCTCTAAATAAAGTCTTATCCGGGACTTTTGCTCTTCTGCTGTATCTAGAGCCACAAATCCATCCCCAAACACGCAGCCGACATACTTGCCTTCGACCCGAATAGGCACAGTAATGGTCGAAAAACCCGCATGACAACGACCTAGGCGCGCATCCTTCGAACGGGTTGTATCCACAGTCGTTTGTCGGGCTGTCCCTCGACATGCTTCAAATCCCTTGCTGTCGTTGGTGACCGATTGGCAAATGGCGTTAAGGGGGTTAAAAAACTTCCCATCAGGGACGCCCCTCAAAAGACCCTTGGTGTCAGTAAAATTAATTTGAATTTTCCACCACTTTCCAACCAATTCGCGCAATCTTCTAATCACATGCAATTTATCAAATTCACTCCAACGGACTTTATCAGACATAGTCAGACTCCTTTACAAAATCAGAAAATGTTCACCAACCTAAGTACAATTTGTCTATTATTCAGGCGACACTTTTTCCCTATCGGCTAAATTGAGCATTTTCTTT
Organism: Oligoflexales bacterium; assembly: GCA_041736175.1. Lineage (GTDB taxonomy): Bacteria > Bdellovibrionota_B > Oligoflexia > Oligoflexales > CAIYRB01 > JBGSUI01. The sequence goes on along the minus strand of JBGSUI010000195.1, from coordinate 21,835 downwards.
ACATCAAATGTTGCGGTATTTTCTGGAGGATGAAAGAAATTGGCGAATTTATCGACAATAACAATAATTTATAGTCGGTACACTGACTAAATTATTTACTATTTGTTTACAAATTGATTTTTTTATCTTTAGTTACAACCAACACTCTAAATTAAATAGCTTTATTGATCTTTACTTGGGCAGGGAGGCTAAAATCCGCGTTTTTTAAATGACCTCTTTTGGCATTTTGAAAAACATAGTCGAGCCGAGACTTACCTTCCATGACCATCGAAAAGCCGACGACTGATGACGATTTTTCGTCAATGGTCAGCCCGATTTCTGTATAGGTCTTTTTACTCTTGGGTTTAAGCCGTGCAGACACCATCTGTCCCACTCTTTGGGCAGAAACAAGGTCGTAAGTCTTCAGCAACGCATCGAAATCTAGAACCACTGCGACAATCTGCCGAATCTGTTCCGTCATCTCTCCAGTGGTCGTAAGTTTTATAGCAGTTTGACTAGTAGGGTCGTAGTCATAAAAAGACACTCCATCGAAAAGCTTGTATTCTTTGACTGGAGTTTCAAACATCCAATTAAACTTATTTGGCTTCATCAGCAAAGCTTTTCCTTGACGTTGGGTTGTAGAGCCTCTAAGTCCCGTGACCCTGGTCATTACAAAATCCATTTCTACGGATGACGCTTGGTGGAGAGTTTTTTGAATCGTTCGAAGATCTTCCTGGGTCAGGTTTTGAGGCTTGATTTCCCCTTTAACCGGCTGTTGGGCTATCACATTTAGGGAACTCATTGAGATCGTAATGATCAAAAGACGAGTTACCCAACAACCTACTATACTTTGAATATTGTGCATGATTTTGTACCTTAATGAATAATTGTTTAATCGACTACTTCCTAACTAGAAACATCCTGCGCCAAAAGCCCCAGTACAAACTCGCATGTCATCCACCGAATCGTTGCTCTGAAATCCTCGGGAGCGATTTGACCTTGTTCGTTTTGGATCAGGAGTTCGTAAGAAATATTTGAAGCATCTTGAAAACGTTCCGATCGCTTGACCTTAAGACCAGGAATCGTCATTTCCGCCCCTGAATTTCCCTGAAAACATCGGCCGACAGCTGGGGTTTTAAAAGCCCAATGACAGTAAACAAGACCTACGGGTTTCATAGGCGATCCCCCGCCGGGACCTGCTATTCCTGTGATTGCAATAGCTAGATCTGATTTGATCAGATCTAAAGAGCCACGGGCCATGGCTGACGCTATATCTTCACTGACGGCGCCTTTTTGATTTAGAATATCGGTAGGGACTCCCAAAAGCCGCACCTTTACCTGATTATCGTAGGCAACCACTCCTCCTTTGTAAATAGCTGAACTTCCTGGATATTCTGTCAGCAGAGCAGATAGGAGTCCACCTGTGCAACTTTCTGCTGTCGCAACAGTGATCCCAAGGTTAGAAAGTTTTATTAATGCCCTTTGGCTTAGAGGCAAGACTATTCTTCGCCTTTTATCTAAAGATTCTCTTAAGTTGTTTGATTCTAAAGGCTGCATCGTCCCCCTAAAGTCCCTTCCTCGCGCCCTGTTAGTGACTGATGGGCTGGCATGTAAAGGTCGTGATAATTTAGACCGATGCCTAATGTTGAGTCTAAGGATAGCCCCCTTTCAAGAGGAGCAAAGATGCAACACGACTGGCTTAAATCATACCCGGCAAATGTACCATACGAAATTGATATCTCACGAGAAAAAGGCATTGCTCACACCATAGAGTCTGCGTGCCAGACGTACCCAGACCACATTGCATTAACATGCATGGGCGCCAATTTAACCTATCGCAAATTTGATCAATACGCGAATCATTTTGCAAGTTACTTACAGCACGTGGCCAAAATCAAAAAGGGCGATCGCATCGCTATTATGCTGCCTAATATTATGCAGTTTCCGATTGCGTTCTTTGCGGCTCAAAAGCTCGGTGCGGTTTGTGTCTGTACAAACCCCCTCTACACTCCCCGTGAGATGAAGCATCAATTCAAGGACAGTGGAGCAAAAGCCATCGTCATAATCGATTTATTTGTTCACAATCTTGAAGCCATTCTCAAAGAGACGGATATCGAAACCGTTGTGGTAACCTCTGTTGGAGATCAGTTGCCTATCTTAAAATCCTTACTTGTTAAGGCTGTGTTGACCCTCAAAGGGCAAATCCCCAAACACAGACTTCAGGTAACGTCTTTTAAGAAGGCGCTCGCCTTTGGAGCCCGTAAACCCCATATACCCCCAGAAATCACCCAATCTGATCTCGCGATGCTACAATATACTGGTGGCACCACAGGACTGTCAAAGGGTGCTATGCTTACACAAAAGAACATCCTTTCCAATATTGCTCAGATAAAGGCAGTAGCCGCAGGTCACATTACCTATGGTAACGAAAGCGTTTTAACGGCTTTGCCCTTGTACCATATTTTTGCTCTTAGCGTTAATTTTCTGACATTTTTAACAATGGGCCACCGGATGATTTTGGTTCCAAAACCAATCCCAATTACAAATGTTGTCAAAATCTTTAGAAAATATAACATCACGATCCTGACTGGAGTCAACACATTATTTAATGCATTAGTTAACAACGAAATGTTCGCTAAACATCCGCCAAGGTCGCTTAAAATCGCATTAGGCGGCGGAATGGCGGTCCAGGAAGTCGTCAACAAAAAATGGACGGCGATTACATCGAAACCAATCATTGAGGGTTTTGGCCTAACGGAAGCATCACCTGTCACCCACGTCAACCCCCTCACAGGGTCACCTCACACCAACTCGATTGGCCTACCCTTGCCTTCAACCCAAGCCAAAATCGTCAACGAACAAGGAAAAGAAGTTTCGATTGGAGAAATAGGTGAGCTTATTATTAAAGGCCCTCAGGTCATGGCTGGCTACTGGAACAAATCTGAAGAGTCAAAAAATTCGATCAAAGAAGGTTGGCTTTACACTGGTGATATCGCTCGACGAGACCGGGATGGGTACTTTTTTATTGTAGACCGCAAAAAGGATATGATTTTAGTATCTGGATTTAATGTTTTTCCAAACGAAGTTGAAGAAGTCATTGCATCGCATCCCAAGGTCTTAGAATGCGCGGTCGTCGCGATACCCGATGACAACTCTGGAGAAGCGGTTAAAGCTTTTGTAGTCCCAAAAGATCCTAGTCTTACTGAACGGGAGTTAAGGGACTATTGCGATCAAAACCTGACCAACTATAAAAGACCTAAACTCATAGAATTTAGAAAAGACCTTCCCAAATCTAACGTCGGCAAAATCCTGCGGCGTGAGTTAAGAGAACAAAGGAGCGCTTAATTTTCCTATGAACGAAAATTCAACCTGTGGTGTTTGCCTTCGTGTTTATAAAGGTGAGTCTGATTTTTTAACCGGCACCTCTCGCTGGAGAGTCTGCTCATCGGGGCATTTATGGTTTAATTGCTCTTGTGGCTCTACTCTTCTTATCAAAAAAGGTAAGTTTGACTGGTATTCCCCCGAGAAAATAATGAGCCCTGAGGCTCGGGGGGTTTTTAACAGTTTGGGGAACCTTAAAGACCTGCCCCACATTCCCAGCTCAATCATGGAAATTCAGCTCCTTATAGAGAACCCCAATGTCACCCCTAAGACATTAGCCCACAGGCTTAAATCTGAACCCATCCTCGCAACTCAGCTGCTCAAAATTGCCGAAAATATCCGTAAAAGCCGCAATCCGACCAATCCAGCCATCACATCTATTGAACATGCTATTGTTTATATTGGGTATAAAGCATTTAGCGATCTCGTTGTCGCCGCTTCACTTAACAGTTTTAAAATGCCACCCAGTGATTTTAAGATAGCGGACTATTGGGCAGAGGGAACTCTGATTGGCGGTATTGCCGAGTATATTGCTAAAAAATTTAATATTGACGTCCCCGAAGACCACCTTTTTTTGGCTGGAACACTCTGCAATGTTGGAAAATTAGTCACAGCTACTTGTTTCCCGCCACTCATAGATAAAATCCTTAGAGATGTTAACTCTCCCATGACCTTGTCCACTTGGTTGGTCGCGGAGTATGCCTATAAATTTCCCGATCATTGTATCCTAGGAGAAATCGCTGCAGCTCTGTGGGGATTTCCTGATTTTGTCATGCAGGCATCCCGCAAACACCATGACCGTCTTAATAGTAAAGGTACGAGACTCTCGATTGCCGAAGTGATCGCCATATCCAATCAAATGATGCACTGGGTCATGCTGCAACCTCATCGTATGGATCAAGGTATTCTCAAAGATTTTTGCGATCGTTTTGGAATAAGCGAGCAAGAACTCGATAAACTGGCCCTAGACCTGGATATTATAAAAAAACACACTCTCTCCCTAAAAAAAGCGGCTTAATTCCTACAAAGAAGTCTAGTACCAAAGCTTTACTGGATGCGAAACATAAGTTTTTGCTCCTGACCATCTCGCACTAATTCTACCTCCACTTCATTTTCGGTTTTTAAGCTATGGAGTACTTTAATGGCATGACCTACGTTGTTGAGATGTTGGCTATTGATAGCCATGATGACATCCCCGTTCTTAAAACCAGCTTTTTCAAAAATACTGTCTTTCTCAATTTCAAACAGTCCAAATCCCTTTAACTCGCCATTTAAATACTGGGGGACTGCGGCTGCCTGCATCAGTATTTTGCTGAGTGATGGTCCCGATACGTACTCTCGAAGGGTCGAAGAGACAATGATTTCGTTGCCTTTTCTCTCGATTCCTTCGCTAATCGAATACTCAGTAAGGGGGGGGGCCGCGCTCTCGGCTAAACCAGCTTGGTCGGCATTAAACAGCTCTCCAACCTTTATCTTAGCGATGCGACCTTGTATTTTTACGTAAATATAATCTCTTTCAACACTTTCGAGTACGACTCCCTGCTTGAGTTCTTGCCCCACTCTGACAGCATAGGTTTCCGATGTTGCCTCAGCTTTGACGAGAGCAACCCCTCTTTGTGGACGGCTATCTGCAATGACTCCTAGGACTAAAATCCTATCTGGCAGCCCCTGGCCTATTGCTGCCGGTCCTCCATCGATAAAAACCCAGGAGACCACCAACATAAGGCCTACCAAGAACCCCGCCAGAATCCGCAAGATGCGACCCTGACTCACTAAAATCTTCCCTAATTTCATAACTGCCTCACACCAACAACATTCAGCTACTACAATCATCCGCCCACTACATCTGTATATCGAGAGACAACACAGCTAAAAATAGCTGTTCGATTGATCATCTGCAAAGATTATTCCAGCCATACATGAGTTTCAATTGACTCTAATCGTCTGAAATCAATCGATTTTAGTCGTACTTCAGCCTTTTCAATAGACTGCTCAGACTCTTTACAAGTGACCACAATGGACCCAGCTCCTATTGGCCATTGCACGCCTAAAAAATGCTAAAATAGGGATAACCCCCTTCGACAGAGTATCGCAAACCCCCAACCTTCAAAGCCAACCCATAGGGATTATGAACCAAGCAAACCCCATTGATGGCATGACCAACTTGTTACGTAGTCATTTACCGATCTGCTTTTTTTGTATTATGTACCATCTCCTGACCCCAAAGGAGGCCTTCAGCCTTCAGTGGACTGTGGCATCGGTCGCCGGCGTCATGCAGCAACCAGCAAGCCATTATTACCATGCTATCTATGGTGCCCAGGGGGCACTTGAGTCGGACTCTTCGAGAATTGTTCTGCGGCTAGGGGCTTTCGAACGTCCGGTGTTTTCGAACCAAGGATATGAAGATCAGGATTTAGGATCCTATGGACTAGTAGGCAGCAAGCTAACGCAATCGAAACGTCATGGGCTTTACGCCTTTATAGGACCTGGTCAGATCCATGGCTACACCACGACGACTTCCTTGGAAACAAACGATTCTAGACGCTATAAACTGCGAGGGAGCCTATTTGCCATGGAATACCAGGTTAGTATAAGCTCATTTGATCTTTGTTTAAATCATATGCAGTTTATAGGCTCTTTTGACAACGATCAGCTCGGGTCCTATGTTGCCTGGCCCTTTAGCTTTTACTTAGTCAGTTTAGGATATCGATGGTTTTAAAAAGCGTTCTTAAATATATTATTTTTTTTGAACTTTGGATTTTTTCGTCCTCCATCTTTGGCAAAACAGAGCGATACCAGATCGCTGCCCAATCCACCGCACTTGCTCCCAATGCAGGTGGTCAGGAGATCTACAGCTTAAAACTTAGTAGAACCGACTGGGAAGCCAGCCTTTTCTCAAACCAAAGCATTAGTGCTGGAAATATGCCCTATACCGGAGCGGTGCTACTTAAAAGGTTTTCCCTTTGCGACGAAAGTTGCTTTTGGCAGTTTTTTGTTCAACTAGGGGCAGGTGGATCAAATGGTGGCCCCATCACTGAAATGACCTGGGGTACGATCATCCCTTTATTGCCAATCTGGCTTCCCTTGAGTGCTCCTAAATTTGTCCCTGCCTTACGCATCGATATCACCACACAGATCGTTTATATTCGCTGGAGAGCTGTCACATGGACCTATCCCTTTTGGATCGGTATTTCAGTACCCATCTGATCTTTATGTTTACGACATTATTGTCTTTTATCATTACATTTAATGCTACATCTCTCTATGGATACCCCACACCTGTCGACTACGATGGCAGCGTTTTGCGTTGGAATATTCCCAGAGACAATCCAGATATCTACTACCAATTCTTAGCTGATGATCAAATCAATCCCCTGGAATATGCCAAAGTGATAGAACAAGCCGCTTTTCTTTGGACCCAAGTCCCGTCGAGTTATATCAATCTAGTGGCTTTTAATTCTCAGCAACATGATTTTTCACCGCATATCACCATCAATTTAGCGTCCCAAATTGACGGTGGAAATGTATCTTCTGGGTATGCGGTTTTTGACTCCTTTGACCAAACGAGCCCCGCCCATTGCACCATTTTCGTACTGGTTGACCCCTATCTATCTTTGCGCAGCATAGGTAAAACCATCCTCCACGAACTCGGCCATTGTCTCGGTCTAGGTCATTCTCTGATTCCCGAATCCATCATGAGTTATCAACTTGATAAAAATCGCTTTGCATTAGACGTGGACGACGAAGCCGCAATCACGAGACTCTATCCATTAGATAGCGATCAGCCAAAATTACCGCCTGGATGCTCTGTAGGAGCGTTGCCGGACAAAGGCCAAAAAACAAATTTTTTGGCTGTTTTTGTCCTCCTACCCTTTTTAACCCTATGGGGTTTTCCAATTAAAAAAAATGGCTCAAAAAAAACCTAAATTTGCAACATTCGGTCAATTGAGGCCTTTGCTTTGATCCGAATCTCTTCGGGGACATTCACCTCATAACGACCATATAGCAAAGCATCTCGTGTTTCCTGAAGGGTGATTTGGTTCATATGGGGGCATCGGAAGCTGCAGAGCCTGAGGATCTCCCGGTCCCTATGGGCCGACATGATATTGTCCCCCATGGCACATTCTGTCAAAAGGAGATACCGGGGTGCTTTGTTTTTTTCAACATACTTGATCATTGCCGAAGTGCTCCCTGAAAAATCAGATGCATCAACCACTTCGGGACTACACTCGGGATGGGCCAAAACCACTACATCGGGAAACTGACTTCTGATACGGGTGATATCTTCGACCGTGAATTTTTCGTGGACTTCACATTTTCCATGCCAGCCTATAAAAACCTTTTCCAATCCATCATGGCTAGACGTAGTCTGGACTCCGCCCCCTTCCCTGAGCCCTCTCACAGGATCGGTTATAGGAAAGATAATCCGCTTTCCCGTCTCCTTAGCCACATTCTTCGCAAGATATTCGTCAGGAATAAAGATAACGGTATCGACTCCGAGGGATTCCACCACCCTCGATGCATTCCCAGAAGTACAGCAGACATCTGTTTCTGCTTTGACATCAGCATAGGTATTGATATAGGTGACCACGGGCACCCCTGGGTATTTTTTCTTGAGCAGCCGCACATCTTCGGCCGTAATACTTTGGGCCAGGGAACACCCAGCTTTTTGGCTTGGTATCAGGACTTTACGGTCAGGATTGATAATTTTAGCTGTTTCCGCCATAAACTCAACGCCACAAAAAACAATGGTCTCGGCATCGGTTTCTGCTGCCTTACGGCAAAGTTCGAGAGAGTCCCCCGTCACATCGGCCACAGTATGATAAATCGCTGGCTCCATATAGTTATGGCCCAGTATGATGGCTTTTTTCTCGACTTTGAGCTGCTCGATTTCGACCACTAAGCGCGCTTTTTCTACTAGCTCAAACGGTGGAATCAGGTCTGCCATCATTCCTTGCATGTACTTAAGGGTCGAATCATACGTCTGAAATAACTGGCGATTTACCATTAGGGGGCACCTCCGGAGGGTATCCATTGAATTAAAAAACACGATCATATTTAAGTGTTTTTCACTTTAGTGACAACAAAAACTTAGATTTCCAGAGGAGGTGCCCAGCGACACCCATAGACTCCCTTAATTTCGTAACAACTGCAAGACAGCCTCCGGGACAGCGTTTGCTTGAGCCAATACTGAGACACCCGCTGCTGAAAGAATATTAGCCTGGGTGTATTTCGCTGTCTCCGAGGCAAAATCCACATCTCTGATCCGGCTCTGAGCTGCTTGAAGGTTTTCGGAAGAGATATCTATATTTGTAAGGGTGGAATTAAGCCTTGATTGCACCGAACCCAACGTCGCTCGATAAGAAGCAATAGAAGTCAATGCCGTATCTATTTTTGCAAAAAGATCGTTGGTATCTGACGCAGGCCCTAACTCTTGGGCCGATGCAATCGCGGTGGGGTCTGAGATAATCGCCATATCTTCGGCCACCACATTCCCCAGCGCTTCACGAAAAGCGCTTAAGTCATCGAGCCTAATGGTCAACACATCTGGATCGTAGTTGGGATCAACCGTTGGCAATTCGCCGATCGAATTAACCCCTCGGTTGGAAGCCCCCACAAAAATCTGCATGGGACGATCACCTTCACCGGCTTGCAGCACTTTACTTCCATTAAATTCTGTAGAATCGACAATGCGACCAATTTCCTGTCGCAATTGGACAAACTCCTTATCAAGGTAGCCTCTTTCTCTCTGACCTAGTGTGTCCGAAGCTGCTTGGGTCACAAGCTCTCGCATCCGAATCATGATATTCGTGACCTCGTTAAGACCACCTTCTGCCACTTGAATATAAGAAACCCCATCACTAGCATTACGTTTAGCGACCCCTAAACTAGCCACCCGCGCTCTAATACTTTCCGAAACAGCCAGCCCAGCAGCATCATCAGCAGATTTATTGACCCGTAATCCTGAAGATAATTTTTCTAATGATTCACTGACATTCTTGCGATTTTCACCCAATCGTCTTTGTGCAATCAGCGAATCAACGTTTGTTTTTACTCGTAATCCCATCGTAATTCCTCCTTGAATTCACATGTTATTGTTAGCTTCGCATCAGGCTTAACGCCATTTCTGGAGTTTGGTTTGCTTGCATCAAGACCGACGTCGTCGATTGAGTCATAATGCGAGCTTGTGTCAGATTCGCCGTTTCCTGTGCGAAATCTACGTCTTTTATGCGACTTTTTGCCGTCTCTTGGGCTTCAATCGAAATCCCCAGGTTGCTGATGGCAGATCCGAGGCGGTTTTGAACGGCTCCCAGAGTTGCGCGTTCTGAGGCCAACCTGTAGAGAGCCTGATCGACCGTACCTAGCCTCGATGCAATCTCTTCACGAGCCGGACCTTGTTCTCCGACGACAACGGAACCTATTTCACTTTCTCGCCCGATTCCCAAGGTCTCAGAATTAAATTTGAGCCCTTCAAGATTGAGGCTAATGGTATCTATATTGGCCGCCGGATCAGATCCGTTATAACCAACTTGGATCACATATTGAGTCAACTCATTTTCCGGATCAAACAACTTTCGACTATTAAACTCCGTGGCTTTAGAGATCCGGTCCATCTCGTCTACCAGCGAGACATATTCTTTGTTTAAAAACGACCTTTCCTGTTCGCCTAAGGTGTCCGTTGCTGATTGCACTGTCAGCTCACGCATCCTGATGAGGATGTTGCTCATTTCATTCATCGCCCCCTCAGCGACTTGAACCAACGAAACGGCATCGTTGGCATTTCGCTTGGCGACATTAAGTCCGCGGATTTTTCCCCGCAGATTTTCAGAGATCGCAAGCCCGGCTGCATCGTCTGAAGACTTATTGATCCTATATCCCGAAGACAGTTTTTCGAGACTCGCTTGTAAGTCTCCGTTATTGCGCTCCATATTTCTCTGGGCAATCAAACTAGGCACATTAGTCCGAATACGCATTCCCATAATGAATCCTCCTTGATAGATTGGGATTTGGGTGCTAACACCCTAAATCCTTGACAAGTTCCACCCTGAAACTTGCAAAGGTACCAACGGAATTTTGTGAAATGAGTTAAATGATTTTTTCAGATAAAAAAATTTCCTGAGGACTTGTAAGTATTTATCGATGACTCCCCCACACCAAAAAACCTCAAAATCTCCCCGGCCCTTTGATCTAGGGGTGACCAGCCAGCAATGGGCGAGGATTTCAACAAGCCACCTATCACCACCTATGATCTGGGCCTCCCATTCAGGTGGGCCTGACTCTACAGCCTTGGTCTACGCTCTTAATCAATGGGTCAAGGACCAGAAAACTCGGGGCTCGACGGTCTCGTGGGGTCTTTGTCACATCAACTACCAACTCCGAGGTCAAGACTCGGACTTAGATGCTAGATTTTCGAAAGATCTTGCTGATTTTTTCGAAGTCCCCTTTCAACTCTTAAAAGTTAGTCATGCGCCAAAAACTGGGATTCAAAACTGGGCTCGGTCCATACGTCGCCAATTTTGGCATGACCTTGTCTGCGACGGTGGTGTCGTGGCCTTAGGCCATCACCTGGACGATGTGGCCGAAAACGTCCTATTTCGGATGGCACGGGGGACGTCTGTCGGCTCCCTTGCTGGAATGAAGTTTTGGACCCCCCCCCTTTGGCGTCCGCTTTTGGGATACACCAAGGCTGAATTGATTCACTGGTTGGCGGAATGGTCTGCTAATTACCGAAAAGACTTAAGCAATGAGAGCCCACGATACGCGCGCAATCGAATCCGGAGGGAAATCCTACCGATTTTAGAAGAGCTCTTTCCAGGGGCCGGTCGCAGAATTGCCGAACTAGCTCTCGAAGCTCAAAATCTCCATGGCCCGACGATGGCCTCAGACAAAAGGTCCGCAGACCAAATCAATACCTTCGCGACCAAACTTAAAGGACACTACCAAACCCTAGACTCTCGTCCCCTCCAACTTTCCCGCGCCTGGCTAAGGGAGGTCGTCAGCCAACAAAATCGTCCTCAAAAAAACTCAACCCCCCTTAAGATTCAGATACCTGGTGGGAAAGCCGTGCTCAATCAAGTTGGGTCAGAAATGTGCGTCGAAAGATCTCATGAATCCTTCATGAAGCCAGCCTTACGCCAGCAAATGCAACAAACCTTATCTGCACCGTCGATCACTTGTTACTTGCCGAGCGGTGCTGCGGTCTACGGGGTGAGGGACTTACTTGATTTCAACAAAAGTCAGAAAGTATTTGTTAGAATCTCTAATTCAACCATAAATCCGCGTAAAATCCGCATCGAAACCATCCCTCACCAACTCACTTTTTGTGCCAACCATCGCAAAATGAGAATCAAGGACCTCTTTCGACTTTGGAAGATCCCCCCTCCCCAACGTTGTCGCTGGCGTATCGTCACATATGACGGTAATGTCTCATGTCTATCCGATGGATTGCTCTTTTGGGAGGCCTCCTGTCCAACCTTTGAGCTAAGGAACCTAACTTCCGGCCCCATCGGTCCAGACGAATCAGCCGGTGTTTCTAGTGGTAGAATAGAGAGTGACCCTGTGGGCAGGAGAGCTTCCGTGAGGCCCTGGAGCTACCAAGTCATTAATGTTTTAACGCCAAACAGTCGATAGGCATCATGGGTTGTAAAATTCATAAAGGACATCTTAAAGGAGCCATCAATGGCTAAGCCTTCTAACAGCAATCAGCAAATGCGCGTCGCCATGGTGATCGTATTTATCGTCGCATTGTTTCTCCTCGCCCGACTGATTCAACCACCTGACGACTCAAAGTCTCTAAAATTTTCTGACCTCGTCGCCGCTGCGGCACTCCCTGAGACCGACACAAGTCGTGTAGTTGAAGTCACTTTTAAAGAAAACGAAATCGTAGCGGTCAGGGCTGACCGAAGCACCTTTAAAACTTATGGACCAAATGACGCTGACGTACGCAAATCCTTACAAGACAAGGGTGTCAAAGTCAATTTTGAGCCGCCTGATGAGATTTCGTGGTGGAAATCTCTGCTGATTCAATCAGCTCCACTGATCATCATTTTGTTTTTATTTCTATTCTTTATGCGCCAGCTCCAAATCGGCGGGGGCAAAGCCATGTCGTTTGGCAAAAGCCGCGCCAAACTCCTCAACGAAAATCAAGTGAGGCTGACTTTTAACGATATCGCCGGGGTCGAAGAAGCTAAACAAGAGTTAGAAGAAATCGTTGATTTTTTAAAAGATCCCAAAAAGTTTACCCGGCTCGGTGGTCGGATCCCAAAAGGCGTGCTGTTGGTCGGATCACCCGGCACCGGCAAGACCGTCCTTGCTAAAGCGATTGCCGGAGAAGCTGGCGTCCCCTTCTTTAGCATCTCTGGCTCTGATTTTGTTGAGATGTTTGTTGGCGTCGGCGCAAGCCGAGTCAGAGACCTCTTTGAACAAGCTAAAAAACACGCACCTTGCATTGTTTTTATCGATGAAATCGACGCCGTTGGCCGCCATCGGGGAGCTGGCCTTGGCGGAGGGCACGACGAGAGGGAGCAAACCCTTAATCAGCTTCTTGTTGAAATGGATGGGTTTGAAAGCAACGAAGGTGTCATTATCATCGCCGCCACAAACCGCCCAGATGTCCTGGACCCTGCTCTTCTGAGACCCGGTCGTTTTGACCGGAGGGTGGTCGTACCTAAACCCGATGTTAAGGGGCGAGAAGGAATTCTAAAGGTTCACACCAAAAAATCTCCGCTTTCTATCGATGTGGACTTACCGACGATTGCCCAAGGAACCCCTGGATTTTCCGGTGCTGACCTGGAAAACCTGGTAAACGAGGCAGCTTTGATCGCCGCACGGAAAGATAGCAAAGAAGTCGGGATGAATCATTTCGAGCTGGCTAAAGACAAGATTCTCATGGGTCCAGAAAGAAAAAGCATGGTGATGAGCATCGAAGAAAAGCGCAACACTGCTTACCACGAAGCTGGCCATGCCATCGTAGGACTTTTTCAAGGTGACGACATGGACCCTATCCATAAAATCAGCATCATCCCTCGGGGCCAAGCCCTTGGTGTCACGGTTTCTCTTCCAACCGAAGATCGCTACACCTATACCAAAGACTTTGCTGAGGGAATGATCGCCCGGGCCATGGGTGGTCGGGCCGCTGAGGAATTGGTTTTCCAAAAATTCACCACTGGGGCCGGGGACGATATCAACCGAGCGACTGAACTGGCGCGTAAAATGGTGTGCAACTGGGGTATGAGCGATAAACTAGGCCCCTTGTCTTTTGGCAAAGACAATGACGAAGTCTTTTTAGGTCGAGAACTTGGAAGCACTCGCAATTTTTCTGAAAGAGTTGCTGACGACATCGATCGTGAAGTCCACAGGATCGTGACGACTGGATACAAAAAAGCTATGAGCCTCCTGCGCCAATACCGCCCTTTCCTAGATGCTCTTTCGGAAGCACTTCTCATTAAGGAGACCTTGGACCGTTCCCAAATTGATGCTATTATCCAAGGGCAAAACATCATCACCGAAGAAGAGCGCAAAGCTTTTGAAGATGCCCAGAGAAAAGCCTCTGAGCTAAAAGCAGGCCAGCGAAAGCCAGCTCCCCATGTCAAAAAAGTTGATGATATCTCTGGTAATAAACTTGAACAAGATGAGGGCACTCCCTCCCTAAACCAGGTGGCCCCCCAAGGCATGGCGTAGTTTCTTAGGGAATTTAATGACCGGTCCTGCAAAACCATATGACTTTAAGATCATGGGTGTGATCAACGTCACCCCTGATTCTTTTTCTGATGGCAATCGGTTTAAAGACCCTAGTAAAGCAGCTGACCAAGCCCTTAGACTTATTAAAGAAGGTGCTGATTTTATCGATTTAGGAGCAGAAAGCTCCCGTCCTGGAGCCATCCCCATCGATCTAGAAACCGAATGGCAGAGGTTAGAGCCTGTTCTAAAGCTTTTTAAGCGTAAAAAGCTACTAAACAGGGTGACTGTCGATACTCGTAAACCTGAACTTATGCTCCGGCTTATGGATTGGGGTATTTCCGGAATCAACGATATCGCTGGGGGTGCTCCTGATGAAACCCTTAAAAAATTGGGCTCTGAGCCTTCACTAAACTATGTTGCTATGCATATGAGTGGCGAACCCGGAGATATGCAGCTCAATCCCCTTGATGGTGTCGAAGCTATCGAAGCTGTCTCAGCTTTCTTCAAGACGACCCATCAAAGACTTATAAATGCTGGATTGAACCCTAAACAAATCTTTTTAGATCCTGGGATAGGTTTTGGCAAAACCGACCGAGCCAATCTCCTTTTGATCGATCAGGTCCGACAGTGGTCACAAACCTACCAAATCGCTATAGGAGTTTCTCGAAAGTCCTTTTTAGGCCGGATATTAGGAATCAACGGCCCCGCACAAAGGGATCCACCTTCGAAGATGGTCGAAATGGGGCTTATCCTTGCAGGAGCCTCGATCATAAGAACCCATAGCGTCAAGGCGCTTTCAAACATCCATAAAATCCTCAACCCCGATTGATTAGACCCATGAGCGAGCTATTCGAACAATTTAGCTTTTGGACTATGGTCGATATCGTGATCATAGCCTATATCATTTACCATATTTTGCTGCTGATCAGAGGGACCAGAGCAGCACAAATGCTTACCGGCATCTTGATCGTCATCGCTGCTTTTCTACTTTCGTCTTTTGTGCCACTCACAACCCTCAATTGGGTCATGAATAAGTTTTATTCCTCCTTTATCATCATTCTTATCATTCTGTTTCAAGATGATATTCGTCATGTTTTATCGAGAATGGGTAAAAAGTCGTTTATTCCTGGCAGCGACCCTCTCTCGTCCGCGCAGATCTTGGACGAGATCACCCGCGCAGCTTCTGTATTAGCGTCCAAAAAAATCGGCGCACTTATCGTATTAGAGAGAAACATTATCCTTTCTCGCTATATTGAGGTGGGTATTGCCCTCGATGCTCGGGTTTCAAAGGAGCTGATGCTGGCTATTTTTCTCCCTTCATCCCCAGTTCATGATGGAGCTGTGATTATCCAGCAGGGACGGGTAGCCGCTGCTGGCTGCTTTCTTCCACTGACCCGAGACCAGAATCTTGACCCCAATTGGGGGACAAGGCATCGCGCCGCCATTGGCATTTCCCAAGAAACGGATGCCATCGTGGTGCTGGTTTCAGAAGAGGGTGCCTCCATGGCTCTAGTTGTAGACGGAAAGGTATCGCGAAAAATGGACACGAAAGAACTCAAAAAATCACTAAACGAACTGTTGGTAGAAAATAATCCCGAGAACCCTGAAAATTCCTCCAAAAAGTCCGGGCAAAGTTTTTGGAAAAAATTAAACAATGGAGGGATTAAAAAATGAAAGCCCTCGTTAATTTTTTTCTACATAATATTGCCTACAAGATCTCCGCACTGATTCTAGCCTGTCTTTTTTGGTATATCGTCCAAGGCGAAGAGATTTTAGAAGTTAATCGCCGCATCCAAGTAAAGATCAAAGTACCCGAGGACCTAGCCATAAGGGGCCCTGATATCCGCTTTAAAGACTCGACCATCCGAGGGTCTAGGGCTGCCTTAGGGGATTTCACCTCAAAATACCTAGAGGCGATCGTGACGGTTCCCGAGGGGAAAACCGGCCAAATCAGATACCGGATCGACAAAGAGTTTTTGATCCATCCATTTGACAATCGATTAAAGCTCACTGTTCATGATCCTTATCTTTCAATCTATGTGGATAAAAAAGAATCCAAGAAGGTCAATATTCGAGAGTACCTTAAAGGTGTCCCTGCTGATGGTTTTATAATTGAAAAATCAATTATTAAACCAAAATCCATTGATATAACGGGCCTGCGCAGCGAGATTGCAAAAATTGACGAGATTCTCACGGAACCTATCGACGTCGAGGGCCTCTCAACAACAAAAACTTACGAACCACGTTTGGTCTTTAAGGATATGCCTGGAAGCAGTCTTTCCCAAGATAAGGTCAGCGTCACGTTGGTGCTTGGCGAAAAAAAGATCAACAAACGATTTAGCTCCGTCCCCATTGAAGTGCTGGGCTCTGATTTTTTAACGGAAGTCAAACCAAGCTTTGTTTCGATCGTTATACAAGGCACTCCAGGGGTTCTTTCCCTTGTGAAACGTAAAGATCTCGAAGCGTTTGTGGAGGGGCGAGAGCTTGCTCCCGGCCAACGATACAATAAGACTATACAAGTTAAAATCCCGCCTGATACTGTCCTCATTGAAACATTCCCTCAGTCTGCAACCATTGAGGTTTACAACCAAAAGAGATTGTAGAATGTGGTAAATTGCTACAGTATGACTGGTGAAATTCGCATATAACTTGAGTTAAGAGGAGATTTGGTTTGGGTAACCTATTTGGCACCGATGGAATTCGAGGCGTCGCCAACGTCGATCCTATCTCTCCAGATTTCGTCTTGCGTATAGGACAGGCCATTGGTCTCTATTTTAAAGAAACCCACTCCCACCCACGCATATTAATTGGAAAAGACACCCGCCGTAGCGGCTATATGCTGGAACAGGCTCTTGCTGCGGGGATCTGTAGTGTTGGGGTAGACGTCAACTTTCTCGGGCCGCTTCCCACTCCTGGAATCGCCTACCTGACCCGAGGCTTAAGAGCTTCTGCGGGAATCGTGATCTCTGCCTCTCACAATCCCTTTGAGGACAATGGGATTAAGATTTTCAGCTCTGACGGATACAAACTGCCTGACGAAGCAGAAGCCCGCCTCGAAGCCCTCTTAGAAAATCCCAATATGTCAAAGGATCGACCTACAGGCATTAAAATTGGGCGAGCAAAGAGAATCGACGATGCGATCGGCCAATACGCGGTTTTTCTCAAAGAGCAGTTTCCAAAAGTCCTAACCCTCGATGGTCTACGCCTCGTCATAGATTGCGCCCATGGTGCCGCCTATAAGGTCGCCCCAAAGGTTTTCGAAGAACTAGGTGCTGAGTGTTTTCTCCTAGGAGTCGAGCCCAATGGCTCTAACATCAACGACAACGTAGGGGCCCTCTACCCACAAAAACTCAAGGAACAGATCAAACTCTATAAGGCTGATATGGGTATCGCCCTCGATGGGGATGCGGACCGCCTCGTCGCGGTGGACGAAAGAGGTGAGCCCCTTGATGGCGACGAAATCCTTGCGATCTGTGGCAGTCGGATGGCGAAACAGGGGACCCTACGCCATAATACCGTTGTCTGCACGGTTATGAGTAATCTTGGTCTGGATCTAGCCCTTGAAAAGGTTGGGGTCAAAGCCATCAAATCAAAGGTCGGCGACCGGTCTGTTATGGAAGAAATGCTCAAAGGGTCCTACAATCTAGGGGGAGAGCAGTCGGGACATTTAATCTTTAGGGACAGTGCCACGACGGGTGATGGGGTGTTAGCAGCCCTCCAGCTCTTAGCGATTATGGTTCAAGAGCAAAAATCCCTTTCCCAGCTCCGCAAGTGTAT
This sequence comes from Oligoflexales bacterium, assembly GCA_041736175.1. Lineage (GTDB taxonomy): Bacteria > Bdellovibrionota_B > Oligoflexia > Oligoflexales > CAIYRB01 > JBGSUI01. The sequence continues at coordinate 4,018 of JBGSUI010000195.1, read as the reverse complement.
GGAGAAATTTCCCCAGGTCTTAAAAAACGTTCCGGTTCGTAAAAAAGTCCCACTCGAACAAATCCCCAAGCTCCAAGAACTTTTAGGCACCATCGAAAAACGGCTTGGCAAAACCGGTCGAATCCTATTTAGGTACTCAGGGACCGAAAGCCTTGCCCGCATCATGATTGAGGGGCAGGATGCGTCTCTTATTCAGGGGATCGCAGAAGAGTTAGCCTACAAAGCTGCCAAACTGATCGCTGAACACAGCGAGAGTTGACCCACTCCGACCTAAAGGAATTTCAAGAATGATTCGACTTGGTGTCAATATCGACCATATCGCAACCCTGCGTAACGCTCGCGGTGGCCAGGAACCCGATCCCGTCCAAGCGGCTCTCCTAGCCGAAATCGGTGGGGCCGACAATATCACCTGCCACCTTCGCGAAGACCGTCGTCATATCAACGACCGAGATCTGCGGCTCATCAGGGAGACTATCAAGACCCCGCTTAATTTGGAGATGGCAGCCACACCCGAGATGGTGGAGATTGCCATCAAAACCGCTCCCCATAGCGTGACCCTTGTCCCTGAACGCCGGGAGGAGCGCACTACCGAAGGTGGTCTGGATCTTAAGGCTCACTTTAAATCCTTGTATCCCATCGTCCAAAATCTACAGGCAGCGGGGATCGTGGTGTCGCTCTTTGTAGAGCCAAATTCAGAACTAATCGCCATGGCCAAACAGCTAGGGGTAAAAGCCTTAGAGTTTCATACGGGACGATTTGCCTTAGAGATCGCCGCTGCAAGAACAAGCCAAGAAAAGGCTAAAGCCCTAGAGCCCCTTCAGCTCGCCGCTTGGACCGCTTCCCAGCATGATCTGCAGATTCATGTAGGACATGGTCTTCATTATACAAATGTTCATTTCTTAAAGCAGATCCCCTCCATTGAGGAAGCAAACATCGGACATGCCATCATCACCCGCGCCCTTTATGTAGGACTTAAGGACGCTGTCAGCCAGATGCGCGAAGCTTTGGGACGAGGTCCCGCCTAAACGGAGATTGAGTTGAATGATCGCCCCCGCTCCCACACTTATATCTTGGGTCGATGACGCTTTCAGGGTGCAAATTCTGGAGTCTTATACTTTTACGTGGGAAGCTCGTGACGCGGTATCCCATTCCCTGATGGCTCATATCAGTCCCCTCTCCTCAGAAGACAATCCTTTCTGCCTTTGGCTGATCGGCCCCCTTGGAGCAGGCAAAACCACCTTAACAGGTGCGATGCTCCACTCCTTGGGTTACCCTCCCCACCTTCCTGTTTTGTCGCCGACTTACACGCTAATGGGCGACTACCCGGTGAAGACACAAGGTGGGACCGCTTGGTATGCCCACCTTGATCTTTATCGCTTAGGGGACCAAGGCTCAACTCTTGAGGATTTTGGGTTGATCGACGCCCATCGGTACCGCGGACTTTTTATCGAGTGGCCCGAAAGAGCGTCAGGAGACCCCTCAATCACACCCACCCATCTGGCCGTCTTAGAGTTTGGGGATCTCGATCACGAGCGCCACCTTAAACTCTTTAAAGTCCTCGGTCTCCAAAATTAGCTTGCTTTTGAAAGCTAACTGGCGTACAACGCTCTCACTTTTGCATCTCACTTGAGGCTTTTTTGGGTCTCAGTTTATGCACAGGTGCCATCCCATTTGCACCCGTAGTTCAGTTGGATAGAATGCCAGACTACGAATCTGGAGGTCGGAGGTTCGAATCCTTCCGGGTGCGCCATCTCTCTTCTTAAGTGTCTTTCCCCACTCAGTTGCTTTTCGAATCAATCACTTACATGCCACGCTCATAACTATACCTAACTCTCAGTAACCTGTTCAAACCACTTGATCACGGCAAACATCACGGCAGATTTTAACGGGAAAACCACTCTCATTTCAGGGTGTTTTTTTGTTTGCGTATGGACCCGTCGGTAGGTGGGATTGTTAGCAAGTCAAATTGTGCCTGAGCCAGCACAGCTTCGTACGTTGATTCATACGACGTACGAAGTTGTGGATTTCGCTAATAGTTGTAATTGGTTTTGCCATAATAGAAGAGACTGGAGAGAGCAACTTGTGACTTCGAAACGACAGGGTACGGATTCGCTTCCGTTCAAAAATATTTTGGCCAATCTAATGCACGTGCGCGACCTTAGCATGCGACAAATAGCCCAACTCGCCCACTGCACCAAGGAGCTATTGCCTTTTGATCTCCTCAAATCCTAGGGAAAACTGGTCGAGGCCAACTTTGCGTTGCAGGATTCCACATTTGTCACTGATTGTTAAGACCATCTTGAAGGCGTTCATCACAGCTCCCTCGTCGGCATCTAAGCCTCTAGTCTACGGCGCGTCTCCTTCGAATTGAATGTTCAAACCTTGATCCTTAAGACTTTTAAGCCACTTGACGTAAAGAGGTGATGTTAGGTTCATGTGAACACTTATATTCAGATGTTCACCGTTTTCCACCCGTTTTTGTATACTGGAAAGATTGGGAAGCTGTTTGAGCTGATACAGCGCGTCATTTTCAATCGTAGCAGGGGCAGGTGCAACTGATGGGCGGCTAGTCTCGATTTTCTTAAAAGTATCGCTATTCAAACCATAGGGAGGCCCCCAGCTTACGCTTCCTCCTATGGTCTGGCCGATAAAGAGAGGTCCTCCAGAGTCTCCGGGAGCTGTGGTTGAATTCACACCAGGGGGCGAGCTACCTCCGGAGGAGCTTTCTCCGACGGAAAAAATATAGTGCTCAGTGACTGCAAGCACTTGGTTTTGTCCGTAATAGAGGTTTAATTCGTCGTTGTATTCAGCTTCTGAAGAGGTCCTTTTATTGCTTAGATACCCAAATCCCACAATGGTAAAGGCGTTGCCCACAGAGATAGGTGTTTTTCTGATAGGGGTAACTTGGGGAGCACTTCCTTCGGGCACAGAAAGTATGGCAATATCGTAGCCATTGATTCCCATGTTTGCCCTGCCAATCCACTTTTGAAAATAAACACTTTTAACTTTGATAGTGCGACCGTTTGCCCCACCAACGATAACCCTAGGGTTATCGATAGGAGTTCCCCCATTGGTCTGCTTAGCTGCGAGGCAGTGTGCCGCGGTGAGGACGACTCCCGAGCCGATAAAGGTTCCCGAGCAAGTCTCGTTTGTCGGACTGTCTGTTTTGACCAAGACTACCGACGGATACTTGACCGTATCGGTTTGAATACCATTGGCGATTTTGACGCTGCTTTGAGTGGTGCTCGCTGGATTTTTGCACGATGCAACCACGATAAAAGTCAAAAACAAATATCTCATGGATGATCCCTCTTTATTTTACACATTGTGTAGCGTGTCTTTCACTGGCCTTTGCCTCAGATACAGTACGTCCCAAAATCCCACCAAGAGCAACCCATGTGGTCACTAGAGATTCACCTTTAGACCCTACGGCCCAAATTTCTTCACTGGTCCTTAAGATCTCTGGTATTTCTCTTTGAAACAGTACATCGGTTAACTCAGCATCGGTTGGTAGCCGCCAGCCGCTCGCAAATCCGCCATAGGAAAGAGACTTGCAGTACTTTACGGCTTCTTCAAAATTCCGCAGTGTTGACTCGGCCTTTATCAAGAATATGCCCGTATCGGTATCCTTATAAATGCATGCTTCTTCACCATCACACTCACCGTTACCTGAAGTACCCTGGCCAGCTCCGTTATCGGACGAAGTTTCGCGGACTAAATAAACTCTTTTGTCTACAGACTTTTTTTCTGCTTCCTTTGCACATCCCATTAGGAAGGAGAGTGTTAAAACGTAAAGTTTTGCCGACATAAATATCATACGGGTGAATCTTGAAATCAATTGATTCTCCTTTTACAAGGTGGTTGCTAAATATTATAGTGAACTAAGCGCGCTCGCGCGCAGTCCTATCCCGAGCTTCCGGGTAGATTGTAGCTTTCCTTACGGCATCATCTCGGCACATTTTATTCATTCCACAGTCTTTTGCAATTCAGAGTACATTTCAATATAGCCAATTTTTGC
>JBGSUI010000014.1:0-140016 GCA_041736175.1 Oligoflexales bacterium | reverse complement strand
ATCGAGCCTCTGATCGGGCATGCAAAGCATGGGGGACAACTTGGGCGCAGCCGAATGAAGTCGGATCAGGGAACATTGGCCGCGGGGTATGGGGCGATTACCGGGCACAACTTGAGACAGCTCTTGAATCGGAGCAAGGGAAGACCTCCGACCGGGATGGAAACCACGCAGCTAGCACGAGACAGGGGAGGAGCAAACAAAAGTACAACTACCTAATCTTATTGGGTTTGAATTTCGCGCCAGCGACTAGATAAATTTCAGGTGCCAAAAAATCCACTTTATCTTCTGGCTCAGCAGCATGAGTGAGCTGACCGAACACAGCTCGGTTTTTTTTCTTATCCTCGAAGTCTACCTTCAGCGGCTTTTTTCTAAGGCGCACCAATGGGGGCCTCATCGTTAAGTAAGTAAATCAGGGCCTGAGCAATAAACTTAATATTCGTTTTCATGCTAAAGCGACCGCCGAGAGAAGATCCTTCGGGAGTTTCAGAGGAAGCGGCATCTTTATCACGAGCGGATCCCCCCTCTTGGTCGCTATGCTTGCCGAAACCTTTTTTATGACATCTACCGGTACCGTCGTGCGACGTTGCCGCTTCAATGCATGGACAATTAGCTGCATTCGAATGGATCGCTCCATCGAATCAAGCATCCCAGTCGGCTCTAGATCCTGAGCTTCCCATTTAGAAATTGAAGAAGCATCCACGCTGTCCTCCACCCACTTTGAGAATTGCTCCTGGGTTTTCCCTAAATGATGCCTGATGAACTTCAGTTCCGCGCCAGTGATCCGCGTGGGTTTGAGCGGCAATACTCTAAACATCAACTCTTCGAGTTGCTCATAGTTCACGTCGGGGACAAGCTCGCCCTCAACTAAGATATGTGGGCAATTGATCAGTTTGATCGGAAACCCAATCTGGTTAAAAGTGATTGTTTTTTTAGTGTTCATGCTTTGGTCTCGTCAACGACGGTTACGATCAATAATTGCTTCTCGGCATCGTCTGTCAGGATGGACACGCAAACTCTGAGCCCCTCGTGCTTCGCGGGCACAACAACATCAGCCACACATCTCCCTCCTGCCCTTATTGGATAATACCCAAAAAACTTGAATAAGTCAAGTCTATTTTGATTTAAAATATTGTTTTTATTGTGTTATTTATTTTATACAATCAAAAATCCATCTCCATCACCACTCGATGTAGCCGCAATATACGTTCCATAAAAAAAGCCGAGAAGAACCCCCCCTAATTCAAAATAACCTTGTATTTCTTAGATGGGATATGATAAATTGCCTTGTATTATTGAATTCAAATTAGGAGGATTCATCTGTATCTATCGAGACATATTGAAAATAAGCTCATAACTTGGAGGACCGACCCTTTACGGCGACCCTTAATCGTCCGCGGGGCTCGCCAGGTCGGAAAAACCGCTACGGTCAGGCATTTCGGCAAACAATTTGACTATTTTTTGGAAGTCAATTTTGAAAAGAACCCAGAGTTTGGACTTGTTTTCAAAGAAGATTTGGATCCTGTACGCATTATTCGTGATCTTGAAGTGCTGCTTCGGCAAGAGATCGTACCCGGCAAAACCCTGATTTTTTTTGACGAAATACAAGAATGCCCCGAAGCTATAAAAGCATTACGGTATTTTTATGAAGAAAAACCCGAACTGCATATCATTGGTGCTGGCAGTTTATTGGAGTTTGTTTTCGGTAATCTATCGCTGCCAGTAGGGCGTATCTCCTATGAGTATCTCTACCCGCTTTCATTCCGAGAGTTTCTGTGTGCTACAGAGCGAGTGATATTAGCGGATCGCATTCCTTTGGTTTCTTACGATCATCCAGGTTTTGCCAAACTGTCTAATATCGAATCAAATCAAATGTTCAAGGCCATGCATGAATATTGCATTGTTGGAGGCATGCCTGAATGTGTCGCAGTCTATGTCAAAACTCGATCCTATGCGAGCGTTGCCAAAATACAAGATTTTTTGTTAACGGTTTTTCGTGACGATATTCCGAAATATGCACGTGGTGATTTGCAGATTCGAAATGTTGCCGCCGTTTTTGCAAAAATATTTCAAAATGTTGGATGTCAAATAAAATACTCCACTTTAGGAGATGGCGACAATATTACTCGCACTAAGAATAGTGTCTATTTGCTTGCAAAAGCGATGCTTTGCCATATAGTCAAGTCGGTGGATCCCAGTGGTTTGCCCTTGGGGGCATCAGCTCATGACAAAGTTTTTAAACTGATCTTTTTGGACATTGGGTTGGGGCAGCGGTTGAGCGGGATTAATGTCAATGAGATAAGTGGCAGTCAAAATATTCTCAAGGTATACAACGGAAAGTTGGCGGATCAGTTTGTTGGACAGCAACTTTTGGCTGAATCATCTGAAGCAAGTGAGGGTCGAGATCTCTATACCTGGATAAGGATGGAAAAGAGCTCTGGAGCAGAAGTGGATTATCTTTTGTCCCGCAATGGAAAAGTGGTTCCCGTAGAAGTAAAAAGCGGCAAGTCAGGTAGCCTAAAAAGTCTGCACCTCCTGCGCAGCAGCTACACGAATAGTCTAGGGCCATCATTCTGTCTGCAACATATAGATAGACCAGGAGAGGCTGAAGGGATATTTTTTTATCCCTTATTTACTATACTTTGACCATAAGATTTCCCATGGAAGTCCGGTTTTACCGCCTCCTCATTCGCCGCAGATAGGTCTTGAAGTGTCCGGACCGCCATGATCCCAGGCTAAGCCCCAAGAGGATTCCTGTTATATGCTGGGTATTGGCGATTCGTAGGTCATCAAACATAAGTCCGACTACAATCCAGGCAACCATAAACAACATCATGGCATCGCTCATAGAATACCGGGAATTGTGCTGGTAACGGGTCATCATCCACACATAGCCGATCATAGCGTAAACAACTCCTGACATACCTTCGAAATAGGGACCTGAAACCAGGAATTGGAGGGTATTACAAACAGCACCCACGACGGCTATAAAAACCCCAAAAAAGAGTTTCCCTTCCTGCCTTTCCATATCCCCGCCGATATCGAAGACCCAAAACATATTAAAAAACAGATGGAGCAGCCCACCGTGGAGAAAAATAGGAGTCCAAAGACGCCAGATTTGGCCATCGAAAATCTTGGGGTTAAATTGGAAGTAATAGTCGATATAGGGTTTAAAAAGGGGAGCTTGGGCAATCAGTCGGAGAGTGACGCAGATCACGATCACCGTCCAGACGATCGGGATATCTGTGGTCGAAAATCCAGAGGTTAATCTGGCGCCTCTCAGGGGCTTGGGACTTTTAAGGGGACCTTTGGGAACTTCAGCTTTGGGAGACTTCAAAAAGGCTTTTAAAACCCCTTTCGAAAATTCATTGCTATCGGGATTTTGTTTAAAAATCCCTAGGGACTCCCGAGCTTGGTTGATCTGGTCCTCGTCATAAACCCAGATTCCAAAAGCACCCTCCTCCTCCCGCGCTTCTCCCTCGATCTTTATAGAACGCAAATAAGCTACAAACCTTTCGGAGGCTTCAAGGCCCGTGATGTCACCAATTTTTCTCATGAAGTCGGCCGCCTAATTCTAAAATGAACGATCATATAAATAAAAGAGCGCCGTCTTTTTCTATTTTCAGATGGGCCACAAAAGCACGTTCATGAAAACCAAAAAGCCGGCGCTACTTATAGACTAATCAAATTTTAACTAGTTTTTACCAACGGTTACCATCAGAGTAGCCGCTGCGGCTTTGCCGTCCGCCTCCGCCACCACCGCTGGACTGGCGAGGACGCTCTTCTGCCTCGTTTACTTTGATACTACGACCGTCAAGGCTTGAACCATTCATTTCGGAGATAGCGTTGCGAGCGCACCCTGATTCCATAAAGGTCACAAACCCAAATCCACGTGAACGACCCGTTTCCCGATCTAGAATCACCTTGGCTTCATCGATCTGGCCAAAACGCTCAAACGCCTGACGCAAACCATCATCATTGGTGTTCCAGCTTAGGCCACCCACAAACAATTTCCTTGTCATACTCACAATTCCTTGAATATTGGCTCGAGCTAAACAACCCAAGCACTCTTACTAAATCAAGATCCGACGAGGCCAGATCTAAAGGATGCCCACTATGGCAAATCCCAGGGTTAAGGTACCATTTTTTAATGGTTAAAGCCATTAAATTAAAACGAATACTAAGCAAAGTTTTGGTAGTGTTTAGAATAACCTAAAAAAACCGCCTATGATTTTAATATATTAAAAAAATAACTTTAGTGTTTACCAAAAATAGTCGACCCCCCTTCGTTGATTTAGTGCTTCCATGTTGGGGCACGCACTTTTGGGGAGAGACTCTATATGAAAATTAATGTGAAATTACTTGTGACCACAGTGCATCACTTGGCCCTTATGTTTGCCATTAGCTCCTGCGGAGAAAAACCTTCGTTTAAGGAAAAGGTCAACCTTATCCAAGGCGACTCACTGGACAGTGTTGGAGACAGTCCCGGACCGGAAGCCAACACCAATTCTATCCAAGACATTGGAACAACTCTGCCACCGGTTCCAGCCGCACCAGCACCTTCGCCTGCTGCCGTCCCAGGGGAACCTCCAATTCAAGAACCCCCGCTCCCAGCACCACCCCTTGAACTACCCCCTGAAGGTCCAGTTGTGATGCCACCTCCGGTCACTCCTGAGCCGCTCCCTCCCGGCCCTATCGATCCCCCTAAACCCCCTCGCAGGACAGTCACCACCGAATCCACTTTTCCGGCCCATCTCACAGAAGAAGCCGTCGTCGAAAAGGAATTTGGCAACCCCCTCCTGTTGCACCAATTCACCATGATAAAGCCTGACATCAAACGCAAGAAAACCGTCCAACAGGCACTCCGTCCAGCCTACCTCGATCGCTTAGAGCAGGTTCCCACGGGCCAAGCGGTGGTCGAACGCTTTGGACAAATGGCAGAGCGCAACCTAGATATCCTCCTCGTGGTCGATGACTCTCCTTCTATGAAAGATAATCAGGCCAATCTCTCCACCAAACTCAGTGCACTTCTCGCCTCGATCGACAAGACTAACTGGGCGATCGGTGTAACCACCACGGGATGCCAAGAAGGCTGCCTCCGTTCACTGATCAAAAAAGGTGATGTAGATGCAAAGACCCGGTTTTCAGCAGCGGTATCACCTGGCACCCGAGGCAACTGGGTTGAAAAAGGTCTCCTGAACGCCGTGAGGTCTCTGTCATCGAGCTGTATGACCGAACCCTGGATACGCAACGACTCCACCTTAGCGGTCGTCTTTGTGAGTGACGAAGACAATTGCAGCAACGGTCGGCAATGCGGCAATAAGCCCCATGCCTACGCTAGCTACTTGTTAGATTATTTAAGCACCATTCGAGAACCTGGCAAAAATGCTCGGGTCTACGGAATCGTCTGGCATCCCAATATCCCCGCTGATCAGTGTCCCGAGGGCAAACATATTGCTAAGACCTACGCTGAGTTGATCACCGCGACTAAAGGCACCTATGGAAATATCTGCGCTAAGGACTACACCCAAGCACTCAATCAAATCTCTAAAGATATGCTGGACTCTCTCAATGCCCAGTTTACCCTGAAATTTGAACCTGAGCCGACCACCCTCAGGGTGTTTGTCAACGCCACTGAAATTAAACAGGGAATCACCATCCAAGGCCGCACGGTGACCATCACCCCTCCCCCTCCGGACGGGGCTGCCATCGCCATCAACTACCGTTACGATGTGAAGCCACCTCAAACCGCTTTTAAACTCAGATTTGGACCCTACGATGGCAAGGCGATCGTGACTGTGAATGGGGCCATCGTGAACCCCGCCGACTATGTGATCAACCCCGGTGAAGCCTTGATCGACTTTATCGTACCTCCTCCCATCGGGGCTAAAATCACCGTCGCCTATTTCGGCGCCGTGGAGTTCAAGACTGGATTTTCCGTGGGCGAGGAGATCAAAGCGGGCACTCTTAAAGTCAAAATCAACGGGGTTGATACAACAGATTTTACCGTCGCCGAAGCTGTCGGAATCATCACCTTTAACACCGCTCCCCCCGAAGGGGCCACCCTGGAGTTTAGCTATGCTGTGATCGGCTCTCCTGTCTACCAATATCCCTTTTTGGCTCCACCCGGAACACCGGCTGACCTCGATGCTTTTGATACCATCACCCTCGTCCCGATCCGCGTCACCTACGCCGCTGGGATCATGACCGTGAATCCTGATGAGTTTATTGAGGGTCGTAAGGTGACCGTTCGCTTTCAGGATCCTAGCCAAAAAACCTACGATATCCCTCTCCCGCAAAATCCCCTCGCTGGATCAGTCCGCGTCAGCTCAGGAACCATGGTCTGCCCCCCCGCTAACGTGGTGATCGTCGGTCCCGTCGTCAACGTTAAAAACTGCAACTTTCCAGATACGGTCACATCAGCTCGGGTGGAATACCGCTATGTCGCTGCGTCCTTCCAAGAGTTCACACTGAAGCTGGAAAAAATCCCAACCCCCACCGACTACCAGGTCTGGACCGTATGGGTGAATGATGTGATCACCACCAGCTACACAAGGACTCTTAATGTGATCAAGTTTCCCCAGCCTCTGCCATACCCGTCGTTTGTGAGAATCCAGCTGGTTCAGGATGAATTTTAAGGACACCCCCCATTAAATTTTTGTGGGATGTTTATACTAGGAACCAACACCGTAAGGTAGGTACGTTTTACCCGATACAGCACTTACCAGACAATTTATGACTCCTAGGCATTCGACTTTTTTCGAAAGCGAGTGGCTCGTGCAGCCCCCTCCCGATGCAAGAGCCCCTCTTCCAAAAGCTTTTTTAGGATTAAAGACGCATTACGATCTGAGACTCCAGATTTCACCAAGTCCCTCTTACTGATCCACGTGTTTTCTTGCAGGAAATCCAAGGCGATCTGTCTTGGATTGTCACTTTTGCCAACAGTCTTGGCGCGAAAGATTACGCATTTGAAACTTGTAGCCTGTTCAATAAAGACTGGGGGCGGGATACTGGCATGAGCCAGTGCTTCCTTCGCTTCGCGGATGCCGCTGCCCAGCTTTTCCATAAGTCCCACTTTACGAGCAAACTTGGCAATATGCACATTTCTGATTTGGCTGGTACCATCGCCCAGACTCTCTAGTGTGATTGCAGGCGGCAACTCGCCAGGACTGAAAATCTCGACTCGGTCGTCGTAAATAGCCACTTTGGTCGGAGCTGTTATTTGGTATTTTCGATGGATAAGGGCATTTAAGATAAGTTCGCGAAGTGCTATGTCCGGAAAAAACAGTTTTGGTCTCAGATAAATCTGATCGGTCATCACATATTTTTCGGTGGTGTATTCGTTTATCAAGGCGATAACATCGGTAGTTAATTTGCCTATGGAACCCGAGACCTCAGTGGACCTAACAATATTTCGCCCTTTTATGCCGGCAAATTTTGTAACAATCACACCTCGTTCATAAAGGAATTTTTGCGGTTCGTGGCCAAAAACCATCAGTGCCGCTAAAGTTGGTCTCGCCGTAGAGTCAATGTCTTTGACAAGAACAGACTCTCGACACAGATCGTCCTCAGAAAAATTGCCATAGGCCACCGTGAGTAGGCCGGCATCAAGATCTTTAACGCTTGCCAAAGACGAGGTCACACTGGCGTCATACTCCTTCTATGTGGCCTCTGTCACCGATCCCCACAAACACGCTGCCACCGGCGGTATTGGCAAAAGCAGCGCATGTCTTCAATATTCCATGCATATTGCTGAAATTTAATTTGAATTCGGTCCTCTTATCTTCTCGAGCTGGGAAATCGGTCACATAGTCCCCTATCGCAGTAACTTGTGCAAAAAAATTATATCAAATATCACGCAATCGTCACCATATATTTTTATTAAATTCAATAAAAACAATATGATATAAAATTTACTGAGTTTAAACCCAAACTGCCATCTAGATGCCAATCATACATAATCACGCAATTATCAGAGTATCACGCAATGATCCCAGTATCACGCAAGATCCCCCCTCCACCCCGCTCCAACCCCCTTCAACATCACAATAACCTGGGCACTATCAAGCAGTTTTGGACGCGTATCTGCACCAGGTGGGTGTTTTTTTAATCGCTGCCAGGTTTGGCCATTAATGAATCTATTTTGTATTCATACCTAACGGAATAATATTCATACATTAATAATAACAGTATATTACATCATTAAAGTCGAAGATATACCGGGGATTATGTAATATACCTATCGGTATGTATACTACTTGGATCAATTGAGGGCAGCACCGTGAAGAGATTTGTTTTTGATGCGCTTGTCGATGAGGAAAACATCTGCAACCAAAAGAGCTGCGTAGAAAAAATCAAACGTTTCATAGACGATGGCAGAAAAGTAGTCCTTTTTGGCAGACGAAACAGGGCGAAGACTTCCATCGTGAAAAACATCATCATACCGTTTTGGCATAAGGGCCGGAAAAACGGCCTGACCATTTACACCGAATTCATGCACGTTAAAAGCCTTGACGATATCAACGAACGCTTTACGAAGAGTTTTAGCTCCGAGCTGCAAAGGAAGGCCAAGGTCAGATCCTTTCTGCAGTCGGCAGTGGAGATCCTCAAGGGATTATCGCCGACTTATACGCTTGCTGACGACGGCAAAATGGAATTTGGTCTTTCAGTGCGCGGCAAAAACATCATTGCGATTGACATATTGCTCGACAAACTTGCCGATCTGCATAAAAGCGGCAAGCCATGTCTACTTTGCTTTGACGAATTTCAAGACATTGCCAAGGTTTCCGGAGCGGAAGCATTGCTCAGACGCAAGTTTGAGGAGCTGCCGCTGGATATGCCGATCATCTGTCTAGGATCGAAGCGACACCTGCTCGTAGAGGTCTTTCATAAAAAGGACGCACCGTTCGCCGACTGGGGCGCCACTGTTGAGGTTGATGAGATTCCATACGAGGAATACTCGAATTATCTCAGAGAGCGCTTAACAGGACAACTTAAGCTTTGTTCCGATGATGTGTTGATCCATTTGCAGAATCGACTGCTCAGATCGCCTGAGGCCATTCACCGGATCTGCTTTGAAGCCAACAGCCGTTTTTCTGACCAAAAATTCACTGATGAATTGATAGAAAAGCTGATTATTGAGTATGTGTCGAGCAGATCCTCATATTACGAATCAAAACTGGAAAGACTGTCGGCCGGTCAAGTCGGTTTTCTCAAAAAGTTAGCCCATGAGGCAACCTTTCAAGCCAGCAACGTCTATGCAAAAGAGACCCTCGAATCTATGCACTTGACAGCAGCAGGACTGAGAAAAGCTATACAAAAACTGATGGACCATGGAGATATCGAGTGTCTGGCCTCGGCGCGCTATGGGGGAACGGACCCGCTATTGATGCACTATATCCGCCTCACACGCGTAACCTGACGAAACTTTTAAAAAAGCGCTGCATCCCTATGGGAACTGATTGATTTAATCAAGGGAATCATCCAGAATAGAGCTGCCAAGTGCACAGATTGGTAAAAAGACTATGGGAGAGATCCTAGGGTCTTAAGGGCAAACCTCTATTTTGATCTCTTGAAAGGTTTATATGAATTCAGTTGCTGGCGTCATCGGCGGTCTTATTGTCGGAGCGGCACTCGGTGGGGGCGCAGTCTATGTGTCAAAGTCCCCAAAAACCACCGCACCCACACCCCTCCCATCATCTTCGACTCCTGCTGCACAAAACGCGGCTTCTCCTGCTAACGCAACAAATGATACCCAAGTGCTTTTTGAGCTGGACGGAAAACCCTACTCAGAAAAGGATTTAGGAGCCGAAACTCAAGCACAAACCTATGACATAAGGCACGAATCATACGAACGACTCACAACCACCCTTACCCAGTTAGCCCTTCAAAAATCCTTGGCTAAGGAAAAAGGCAAGGAATCGAGTGATCCACTACCCCCCCTCGAAGAACTCGTGGATGTAGGCTCACCAACCGACGAAGAAGCTAAATCCCTCTACGAAGCAAACAAAGCTCGTTTTCCCGAAGGCACATCCTTTGAGCAGCTGAAGCCCGACATCAACCGCTACCTCAAAAGCCAAAAACTCAACGATCTCATTCGTAGCAAGAGCGAAGAGCTTAAAACCAGCCAGCGGTTCAAACTGCTCCTCCCCGCACCGATCTCCCCTAAAGTCACCATCGATATCTCGCCCTTTACGGCAAAAGGTCCGGCAAGTGCCGCCAATACTCTTGTGGAAGTCGCTGACTACCTTTGCCCCCATTGCCAAGCCGCTGCCGAAGAGATGGACCAAATCGTAAAAGATTTAGGCGATAAAGTCCGCTTTGTTCCCGTCCCCTATAGCCTTCGCAATGAAACCCTGAGCGGTGCTTTAGCTCGTGGAGCTTTTTGTGCGAAACAACAAGGGGACGAAGCTTTTTGGAAATACCATGAAGCCGCCTTTCGGATCGCCCGCACCAAAGGCTGGAAGATGACCGACGCTGACTCTAAAGATCCTGTGCTCGAAGTCGCCAAAGAATCCCAGGTAGATGCAGCAAAGATTGAAACCTGTTTGGCCACACCTGAAGCGGCAGGTTTTGTCACCGCGACCGCTAAGGCAATGCAAAAAATCGGCGTGACGGGGACCCCGACGTTTTTCCTCAACGGCCAAAAGATCCATGTCCATGGCAAACCTCTGCGTGAAGCGATCACCAGCCAAATCGTTTCAAGCCATTAATCGTCAAGTATCTGAAATTCAAAGAAAAAATCAAGTCCCCTTTGGGGATTTTGATTTTTACCCTATCCACTGGGGGATGTTTTGTGGTACGAGGCTTCTCGTTTACTTCTAGGAGCTCTCTATCATGGTCCTTCGGGTCAAAAATATCGAAATCCCTGTGCAAGAAGTCCATGAGACCAAAGCAGCCGGGCCTGAGGGGACCACATCTAAACAGGGTTTTAATGCCATAGATCCCCTCCTCCTCAAACGCTATGCTGCTAAAACCCTAGAGATTTCTACCGACGATATCCTCCAGCTCAGAGTCCATAAAAAATCCCTCGATGCGAGACGAAACTCTAGGATCGTCTATCGCTACCAGCTCGACATTTCCCTTGAAAACTCCCTAACAAACCCCCTTCATAGCGAAGCCCATTTTGCTGCAAAACACAGTGCTTCTTGCGAGGTGATCGAGGGCGCGACAGACCCCCTTCAGCAGCTCCATCCCCTCCAAGGAATCAAGACAGGCTCCGTAAGACATATGCCTGTGATTATTGGCAGCGGCCCCGCCGGAATCTTTGCCGCTCTGATCCTTGCCCAGAGTGGGCAACCCTCGATCATCGTCGAGCGGGGCGAGACCGTTGCAAAACGCCTAAAGACTGTGGGTAAATTGCGAAGGGGCGAAGGCTTTTCCGCAAAATCAAATTACTGTTTTGGGGAAGGCGGTGCAGGCACCTTTTCCGATGGCAAATTGACCTGTGGCCGCAACCATCCTTACGTCAAATACCTCTTCCAGGAGTGGGTGCGGCACGGCGCTCCCGAATCGATCCTCTATGAAGCCCATCCCCATATCGGGACGGACAACCTCCTTAAAATCGCCCACGCCCAGCGCCAGGAGTTGCTTGATCTCGGCTGCCAGTTTCTCTTTGAGACCCAATGGACCGACTTCCAGTACCATGGAGAGGACGATTCCCCCAGCCTGTCGACGGGAGGGGCGCGGTATACCGTCCATCTCTCAGATGGCCAAAGCCTTAAGACGGACCACCTGATCGTCGCGGTGGGTCATTCAGCCCGAGACACCTACGAGATGCTCCTTGAAAGGGGCCTGGCCATGGCTCCCAAGCCCTTTGCCATGGGGGCCCGGTTGGAGCATCCCCAAGATGTCATCAACAAAATCCAGTATGGACAATGTGATCTCTTGCCAGCAGCAGAGTATAAACTGGCGGCCCAAAAAGGCGACCGTGGGATCTGGACTTTTTGCATGTGTCCGGGGGGCCACCTGCTCCCGACCAATGCCCAGGAGGGTCACCTGGCGATCAACGGCATGAGCTACTACGCCCGAAATAGCTCCTTTGCTAATGCGGCAGTCGTGGTCAACGTCATGCGCCAAGATTTTTTTAAGGGCCATCCCTTAGACGGGATGCACTTTCAAGCGGCCATCGAGCGCCATGCCTTTCGTGAAGGCGGCGGCAACTACCACGCTCCGGCCCAAAGGCTTTTGGATTTTGTCAAAGGACAAAAATCCAAGGGGACCCTTACCTCCAGTTACTTGCCAGGCATCCAAAGTGCGAGGATGGATAAAATTCTGCCCTCGTTTATCGCCGACTCTCTGCGACAAGCAGTAGGTGATTACAACCAAAAAATGCGAGGTTTTCTTCACCCCGAAGCCATGGTGGTCGGGGTCGAAACCAAAACCTCCTCTCCCGTCGTGATGATGCGTGACAAGGGGTTCCAATCGGTCTCCCACCGAGGGTTGTTCCCTACCGGTGAGGGGGCTGGGTTTGCGGGGGGCATTGTCAGTGCTGCTCTGGATGGAGTCCGCGTCGGCAGAGCGGTCTTAGAGGACATGGCTCTGGTGACCTCCGAAGCCACCGCGGCCTCTCTAGGAGTCTGAGCGGATTTGCTCAAGCTTGGCTTCTAGCTCTTGCCACCTCTCGTAAAGTTTTTGCACCTTGGCCTGGGCGAGTTCGAAGGCTTTAGACGCTGCTATAAGCCGCCCAGCAGAACCTGCAATCTTTGGATCCTCAAGCTCTCTTTGACAGACTGCCAGCTCTTTTTCCGCCTCCTCTAACGCCCGCTCCATTCCATCAAACTCCCGCTGCTCAAGATAGGAGAGCTTTCCTTGGGCCTTGGTTTTTTTGCCAGATCCTGGCGGTGTTGCTCTGTCACCGGCTGCGGGAACCTCGGGGTTTTTGGCGGCGTTTTTAGTATTTTTTTGTAAGTCGGTCTCCCACTGTTCAAGATCTGCATAGTATCCGAGATTTCCTTGGGGCTTGATGGCCACGATCGTGTTGCAAACTTGGTCAATCAGATATCGATCGTGGGAAATCAAGACCAGAGCCCCTGCAAATTCCTCTAAACTCGCGGCTAACGTATCCAGGGTTTGAATATCTAAGTCGTTGGTAGGCTCATCGAGGAGCAAGAGATCCGAAGGTGTTAGCATTAATTTGGCAATAAGAGCGCGGGCCTGCTCCCCTCCTGACAACTCCCGCACGGGAACCTCAAGATGCTCTACGGTAAAATTAAATCGTTTCACATAGGTGGTGATATGGACCATGCGGTCTTGAAAGGAAACACTATCACCGTGGGGAGCGAGAGTCTGCTTAAGGGTCGCCTTAGGGTCGAGCTGGTCGCGGTTCTGATCAAAATAAACAATGCGAAGACCCTCAGCAAGTACGACAGTCCCCTGGGTCGGCTTAATCAGTCCTGCGAGCATCCGCAGCAAGGTGGATTTTCCCGCTCCATTGGGCCCCATAAGTCCCAGCTTCATTCCGGGACGTAAGACCAATTGCACATCGTTTAGGATCGGCCGCTTTCCAAACTCCAGCCCCACATCTTCACAAACAACTAACCGTTTTGTTTGTCGATTGCTATCGGCAAACTCGACTTTTGCACCTTCGGGATTTTTCGCAAGCCGCCCTTTCACATCTGCGAGCTCCTGGATCATTTTTTGGGCCTCTTTAATCCGCCCCTTTGCCTTGGTGGCCCGCGCTTGGGGAGCTTTTCTTAGCCACTCCACCTCCCGCCTCACTTTATTGGCAAGGGACTCTGCCTGATTCTGCTGGGCCTCTAAAAAAGCGGCTTTTTGCTCCATAAATGCAGTATAGCTCCCCGAAAATCCCAGGGAACCTTGGGGAAAAACCCGATTGATCTCCAAGATACGGGTAGTGGTTTTTTCCAGAAACATCCGATCATGGCTCACCAAGACCCAAGTAAAGGGAGCCCTTTTGAGATAGTCCTCAAGCCAGAGTATGGTTTCTAAATCCAGATGGTTGGTGGGTTCGTCCAGAAACACTAGATCTGGTTCGCTCACCAGCGCGGCTGCGAGTAGGACCCGCCGTTGCCATCCCCCCGAAAGCTCTTTGACAGGGACATCTATGGGAGCCGTCGCCGTCCCAAACCCGAGGCGGTCAAGGATCATATTGGTCTGATATTCCCCGTCCTCTTTGGAGGTTTGTTGGTAGGCCTCCGTGACGATGGATCGCGGCGTATCGCTTGGCTTAAAGTTTGCAGCCTGCTCCATCACCGATACTTTCAGCTGGCGACGCCGCGTGATCTTCCCCCCATCTGGCTGGTCTATGGAGGCCAATAGCCGCAGGAGGGTGCTCTTACCCATACCATTAGGGCCGATGATCCCCATATGGTCGCCTTCTTGGATGGTAAAACTGAGGTCTTTAAAGAGGACTCGCCCACCGAATGATTTTGAGAGATTTTGGCAGCTGATGATGGGTTGCATTGGGGTTTTTCCTAGACGACTGAATTAAAATAACACTCTGAGATTATTAAATTATAGTAAATTTTAGGGTTAAGGTTCCAGACTTTTCATGATCTTAAGCAAAAACTCTCCGCGAAACCCTTTTCAAAAATCTGAAAATAGTGCTAGATGCTAGGAGCTTTGCTTCAATACATCAGAAATGCACGGAGGTCTTCATGTTATTCCAAAACCACATGCCCCTCAAAGAAAAGGTCCTGGGTTCTGGGAATAAAAGACAGACTTTTCAAGTTCGGACTTGGGTCTTTGTCTTGAAGTTTGTTTTGATCACCACCCTCCTACAGCCTTGGCTAGGGGGAGCCACAGCCTACGCTGGCATCCACACCTGGGTCGATGGGCGGTTTTATGTGGATCCCATCCCCCACGCCTTATCGATAACGCCCATGTGGTCAACGACCCCAAGCGTTACAGAAGAACAATTGCACCAACCTTCCGTAGTTTATGGTGACGTGGTTGTAAACTTTTATCAAGATGACCTACCCTATGGGAGTCAAATCGAAATCATCTATGGCCTTGGGGGTACTGAGATCAACGACCAAGGGGAGGCAGGCCCTATCAGCTGGGAGCGCTCTGGTGCCGTCGAAGCCCAAGCGATCGGCCCCTATGTCTGGAGTGCCCATATCGCTTCACCACTGACCCAGATCGAAGGGCATAGAAAATATTCTAAACTCCAGTTTTGCGTGCGCATCACACTCCCTAGTGGCACATCTTACCATGCTGAACGCTGCCACCCCCCGACGCTGCACTTGGAAGCACAAATCCCTTGGGAGACTTCGCCCCAAGTGGGCAAACAAAATGCAAATTGGCGTCGACTAAACCTAAACCACACCTATATGGGGCCAGAAATCTAGGGTTTTAACCCCTATTTGAGGCCAGCCACTTGCCTGCCGCCGTTTGCCGCGCACTCTTCGTCCACGGTGTTGCTTTTATCATAGCCATACTTGTCATAGGTAAGGCCAGTGGCAAGTACTGCTCCCTTGCAGACCGACACCACACCCGATGTTGGACATTGCTTTCCTGAGACCCATTCATTATGGGCGCAATATGCCCTCGCCCCCTGAATGGCCGTGTCATCGTTTCCAAGATTTTGGCGCGAGACTTCGAAACATATTTCAATTTTTGCTTTTTTAGTCTCTGGGTCAATAGATTTTTGTATACATGAAAACACATCAAATCCCTGAAGATTTGCTTTGAGATTGGCTGGAACCTCATCGACCTCATGTTTGAGTTTCCGTGGCTCATTGGAAGCATTGGCCTCTTGGGGTGAGGCCTTTCGGCGATCGGTCTCACGATCTTGAGGGTTTGACCCCTGGCAGGCGGTGAGCCATATAAACGCTAAGGTCACTCGCCAGATGTTTTTTGGATTCATAATTCCTCCTCATGTTAAAGCCCCTATACCGTCATCCCATATTAAAATCATCGGTAGGTAGCAAACAAAGCTTGAATTAATTGAAAAAATATAATACTTTCAAACCGTTGTCAGCTGGTGTCCATTCAAGTCCCAAAGAAGCTTTGGGGTACCTTATTTTAATTTGGTAATATTTTAAGAGGGAGTGAAATGATGAAGATCAATACTGGAATCAACGATGTTGATTGTACAAAGATTACAAAAGGTCTCAGCAAGTTATTAGCTGACTCCTATACATTATACCTCAAGACACACAATTATCATTGGAATGTCAGAGGTCCTATGTTCCAAACCCTTCACTTGATGTTTGAGACGCAATACACAGAGCTGTCCTTAGCGGTCGATCTGATTGCCGAAAGAATCCGGGCCCTCGGTGAGTATGCGCCAGGATCCTATAAGGCTTTTAGCCAGCTCACCGCCATCACCGAAGCCACTGGCAACGAAAAGTCCAAGGACATGATTGCCCAACTCCTCGAAGGCCAGGAAATCCTGGTCCGCACCATTCGGACAGTCTACCCTGACGCAGAAAAAGCAAATGACCAAGCAACCTTAGACCTGCTCACTCAAAGACTCCAGCTCCACGAGAAACACGCTTGGATGCTCCGCAGTCTGCTCGAAGATTAGTCCCATTGGCCTCCTCCCACCCTCGGGTCAGGAGTCCACAGGCCAGTCATGCCACGTCGAAATCACCGCTTCCCATGAGTGAAATGGGCATCTGATCGTATCATGTGATCGTATCATATGATACGATCATCGAGACTCATTTTTTGATACTACAACCCCGAGCCGCCGGACACGGCAGGGCAGCATGAGGTTGATCAAGCAGGACTGAAAAACTTTGACTTACCAGCCTCCATTTAAGTTAACAAACAATATCCTAACCTCGGTCGCCAACATTCAACTGCTATTGGGGAGATTCGAAGGCGCCACCACCGGATCGGTCCGCCCAGAGTTACGACGGCGAAATCGTTTGCGCTCGGTGCAATCAAGCTGTGCCATAGAGGGAAATTCCCTCAGCCTGGAGCAGGTGAGCACGATTCTTGACGGTTCACCGGTCATCGCGCCAGCTAAGGACATCCTCGAAGTCACGAATGCCAACAATGCTTATGCTGCGGCGGGGGATTTTGCTCCCCACTCCGTGCGTGATTTTAAGCAAGCCCACGGCTTGCTCATGGATGGCCTGATCGCCGACGCCGGTAAGTTTCGCTCTGGAAATGTTGGCATTATCAGTCGTGGCAAAGTACAACATGTAGCGCCTAAGGCTCCGCTGGTGCCCAAGTTGATGGCTGATTTAATGAACTACATCAGAACCAGTCGGAACGTGCCGCGGGTTGTGGTCGCCTGCGCAGTCCATTATGAAATCGAATTTATCCATCCGTTCAGCGATGGCAACGGTCGCGTAGGCCGACTATGGCAACACGTCATTCTGGTTGACGACAACCCTATTTTTACCATGCTTCCAGTCGAAAGCGTGATCAGAGCAAGACAAACAGAGTATTACCAAGTGCTGAGAACAAGCGACCTTAGCGGTGACTGTACGCTCTTTGTCGAATTTTCCCTGCAGGCCATTGAGCAAGCCCTCAAAGACCTCTGGCAATCTTTCCGGGTCGAGCCATCCTCACCTGATTCGAGGATCAAGCAGGCCCGCTCACAACTCGGATCCCAGTGGTTTGCACGCAAGGATTACTTAAAGATCTTTAAGTCACTGTCTTCGGCGACGGCTGCGAGAGACCTCTCTCAGGCGGTGGCTGACGGCTTGCTTGAAGTTAGTGGCGTGCGAAACCAGACTCGGTACAGATTTCTGTGACAGTAGCAGCTATGACCGTTAAAGGTTTTTGGCAACGTAGTCTGAAACCAACACAAACTCCGCGTCTTTTCCAAACCCACCCGCCCGCTCCCTTTCGAAAGAACCTTTGGAGGAGTTTTGTGACTCTTGCAACGCGGCTATTCGCCTTTGGAGATAGGGCGAAAAATAAGTGCGGTAACGCTCTTGCAAATCAAGAATCATCCAATCGCTCCCCGTGACCACACCGCGGCACAAGGGAGACTGGCAAGAGCACAGAAACTCATCATAGGGACTTCCATCCGACATGGCATAGTCGTAGCAGATTTCTTCGCGGCTATGGATATCCCGCATGGCAATCAGAGCTGTTTGCCCCGCCATACCAACATTTGGACTGCAGGAGTGGTTGATATAGTCACCCACTTCGGGAAGATCCTGGTTGACCAGATAGAGGTTTTCTTCGACTTGCAGGCTATGGCGTCTAGCCCTTTGGGATTGGGATGCTAGCTCATCGAGTGTCATGACCGTCCCCCCCCAAACCACAAGGAGGGTTCCCTTGGCGATATCTTCGGCAGCAAAGACCCCGTAGCCCCCTTTTTCGGGTCGAATTCTTCGGACCAATTTCATCGAGACAAAATGGGTCTTTCGTCTAGGAGTACCTATAGGAATGGCTAGATTTTTGCGTGGTTTGCTAACGGTCATCCTAATATCCTTTCCAATCCTCACCCAATTTTCTGAAGGACGCCGATCATCCGTCGTGATTTAGGACTCGAATCTAACGGTCTGTTGATATCAAAGTCACCGTACCAAGCAAGGACTTTCAGAGCCCCCGAAAGCTCCGCCAAGAGATTAATCTCTTGGGGAAACATCAATCGCTCCTCAGCGATATCAACCACCTCGAACTTTTGCCCATGGTCATCAACCAGCATCTTGACTTCGACCTTAGCAATCCCTGTCGCTAGGTCGTAGGTCGGGTCATTGGTCGCCCAATGAATGTCGACTTTTATGCCGTCTCTTTGGCCAGAATAGTGAAATTTCTTATAGTGGGTCCAGTCGATCTCGCTCGGATGACTGAGATCGATTAGATACAAACCACCTTGGGTAAGATTTGCCGCGACCGCTTGGAAATGAAGTTTCAGGTTTTCGTTTGTTAACAAACAATCAAGCCCATCGAATACACAAAACGCCATATCCACCGGCTGTTTCAGCTTAAATGTTCGCATATCGGCTTCGATCCATTCCGGCTCTGAACCCTTGCCTTGGAGCGGTGTTTCCAGTGCGGTTTCTTCGGCAGCAAACCGCAGCATCTCCGCCCGTAGCTCCAGCCCATAAGTCTTGTATCCCTGAAGAGCTAACGCTCGAGCATGATATCCCGGTCCACAGGCCACATCTAACACCCTTTCAAAATCCTTACCCGTATGCTTGCGATAGAGGTCTTTAAAAAAACCCACCTCTCCAGTGACATCTCTTTTAAAAATGATGTCATAATACTTTGCCCGATCATAGAGATTGCAATGCTCTGCCACGAATATTTCCCTTTCCAAAAAACAAAAAATACAAAAAAATCTCGATCTATCTTACCCCTAAGGAATCTGCAACAACACGCAGTGGAAGGATCCACCGTTATAGATGAGAGCGTCAGAATTGACGAAACTTACCTTGTAGCCAAATGACTGATAAACATCCCTCACTTTTTGCTCATAAAATCCAGTCAGGTCCCTATCGGGATAATCCCCCTCACTCCAACCAAACTTACGATAGGAGGGGACGATGACGGTTTGGTTGACGATGGCACTATTGGTATAGGAGCGAAATCCCCCTCGAAAAGGGAGCGGCATAGGTATACGAACCACCTTAAAATAGGGGGCGAGCTGGTGGGCTACACCCTCAAGTTTGGCTCCAAGATCAACAAATTCTTCCGGCAGGGATCCAGCATAAGCCTGCCAATGGTCGCGGGTTTCAGCAAAGATCTTTGAGACCACGGCAACCTTTCCTGGAAGCAGTTTCACATACATATCCACATGGGGGTGGGGCGGGTTTACAAGGGGCACCTGGGTTTTGCACCCAACTTCTAGCTCTAGGATCCGCCTGAGCCCATCCTGGGCTTTTTCGGTCTGGGAATAAACACAAGTCTCCTCGGCAACCAAGAGATTGCCCCCATCCAGCTGATAGGGGACTTGTTTAACCGGCACTCCTAAGCCAGCTCCCAGACTTCTAGGAAACCCTTCATGGACTGTGTCCTCTGGCACAGGATAGACCAGATCTAAAAAGATTTTTTGGCCGCCCTTGCGGACGACTATGGGCCCAAAATCCCGTAGCCAAGGATACCTATGGGGCACCACCAGCGATTTAATCCTCTGACTCAGACCAAGAGTTTTCCTACTCACCTGATTTTTATAGCTTTCAACAATCAGCACAGCGGATCCTGCCTTGATAATCTCTGCCACGAGTTCAGGAGCATGGTAATTGGCTTCAAAAAGCTCAGCTGATATAAGGACTTTTTGGCTGTTGTGGTATTCGGGGAGAGGCTGTGATTCGGCGCGGAAAGGCGCCCCCACTAGAGACCAGGGAACCAGTAAGATATGGAGAACTGTTGCACCAGCAGCTTTGCTCAAAAGAGATTTGATGAGCTGCAAGGACAAGAGCTACCATCCCTCCACAGCGTTCAGTTCAGAAAACGAGTTTTTTAGGATTGTCACTCGGTGTCGGGTCATGAATGCTCAGATAGCTTTCTGTGGGGGTTAATGACCTGCACGCCAAAAAAGAGGGTCGCTCGGTTGCACCTAGAAACTCATACCCAGGATCTGTTACCTTGGATCTAGTACATAGGATCTAGTACATAGGATCTATTTTAGCAAATATTAAAAATTAAAAAAGATATCGGAGAGGGCTGCGGCTTTTGAGACCAGGCTGCTCCTCTCCTTATAGGGATAAACAGCTCTATTTTAAAGAGCTTTTTCTAAGTCTTTGAAACAAATCCTACCAGCGATTGCCGCCGCCGCCTCGGTCACCACCACGACCGCCACCGCCGCCGCCGTAACCACCGCGACCACCGCCGCCGCCTCGGTCACCACCGCGACCACCGCCACCGCCTCGGTCACCGCCACCACCTGCAGGACGCTCTTGGGCCTCGTTTACTTTAATAGTACGCCCGTCAAGCTCCTTGCCATCCATCTCTTGCATTGCTGACATAGCATCGCTGTCAGATGAAAAGGTGATAAACCCAAATCCTCGTGAGCGGCCTGTTTCCCGATCCGTAATGACTTTGGCTTCGCTAATTTGGCCGAATTTCGCAAAAGCCTGCCTTAAGCCTTCGTCATTCGTACCCCAACTCAATCCGCCCACAAAAAGCTTCTTCGACATTTCTCACATGCTCCTATCTCGCCGACGCTGAATGCGCCGCCTTCCCAGACTCACTATCCCACGGGTACTTCCGTGAGTTACCCGGTGGTGGCCCCGATGACCGACCTCGGACCGGATAATACCTAGGGTTGCTCCTATTGTAACGCAAATTCAGCAGCCCGAGGATAGTTGTCATAAGACAACCTCGAGGCCGATCCCTTGGAAGACTGATTTGATATTACGGCAACCCAAAGCACCACTCTTAATCGAAGTTAGAAGGTTGATGATAAAAGAGAATCATGAACTTTACAAGAAATTTTAGATTCAGGTCTCCTTACCACTTAGCCGCCCGATTCCTGGACCAAAGTCTAGTTTTTAGCACCTTCAACCAAAGTTCGAGCCATATACCGCAAACAGTCTTCTGTTAAACCGGGCCAGATACCTACATAGAAAGAGTGAGTCATCACAAGATTGGTGGTGGCTAGATCACCGACCACTGTATGCCTAATTGAAGCGTAAGCTGGCTGGGCCAATAAATTGCCTCCAAATAAAAGCCGTGTACCGATTTTCTTGGACTCTAATAACTGCAACATAGCTTTCCGGGGTTTATCTCGGTTCTTAAGAGTCAGCAAAAACCCAAACCAAGATGGGTTAGAGTTCTCCGTAGCCTGGGGCATGTGAAAAAACTCATCACCTCCGAGCCGAGATATTTCAGCTTTTAAAAACCCGAAGTTTTTGCGCCGTGCTGCTACAAAGCTGTCGAGCCGCTTAAGCTGGGAAAGCCCAACCGACGCCTGCATATCCGTCACTTTGAGGTTATATCCAAGGTGGGTATAGATGTACTTGTGATCGTAACCTTCCGGTAGCTTACCAAGTTTCCAACCATAACGCTTCCCGCAGGTGTCTTCTTTACCGGGAGGACAATAACAGTCTCGCCCCCAATCGCGAAAACTTTCAGCTACTTTTTTTAGTACGGGACTCGAAGTCATCACAGCTCCACCTTCCCCCATGGTGATATGATGAGCAGGATAAAAGCTACAGGTTGCTAAATCACCAAAAGTTCCGACCTTCCTGCCATGGATTTCTGCGCCTAGCGCATCGCAGCAGTCTTCAACCAGCCAGATTCCCCTTGCTTTACAAATCTCAGCAACTTTTTTGGAATCAAACGGGTTGCCTAGGGCGTGAGCAATCATCACCAGCTTAGTTTTAGGTGTGATTGCCTGCTCGATGGTTTCGGGCAAAACGTTATGGGTTTTTAAGTCCACATCAACAAAACGCGGCTGCATCCCAAACTGTATCGCTGGATTGACCGTTGTCGGAAAGCCGCATGCTGGGGTGATAAACTCATCGCCAGGTTTAAGGGCGCGTTCCTTGAGATAGGGACTGGTAAGAGCCGAAAATGCCACTAAGTTGGCACTTGACCCAGAGTTTACCAGTAATGAATAACGAGAGCCGAATGTCGTCGCGAACTCTCGCTCAAAATTGTCTGCAAAACGTCCGGCTGTGAGCCACATATCCAAAGAAGAATCAAGTAGATTGACAAGGTCATCAGCAGCCATCACCTTGCCGTTTGCTGGCAATTGATCCACCCCTGGAACGAGGGTCTTGCCCCCGAATTTTTCCTGATAGTATTTGGCTCCTAAAGCTAATATTTCGCTACGAAGATCGGTCATAACATCCCCTAACTATTAAGACTAAATGGATTGGTATGGAAACAATAAGATGATCACGAAACCTATTAGAATGGCGAATCAAAATCAGCCATAGATGGGAAGCTCTGATCCCTTTCAGAAAGAACCGGAGTCACTCCTGGCCACCTGATATTGCACGAATCCCAGCGAATTCCTCGATCATGAGTAGGGTCATGCTGCGTGGATACGTTATAAATCATTATTGATTTATCTGCTTGTGAATAAAATCCGTGAGCCATGCCTGTGGGAATATAAAGTATATCACTCATGTTCTCTGCCAACTCAATAGTAATATGCTGACCATAGGTAGCACTAGATTTACGCAAGTCGACTACGACATCCAGAACTTGACCACTGACACAGTAAACAATCTTAGCGTGGTCGTGAGGCGGGATCTGAAAGTGCAGACCTCGTAAGACGCCCTTTTTGGAGACAGAAAAAAACTGTTCTGAAAAATCAAAATCGATTCCATTTTTCCTAAACTCTGACTTAGCAAACACTTTTAAAAACTCGCCTCGGCTATCGGAAAATTTCCTACTCTTAATAAGTAAGCAGCCTCGTAGTTTTGTTTCGATAAACTCAAACATGAATCAGTGCTCTTCTACAAAAAGTTTGGTTATACCAGTTTGCAGGGAGACTTTTGGACTCCATCCTGGGACTGGACGAATTCTAGAATACGGGCGCATCACCTCACGCCCACGGTAAGGACGCCGCCCCCATTCAATCGGTAGCTTCTTATGAGTGATCTGCTCTACAAGGGCTACTAAGTCTTTTAGAGTGATCGACTCACTTGCTGCCACTGTAAAACAGTTGTTTTTTGGGGCTTCTCCTCGCTCTAGAAGAGCAAGAGCTTGCTCAAAGGCACTAATAACGTCATCAATATGCACTAGATTCAAGAGCTGCTCACCCGGAGACATTTGAAGAGGCTTAGCCAAGGG
The DNA here is from genome assembly GCA_041736175.1 of Oligoflexales bacterium. Classification (GTDB taxonomy): domain Bacteria; phylum Bdellovibrionota_B; class Oligoflexia; order Oligoflexales; family CAIYRB01; genus JBGSUI01. The sequence continues at coordinate 116,397 of JBGSUI010000014.1, read as the reverse complement.
ACTCATCAGGCTTTTGAAGAGAAAAAAAAGCTTTTTTCGCTCATCTCCAGGTCCGTAGGTATCATAGAGCTTGAGGGTAACAGCGTTGATGGAGCGTACTTCTACGTAGTACTGCAACAGCTTTTCAAAGGCTTCCTTTGTTGCAGCGTATAGACAAACAGGACTGTAGTCGCGATCTTCAAAATGCTGCCAAGAGGTTCCGACATTTAGAAAGTTCCGAATCCCTCCTAATGACATTGCCTCTAAGAGTTGCGTGCCAAACAATAAATTTGAAGACACGAGCCTGTCAACGTCTTGAGGCTTGTGCTCGGCAATAAAGCATGAGGCAACATGGACGACTACATTCGGTTTAGTTGTATTTACAATGTCTATCAGCGATTCCAGAGTACCGTTATAAAGATGGGTGCTGGGTGATAATCGTCCGTGCTGCAAAATTGAGTGATTTGATCCCTCGCGTACGACTGCATGGGTTGACCAACCGTTTTCCAAAGATTTTTTAACAAAATGTGACCCAATAAATCCCGTAGCACCAGTTACCAACACTTTCATTTTATAGGCAATCCTATCTTCTTCACGTGCTTCTATTTAAGCTGACTTAGAGTCAAACTCCACATTTTAGCCGAATCCGGATTTGAATAGTATGCCTTGTACCATTCGGCTGTCAACTTGAGCCCGAGGGGTAGCTCGACTGTTTGACGCCAGCCCAGCTTTTCTTGGGCTAAACTACTATCGAGTTTGAGAACAAACGCCTCATGGAGGGTCTCAGCGTTCGATTTTGCCGCCATTGCAAACTGCTCTGGTTGTACTCCTAAATGGGTCGAAAAAACTTTGACGACTTGTTCAACATGCAAGATATCTGAGTCTTTAGGACCAAAATTAAAAGCCATTCCAAAGTCTGTTCCCCATTCGTAACAAGCTTGAGCTACCTGCAAGTAACCTCGAAGGGGCTCTACCACAAACTGCCAAGGGCGTGTATAGGAGGGATTGCGAACTACCATTGTTTGACCAGCAGCATAAGCACGCATACAGTCGGGTATCAGTCGATATCGAGCCCAGTCACCACCGCCAAATACATTCCCAGCACGTACGGACGCCAACACTGTCTGACCTTTTTTATTGAAAAAGGAATGACGATAAGCCGAGACCACCAACTCAGTGCAAGCTTTGCTATTGCTGTAAGGATCATGACCTCCAAGTCGGTCAATTTCCCGGTAACCGTAGGCCCAATTAAGATTTTCATAACATTTATCACTGGTGACAATGACAGAAGCCCTCACGCCTGGACATTTCCGAATACCTTCCAGGAGGTTGATAGTACCTGTGACATTGGTTTCATAGGTACCAAGGGGGTCACTGTAGGAATCAATGACGATAGGTTGAGCAGCCAAGTGAAAAACAATTTCTGGATTTGCAGCAACAACTTGGTTTGCCAGTTCCCGCCCGTCGCGAATATCGAGAAAAATGGACTTCATCCTCGCACCAAGATCAGTTGCCTCAAAAAATGAAGGTTTCGTCTGTGGTGGTAAACTGATTCCTGTTACATTGGCACCCATATCGATAAGCCAGGCCGACAACCACCCCCCCTTAAACCCGGAATGCCCAGTAACCAAAACTCTTTTATTGCGCCAAAATTCTCGATTTAATTGCATATTTGATTTGATCTGATTAGAAATCATGCTAAACCCTTCTTGTTAACTCTTACTATTGATTCCAGACCTTCCAAGGCGGGTTCGGACTGTTCCAAAGCTGCTCAAGATGCTGTTTGTCCCGCAATGTGTCCATCGGCTGCCAAAAACCCGAGTGCTTGTATGCTGCTAACTGTCCTTGGGAAGCAAGATTTCGTAAAGGCTCCTGCTCCCAAGTCGTGCCATCGTGATCAATGAAGCGGAATATCTCCGGTTCAAGCACAAAAAACCCTCCATTGATCCAACCTCCTTCGCCAGAGGGCTTTTCAATAAAGTTTTTAACCACCCCCTTATCATTAATATCGAGTGATCCAAACCGTCCGGGAGGTTGGATTGCTGTGACAGAACACCATTTCTGACTACGACGATGAAACTCGACGAGTTTATTGATGTCAATGTCCGAAAGACCATCTCCGTAGGTCATTAAAAAAGTACCGTCACCAACATGATGTTGAATACGCTTAATCCGACCCCCTGTCATTGAATTTAGGCCTGTATCAACCAGAGTGACTTTCCAAGGCTCTGCCTTGTTAAAGTGAACGTCGAAACCATTTTTTTTAAGGTCGATCGTAATATCTGAGTTATGAAGAAAGTAATTTGCAAAATATTCTTTTATAACATAACCCCGATACCCCAAACATACTACAAAGTCAGTAATTCCATAGTGGCTATAGATCTTCATAATGTGCCAGAGTATCGGCTTACTTCCTATCTCAACCATGGGCTTAGGCTTGAGGACCGTTTCTTCACTTAGACGACTACCGAGACCACCTGCCAAAATCACAGCTTTCATCCTAAAATCCTTTCGATTTAGTAAAACCGCGGAAACCTAACTCATCAGGCGGAGGAGGAGACGCCCTGCATATTGTCCACTTCACTAGGTCGATTGTCCAAGGCGAGCAGCCCATCGATTCGAGTGACGAAGTCGATTTTTATGGCAAAAATAAGTCACTGTGGTCACAAGGACATTCATTCCATATTGCCAAATGTTGACGTAACACTCTTCGTCACCGTAGTGAGTGGGTATGGGCTTTTCAGCTATTCTCAATCCATGCTCGACAAACAATATTAGGATCTCAGTGTCAAAATGATAATCGGTTGATAAATTTTCAAAAGGCACTTGATTGAGTGCTTTAACAGAAAACACACGATACCCGCTATGGAATTCGCTAATTTTCGTTCCAAGCAAGATATTTTGAAAAATAGTCAGAGCCCGATTACCTAAAAATCGGTGTAGTGGCATCCCACCTTTAAGCGGATTGCCAGCCATGCGTGAGCCAAAAACCATGTCCGCGCTGCCATCAACAACACTTTGAATAAGGTAGCCAGCAAATTCCGGGGCGTATTGCGCATCCCCATGAAGCATCACGACCCCTCTGCAGTTATTTTGGATGCAGTAGCGGTAAGCAATTTTTTGACTGCCGCCATAACCAAGATTTTTCTCATTGCGAACTACAGTGACTTTCTCAAACCCAGCTCTTTGTTGATAGTCACGCCCAACCTTTGAAGTCTCATCTGTACTACAATTATCAATGATCAAGATACAACGACAGTTTTCTCTGATGAGCTGAGGAATGCGGTCGAGCACTTTGGGAAGTGTCTTTGATGCATTGTAGGCAGGAATGTAGACTACAATGTCTTTTAGATCCTGTGGGGTAAGCTGGCTCCCCGCTTGATCAACGATTTCTTGCATGAGAGGTATACCTTTCAAAATAACAACCCTATTGGAGACTTACAATTTTACCAGATCTTTGTTCGTGACTACAATTAAAACTCCCCCTGGGATTAAAAGCATCGTAACATTAACTAAGGACAAATATTTTCAAACTTAGAATGATAATCAATGACCCAACCATTGGGGTAAATCGGGACCACGGCTTGTTTAGGACAGCCAGTCTTTACCGAACTGATCAAGGGCACGACATCTTGAACCCACATACGATCTAGTCCGAGGGGGCTTATATAAAAATCGTTCCGGCTCCCGGAGATATAGGCGACTCCAAATAAAGAGGCGAAAATCCAGTAGAATCGATTGTTTCGAGCCAACCCTTGGATCCCAACACTCCACAACAACACAGCAAACGGAGCCATCACAAAATAGTACCTAAAGTTCATATCATCTATAAAATTAAGCTTCACCCGTGCATAAACATGGGCACTATCTGGTCGGACTACAAAAGTCAGCATGGGCACACCAAGAGCGCAGGAAAGACCCAATAAAAAGGTCCAACCCGATTGTTTATCCATATACAAAATTTGTTTGATCAAAATCCCTAGAATCACAAAGGCCCAAAGATAATAGTACCATCGATTCATAAGCCTCGACCAAGTATTCAACACCTCTTGGCCCATCCAGGGAAAATAAATCATTTGTTGTGAAACCGTTGTCATTAAAGCATGGCCTATGGCATCGAACTGGTGGACCACCCCTGGGCCACCTCCTTCTCTCTGCACCACGTTAAGCAGCGTAGAAAAGACTAAGGTGATGACAATGGCAATATCAGATCGCGATGATGGCAACAACCGTTTGGACCCCCCTCTGCGCTGTTGGTAGATGCGCCACAGAAACAGGGGGAGTAAAACAACAACCTCACCGGTGGAAAAACAAATCAAAAAGGCACAAAGGACTTCAGGGATAGAAAAGCTCTTTTCTGCCGGTTTCATCGCCAAAAGCCATAGGTAAAAGTAGAGTATCCAATGCAAGTTCGTGAAATTTCCTAAAACTTCGCTGGATCCTGGGGTTAAACAAAGCAGGATCGCCGTAAGGATCCGCACCCCATCCGATGGTAGTAACCAACGATAGGCGGATAGCGTTACGGTGGAGTAGATGAAGGAAGTTAACCCCAGACAGAGGATAATCGTTGCCACAGGAAACCACGTTAGATCGAATAGCTGGATGAGTCCGTAACTCAGGATCTTACTGACCGAATGGTAGTACCCGCCATAGGGCTCAAAAAGGCCCAAAAGACCCTTCTGCAAACCACCTAAAAGGAACAGCACACCATCTTCAGCCCAGAGATGGGGGTGGATCAGTCGTTCCTTAAGTCGGAACATAAGAACTGCAAAGCATATAATCGTTGAGATTCCAAAGCGGGCTTTTTCTGAGAGACTTTGAAAAAAAACTCCACATTGGTTGAGATTCAATGGATTCCCCAAGTTTAGCCACCGCCGCAAGGAAACCGATTCTAGGATCGGTTACCGCATCACCTATTTCAAAAATATAGCCACCAATCGAACATTATTCAAGAATTATTATCTTGGCAATGCTTTTAATGCCCGCCCTTGGAGGGCGGATTGGGCTTAATTTGGGGTCTTTTGATACCTTAGCCTGGCTCGGGGTGGGCGATCAGAGGCTGCATACTCTAAAGAATACTCCCCTTGGGAGGCAAACTCTAAAGTCACCCCGTGGCATTCCGGCTCTTTTTGGCTAAAATAACTAAGAGAATGGGGTAAAATAACGACTTTTGAAAAATCGACTTTGACTTTATAACCCTCCGCAGGGGCTACAGGGTTCTGGCTTTTTGTTGCCTGGCACAACTCTCGGACAATCCTCTGTTGGTTTCTGGCGCTCGCCCCCCATCCAAGACCACGAATCCCCTCGTTTTCAACAATATAGCGTCCGACTCTCACCGTAAACCAGAGATTAAGCCCAAGGCCGAGAGTTACCAGGCCGACAGCTAGCTTGGACGGGATCTGCCAATGGGACGTCATTAAAAAGCCCAAGGCCATCATAGGAATCCACCAAACATAATTATAGTAATGAGGATGACTCAAGTGGCCACTATAACTATAGAGAGTAAAAACCAGACCCGTTGTCAGACTACAATAAACAAGCATCGGATTAAGCTGGCGCAGATCCTTTCGCTTTAGACACAAGGCCAACCCTAAAGGATAGGCGATCACAAAAAGAATCGGCAGTTTGAGGAGCCAAGTCCCGTCGATTTTATCGATGAGCCTAAGGAAACGGGGCAAAGACTGAAGAACTTCCGCTTCGTTTCCCCTTAGGAAATAGCTTATAAAGCCTGGAAACGAGACAAAGCGGGTGAATTGCTCCAGTATTGTGGGCCACTGCGCCAACCCACCCCAGTGTTTGCCTGCGGAGGGAGGTCCTTGCAACCCAGTGGAAAAGACTAGTCGCATAATCGCCGAAAAATAGGGCAATGTGATCAAGCCAATTCCTAAGGCACTCATCCCCACTTTTCGAATGATTTCCTTTAAATTTTGCCTCGAATAGATGAGACTTACCGCAAAACTACTGACCACAAGGGGGACCACCATAAGGTGAGTTGCAATCGCACAGCCACTAAAGAACCCTAAACCAAACCAATTCCCATTGGAATGGCTTTTGGAATCCACAATTTTTGAGACGAAAAAAACCATGCCCATGGAAAACAAAAACAGAAAGGTATTATCCCAGGGCATGCGCGCATAATTGAAAAGAAAGGGTGAACTCGCAGCAAACGTCGTCGTCAGCAGCGCTATCTTAGGTGTAAAAATCCGGATTTGAACCTTAAAAAACAACCATAGAGCTAACAAATGGGTTAAGGTATGACCCCATAAAATCATAAGGTGGCTATCATACACAAAACGAAGCAGGGTATAGATCCAGATGGGGATGGGACCATAGGGGATCGGCTGGCTTCCACTGAGCCCTACAAGTGGTAAACCACCGCCCTGCAATATCTGACTCACTCGAAGCTGGATATGGGCTTCGTCATTGATAAAGGGGGTTATATTTAAATCTGCGAGTCTCACCAAAACAAGCGCCCCAACTAATCCACCCAAGACCCGAAGACCCCTGGTCCATTGGGACGCGTAAGATTCCTTGGCAAAAAAGCCTATTTTTTTTCTAAAGATCGCTGCCAACCCCAAAACATGGGCTATCGCCAGGGGCAACAGTGACCAATACCCCGGAAATCCCATCACGTGACCGAGATTGTATCGATTAAAGGGCGGGGAGGGCCCCAAAAAAGACGGCCATTCCGTGGCTGTTTGTCCGTCAAATTTATTCAAGATACTTGTCAGGGGATGGAAATCATTCTGAGAAACCCAAATAGACCCCGATGACGCGACCATCATGACCAGGATACTCCAACAAACGAGCGAAACATAAAATAGTCTGTAACGTACAAAAAATGGCACCGAGGATAGCGCTATAAACGGCAGTGCTGCCATAAAATATCTTGGACCTAAACAGGTGCCACCATGCCAACCATTAAAGGTGAGAATCATCATCAGAAAGGTCACAAAAATTCCTACGGGAAACGCCAGATACCTATGAGGTAAAGCGGGTTGGTCCCTGAATTTGACAAAGACCCCTAGAAAGCCCATCACCAGGAAGGGCATAATCGTAAACACCGACCGATGGCCCCAGCCAAACACATTCGCGATGCGTTCCCATTGGGGGGGGCCAAACACCCCCATCCAAAGATTTGGGTCTGTCCAAACGGGATCTTGGTGGTTGCGATTACCTGAAAGAAAAAAGTCAAAGACCATCTGATTATAGATAAAAAGCGGCAGAAGGGGCACCATGGCTATGATTGAAAATCTAATAAACCGAAGGATAGTATCTTTGGCAAAGACTGGAGAGTTAAACTGGAACCACCCTACAATATAAACAATGGGCATCGCCAGGACGGTGATTGGATTGGCAAGCATCATGAATCCACAACTTAGGGCCAAGACATCCATCGATCGTTTAGATTTGAGGTTTTGAAACAGGACCAACCGATAGAAGACATAGAGGACACAAAAAGTCTCAAAGTTATGGACAAAAGCCACCCCCGCATAGGGAAAGGTTAAGGTCCCGACCGTAAAAAAATAGGCGCACCAGTAGCAGTCGTCCTCTGATAGATAAGGAAAGAGGTATGGAATCAGCTTAAGATAGAGGATGCCAAGGAAAACAGCCCAGATCCCTGAACACATAAACGTGAGTAGGTGAGTTGCGACAAGATTGTAGGAAGCGCTAGAAATATCGATACCAATGAGACTCGCGCCCTGGTAGATACAAAAGTAGATGGGAGCGACTATAAACAGGAGACTGGGAGATTTGTTGCTATAGGTTTTGCCGTTATAACGGCTCACATCGCCTGTAATGGGCAGCCATTTGGAAATCTCAACCGTATGGTTTTCGACCAATTCCCGTATTTCGCCAATGGTCGCATTTTGGTTAAAGCCCCCTCCCTGGTGAAAATAAGAAAAAGTAAAGGTCAGCAAACAAATGAACAGGACCTTTTTAGTTATAAAATCCAATATACTTGCTTTTTTTACCGAGGAGTCAGCCATAGAATTTTTGTATCCAAGTTTACTTTTTAAGTTTATTCTCGTGGTATAAAATACGACATTCTAAAAAAGGTAGCCTTAACATACCACTTTAAAATCAGGAAATAAACTCAAAAAATTAGACTGAATCCTAAGCCGATTTTTTGGTTGTGCCAAATGATTCTTCTTTAAAAGTATTTTGCAAGATTTTGGTTTTTCTAAGGACATAATCCCTTTGGAGATCAAAGTGCAGAAACATTCCGCACAACCTTAAATAAACATCGAGTGGATTGATTCCTCGGACCAGTGCGAGTAAAAAATACTTCCAAAAGATCCGTCGTGTTCTAGGATCTTTTGTCATGGTTTTAGTAAGATTTCTGAATCCAACCATATCTCTCTTAAACTCCCAAAGTCTCGGGAACCGAATCGGCCAATTGCGGGCCCTTATGGCTTGGCGATAGGCGCGGTGGATATAGGCTGTGGGATCATAGAGGGTTGCCACTACATTGCGAAATTCTGCGAGAATCTCATGGCGATCTCGGGTCGTCGCAAAATTAAGCCCCGAAACAGTCTGATCGTTGACCTCAAAGACACTGGATTTCGATTCAAGGAGGACATGGTCACCTTCCCCTTTGAGATAGCCGTCAAAGCCTATAAGCCGCTTTTCTTTTAACAGGCGGCGCCAAAGCTGGGTATTCGGTAGGGCAACGAGCATTCCCACCATAGCAACCGTGATATCGTGGGCCTCAATAAACCGAATGATGCTGATATCCATCCCAGGTTTTTCACCATCGAAGCCGATTATAAATCCGCCGACGGGCGTTAGCCCTTGGCCATGGATCTGGTCCATTCTTTTTTCGAAAGACTGAGCTACATTTTGGCTTTTTTGGGTTTTCATCAGCAGCTCTGGATCAGGGGTTTCAATGCCAAAAAATACAAACCGAAACCCTGCCATCACCATGTCTTTCATAAGCGGGATATCGTCCCCTAAATTCATGGACGCTTGGGTGGTAAAATAAAAGGGCCTCAATCGTGGACGGTTCCATCGACGCAGAGCCGGCAGGATATGATTTCTAATATATCGCTTGTTGCCGATAAAATTGTCGTCGACGATATCGACAGCCCCTGCATATCCTGTCTTTCTGATGGCCTCCAGCTCTCGAATCACTTGGTCCGCCGTCTTTATCCGCGGCTTCCGACCATAGAGTTCGATAATATCGCAAAACTCACAGTTAAAGGGACACCCCCTGGAAATCTGAATTGCTAACTGGTTGTAGTTGTAGATATCGATCAGATCGTAGCGCGGGGCAGGTGAAAGGCTCATATCTGGCTTTTGCACGCCCCTAAAGATTCCAGCAGGGCTACCGTTACGCCAACTTTCAATCCATAGCGGAATCGAGACCTCCCCCTCATCGAGAACTCTGGCATCCGCAGACTTATAGATATCCGGTTGGCTCGTGGGATCTGGCCCCCCAACCACGACAAATTTCTGATAACGGTGGGCCTCAGCGATCACTTCGAGGAGATCCGATTGTTGGGGAAGCATTCCACCCACTGCGACCAGATCGGCCCACAGCCAGTCATCTTCATTCACCCCACGACAGTTGCGATCCACCAAACGAAACTCCCAATGCTGAGGCAAAATAGCCGCCACCGTCATAAGCCCCAAAGGGACCATTGGTGTCTTAGCCCCGATCGCCTCGCAGGTCGCCTTGTAGTTCCAAAAGCTACCGTCAGGAAAAAGGGGTTGCACCAAAAGGCATTTTATTTTTTGCTCGGGACCTAATTTCATCCTGGTTACGGCCACCTTTTATTCAAAAACAAAATCGTCTCTAAATAACCTCACGAAACCTCATCGTCGCAATGGGGCCTTAGCATGAGAGACAGCCAAACAAATCAATGATTTTATAGGAATATTACTGTGATTTTGCTGTGCCTTCAGGGACCCATCATAGAGAAAGGCGCGGGATTTTCACCCCCAAGAAACTCACCTTAGGGCTTTAAAGTCGTTGATCGACCAGAAAAACCCTGGTCTTGACTCAATCACCGAAACACGTATGGTCCGCAGCTGAGTCCGGTCGAATAAGATACGCCAATTGTGATTCATACGGGCCGTGCGAACACCAGCTACCGGGCGATAATCGATTCCGTTCTCTGAAGACTCCACAGAAACCCTCCACGGAAATCCGTTTTCTGCTTCATCCTGAGCATCAAAACGCAGCTCCGAGAGTTCGAGGACATCCGAAACACTCTCTAGAGTCACATGGGCGCCAGACTCCACTGGATTTGCTGACTTTAGTGCAGTTTTGGCCAGCTCATCTGTCGCAAGGTTAGGCTCACCAAAACTACTGACCAAACGAAATTTTGACTGAGGAACTTGGCGAAACGCAATCATAGCAGCCTCAATAGGCGCTATTAAACGAAGACAAGCTATGACCGCTAATCCGAAACCGATGGACCACCCTAGAGACCTTGTTTGGGGAGTCAACTTTCGTGTACGGATGAGTCCGAGCCCTGCCTCCACCGTCTTGCAAATAGCTACAAGCGCGAACAAAGAAAATATCTCATACCAGCCACCAAAGTATCGAAGGCAGAAATACTTAAAATCATGGGCAGTAACGGGCCAAAAAGAGCAATAGAAACTGAACCAAATCGCAATAAGACCTATCATGCCCGCCGTAGCGAGTCGTGTTCCTTTTGTTGTCAATGCCAGCGCCAATCCAACCGGCGCTAGAAGCAAAAACGGCATCAATTCGATCACTGGTAGATGACCAGCAATGTCACTGGGAAGCGCGTAAGCAAGTGGGTCGATCCACAATTGGTAGAAACTCGCCGGCACATTCGTAAAGAAGTGAGATGTAAAATGTGAAGAAATGTCTTCGCTCGGAGATTGCGCGAGTCGATGAATGTAAGGAATATGATCGTGATATGGAGTCGTGAGAACAGAACCAAGGTACTTATGATGAAGATAAAAAGTAACGATTGCCCATGGTAACGACGTAGCAGCAAAACAAAGCGCAGCCTTTATGCCCCTTTGCCTGTCCCCCATAAACTCCCTCATGATGAGGTAAATAATTCCTACCGCGAGCAAGACGGCATCGCTATAACGAGCAGCAAAATTAGCCCCAAAAAGAAAGCCTAATCCCAGGATTGGAATAGGCCCATAGGAGCGCTTATTAAGCATCATGGTGCAGATTACAACGATTAACGCTGCCGAAATACTATTGCTGTATGGGTTCTGGAGAAAATACGGAACTATAGGACTAGTATTGATGACCGCAATGATCGCTATGGCAGCAGGTATCATCCCGGTATAGGCACGCATGGCCCAAAAAAGCGTTGCGTAAGTGATACCAAACAGGATCACAGAATACACAACGAATGGGTTTCCATGGACTGTTCCGAATATAAGTCCTAGCAACATGGGACCAGGTCCATAGCGAAAGACTTCTTTCGAAAAAGTACCAGCTCGCCAGGAATCAAACATTTGAAGATAAAATGAAGAATCCCCTATGATTGTTGTCCGCCATGAGTTTGCATCCAGTTTAGCCCAAGAGAAGTAGTAGGCATAAGCCGCTAGGACAAAAAAGGCTACAATGGCCTCAAGCCTTTGGCGCATAACTTGACCCTCGCTACGAGGGGCAAAAAAATCGCCAAAAATCAACTTCAGTTGCATTTTCTCAGGATCTCCATCAATTCTTTGCTTCTTTGCGAAATGGAATTCAGCACAATTCCAGTGCTCACGGAAACCATTGCAGCGACAGATGCCAGGACCATCGCCGACGAAAACTCAGCAATATTTGCGCATATTGCTAAAGCGGCAAGCAAGAGTGCCAGGGATCCAAAAAAAGTAAGCGGTTTGTGATCCTTTAACATTCTGATAATAAAGAAAAGGATGATAAAACCATCCTGAAAAGTGTTTAACTTGGAATGACTCCCGCTAGGACGTTCTCGGTAGGGGGCGGGTACCTCACGAATACGAAAGTTGTTCTCCAGGCTCTGGATCGTTAATTCGGTTTCAATGGCAAATCCATTAGCACTAATAGCCATCCCTTTAACAAATTTTCGGCTCATAGCTCTATAGCCGCTGAGCATATCGCGTATATTGACCCTAAACATGATGCGGATCAACGAACACAGGAATTTGTTGCCTAGCACATGCATTGGTCGAAACGCCTCATTGGCATGTTCCTCTAGGCGCGAACCGACGACCATATCGGCATCACCTTCTAGGAGCGGACGAACAAGTCCAGACCAATGAGCGATACTGTAAGTCGCATCGCCGTCGACCATAATATAGATATCCGCATCGATTTCCTCGAACATACGTTTAACGACTGCACCTTTACCCCGCTTGCGTTCTCTACGGAGAATAGCGCCTTCTCTTAAAGCAATGGCCCCAGTTTCATCGGTAGAATTATTATCGTAAACATAGATCTGAGTGCCTGGAGCATGGAGCTTGATATCTTGAATCACCGTAGCAATTGTGATGGCTTCATTGTAACAGGGAATCATCCAGGCCACTGACTTCAGTTTTTGCTCAGAACTCGATGTCTCATCTGTCAACACGAAAATACTCCGCCATGGCACTGTTAGCATGCGTGAAAGCAGATAGTATAACCTTAGGGTTGATTTGAACGCAACAACGGATTCTGTCATCAGACCATGACATTCTAGAAAATATATAAAAATGTTTTAACCATTTGTATATATTGTATTTTTTGCGTTTTTTATTTTAAATACAACCTCCTACTCGCGAAAGTCGGGTTTCTTTATCAACACTGATACTCGATCAGCACAGATCAAAAAAACTCTACTCCAGCTTTGTTTATCTTAGTGAAAAGTGGTTTAGAAATGAGACCGATTTTTCCCTGTCTAAAGTGGACTATCTAACCACCTACAAAAAAGTGAAATCTTCATTTTACACTGCTTTTTATTCAGAAATCCATGCTTCTAGATGCTCCTAGCATTCCACTCAAAAATATTCATCACCCTTGGCACGACGCTTGCTTTAGTCCTTTTGTTGAGTCTTGCGAATCAAGGTTGCAGGCAAAAAAACAAACAAACGACCGAGAGGAGTGCACCATGGAAGTCATGTTTAGTCGCGTAAAAGAGTGTCTTAAGAGATCCTTTTTAGGGTCAGTGATCACGATGGGATTACCCATGTTTATGGCCGCTGGAGTCAGCTATGGCCAATTCGGGAGTGTTCCCGAATACGTCCAAATCCGCAATGTCTCTTTTGCTGGATCGGGCTGCCCCGCAGGATCTGTCGCCCAAAATATCGCCCCCGATCTCAAGGCTTTGACATTGCTGTTTGACAGCTACGTCGCTTCGATTGGACCAAACGAGCCTTTTAGCAACAAAAGGCGTAACTGTCAGATCAACATTGATTTCGCCTACCCCAATGGTTGGAGCTATGCCCTGGTCACCTTTGACTACCGTGGATTCGTTGATCTAGAACCAGGTATCATGGGCACCCAGCAGGCATCCTATTACTTCCAGGGGCGCCAGCAGACTTCCAGCTTTAGGACGTTGATGCAGGGTCCCGTCAGCCGCAACTACCAAGCTCGGGATGTTCTGGATGTCTCAGCGTCTGTTTGGTCGCCCTGCGGGGAATTTCGCTCCCTGAATATCAATACAGAATTACGTCTAGATAACATGCGTAATCGTAATGGCAGTGGCCTGATTACGGTCGACTCCATCGACGGTCATGTCACCCAAAACTACGGCATCGCCTGGAGGCGTTGCCGCTAGCCTGAACTCCAGAAAAAATGCGCTTACCCCCTGCTCTCCCCAGAGAGCAGGGGTTTTTATCGCTACCTAAGCCAAGATTTTTCGACGACAACCAACCAAGCGTTTTCAGGACCTCGATCTTATGGTAAGGGACTAGGAGTCCTTGGGTTGATCCTGAATGATGCATCATTGTCACTTTAGAGGAGTCCTTCTTTATGCTACATCCCGTCACAAAATCCAGTCCCCGACTTCCTGTCTCTGAATATTTCGGAGAATTAACTTTTGGCCTCGGCCAAATGCGAGAGAGACTCCCTCGGGACACCTTTGCCGACCTGCTGCGTTCCCTGGAGCATTCAAAGAAAATCTCCAAAGACACCGCAGACCAGATCGCCAAGGTCGTCATGGAATGGGCCGTTAAAAAAGGGGCGACCCACTTTTGCCATTGGTTTCAGCCGATGACAGGTTTAACAGCAGAAAAACACGACTCATTTATCGATATCCAGCACAGTCATTATTCCGAACTCAAAGTCATTGAGCGCCTCAAAGGCTCCCAATTGGTTCAAGGGGAACCTGACGCCTCCAGCTTCCCTTCGGGCGGCATGCGCTCAACCTTTGAGGCCCGTGGCTATACGGCTTGGGATCCAACCTCTCCCATTTTTATCGTCGAACTCCCCGGCGGCACCAAAACCCTTTGCGTGCCTAGTATCTTTTTTGGCTACCATGGCCACGCCCTGGACAACAAAACCCCGCTGCTCCGCTCGGTACAAAGCATCTCCACCGAGGCTTGTGCGTTTCTCAAACTCATCGGCGACTTAGACGTCAAGGCCGTCAATGCCACCCTTGGGCCTGAGCAGGAATATTTCCTGATCGATAAAGACACGGCCTCAAAACGCCCCGACCTACTCCTCTGCGGACGGACTCTCCTAGGGGCTCCATCAGCCCGTGGCCAAAAACTAGAAGATCACTATTTCGGCTCAATCCCCACCCGAGTTCAGGCTTTTATGGAAGACCTGGAACACGAGCTCTACCGTCTCGGGATTCCCATTAAGACCCGCCATAACGAAGTCGCTCCCAGCCAATTTGAGATGGCACCGATCTTTGAAAGCGTCTCCATCGCTGCCGACCACAACATCCTATCTATGGAGACCATGAAGCGAGTCGCCTCGAAACACGGATTTCTGTGCCTCTTTCACGAAAAACCATTTGCCGCAATCAACGGTAGCGGAAAACACTGCAACTGGTCCATCGCCAACGACAAAGGCGAAAATCTCCTGGATCCAGGGCATACCCCCCACCAAAACCTCCGTTTTTTAGCCATGGTTTCTATCGTGGTGCGCGCTGTTCACAAGCATTCCGCCATGCTTGCAGCCTCCATTATGAGCCCGGGCAACGACCTACGCTTAGGTGGCAACGAAGCACCCCCGACGATTATCTCAATATTCCTAGGCTCTATGTTGGAAAACATCTTGGCCTCCATTGCTAAGGGCGAGGCGGCCCGGGCCACGGAATCCCAAATCCTAGAACTGGGCGTTGGCCATATTCCCGACGTCACCAAGGACTACACTGACCGAAACCGTACCAGCCCGTTTGCCTTTACAGGCAACAAATTTGAATTTAGAGCTGTAGGTGCTTCGGCAAATGTTTCCGTCCCCGTTTCGATCCTGAATGCGGCTATCTGCGATGCCTTTACCGAATGCCGGATCCGACTCCAAGCCTTGATTGCAAAAACCAGCAACCGAGACGAAGCGGTGATGACCCTGATTAAGGATCTAATTAACGAAAACAATCAGATCCTGTTTTCTGGTAACAACTACTCCCACGAGTGGCGCGTCGAAGCTAAACGACGCAACCTCCCCATCATTGATTCCGCAGCAGATGCTTTTGCCATCTGGGGGGACGAGGACAAGACTCAGTTTCTGATTGGCGCTAAAACCCTTTCAAAAGAAGAGATCAGCGCACGCCACCATATCTATATGGAGCGCTATGTAAAGACACTAGAGATCGAACTGGAAACCACCTGTGAGATGGTCTCTGAGTATGTTCTCCCGTCTGTCGAAAACCAATTGATCAAGAGCCACCGTGCTATCGCACCTGTTAAAGATGAATCCCTTAAAGTCGCCTTAGGCCAAAGGATTGCCATGTTGGAAAAGACCTTTGCTGAGATCCTGACAGCTAACGATCAGCTCCGCAAAAGCATCGAAGCCATTGATGGCTTATCCAGCGAAAAGCTGAAAGTGGACCATATAGTGAGGGAGTGCAAGCCCCTTGCGGCCAAACTCCGCAAAGCTGCCGACCACGGCGAGACCCTCGTCGCCCATGACCTCTGGAGTCTCCCTAAGTACCGAGAGCTTCTCTTTCACCCATCCTGCCGCTCCTAGGATTTTGAGCATTGTGCAGTTAGGAAAAGCCCCCCTACTCCATAGGTGGGTTTTTTTTTGAAATCAGCGGCTATAGGTTGCAAAATAATCAGCTGTTTAAAATATTGGCATTTATGGTCACTCTAAAATGCAACTACTCGCGAAGATTAACAAATAATTCCTTCGGAGATGGCACGAATATTGCTGAGTTCATAGGGAGTTTACAAATATAACCGGAGAACTAAACAATGACCCAATTTTTAAACCATCAATCTTTCATACCCCATACTCAATCTCGCAAACATAATCTTGTAATGTTAGGGCTGGCCACATTACTCTTTAGTCTTTTGGCGTGCCACTCTAAAGGACCAGGGTCACCAGAGCTGAGTGACCTCAAGACCGATCCTGCTGGCACACCAACATCTCCTCCCTTTCGTGAAGATTTCGTCCCCACCATGGATTGGACCTGTAAAAACACTACGACACCAAACTATGAAATATTTCTAAAATGGAAGGGTCTTACCGATGATAAAGGCCAGCCGACGAATGCCTACGAAATGGTTTATAAGCCAAATGATCCCACCAATCAAGGTCCAAAGACCGTAACAACCACCATGACCTTACAAACACAATACACCCCGGACTCTACTTGGCCCAAGGGTACCGACGGGCCATTGATCCGTTCCTTCCGCTTTGTAGGTAAGATTAAATCTGAGGAAAACGAAACTGCTTTTGATTTGAGGGAGGTCATTAATAAGCACGAAGAGTGGAAAGTCCATGAGAATATTGCAACGAGACGATTTGCCTATTTTAAGATAGAAATGAGTTCGTTTCCATTGCCCACACCAGGAGCCGCCGGCTACCGCCGAGTTCTTCAGTGTGCATTGAGTCAGGTTCATTTAAGAGCAGGTGAACCCATCCGCCTCGTCCACGCTGACGACGGTGGACAGCCTACGATTCAGAGTGGAAAACTCTTGAAAGTCAGCGATTCTCAGGTAGATCACATTTTCTCGGATGGGACTATCGGAAGTCTGGGAATGGGCGTTCAGGAGTTAAAGACTGCATTTAACAAGAATTATACTATGAACCGATTCAATACTGGGAAGGAAATTGCCGTGGTCAGCGAGCTGGGAATTTATATTGGAAATGTGGTGATAATACCCTCTAAGAGTAGGTCCGCAAACCCACCCTCTGACCTGGAAATCAGCAATTTCTTATGGAAGGAGGGCCTCACCAAAGGGCCCAGCTTAATCCTTTGGGACGGCCCAAAAGTCTCTCGGCCCAGTTACTATCCTAAAATCAAGTATAGAATTTATGGGCCCGACGACTTCATCTCGCTAGAGTATAAAAAGCTTATCATCGATCTATGCCAAAACAGAGCTTCACCAGCAGTGACCTGCTCGAAAAACGAAGTAGACGCCCTGCTTAAGAACACAGATAAAGCCGTAACACAAATCCCTAGATCAATACCCCGATGCAGTCCATGATGCCTGACAGAAGGGGAGGACGTTTTGTTAATATCTTAAGAAGCGTGCTTTTCTAATTCGTCACGAACAATTTGCCGCACCTTTTCTTCAGTTAAGACCGCACCACCGCCAGTCATAGCGGCTCTTAAAAAGGAGTTAATAAGCGACTCAAACTTCAAGCCTCGCTGATCTGATTCGGCGACTAACCATGTGACAATATCTAGATCAATCTTAACAGTTTTTGCCACCGTCGTTCCTTTCTTAGGCACGACGGCACCTTTTTTCACCGCCTTCAGCTTTTTTAAGTCATACTCCTTCTTCATAGTTTTTCCTCTCTTTTGGAGTTGTTTTTCGTGCTGAAATAATGCGTATTATATCGCCATGGCGCTCACACCAAACGACGAGCAGAAGCTTCCGTAAAGCTGAAAACCCCACAGTGATAAAGCGTTCTTCGTTGGCACTATCATCCATAAATGTTTGAGCGCCAGGATCGCTTAGGACGGTGGCAGCTTCCTCGAATGCCACTCCGTGCTTCTTTATGTTGCTTTCAGCCTTTGCCTCGTCCCACAGAATCTGCATACCACCCCCCTTCTATCAAATTGTCTTTTTATCCCGACTTTCCCAGTGCCTAAACAACCAAAATCAAATATTTCATTAATTAAAGCATGTTGTCAAAAAATATTTTTTTTACAGGCAATAAAACCATATCTATATTGAGCGCGGTCGCCCATGACCTCTGGAGTCTCCCTAAGTACCGAGAGCTCCTCTTTCACCCTTCCTGCCGCTCCTAGGATTTTGAGCAATTAGAAAATGCCCCACCCTATACCAAAGGTGGGGTTTTCTTTGAAACCAGCGGAAATAGGTTGCAAAATAATCAACTGTTTAAAATATGGAGCATATTTAGTCACCTTAACCTGCAACTGCTCGCCATGATTATCAAATAATGTCTCCGGAGATGGCACGAATATTGCTTAGTTTCATGGTTAATGTGATTCTAAACATAACTGGAGAACTAAAAAATGGCCCAATCTTTAAACAATCTACGTTCCACACCCCATACCAAGTCTCGCAATCAAAATTTCGTAGTATTAGGAGGCGCCACTTTACTCTTTAGTCTTTTAGCCTGCCACACTAAAGAACCAGGCTCACCAGAGTCGAGTGACCTCAAGACCGATCCTGCTGGCACACCAACATCTCCTCCCTTTCGAGAAGATTTCGTCCCCACCATGGATTGGATCTGTAAAGACGGGAGCTCTACACCACTCTATGAAGTATCACTAAAATGGAAGGGTCGAACCGATGATAAAGGCTGGCCGGTGAATGCCTACGATATGGTTTTTCAGACCAAAGATCCCAACCAAGGTCCAAAGACCGTAACAACCACTGTGACCTTACAAACACAATTCGCCCCGAACTCTACCTGGCCCTCGGGCATCGACGGGCCATTCATCCGTTCCTTCCGCTTTGTCGGTAAGATTAAATCTGAGGATAACAAAACTACTTTTGATTTTAAGGAGGTGATTTATAACGATGAACCATCGAAAGACCATGCTTCTATTGCAAGGACACGATTTGCCATTTTTCGGCTACAAATGAGCTCATTTCTATTGCCCGTACCAGGAGCCGGACCCCACGACCGCCTAATCGTTGGATGTACCTTGAGTCAGATTCATTTAAGAGTAGGTGAACCCATCAGCCTTGTACACGCCAACGTCTATGGAAAGCCTAAGATTGAGAACGGAAAACTCTTGAAATTAAGCGATTCTCAGGTAGATCACATGTTTTCGGATGGGACTATAGGAAGTCTAGGGTTGGGCGTTCAGGAGTTAAATACTGCATTTAAGAAGCATTATATTGAGAGCCCATACGATACTGCGAAGGAAATTGCCGTGGTCAGCAAGCTGGGAATTCATATTGGAAATGTGGTGAAAATCCCCTCTCGTACTGCATCCGCAAGCCCACCCTCCGGCCTTCAAATCAGCAATAACTTATGGCAGATGGGCTTCACCAAAGAGACTAGCTTAATCCTTTGGGATGGCACAGGAGTCAATCGTCCCAATGGCTATCCTAAAATCAAGTATAGAATTTATGGGCCCAACGACTTCATTTCGCTGGATTTCAAAAAGCTTATAATCGATCTATGCCAAAACAGAGCTTCACCAGCAGTGACCTGCTCGAAAAACGAAGTAGACGCCCTGCTTAAGAACACAGATAAAGCCGTAGCACAAATCCCTAGATCCATACCCCGATGCAGTCCATGATGATTCTTTTGTGGTGCGAGCGAGAGGACTTGAACCTCCACACCCTTACGGGCGTTTTGTTACAATCATTCAGAAAGGCCAAGTAGGTAAGAAATATCAACCTCGATCTCTTCAAAGGGCTCCAGCCTGGCTCGATCGCCAGCTTCGCAGTTAGCAATGTTGACATAACCAGCTTCCGTCCAGCGATGGACGGAGATGATCTTGTCGGAAGGATCGAGCGTCCAAAAATGACGGACCTGAGCCTGATGCAAGATCGCCTTTTTTCGTACCAGATCGTTACTGCGATTCGACGTTGACAGGATCTCGCACACCCAATCCGGAATGGTCGATACATATTCTTCATCGAGAAGTGATGGCAAACGCGCGCGTCTCCATCCAGCAAGGTCGTGCCGCCAAGCCGTGTTGGGCGAATAGCGCACGCCTGCTTCGGTAATGATCCACCACCCGCCGGGTCCATGGCCGTCTCCCTTGCGGTCAAACGGATCGAGAAGACTTCCGAGCGAACGTTGTGCCTTGCCATGGCGCTGGGAAGGCTGCGCATAGCTAATTAGCTCACCATCGATCAGCTCGGCTGGTTGAGATTCAGGCAAAGCGACTAGATCATCGATTGTGTAAAGTTTCTTAGCATCCATGGTCACTACTTCGTGAGTGGTAGGGCTTTAGGGCAGGCATTCTATGGTGCGAGCGAGAGGACTTGAACCTCCACACCCTTACGGGCACTGGCTTCTGAGACCAGTGTGTCTACCAGAAAAATAGCACAACAACAGGAGCGGCGGCAAGGTCGGACCGGCGGCTGAAAGCGCAACATTTTCAGCTGTATAACGTTTCGGCCTTTGTCCTGGTTTCGCGAATTAATTAAGAAATTAAAGTTTTCTCAGTGAAAGCAATAGGTTAGATGTTGTAAGAGACTAGGTGCCTAACCTCGACGGCCAGAATGGCTGGAGTGTGCGGACTTCAATCCGTTTGAAGTCGAAAACCTCAATAAAAATCTGCCGGCCACCGGTATCATCTTGTAACTTTTTACCCCGATGATACTCAGAAGTCCTCGAAGCTCGCCTTTGATGTGGACACCTAAATGACCAGTATGAATGATGTTTATGCATTTTTGATAAAATGGCTTGAAATTTGCATGATGCAAACCGAGGGATTCACCCTCAAGTCTCGGCGCGCAAGGACTCTCAAACCGGCCGCAGTTGGCGGTGGAGATATTTCTAAGGGCAGCACTAGCCGACTTAAACTAGCTTATTTATGGGGATATGATGCTTAACAACCTGGCCCATTCGGCAATGCTGGAGAAACTCCGGCGCTCTGGTCGGATAAACCTAGCGGATGATGCGTTCGGCTGGGGTTTCGTCGATGCCATTACAAAGGACAGGACGGATGGGGTAATCAATGACGCGTTGAGTAGGGCGGGAGTCTTGTTTGAGACTCGCTCGTTGTCCCTGATGCACCTTCCGTTCGTCTTCAGTGAAAATCTTAAGACCGATCTCGAAGGTAAATTTGCCAGGTTGCATAAAATAATCGAACGAATTCCCGCTTTATATTTGGCTTCAGCGGCGGTGAGAGCCTTTTTTCGGCTGCCGCCCATGATGGATGAGTTCGTCCGTATAAATTGCAATGTTGACCCAAACGTTTTTTTGTGTCGTTATGATTTTTCGCTAACGCCATCTGGATCACCGCGCATATACGAACTCAACGCCGCAGCCCCTGCCGCATTGTCATTTTCGCCGTACTTTTTTCAGGCATTAACATCGACGGAGCTTTTTGCTCAGATAAAGTCCCAAGTGCCTTTCGCCATGGAGCCTTTTCTTGCACAACGTGAGCCGCTTTTTATGAAGGGAATTAGGGACTTTGTCAGCGCAAAATGTGGCCATGCACGACCGACCTTGGGAATTGTCAACAGCCGGATAAACACGATGGTCAACGAATTAATGGTTATGGAGCGCGAGGCGGGCGAAATTGGCCTGGATGTAGTTCGCTCCTTTGTCGAGGATCTGCAACTTGCGGGTGGCACCCTGTTAGCTAACGGGAGGAAGGTGGATGCTCTGTTCGCTAAAATCGATATCACCCCGGGCACTGATTTTGAGTGCCCGATTACGAGGAGCCGGACGGATATTGAGGCCCTGCTAGCGGGAATCCGAGCGGGGGTACCCTATATCAATCCGTTCTGCAGCTCTTTTCTAATAGACAATAAAAGCACCCTCGCATTTCTGCAATCAAAGCTTGCCAGCCCCATTCTTGACCAGTCTGAGCGGTCATTGATCGAGGAAATTGTTCCTGTGACGAAAATGCTGCATCAATTAAGCCCTACGGAATTTGGTAATATATCCGACTATAAGGATAAGTGGGTGCTAAAGAAATCCCTGGATACACGCGGTCGCAGCGTGGTCATAGGGAGTTCAATCTCCGCACTTGAATGGAGAAAAGCACTCGAAGGGGCTCGGCGGGTCGGGTCAGAAAACTACGTTGTCCAGCGGTTCGAGTCACCGGAGCATTGCCTCTCGGGTGGACAGCCCCTTTATACCTCGCATGCATATTTTCTATTGAGGGGGCAGCCCTGCGGAGCCTTTACCCGGACTTCGAAATCGTTAGTGACCAATGTCGGCAGCGGGGGCTCCGTCCAGGTGCCGCTTATCGGCCATCCTCTCGATCGGGAAGAAATTAACCCCCGCAATCCTTCGGATTGACTTACACCCCTGGTCAACGTCCGTTGCGGCTATCTGCTTCTAAACCCAGCTCATTCCACATTGAAAGGAGACATACTTCTTGATACAAAGACCTTCGACTTGCGAGACAGTCAATTTTTTAATCTGCCGCCCCAAATGTCACCAGCCGAATCGACTAGACTCTCGTAACTTACTCGATTCACAGGCCGACGAACAAATGGGAGCCATCAATGACATCATCTAATGGCGGACCTCAAAGTTCCGCTCTTCAAACGGAAAAAAAAGATCGTCTTAAAAAGAGTGTTTCGCAGCTGGCTTGTATCCCGGAAACCGATCTCATCAAGATGACTGGAGAAATTGAATTTCATTCTGACCTCCTTCCATGGAAAAGCTCATATGGGGAATACCAATCGGGTAACTGGAAAACTGTAACCTTGATGAATCCTTGTGGAGATATGTCGCAAAACGAAATCTACGACGGTACCGGTCGGGCTACGGAGATCTTAGATTTTCTGCCCACAACCAGAAAATTTGTCGAAGGTTTGAACCTCAACGTCATGTGGCTAAGGATCGCTAAACTCGGGTCGAACTCTTACCTTTGGGAGCACGTTGATTACAGGGAACTAAATAACTCCCGACGGGTACGCTTGCACCTTCCTTTGGTCAGCGACTCCGGAGCCTTTTTTTCTTTTCCCGAATTTAATGTGCATTTAAAGAGAGGTTTCCTCTGGAAGCTGGACCCGACTCATCGTCACGGTGCGGCAAATGTGGGCGTGAAAGAGAGAATTCACTTGCTTTTTGATTGTTATATCGACGAGCAACTCGAGAATCTTATAAAAAATGAATGGCTGGATAGTGAAGTTTTGTTCGAGAAAGATCCACCTGTATTGCGCGATGCTGACCGCGATAAGTTACTGCGACTTGGGCATTCACGTGCCGTGGTCGACCAGTTCCTCAAGAGTTTTCATTTGTATGACTTAGGTGGCAAAAGCTCCTATGACCTATTGACGGAGTACTTTAGTGGAGACCCCTCCCTTAGCCAGCACTGGAGCGCGAAGAGGGAGCTTTATATTGGCAAAGGGGTTAAAGAATGAAACATGGAAGACTTATTGATGTGCTGATGGAGTCGCCCCCAGCTCACTTCGTCATCCTGGACGAACTACTTGGCATATTTTCCAGTCAGTCCTATTTGCACTCAGCTTATATTAGAGGCTCTATTGCATCTAATTCCTATGACCGCAGTTCAGACGTCGATTTAGTTTTGATGATCAATGACGACAGCTACATCTTAACTGTCGATTCCCTCGATGCGATCATAGAGCAACATTTTAGCGTCATTCGTCCGGGGTGGCTTGATAAGATCGTGCCAAATTTTGGTGGTCTAGGTTATGTCTATTTGGTTTCATTCGAAAACAAAATCTATCAATTGGATCTGTATTTACTCCCCTTGTCTCAGGTCGATTCCATCCGTCGGATACCAAAAGCCACTTTGGTCTTTAGCCAGGACGCTAAGCCCGCGTCATTGAACAACCAAAATATGGCGGAAGAAGTCAGTAAGTACATTGAGGATAAAAAACAGTCTCGGGAAAGCATTATGGCTCTCGGCGATGAAATTATAGTCCTTAGTTTTCTCATTAAAAAAAGAATCAAAAGACAGCAGTTTTTTCTGAATGCCTCCGAAACATACATGCTTGCTACCTGTTTGCGTAAATTGATGCGGTTAACCTGGGAACCCCATTTGCTTGACTTTGGTTGGTATCACTTTTTAGAGTCGATTAAATTTCCAGATGAAATCTTGCAGCTTAGACTTAGCCTGCTAAATTTACTGCAAAAGCACAGCTTATCGACCACTGATAGTTTGCGCATGGCACATGACCTTTTATTTAAGATTCTGAGCTGCAATGCCCTTGCAGAGGACCATTTGAAATCACTTAAACAAACATCAGATATAGTTTTAGGGGGTGACCATGATTAGGCACAATCTCCTGACTGACCCGGCCTATCAGGACTATCGCGAGCTCATTTGCTACGAGAGACCCGCTTCGATTTTTTTGCACTTTGAACACGGCATTCATCACTTGCCGCTTCTTTTGTATGATCGGATTCTAGTCGAGAAAAAAAACGGTAGAGTCGTCGGAATGGAGAACCAATTTGCGCGATTCCTCGAAGACCATAACGTGTTGCAGGAAGCAGAGCTTAAGGCGCAAAATTCCGATGAGCTTTGGATCAAAATGCAAGCCTTATGGGGAGAAGACCCCCAGAGCGTCTTTCTTATGACCTATTCCAACGAACTTTCCGGCGAGACCTTGCTTTCGACCTGGGTCGTTGAGCCTATATTTGATGAATCCAGTCGCCAGATTAAACTGACCTCACTCCGCGGAGATGATTTCTTCGTACGTAAAACCACCGATTTCGATTATTTTTTCTCGAAACTCCATCAGGTGAACCAAGTTTTGGATCTGCAGATTTTGCGTTTTTTTTCAAGCATAAAAAAATTAGCGACCCTAGAGCCTGAAGAATTCATTGGGCTGGAAAAAATCGACACCAAGATTGAAGAGGTCGCGAAAAAAATAAGTAGTCAGCGATTCGACGGCCAGGCCGCTGGCACGGAATTATTGATTCAAGAAGTGGAATCTTGGCAGCTTGACTCTGACGACCTTGCGGAGAAGGTTCGCAACGGATACAAAAGTGTTTTGCTCGTTAAGTTCTTTTGGCCAGTCCAATTTCACTACAAACCATTCTTGGTTTTTGTTAAGCACTATCTGCACGCAAAGAATATATTTGACCCTGATATACAGACGTTATTGCAACAGACGAATGAATTGACCGACATTGTCGTAGCTCTTAGCCAGAAATTTGGTTTAACAGGCCAGGCGAAAATCATCCCTCAATTTAAAGATATTTTTCTCTCGCTTTTACATCTGACAGTTCACATTGAGGACCTTTTTTTCACTCGCTATGTTCAAAAGAAAAGGGAGTACCGTGTTCGGGGCATTAGCCCCCAATCAAAAGTGCTCAAAGATCTCCTAGATACATGTGGAGTCCATGTTGCCTCACAGTATTCAACGGCGTCGATTCTGCATCTCGACGACGCATCGGCCATGTCTGATCCCCAATCAGGCTACATGAACAAGCAGAAGGTCCGAGAGTGCCTGAAAGGCAGCGAATTTGAGATTAAGTTTCAGGCTGTAGAGATTGTTGAGTCGCTCAAGAACTGGACTTTTCCATTCGTCATGAAAACGTCGTCGGGTTGGGGAAGCTGTCAGGTATATCGGATCACAGATCATTCACAAGCGCACCAAGCTTTCAATGACATAAAGCGATTTCATCGAATTTTCTTTCCTGCGAATGAAACGGTTAAAATCTTGGCAGAAGAAGAGCTAAGTGGATCCGAATACGCCGCGGAAGTGGTAAACATCAATGGTCACTATGAGGTTATCGGTATTTTTGAAAAGGCCGCGACCCATCAATCCTTCCTTCTCGACCACACCTATATCTTGAATGGCGATAAGCAAAAAATGCTTTGGGATCGATTTCGATCCCACCTTTTAAAATTGTGCAAAACCTTGGGGACAGAAGCACCCTATTTACACATAGAGTTTCGCTTTGATGATCAGACGCATAGGCTCGGCATTATTGAGGTTAACTTTAGAATGGGAGGGGGCGGGTTTTTGACTTGGTTGGCATTTAAAAGCTGTGGCTATCCATTCCTCGATCCTAAGGCACAGTTTGTGCCCGAGTGGCAACCAGGGGTTTTTGCGGATTTGGTTCCGCGAATCCAGGGGCATGGACTCATCCGTGAGATCCACGGAAGGCAGTTTATAGAGGCCCATCCTGCCCACTTGCAATCGGTTTGGACGAAAAATCCTGGAGACTATTATACGCCGCCTCCAAGAGGTTTTGACTACCCGGTTGAAATCCTCACGTACCAAAAATCGGAAGAGGACTTTTTTGATTTCGTCAAAGAAGTGGAATCGAACTTGAGGTTTGATTATGCCCAAAATTGAAATTCAGTTTTCTAACCCCAAACTAGCTCAATTGCTGCAAAGCCAACTTTTGGCGGGATTCGGCGTCGACGTTGAACTGAAGGAAGAGGCTGGCCAGCTATTTCTGGTCTCCGAGACATTGACTCAGCCCATGATTGAGCATGTAAACAGTTTCCAAGGTCAGGTTAAAAATTTTGCTCGCCGGGCTCAAGCGAAAAAAATTCCCCAGGAACATGCCCTTACCATGAGGAGCCTCAAGGGCTGCATGATCGATGGTTTTTCCATGTCCGCTGTCCCGGGTGTGATCGGTGAATATGGCGAGATGTCAAACATCATCGAAGAGATAGATCAATTTTGCCTCCAACATTTCGCTTCATTCGAACCAAAAAGCCTCGTTTTGCCCCAGATCGTTTTGCGATCGGACTTGGTTAAAATGGGGTATTTGCCCCGTGACGAGAAGCAAGTTGCCGAACTTCTGGTCAAGCCAAAAGCGACGGACTCTTTTTGCCTTTCTCCCGCAGTGTGCCTTGGCTTGTATCCTCAATTAGCTAGATTTGTGGAGCCAAATGGTAAGCAAGCATATTTCGTCAGTCGGGGGTTTGCCCACCGCAATGAAGCCGGCCAATTTGCACCTCATCCTCCCCAGCGGCACCCATCGCAGAGGTTGCGACATTTTCAGGTGCGCGAAGTTATTTGGGTCGGCGACGGCAAGGAGTTACTAGGGTTCAAAGAATTTTTCCTCGCTTTCGCAGAGATTTTTTCCCAGCACTTCAATTTGCCGATCGAGATCATGACCGCCAATGATGTTTTTTTCGAGCCTGCCGACACCAAGTTGGCCATTCTCCAACTCATAAACCAATCCAAGCTGGAGCTGATTGTCCAGATCGATGACGTTGCCATGTCCATCGCTTCATTTAACGACCATCAAGATCATTTTACGAGTGGCTTCCTCCCAGAGGGGCACAACAGACATTCAGCCTGTATTGGAATCGGACTCGAACGAGCCGCATATGCCGTGGCATGCGTCAGAAAGGAACAATGTGATGCCTAACGTTTCTGAAAGAATCCTGGGTCTCGTGAAAAAACGCGTCAATCATGTCATTGAATTCGATACCGACCTCTATGGCAACGGCTTTGACTCCCTTATGATGATGGAGTTGGTCGTCGATATCGAAGGCGAATTTGGCGTCGAACTCCCCCCAGAAGCACTGGCAAGGGACCGACTTCGCTCGATTGCGAAAATCACTCAAAGTGTCGAGGCCCTCCTGTGAGAACCGTCCCAAAAGCGGCCATGAATCTGTTTGTTCTTGGTCAGGTTGTATCGATGGTGGGCAGCCGAATCAGTCACGTTGCCATTGGCTTCTGGGTCTATCGTCAGACCCAGAATGTGTCTGCATACAGTCTAATTTTATTCCTGAGTTTTTTGCCTAATATCTTGAGCTCTCTCTTTGGGGGAGCCCTCGTCGACCGATCTAATTTTCGATTTGTTTTTGGCGTCGGAGACGTTGCCTTAGGTCTGCTGACGATCCTCGCAGGGATGAGCCTTTTTTTGCACGGTTCAGGCACGGTCGGTGGTCAACAGTGGATCATCTATACCCTTGTTTTTGTAACCGCGGGTATTGGGGCTCTTCAATGGATCGCGTTGAATTCTTTTTTGCCGGCGGCATTCAGCGGCGATGATTTATCACGGTACAACGGGTACTTCTCCACTGCCAATTCATTTGCCGGCTTGCTTGCCCCGTCATTGGCTGGAGTTCTTTCGTCTTGGGTCAGTCTTCAAGCCATTCTGCTTTTCGACGGTATGACTTTTTTGTTGTCGTCAATCGTCGTGTTTTTGTTCTTTAAGTCTGGGGCTGGCAAGCGGCAAAATTCAAGGGCGGGCAGTTACTTTCGCGAGGTAAAAGCAGGTTTTGAATATCTTCGTGGCAATTTCGTGGTTTTACAAATTATTGCGCTTTTTTTCGTGTCCAATTTCTTTGCTGGTATAAGCACGAATCTTTCAACTCCCCTTTTTTTGGAGCGTTACTCATCAGAAACCTCCGGAATCGTCTTGTCGGCGATAGCGTTTGGGTCCCTTGCCATGGGTTTCTTGCAGAGCACCCGGCCAAAAGCAATGGGCGCGATTAAAACACTTCATGTACCGATGGCACTGATCGCTGTGGCTAACATAGTTATTGGTCTTTTCGACGAAAGGTCGTTCATCTTTGCGGTTAACTTCATGTTAGGGATGTTACTTGGTGTCATCGATTTGAAGGCGAAAGTGATGCTTCAGGAAAACGTGGGGGCGGAATATCGGGGTAGAGTCTTCGCAACCGCCCGAGGCCTTAGCTGGATTTGTTTGCCCGCCGCACAACTTCTCTGCGCAGTTTTAGCAAGTCAGACAATCAGTGACTCGTTTCACTTCGCCTCAAAGTCTCAATTTTTAAGTACCCTGCTGGTACTAGCAAATGGGGTAGGGCTAGCGACGGTCTTTATTGTTCATCATTTGATTCAAGTCAGAATCTCCAAAAAGGTTGAATTATGAAGTGGAACATAGCGGGCTGCCCGCAGGAAATTTCTGCCGCAGTCGCCACCTGGGCGCACCGATTTAACCTGGTGCGAGAGAGCCCTGTTTTTTTTGCCTGCCCTGATATTGAATTCGATGAACAAAGCCTCAACAAGACTGCCTCTGATTTGCTTCGATTAAAGATACTAATCTGCGATCTTCCCCGGCGTTTAGGCTTGTCGCGAAGCGCATTTTTACAAATGCAGGGGATGCCAAAAGACTTTCTAACATTCGCCCAGCACGACGCCCTTCCATGGCAGCCGAGCATTTTTCGACCAGACTGCATACTCACCCGGGATGGCCTCAAAGTTATTGAGATGAATATTGATAACGGGGCACTAGCCATTTACGGTGAGATCTATGCAAAGAGCTTTTTTAATCTAAACCCCAAACTCCGCCAATTCTGGCAGCAAGAG
Source organism: Oligoflexales bacterium (assembly GCA_041736175.1). Lineage (GTDB taxonomy): Bacteria > Bdellovibrionota_B > Oligoflexia > Oligoflexales > CAIYRB01 > JBGSUI01. The sequence goes on along the minus strand of JBGSUI010000014.1, from coordinate 87,021 downwards.
AGCCGAGGTGGTTTAGACGAAGTCCTAAAAACCTTTGATTTGTTCGCAAACTATTTAAGCGACAAACAGCAATCAGGACTTAAAGTTTTTTGGTGGGACCTTAAAGACCGCCCTCAGGATTTGGAAAACGAGCGCACCCAAGTCATCGAATCATTGCGCAAAAAGGGATTGGAGGTATCCCTCGTTCTAGGCGACGACATTCTGAACGTGCCCCGCCACCCGAGGGCCTATGTGTTTCGTGCCTTCGCCTATGCCCACTTTTTCAACGAGCGTCAGGATTTGCAGGAAATATTTGCAAAAATTCCTTCGGACTTAATTGCGCAAGGTGATCTAGGATTAAACTCGGCTCTCAATGACAACAAAGTCAACCTGGCCCTGCTAAGATCGCTAAGATCCAGCGACGTGGCAGATGTTCTGAGCGAAGAGGAGCACGAGCTTATTCAGCGACTTATCCCTGACACCCGCAAGCTTGACGATGGGCAAGAGATCGCAGAAAACATTCTTCGTGACAAAGACCTCTGGATCAGCAAAGCGGGGGTTGGCTTCCAAGGGAAGCAGGTAAAATTCGGATCTGAATGCTCCAATGACGAATGGGCCCTTCATCTTGAGTCCGCCGCTAAAGATCAGCGCAGTTGGACCGTCCAAAATCGTGTTGAACCGGTACCCCTCTCTATTCCAGTGACCGATGGGCGAGAATGGAAAACGTTAGGCGCGGGGCATATCGTCAATTTCTTTTTTGTCGGAGATCGTTTCGCAGGAACATGGTTGCGCGTCTCCAACCACCAGGAAAAAATCGGTGCTCCTGATGGAACTAACACCATTTTGGCACTACCTAGGATTGTCGCTAGTACCTAATATTGTCCCGCCGTCACCCACTCCTGCCGGACCTCTGCGACGAGGACATCCGGGAAAAGGCCGCGGAAACCCCCGCCCGGGCCGGAGCATCCGCGGGGAACCGCCGCAACACGGTCGGTGTCAAGAAAAGCCGATCGAGTTCATAGGATTTTAAGCAGCCTCAAGAACGCCCTCCCTTTAACGAAGGGAAGGGCGTTTTGTTAAAATTTTAGGACGCGTGCTTTTCTAATTCGTCACGAACGATTTGCCGAACCTTTTCTTCTGTTAAGACTGCACCACCGCCCGTCATTGCGGCTCGTAAAAAGGAGTTAAGGAGCGACTCAAACTTCAAGCCTTGCCGATTTGATTCGGCGACTAACCACGTGACAATTTCTAGATCAATTTGAACAGTTTTTGCCACTGTCGTTCCTTTCTTAGGCACGACAGCACCTTTTTTCACCGCCCTAAGCTTTTTTAGGTCATACTCCTTTTTCATAAATCCTCCTTTCTTTTGCTGTTGTTTTTCGTGCTGAAATAATGCGGATTATATCGCCATCGCGATCACTTCAAACGACAATCAGCAGCCTCCGTGATGTTGCTTTCAGCCTTTGCCTCATCCCACAGAATATGCATACCAGCCCCCATCTCTCAAATTGTACTTTTATTGTTTAAGGGTGGGTAGACTGCAGGCACTAAGAATCCTGAGTCAGATCTCTAAAAACTTTATGGTGCGAGCGAGAGGACTTGAACCTCCACACCCTTACGGGCACTGGCTTCTGAGACCAGCTTGTCTACCAATTCCAACACGCTCGCATACGGTCGGCTTTGATCAAGTGTCATAGATCTGGACTTGGATCAAGTTTTTTTTCGATTTTTTTGTCCCCAAAAAATTCATTTTAATTTATAATTACATGTTATTACGGAACAATTCCCATTTTTTTTATTAATTTCATCACAACCAAGTCCCGATGACCATGGTCAAAAACTTGAGTTTATGGCCATGTCATGGCAACCTATTAGTCAATAGAACTATTTTAAATTTATTATTTGTGGAGCTTAGGGCACCCGCAAAGGAGCTGGGCATGATTTTGAAAAAGGGACTTTTAATAATGTGTCTCTTGACGGGCGTCGGAGCCTGCTCAGGGGATGAGCAAGCCGAGGAGCCAGTCGAAGAAGGGGGAAGTGCTAAGGCAGATGGTGGTGAAGCAGACTCCGAGGCTGAAGCGACGGCACCCCAGCCCGCTCCGGAGCCTGAACCAGCCCCTCCTCCACCACCCCCGCCACCTCCTCCACCGCCACCACCTCAATCTACGGAAGCCCCTGGGTTTGATGGCCAGCCCCAGGTGCGCTATGTGAAGACCCTTGCACTCAATGTGCGAACTGGTCCAGACAAATCCTTTCCTGTAAAACGCTATGCAAAACACGGCGAAAAACTCGACTGTGTTATCAATGGCGAATGGTGCAAAATTGGCCCCCAACAATATGTTTCCATCAAGGCCCTCACCACGACGGTGCCGAAGCCCCTTAAATGGAACAAGCCAAAACCTAAAAAATAGTCTCTCTAAAAGGGGAAGGTCATCCTTCCCCTCTTTCGTCCTAAAAAACCTGCTGCGCTGGGCCTTGCATGATAAATATAATGTCTTTGGTCGCCATCCTCACTTTGATTCTTAACAATACATCCCTAGCAGCAGCCCCAACAAGACCGTCTAATCCCTCTCCCTCCTCCGTCAGTCGTACGGTCATCCATCGCGATGCTTACAAACAGCGGAAGGATCTGGGGCCACATATCAACTTCAAAATCACACCTCCCGAAAAACGCGGCAAAAAGGGTATGGTTTTAGTAGAAGTCTATAACTATTCAACGACCTATTTGGCAGTCGTCGACTTTTGGCTAATCCTTAATAATCCATGGGGAGATATCATCCAGGTTCATGTAACCTGTGACGATATTAAACCCAATTGGAGTGCCCTAAAGTGGGTTAAAATAGCAGGAAACAAATCGTTTCCCCAAATCACCAACGCCGAAATCAAAAACATGTCTATTTTCAATGAAAAGGCTGAAAAGGTTAATCTTAAATACTATACTGATCTGATCAAATCTTAGGTGGCTTAAGATTTGCTAGCCTTAACCATCCTATCCAACCTATCTAAAGCTAAGGCAACCGTCTTAAGGTTTGGTCCAAAAGAAAAGCGTACATATCCCTTAAAGCGGCCATGACTACCGCGACGTCTTTTGCCTGGATTGACGTCAAAAAACTCGCCTGGCACGACGATCACTTTATGCTTTAAGGCTTCCCTAAAAAAGCTCATTCCATCCTGAAACGGCGGCGCTAAATCTGCCACAGAACCCCATACGTAAAAGGTGCCCTCAGGGACCCGGTCAATTTTTACGCCTAAATTTTCGAGCCGTGGCACAATCAGGTTACGTTTGGCTCGAAAGCATTCTTGGATGGCATGGGTCTCCTGCATAACATGCTCGTTAGAAACCAAACCAATCGCCGCTCTCTGGAGGGGTTTAGAGCCGCCACCATCGAGAAAAGATCCAGCACTCGCCAGGGCCTCTGCGATTTTTTGTGGTCCAAGGGCCCAGGCCACCCGCCACCCCGGATAGCGCCAATTTTTGGTAAAACCATCAAAAAGCACCACTGGATCCTTATCGACATCTTCAACACAAGATGCCGCGCTGACCATAGGGACCTGCCCTGGTCGGCTCCGATAGAGATAGTGGGAATAAAATTCGTCTACAAGCAAGCTACAGTCGTTTTGGCGAGCAACGGAACACCATTTCTGCATCTCCTCGCCCTCCACAACTCTCCCCGTTGGGTTGCAGGGGTTAGAAAACAGCAAGGCCGAAAGACCGCGTCCCTGAATTTCTTTACGAAGATCCTCAGAACTAAAGTTGTAGCCATTTTCGCCGTCTAGAAGGATAGGGATCGCCGTAAAGGCCTTAAAGATATCAAGCAACTCCTCATAGGCCGTATAGTCAGGCAAAAAGTGCCCTAAATTGACTGACCCAAGACTTGCTGCGGCTCTGGTGAGCAGAGACCTCCCGCCACCAGCGATACATACATTTTCTGGTTTATATTGGCTTTTCATCCCACGACGGTAGAGGCTGTTGTAGAGCGAAGCAACCGCTTCCCTCAACTCCCAGAGCCCAGCGGTCGGTGAATACTCACAGTCGTCGACATCGATTGGTACCTGCTTGACTCGGTCAGGAGCACCAGGTAGGGGTCCCGTCTCTGGCTGACCTTGACCAAGGTTGCACCAGTCCTCATCGTTTGGGGCGTAGCCACAACGGGAAGCTTCCGTCGTTACGAATATGACACCGGTCCTTGGGACGGCGCGGAAGGCTGAAATGGTTTTTTCGTCAGACATATATCATAGTTTATCACAGGTCCCTTGATGTTGGGGTTGCCTACTTAATTTTAATCTACATAGATTTATGTTTTTTACACCTGTGCCGATACCATTCAGGTGGTGAGACAAATGAAAAAGGTTTTGATGTCCTACTTTCTACAAAAAGATCTCTTTACCAGCCGCTGCTTCAGACATCGATTTTTTCTGGTATTTACATGTTTTTTTATATCTTTATTTAATGCTGCCTGCCAGACCCTTGGATTTTATAGTTCGGATATCCAACAGGTTTCGCGATCTTTTAGGGATATGGATGATTTCAAATCTTGGTTTGTTTATTACTACCAAGATCCAAAGCCAGAAGAACTGACAAGTGCCCTTTTATTTATGGAAAAAAACGGCCTCCTTATGGAATATCCAGAAGTCGCTAGTATGTTTGTCGCACAGATTTTTAATTCTCACCCAGACAATGCAAACCTCTGGATTAAAGGTTGGGAAAAATCCTTTAGCGAAAGGCAGTGGACCGTGATCGTCGTAGCCTTGTGGCTAACCGACAAAAAAGATCTGCAAAAAACCGCAGACTCTCTTTTAAGCCATTTTCCAAAAGATAAAAGTCAAAAAATGGCTGAAATGCTCAAAAACATTCCCTCGCGCTCCTTAAACCCCCTTTTTAGCGAAGTCCAACATATCGGTCAGGTCAATATGCTGTGGGCCGGATTCAGCGCCACAGGAGACAACAAATATGTAGACCGGGTGATAAGTCTTGTATCAAGATTTGCAGGTCGAGCGAAACCCCAAAAAAAATCAATAGGAGAAGCCGCCTTGGTCTCGCTGGCCCAAAACACCCTTTTACACCCCAGCGTTGAGGAGTCCGTAAAGAAAGCAGAGAAATCTCATCCTGATCCTACGACGCGGGCCTTGATCCAAGCGATGCTCCAGGCCTTAGCGTCGATTGACAAACGTGACTATATGCTGCCCAATTCTCCCGCCCATTAGGGCACACTTTCAATCGTTTCAAAAGTGACTGAAAACTTATCAGCATCTTTCCCCTTGTCTTTTAAGGCAATAAGGGTTGCCGGAGAAAGTACTTTTCCAGGTGCAGCGACTTCTTCGTTGATCCCCATAAAGGTCGCGTGCTGGGGCAAAAACTTGTCATTAATCAAAACCTTTAAACTTTTGACTTTGACCTTTCCTTGGCCGAAAGCAATCTTTGGGTTCTTAATGATATAAGATTTTTCGTCGTATTCACCGATGTCCAGAGTCAGCTTAGCTCCATTGACACCAGATTGGGCACTGATATCAAACTCCATTTGATTGTAGGACCTGAGGGCTGCCGCAAAATTAGCAAAATTATACGTTAGGTCAGAGGTCAAGATAAAGCTATCCAACTCAGCTAATTCTTGTCTTTGGCGTACTTCAAAGGTGTGGGATCCAGCGGTAAGATCAAACACATGGGGAGTGCCACCCGCCACAGTCGGGTCAGCCTTGCTATAAATCAAAGTATTATTAGTCCCCGGAAAGTCCCACAGGAGTAGCGGCCCCGCATCTAACTTAATATAGAAAGAGCTGTTATTGGCCGCCACTGCATTGGGACTCCCCACCCGTCCGACTGCATGGTAACGACCAGGCTTGGTGATATTGACCGTAAAAGTCACTGTTCCCAGGGCGGCATTATTGGTTGCATTGGCTAAATTGACGTCATTTCCCGCACCTGCGGCGGTGGCGATGATTTTACCACCTTCACCTTCTTTTCGGTCCCTTACGGCGAGGGGAGCTTTTAAGGTACCGCTCTCTGCTGGAAAATAAAAAGAACCCTCGGGCGCACCACTATCTTCTCGCACGCTCAACCTCTCTGAGAGGAGTTTTGAAACGGTGGTTAATTTGGCGTCAACCTCCGTTTTTGGAATCTCCACACTTCCAGCCGAGGCCTTGACCCACTCTTCGAGGATAGGCAGCAACATTTTCCCTGCCTCTTCGCAGCCGAGGGTGGGCGGACATTGGTGTTGTTCAACAACCGTTTTTACATAGAGGCGAGAAGCTTTCGGATCAGCAAAGTCCATTTTGTGACTCACTAGGATTTCGTCATAGGATTTTTTGGCGTCCACATCTGCCAAATAGGGTGGCTGCGCTCCTGTTTTATGACAGGATCCACACCATTCGACTAGAGGTGGATGGACGCTGGCCGAAAAAAACTTAAGGGACTCTTGCGTCTCTTTTACTGGCTCAACTGGGGCTTCAGGAGTTATGGGACTGGCAATATCCGTAACGATAGGCTTGGGATCTCCAGGTTCTGCTTCAGCATCTTTATCTTCTAGTTCCTCATCGGCAGGCGTGTTGATGGCTACACGCATGGATTTTCTTGTAGGTTTAGATTCAGCGCAAGCCTGGATGACCGACGAAGCAAGAAATAATATACATAAATTTTTTAGCTTAAATAAATAGTCCATAAAAAACTTGCCCCCTTTAGATTGTCTTTCAAAGCCATTAAATTGGCTTAAACTTTGACATTGCCAAAAGCTGCGCCACTGTCTTTTAAACTTGCTAGCGGATTGTTGCCATTGAGAAAGGTCGCCATCTTGTCAGCTTGGCCTAGGAGGCCAGCATAGGTCGCCGCAGCCCAAAGACCTAAATTAGAGGGGGAGTTAGCAAGGGGACTGCTGGTGGTATCGCAAGCACCTGCTGCGGTATAAGCTCCGATCTGGTTTCCTGGTATGGCATTGGGTTTTGTTACTGGATCAAAGGCCATAATCACCGCGCCACTGCGTTGGCCGTTATCACTGTTAAAGGCAAAGAAAGGCACCGTTGCACTATTCGATGCACCGCCATTGGCGCTCACACCACCATCAGTCGTGATAAAAACCATACCGGGGACATTGGCCGCAGCACAGGCCCTAAAAAATCGTCCAATGGCTGTTCCGATCTCGATATTTTTAGCGTGTTGTACAGTGGTCCCTTGCCCATGATAGTCGCAACCACCGATTTCATAGGTTGCTGCACTGGCGTTGCCATCAATCAAAAGCTTAGTAAGGGTGGCAAGACGGGCATCGTTTGCATTGGTTGCGATTGCTGGAAAAATCGCCGTTATCCTAGTATCTGCAGTCGCACTGAGTCTGTCAGGGGTAAACTTTGAAAGAAAACCGCTTCCTGAAACATATCCACAGTTCATCAATTCTTTGATTTGATCAGGGACTGTTTTTGCTTGAAATAGAGATAGCTGGGAATCGGACATACGACTCGCAGCCTTGATCACTGCTTCCGCTTCTCTCGCAGTGAAGAGCCCCGGATCCACAAGCTTAAGAGCGTCATCTGGTCTGGTCAAAATAACCGGCGAGTAGGCCGCATTGACTGTAGCCGGCACGACTGCGTGCCTGCCCCCTGAAGCGGAGGCCCGTACACCTAAATTGCCCACCAAACCCGCTGGTGGAGCGATCTTGGAGATCAATTGATTAACGTTTAGTGGATTAGCGCTAGAATCGTCGTTTGTTTGTGCACAGGCGACGACCCCCGAGATTTTCGCCTTGATCGTGGCATCAGTAATCGCTGCGTTGAGGCCAGCAAGGATGCCTGAGCTTGGGTGCATCGCCACGCCGTAGGAAACATCTGGAGCGACCGTCTGTGGCTCGATCGCCGTTGTTAAGCCAATGGTTGCATAACTCCCTGGGGTAAGAAAATCCATCTGCCCCCCTTTTCCTCCAACGATAAAATTAGAGCCCAATAGGTTACTCCCGCCAGCGCAATCGATCGCTAAAAAAGCTGGACCACGTTTTGTGCTGCCTCCCGTGGGGGTACACTTCGCTGGATCAAAGGCTCCTAAAGCTTTATTGGTAGCCATCAAAAGAGTGCTTGGGACGACAGCAAAAGCCCCCCCTTGGATCACGCCTTGTGCCAAAAAATCTCTCCGTGTTGTCATTGGATGATTGATTTGAATTTTGTTTGTTTCGAGGTTTTTTTTCGTTCCCATGATTTTTGTCTCCCTATAAAATTTGATGTATTTTTAAAGTTAATAAGTTCATTAATAGACGACTGAACCGGTGGACATGAGGGCCGCTGTACAGGATCCGTTGATGATTTTCACTGTATCGGCGGCTGTATTTCCTGGAATCAGGGTTTTTAATTCTGTCATGGTCGTGACCATCTGCGTGACATTTGCATCGTGGGGCGGTAGCCGTGCTAAATCTTTTCCCCAAAATTTGGTGACAAGAGCATCAGCAACTTGACGCATTCCATCTGGAGTGAGCACAGCTTGTGGTAAACCTGCAAAATTAAAAGTGCCATACACTGCTGGTCGCAGAGTTACCGACTTTGCAAGTTCATCACAATAGGTAGCTGCAAGTTTAAAGAGACCAACGACTGCAGAGCTACTAAGATTTTCTGCAAACGAGTGGGTGGGTAGTGCCACTTTGTTTGCATTAAAGGCCGTCACAATCGTAGGGGTAGTCTTTGGGACCCCTGTGAGTGCCGACATGGTCGAATTGATACTTTCAAAATTGCGGACCCCCATCAAACTAAAAACCTTTGGTGCAGGTGCTGAAGGTGGAGCCTCAGGCATCATCTCTGGATTTTTGGGACCCTCAGGATTGGCAGGATTGGCTGGATTGGTGGGTGCCCCTTCCGCGACTGGATTCTCATTAGCATTGGCGGTACTGGTATCAGCCGCCTCACCTTCTGCATCAGCGTCGATCTCATCTTGGGTCTGGTTTTGCCCCGCAGTCGGCGCTGCGCCTCCTGGCCTCGAAGACTTTTTTTGGCTACAGCTCCCTAAAAACCCTAGGGTCATCGGCAATATGAAATAAGCTAAATTTCTAACAGTATGTTTCATGGCGTGTTTCCTTATATGTTGCATTTATTTGTTTATATTTCGATCAGTCTAATCTGCGCATATTTCCCATTATTCTTTACTGCAGTAGACGGCAGCATCGGCAAAGGTATTTTTTAAGTTATAGTTATTGGCCTTAAAGCCCTGGGCTAGTGAGTCTATGGCATCCAGGTCACCTTGGCTAACAGCCTTGCGAATACACATGGTCTCAATGGCATTCTTCGCCATACATTTTGCAAAAGCCTCCGTGTTACCTAAGGCTTCTCCCAGAGACTTGACACCGACTCCACTGTTGGCTCCCGTCCAGCCCAGTTTTTTAGCGGAAGGCCCGTCGGCCCACAGATTGGACCAGGAGTTATCCGTGGTAATGTAGCCCTCAGGAAATTCCGTGGCATTGCGATTCACTTTAGGTCGCACGACTCCAGGGGTATAAACCAATCTGGGGACTGCTGGTGTCGTCGTGTCATCCCAGTCATGGAAGGAAAAAGCACCTGTGAGAGGATCCATGCCCGCATGGCAGCCCGAGCAGCGATTGCGGTATAGGGCACTATCACCACCTGGCGAACGGGTCACATCGCGGCGAACCCGGGTATCGGGACGGGTGGTATCATGGAGCACCTCCAAGTCCGAACACAAGAAATTGGCTAAAATAGCCGCTGTTCCTCTGCGGAGAGTTCCAGCGGAGTAGTAGGAGGCGGCAAACTCTCGGGTCGTTAAGACCCCTGCCACTGCATCCGCGGGCAGGGATGTTGCCCCTGCGGCTGTGGTTTGGGCAGCCCTTACGATGCTTGAGTGAATCGGAGCTTGAGAGGTCTCTAGAAACCGAAACATATCGGGAGTTGCTACGTTGGTAGGTTTACCCAACGAATAGGCTGGAGTACCCGTCAGATTGCTGATAAACACGATGTCAGCTGACATAACAGTATTAAAAGGAATGTCTTCTTTAACGAAGCCAATAAGTGTCGTCGTAAAGTCTGAAAGCTCCACTCGATTAGAATCGTCAGGAGTCTGCCATTTTAAAAACAGACCTTTCAGAATATCGTTATAAAAATATCCTTCTGGCACATTGATACAAGCAAGTGCCCCCTCTTTCGCCTTACCCTGCTCCACTAAAGCTGTCACCGAAGTGAGGAGCTCCGGCGTCGGCGGGACTCCATTGATACGGTTGCACATCTTATCGGCCACATCCCGAGGTGCTGCGACCACGAGAGGCGATAGGAGTGCAGCTCCTAGAGCGATCCCCAAGTTCATTTTTAAACCCTTACGATCCCAGATATTCCATTTTTTCATAATTCCTACCCCCCTTTATAAAAATATCCACAAATGATTCATCCCAAAGAATGCGAACGTCGGCAGTGTCTCGATTGTTATCTCATCCAAGACCCCCTTGTTTTGAATTTTTCGGTTCTTTGTCAGCAGCAATTTAGATAAATTTTAATGATTATATTTTTATATTTAATTACATACTGTTATAAAATTATTTTTCTTTTTATTTAGCTACCGCTCCACGGGATGGACCATCTAGCCTTTGATCTGGCCCAAGCCCTTCGATCCGATCAAACATCTTAAAAATGGACACATTTTCATGGTTATAGCTAAATGATTTTATTGGAGATAAATCTAAAACAGAATTTAATTAAACACGGCCAACCACCTAGCCGATGATAATCTAAGTGCTTGTACAAAAAAAATTGGAGTCTTCACCATGAACTTTATAAAGATTTATTTATCTAACCAATTTAGATTTACTTTCAATCTGATGATCGCTCTCCTCACGGGCTGGACTCTCCTAAGGTGCAGTTCTTCAAATGAACAAATCGACCGTAAATCAAACAACGAAACCGCAGCGGCTTCGCAAAAAGCAGCAAAAGGATCCGCCACCAAAACGGACACTAAAACCAATACCCAAACTGCAAAGACTCCTCAACAAGATGCTATTAAAGCTGACAAGGACCAACAAGCAAAAGACGAACCTCCAGGGTCCCAACCTGAAGATATTAAAGAACCGATGCCAAAGGCTCTAACCGGTCAGGATTTTTTTACGGCAACAGTCGAACCCCTCTTTCGAAAGTCATGCATATCGTGTCACACCGAACCAAGACAGGCCAGTGACGTCAAAGGCCCCTTAACGGTCTATAGTTATGGATCGATGAAGACGCAGCTCACAAACGGGAATGGGAGTGTGACCAATAAACTTATAGAAAAGGTACGTGGAGTGGTCCAGCACGGAGGCGGCGATCAGTGCAAGGGAGCCGTCACCAACTCCCCCTGCAAGGAGATCGCTGAATGGTGGAAAATCGAAATGGGCGCAAATGCCTCTGATTCAGGTGCCCGGATCGGAAGAGTGCTCGAGGTGACTGCAGGGGGTAAGGTTTTAGGTTGGGCTGCAAACCCCAAAAACTTGGACGAACAAGTGATGGTTAAATTTTATGTGGGGGGTCCCAAAGGCACTGGGACCGATGCTGGCTCTGCGATGGCTTTTGTCAACGCAGAAGACGAGGGGACTCCAGGTTTTCATGGATTTTCAGCAGAACTACCAGCACTCCACCGCAACGGCAAGCCTAACACTCTTTTTGTCTACGCGACCATCGAGGGTACCGAGCAGCTTCTTAACGAAAGTGGGACAGCCTATACGGCGTGGGCACCGACTGCAGCAGGCCAAGCTTATTTTACGGGCACGGTTTTGCCAGCTCTTAACTCCTGCGCTCCTTGCCATGGGGCTAAAAATTATAACGGCTACTATGCGTCTCTCTTTATCCAGCCACCAAACAAAGGTGGCACTGCCTCCAATAATGAGCTTATCAACAAAATGGGCGGGCTAAACGGAGTCACCCATTCAGGTGGCAATTCCTGTGGTGGTAATGCTAATGGTGGCCCTTGCGCCCTGGTTCAGACCTGGTGGCAAATGGAATTTAGTGTGACCCCCTAAATCACGGCTCATCAAAAGATGAATTCCTCGGCGGACCGATAAATTTAGCCATTTGATGGACTATATTGCCTGCTTGTGAGGCTGGTCCAATCACAAACTGATTGATCGTCCGAGCGGCCTTTAGATTTGCAGCCAGCTCGCTTTGGGGTGCAATTTTATCGGCCAGTTCTGAGGCTACGGCAATTTTTTCGGAGTTCTGGGCTAGGGTTTTATAGGTTTCTGGGCTTAGTGCAATATCCGCCAGTTGAGAGACGCCTTTCGCAAGGTTCTGTTCATTTTGAAGTCGGTCAATTTTGCCACCGAGTTGCAACAGTTGCCAGCCACTGACGATAGCGCTCTTAACTTTGCCGAACATTGAAAGTTCGCCGCCAGCATTCTCATTTTCATCTGGATCCACGAGAAAAACCTCTGCGAATCGGTCGTGGGGACTTTCTTGGCCCAAGTTTAATTTAAGCCAATCCCCGAGCGCTTTTTGCGCTTGTTCGATTTCTATAACCGAAAGTTCTCCTGGATTGATCGAGATACTTTGCCAAATTTCTCTGGCATATCTCGGTTGATTGTTTTTTTGCCGCTCCTGATTGATTTTTTTGCGTAACAACGAAATCTCGTTTGCTGTTAGGTTAACCGCCAGATTTTGAAAATCAAAGTTGTGGACCAAGGCGGCAGCAGCGCTTTTTGCCTCATAGGACGCGACGGTTTTGTTTCCAAGATCAGTGAGGATATTTTCCAAGGTTGTTTGTTCGACGCCCCACGCCTGGTATAAGGTAAGGGGAGAACTCTTATCGCTGGAGGGCTGCCATCCAGAGTCCTCTTTGCCAGCGCAACCAACAAAGATCCCCACGGTAAAAGTGACAACCCGTAAATGATTTGGTCGAGGTCTGCGTTCAGCCGGTGGACGGAGGTGTTGCGCTTGGTGACCCACGTGACGACTTAATAAATTTAAAATGGATTTGATAACCTTAAAACTTGTATATCTTTTTGATATCATATGATTTATTCTCTCCTTCTAACTTTGGGGCGATCTGAAAAAAAGGGTTCGTGGGATGAGTCTCCCCAGATCTTAGATCCGCCTTGCAATAAATCGGCCACAATGGATAGACCTATGGGTAAACGAATTATTAGCTTAGTGCCTAGCCTGACCCAGACCGTTGCCCAAATGGGCTTAAGGGACGAGATTGTTGGTTGCACCCAATTTTGCGTCGATCCGCCTGGACTTCATCGCCATGTGACTCTTGTGGGTGGTACCAAAGATCCTTCTATAGAAAAGATACGGGGTCTTAAACCGACTCATATTTTAGTGAATAGCGAAGAAAACCCGCCCGAAGCTATCGCCCAATGCCTAAACCTTGCGTCCGTCTTGGAGACTTTTCCTAAGACCCTCGACCAAGTCCCCTCAATGCTTTGCGACCTTGGAAATTTTCTGGACAGTCAGCCTCAAGCCATAGAGCTAAGTCAGCAACTTACCACGAGCCTCGACCAACTCAAAAAAAACAGTCCTCCCATGGATCCAAAATTTAAAATGAGGCGCTTTCTTTATTTTATTTGGCGCAATCCCTATATGATTGCGGGCCACGATACTTATATCAGTAGTGTCCTTGAGTTTATAGGTTGGACCAATGCAGCACCAAAAATCTCACCCCCTCACCCACGTTACCCTCAGCTTAGCCTCGAAGATCTGCAAAAATGCGACGCTGATCTAATTCTTCTCTCCACAGAACCCTATCCGTTTCGTCGTCGCGATGCTCTGCGACTTCAAAGAGAATGGCCCACCATTCCTGAAATTTACAAAATTAATGGGAAATTGATGTCCTGGTATGGGGGGAATAGTTTAGACTTAGTGGATCAGCTAAACTTATTTTGCTCTGGAAATCCAGACTTCATCAATAAACTGGAAGATTAGCAAAATAATCAAGTTTCCATGTATAATCAGGAGTTGACAGTGAAACAAGTTAAGCCTGCCATAACCAAGGTAGCCTTTTGAGTGAAAAGGTCGAATCATGAAACGCTTTTTGATCGTTGATGAAATTTCTGAAAATACCTATGCTATCAAAAGCATTCTCGGAGAGCTCAGAATCAGCGACGTGACCTGCGTAGAAAATAGTGAAGAGGGCTTGGGTCTTATTGAAGCTAAGAGAATTGAATGCTTGATCACCTCCTGGGACTGTAAAAAAATGCCGGGAAGGGTTTTTGTACAAAAGTTGCGGTCAAATCCCGCCCAAAAATATCTTCCTCTCATTATATATAGCCAACGAATCAAAGGGGAGGAGATGCGGCTTCTTAACGAACTCGGCTCCCTGACTCTCCTACCGGCTCCTGTCGATCGAGTGGCATTGACAGCGTTGGTCAAAAAACTGATCGAGCAGGAAGAAAAGAAAAGCCCTGAAATGAAATCACTAGAATTGGCCTATGCCCATTACGGATCTAAGCAGTGGGACCAGGCCCTTAAGCTCCTCCAATCTCTGGTAGAACAACCACCCACAAAAGCAGAATCTGCGGCTCTTATGGGAGCTATTATGTTTGAAAAGGGCGAACTCGATACCGCTAAAGTTCAAGTCGATTTGTGTCTTGCGGAAAAGCCCCATCATGTCCTAGCCAATCAAGTAAAGGCTCGTCTCGCAGCTAAACTTGGCAATCATCAAGAAGCGATTTCTAGTATGGTACAACTCCTTGAACGATGCCCAGAAATGCTCTCGATTCTTGATACGTTGGGTCATGCCTATAAAAATGCAAACCAATTGGAAGAAGCCAAAAAAACTTTCCAATCGATTATGAAAATCGACCGTGGATCTGCCGCTGGTCGATCAGGACTTGGCGAAGTTGCTTTTATCGAGGGGGATATCGATCTAGCGACGGAGCTCCTGCAGGATTGTGAAAATATCGATGACATTGTCAGAAATTTAAACAACCTAGGGATCGCACTAACAACCAAACAGGATTTCGACAAAGCCATCGAAAGCTACACGAACGCCATCAGAATCTTTGCAAAGCGCAAACAAGTTTATTTGCTCTTTTATAATCTAGGTCTTGCTTACACAAAAAAAGGAGATCTTGTTGCCGCATACGAAACCCTTGGCCAAGCTTGTCTTTTAGAGCCTAATCATCAAAAAGCTTTTGCAGCGTTTGTGCGAGTCACAAGAGCGCTCTCTGAAAAAGGGTTGCCATTCGATCCTGCACTCGCAAAGAAGGTCAAAGAAACTGTAAAAACGGACCAGGCTGCATAGATGGGTTTCTATTTATATTGGATGGCTAACTTGACCATCGTTCCCATGGTATCGACCAGGGTCAAGGTATGGTTGGTGCGAATGGGGGCATCAAATTTAGTGGGAGGTATTGGATAGTAGCTGGTGGCTGCCAGCTTGATATTATCCCCAAAGAAAAACATTTTTTTTTGCTTTTTGTACATCGATATTTCGATCATAGCCGTTAGGTCGGATTCTTGGATGGAAAAGGAACGGAGGGTTTTAGCTGCTAGTTCGCGGATGGTATTTCCATCGACGCTAAAGGACTTAATCTCTCCCTTTTTGAGGTCTTCATTCCAAAAAGCCAGAGAATCGATACTCGTTTCACCAAATTGCCCTAGATTGAGCATCATTTTCTTGCGCTTTTCTAAGGTGAGATTGCGCTCTTCGGCGGTGTTGACTAGCGTATAGAGATCGACAGTGAAATAATATTCACTTGATCCGCTATCATCATGGCTACCGGCCCTCAGAGTACGGATACTCACGGTGTGATTGAGGGTCGCGTAGTTTAGAGGCTCTACAGCGGCCTTGGGATTTGCAGACTGGGTTTCGACCTTTTGTTCACTAGGGGTCTTGGTCTGCCCTTGACCAAGGCTGGGCATGGCCCAGATCATAAGCGCACCCAAAACTCCTGTTCGCCAAGAATGCCGCCATGGATAGCCATTTTTTGAAGTCATCATTGCAAGTTACACTTGAACTCAAATTTAAAAGCGTCTTGTCTTTATGATAGATTCAATAGATGAATTTGTCTAATAGTAGGGGCTTTAGGGTGGTGGTGGACCTTTCTCCTTGGCAAATCAGATGCCAAAAACTGTCGGGCTGTGACTAAAGCGCTGTGCAGCCAAAATGACTTGTATTTCCGATTTGCCGCGGCTATTATGACTTATAGGTCCGATTTGCCGAGTAAGGGCTTAACTATGCGATATCTCGAAAAATTTATTCTTAATGACCTGCAAAAAAAAATGGTTTTTGTAGGTGGACCCCGCCAGTGCGGAAAAACCTATATGTCGCAGCAACTTCTTGAGCAGTTAGGCGGTGAATACCTAAACTGGGATGATGGACGTGACCGGCGCCGCATACAAAAATATCAATTTAACCCTTCGGTTCCACTCATTGTTTTTGATGAGCTTCATAAATCAAGTAAATGGAAACAGTGGATCAAAGGAGTCTACGATACGAAAAAGTCGTCGCAAACTTATCTTGTGACCGGAAGTGCCCGCTTGGACATTTATCGTCGAGGAGGCGACTCCTTATTTGGTCGCTATCACTACTGGAGAATGCATCCCTTTACGATCGATGAGTGTGGACCCTCATTCTCAGCTCGAGAAACGCTGGATCGGCTGATGTTGGTGGGAGGATTTCCTGAGCCTTTCTTGACTCTTTCCCCAATGGAAGCCGCTCGCTGGCGTCGAGAACGTTTTGATAGAATAATCAAGGATGACATTCGGGATATTGAAAATGTCCGAATGATCGCTGCCCTATCTCATCTCGCTGACTTGCTCAAAGAACGAGTCGGTTCACAAATATCCTATGCAAATCTGGCTGCTGATCTCGAAGTGGCTCCTAAAACCGTTAAATCTTGGATCGATCTCTTAGCTCGAATGTATCTTGTTTTTATCGTCCCACCCTATACCGGCAAGCTAAGCCGTGCGCTTCAAAAAGCACCTCGGGTTTTTTTTTACGACAATATGGACGTCGAAGTTCCAGCTGACAAACTGCTGGGAGCTCGTTTTGAAAATCTAGTCGCTGCACATTTACTTAAGAGACTCCAATTTGAGGAGGATCAAACTGGTGCTCAACTAAGCTTATGTTACCTGAGAGACCGTGATGATCGTGAGGTAGATTTTGTGCTGGTCCGCAATAAAAAGGTTGATGAACTGATCGAAGTAAAATACAGCGATGAACGGCCCAGCTCTTCTCTGAAGCATTATGCAGAACTGCTGAAGCCCAGACGCGCGGTACAGATTGTGTATAGTGTCGAAAGAACCAAGTTTGAGCAAGGCATAGAGATTATGTCACCACTTGAATATTTTCGAGAGGGCCCCTGGAGCGCGAAATGATAGGGTCGGAGTAGGCATCCTCTCAACGCACAAACGCCCCGACTTTAAAAAAATCGAGGCGCCTCATAATTTTGGTAGCGGGGAGCGGATTTGAACCGCTGATCTTCGGGTTATGAGCCCGACGATTCGCCAGAGACGAATAATGGACATAGCAGAGGCGGACCTGTGGGTCCACTGAGAATTGAGGGTTATTTGGCGATTTAGAACCAATTTTCACAGCACTATGTAGTTCTATCGGTGTTCCGAATTGCCTACGCCATTTAATCTTAACAATTTTCAGCGCCATAATATATCGATATCACTGCATTATTAATCAGGTTGAGCATCATATGCGTGGGCCTTCATACCAAACCTTTTCTTTTGCGGACGTGCTCCCGCCAGTTTTCGCACCTGCCCGCCTTGAATTGTTTGTGAACGGCCGGGCAATGTGATATATGTCTAAAAATATTAGGTATTTATTGAAGAGCAGATGCAATTGTAAGTTCGGCTTGTTAAGTTTTTAGATATCAGACTGGCGACATAGGTTCGATAGGTAAATGATAGTAAGTTTCTGATAGTTATGCTTTATATAAATTTGCCTAAAGGTTTTAGCTTATCATGCCGTATAATGTACAAGATGTACGTTTTGTATGAGGTGTACAATGAGTAATTTAACCGTCGCCGAAGCCAGAGACCAGTTTGCTGAGATTCTTAACCGCGCCGCTTACGGCAAGGAACGCATCATTGTCATGCGCCGGAATAAAAAGATGGCGGCATTAGTCTCCATCGAGGACTTGGAAGCTCTTGAGGCACTGGAGGATCAGTTGGATACCAGGGAAGCTGAGAAAGTATTAGCGAAGCCGATGGCACCTGTCGCCTGGGATAAGGTCAAGGCGGAACTCAAGGCTCGCCGAGCTAAACAGCCGAAGAAAAAGGCTTGAGCTGACGTGTACAAAATATTTATTGATCCACGCGCCAGGAAGCAGTTACTTGCCCTTAGTTCTGTCGATCAACGTCGCATTGAAAAAAAGATTGATTCGCTGGCGGCAACGCCGAGAGCTACGGACTGTAAGAAGTTGCAAGGCGCGGGCGGTTTGTATCGTGTTCGCGTCGGCGACTATCGCGTTGTTTATCAAGTTAAGGACCGTGAATTAATTGTATTGGTCGTCCGGGTTGGTCATCGCCGTGAAGTTTATCGCTAATGGGACTGTGCCGCTTTGTGCACAACTCGGTGTGGCAAATGAGTTTCACATCAAGTCACGGTCGCTAGGTTGGTATTTCCGTCGAGACAAGTGGTAAAAAAAGAGATCGAACATACGCCTATCGTGAGTATCTCTTGCATCTGGGGTCGGAGTAGCCATCTCTCAACGCAGAAACGCCCCGATTTTTAAAATCGAGGCGCCTAATAATTTTGGTAGCGGGGAGCGGATTTGAACCGCTGATCTTCGGGTTATGAGCCCGACGAGATACCAGGCTTCTCCACCCCGCGTCATTTGGTAAAGATACTTATAAGGGTTTCTCACCGCTGAGTCAACAACTTTATACTATTTTAGCGACTACTTTTGATCTTCCTAATTTTCTTAGCGATATCAGCTAGCATAAAGTCTTTATCAGATCCTTCAAGGATGGGTTCCTTGCCTTCCAGGATTTGGTTCAGAAAACTTTGGATAGCCCTTAGCTGGTTTGGAGAACCTCCGGCGACGTGATTGTTTGGCAGTTGGGTTCTGATTTTATTCAGTTTATCAGCTAGGTCCTGCAATTGATCCGAGTCCCTAAGGTGAATTG
Organism: Oligoflexales bacterium; assembly: GCA_041736175.1. Lineage (GTDB taxonomy): Bacteria > Bdellovibrionota_B > Oligoflexia > Oligoflexales > CAIYRB01 > JBGSUI01. Next base: position 68,025 of record JBGSUI010000014.1, on the reverse strand, counting down.
GTTCGGGCGGTTGGCCTGAAAGGGCCTCATCAAGAAATCGATTGATCGAAACCAATGGACCATAAAAGCCGTGGGTTAGACGCACAGAAACCAATATTGTGGTCAAGATAAAGCTAACGATCAGCCCAATCCCTACAGCTAAAGGTACCCGAAACTTGGCAAAGACTTCGGTGCTATCGGCCCCAGCAATCCTAAAATACATGATCACTGCCTGGTAGACTTCGAGGACATAGTAGCTATAGACCGCAAAAATCAAGCCCCCAAAGACACAGTTAATGGTTAAGAACCAGATTCCAAGGCGTACTTGGAGGTAGGGTTCTACGAACCAGGATTTAAACCCTCGACGCCGCCCCTTTGTCATCTTATACCTACCATGACCTGGACCCGCTGTTGAAACAACCGGAGGTAAGGTCAGTGTTTGAGTCATTCGTAAACGTGAATAAAACCTTGCAGGCTCATCATAGCACGGGTTTTTGATTCGGATCAAAAAGTGATCCTAATCTGCAACGAGCCCCTAAGATTCGGGCAGCAAATTCCACTTCACACTCAAGGAGCAAGAGATGGGAGTTGAAATTGAAAGAAAATTTCTCATCATTTCGGAACATTGGCGACATGAGGTCCTTTCCTATAAACGGCTAGTCCAAGGCTACCTTTCCACGGCTCGCCAATGCACCGTCCGTGTCCGGTCCGAACACCCCCTAGGCCCGACCTCATCTGGTCCTACAACCCAAGGCAGGGCTTGGATCACCATTAAGGGCCCCGTTCAAGGCGTCACGCGGAGTGAGTTTGAGTATGAAATCCCTACTTCTGAGGCGGCTGAACTGTTAACTCAGTTTTGTAGAGATTCCATCATCGACAAAGTAAGGTACCTAGTGGATTTTGAGGGTAAAACATGGGAAATTGACGAGTTCCAGGGAAACAATTTTGGCCTTATGGTCGCCGAAGTCACTCTCACCCACGAGGCCGAGAGATTTACCCCTCCTGACTGGCTCGGACGAGAGGTTTCCCATGATCCCAGGTACTTTAACTCCAACCTCAGCAAACACCCCTTTAAGGACTGGGCTCCTCATGGGGACAAGACCACCAAGATTCCACAATTCGATTGATAAAACAGGTGGCGATTTATCCCGAAATGAGCTAATGATGGTCGCCTTGTTGCGGAACCAACCATAGGTGAGGAACCTGTTGACTCATAGTCACGACAAAAAGATAGGCCACTCACCAAAAGTCATCGCCGTATGCGGTGGCTCTGGGTCTGGTAAAACCACATTGGTTCGCAAGCTTCTCGACGAGACCGGTCCCGAGGGCATCCTGGTTTTGGCTCTTGATCATTACTATAGGGACCTATCCCACCTCAGCCCGATAGAACGAGACCACTGCAACTTTGACCATCCCGAAGCTCTCGACGGTGACCTACTCCTTTCCCAGGTTAAAGATCTTATAGAGGCAAAATCGGTCTACAGACCCACCTATGATTTTACCACCCATACTCGAACCCATGAGACTGTCTTATTGCAACCCCAACCCGTCATTATTTTGGATGGGATTCTGTCGCTCCACTGGGCGAAACTCAGAGAGGTCTTGGATCTTAAAATCTATGTTGATGTAAGCGATGACATTCGTTTTATCCGCCGATTGCAGCGGGATATCAAAGAGCGGGGCCGCAATGTCGATGGGGTTATCCAACAATATCTAAAAACGGTAAAATCCATGCACGATGAATTCGTGGTAAGACAGCGTTATCAATCAGATATTATTATTAGCTGGGAGGATCACAACGACCGGGCAGTCAATATGCTCGCTGGAATGATTCAGACTTGGCGCGAACGAGGAAGGTAGGTCGATCGATGGATCTCAAGTATAAAAAGGCCAGAACTCCAGAGGGATCGAGTCAAGGAAAAGGCCAAGGCCAAGGCCAAGGCCGTGGTGGCCCGACGCCTCCCCTAGGAAAAGACCAGGAAAAGGTGCTTTTGCGCCGGGATTTGGAGAAGAAACGCAATCTTCTCCAAAAAAAGCTCGATATGATTCGAGACTATAAGCAACTCCTTGCCGCTGATGGAATGAAGCCAGATGCTGCCGACAAGGCTAAAGAAAGCCTTATCATTCAGCAGCTCCTAGGTCTCCAAAAAGACCAGGCCCGTCTCGATAAACCCCTAGCCCCTCGACCTGGCGGCCCCAAACGACCTCCCGTCGGTTCCGCTAAACCAGCGAAATCGCGGTTTTGACCCTAGCCCTTGAGAACGCCTTCGAGCTGACCTTTTCGATGCATCTCCGCCGTGATATCACAGCCACCCACAAATTGGCCCTTTACATAAAGCTGAGGGACCGTGGGCCAGTTTGTGTATTGCTTGATGCCTTCTCTGATATTCCAGTCGCTGAGAACATCAACAGCATGAAAGGTCACCCCATAGGAATTCAAGATCTGCACCACATGGGCAGAAAACCCACATTGGGGAGCATCGGGTGTCCCTTTCATAAAGAGGCAGATTGGGTTGGTTTCGATATCGTGTTTAATCTGGGTCAATGCTTGATTTTCGTCCATAAAGTCCTCCATAAGACGATGATAAATAGCGGTTTTAGGATAGGTTCGTCAAGCCGCTGGACTAAAGATTTACCAACCCCAAGGCGAAAGTCTAGCGAGGGAAATAATGATCGGACAACCTTTAAACCCAAATATCTCCCAAGGATACTCTTTACAAAAGAGAATCGTCTTTGAAAACAGCAAGATCATCGTCGTTGACAAACCCTCGGGTTGGTTAAGCGTTCCGAGCCGCATCGGTGCAGCGGACCCACGCCCCTGCGTTGGCCTGGTCCTTCAGGAGGAGCGACATGAGCGCCTTTGGCCAGTCCATCGGTTGGACTTCGAAGTTTCTGGGCTCTTGGTGATGGCCCGCGACGCAAAGACCCACCAGATCTTAAACAGCCTTTTCGAAAAGCGGGAGGTGGAAAAAACCTACCATGGGGTCACCTCTTGCCCTACGGGCCAACAGGACTCCAGAGGCTCTCAGGAGGAATGGCGGTCCCAGTTGGTCCGCGGTAAAAAAAGAACTTTTGAGGCGAGCCATGGAAAGCCAGCAGTCACCTTTGCCCGCTGTTTAGGGCAGGTCCCTTTTTTAAGACAAGATCTCCAAGATCCCCAAGATCCCAAGGAATCATCCAAAAACTTTCTAGGACTTCACTGGGAGCTGAAGCCCCATACTGGTCGACCCCACCAACTCCGTTACGAGCTCGCCAAACGGGGCTGCCCCATCTGGGGGGACCAACTTTACGGGGGAACCGATCTTTTCGGATCGCAGGATTTTATCGCCCTGCGTTGCATAAAGCTGAGATTCGGGACTCCCCTTTCGATATTTGGAAACTCATTTCCAGATTCATTCTCCACAGACATAAGCCTGTCATCCCTCGTCACTGAGGAGCTATTGCGAAAGGACATTGGATGATCCAAGACACACCTCTCCCCACGATCATGCTGGCTAAAGCCAAATCCATTTCTCATCCTTGGGTTTACTCCTCTGGTGTCGTTGCCCCCAAGGAAAGACTCCCCCCAGGCTCCCTCGTCCAGATTGTCAGTCCCAGTGGTGATCCACTTGGAGTTGGTTTTTACAATGGGCGTACGCGGGTTGCACTACGGGTTTTAAGCCACCAAGCAGATCAAGTGATCGACGAAGACTTTTTTGTCAGCCGCCTGCAAATGGCCATGAGTTTACGCAAAGACCTCCTCACCGAAAGCACCAATATGGTGCGTTTGGTCCATTCCGAGGGCGACCTCTTGCCGGGTCTCGTCATCGACCTTTTTGGAGACCAATTGGTCATTGAGTGGTTTTCAGCTGGTATGTTTCGCTGCCGCGAAATGATCAAAAACGCACTCGCTAAACTCTTTCCTCACCATCATATTTATTGGTTTTCCGAAAAAAGACTCCAGAAACAGGAGTCTTTCGACTGCTGGGAGCTGCCACCACCACCTGCCATCGTGGGGCTAGAAAGTGGACTTAAGTTTAAGGTCTCTGTTGGTTCTCATAGAAAAACCGGATTTTTTGTTGATCAACGAGATAACCGAAGACTCCTTGCTAGCTTAAGCCAAGGCGCCACGGTTGCTGATTTATGCTGCCATACCGGAGCTTTTTCGGTTTATGCAAAAGCCCTCGGCAAGGCTGCGGAAGTCACCGCAGTCGACCTTGACCCATCATCTTTAGAAATCGCCCAAGAAAACGCCGCTCTAAACAATGTTACTATAAAAACCGAAGTGGCTGATGTTTACCAATGGCTCAAACAAAAGATAGCGGAAAAAGCTAAATATAGCTTGGTTATCTTAGATCCACCCAAACAAACACGGAGCCAAGAGCTGGTCGATGCAGCCCTTAATAAATACGTCGCCCTTAACCGACTGGCGATGGAGATCGTCCAGCTCGGTGGTACTTTGCTAACCTGCTCATGCAGTGGACTCATCTCAGAAGATCAGTTTGTGGAGGCCCTTAAAAGGGCTGCGTTTCACTGTGGGAGAACAGCCCAGATCTTTCATATCTCAGGGGCAGGGTATGACCATCCCTTTTTAGCCCAAGCACCGGAAAGCCGGTATCTTAAGGCGGTCTGGGCTAGAATTCTGTAGCTTGGCGATCCTATTAGATGCTTATGGTACTCTTTGCGAGCCACCAAAGCTAAGGATGAAATCTCCATTCACAGGGGGCGTCAAGGATTAAAATCCAATAGATACAGCATGTTATGCCAGCTGATTAAAAACACCTATAAGAATTCAAGTTTACCAAGAGTATTCCGATCAATCGGTGTGGGAGTAGAACAATTGCCCAAGCATAGATCATTCTTTAGGAGAGTTTTATGACTGCCGTCGATCACGATATAAGCACGAACATCGAGGCTGCAAAGATACAGATCCTAAGAAGTTGGAATTCGAAAGAAAAACTCATATGGCCTTCTTTTAAGGAGGATCCAGTGACCCACCAAGCCTTTAAAAAAGCGTGGCTAATAGTTCGTGAAGAGCTGAGTAAGAAGCTGGGCGAAGATCGCCTTCTTGATATCGTTGACTTTGGGCACGCCACCGGCCTCTCTCTGATTTACAAGCGGACAGGCTAAGGCCCTGCTCAACAATAAGTTACACAGGTCCTAAGTGCACTTCATCATGTATTTGTAAGGTTTGGATTCCGCCCGACCTCGACTGTCGCTCTTATAATATAGTTTTCCAACGTACTGAACTTCTGAGTCAATCCAGGCAACTTCAAAATAACTTCCCTCAATTTCAAGGTATATGCCTTGATCTTGCCCCTCCTCAAAAATTCCCGATATATCGTCGTCTGTAGAAGCCCAAATTGCGAAGACTCGTTGTTCTGGATCCCAATTACCAGTCACTGCTCGCAGGGTCCGACCGGTAATCTCATTTTTGATTGAAGCTATGACAGTAGTTGAATCAAACGCGTCAATCACGTCCCTCAGCCGTTGGTCCATTTAGATCTCCCTGTGGCAATGACTTTATCCTTAACTCAGATGATTGGGGAGACGATGGGGGAGCTATGGAGCAATCGCTCTCGGGGCGGCGCTCATATCGATTCCACCCTGCTTCTACGCTAAAAAGACTCCCATCACTTTTTAGCTTTTGGTTGTTTTGGACATGAACCCATCTTTTGTTGTTTATTTGAAGGGTATTGTGGCGATTCAGGGTTGCATATGGTCGCTCCCGATCTCGCCTTGGCTTTGCCGAGCCAGGGGCCAGACAGCTCCACTGGTTTTCGATAAAAGGACCTTCGCATTCATAACGGAAATCCCCAAAAGGGCCGATGACTGTTTGCTTCCAAAGATTTTCTCCCACGTTGGTCCAGGTATCGGACCAGTGCAGCTCTTCAACCCCATCGATGATAAGAGAGCGCGTTAGTGTCAATGGACTCTCGGAGGTCACCACGGCTTTCTCAAGTACCGGGGCATAGAAAGCATCGTGAATTCCGTCCTCAATATATTGAAAGGTCACAGAAAAACACCCTGCCATATTGAGGATGTGATCTCTAGCTTCGAGCTTTGTGGTCTTCGAAAAGCCTTGAGTTGGAATCAAAACCATCGTGGTTAAAAAAGATACTTTTGAAAAAAAAGACATCCTGACAGGACTCGTTCTACCCTTCATTGAAACCCCCACTCTTTGGTTAAGCTCTATTTCGTGATCTGAGTTGCGAGTATATCATTACAAGCTTTAAATACGGAATCAACCGACAAGGTTTTCATACATTGAAAATGTCCCAAGGGGCACTGTTTGGGCCCATGATCGCTACATGGGCGGCACCTAAGTTTAACACCTAGCACCTTTGACCCTGGTGCCGTTGGTCCAAATCCCATTTCTGGAATTGTGGCTCCAAACAGACCAATGGTTGGGACTGAAAACGCCGAGGCAAAATGGATCGGCGAACTATCATTAGCGATCAATAATTTCACTCGGGGAAAAATCCGCCGCAGATCTTGGAGCGAAGTCGTTCCAACAAGATTGCATAACCTATCACTGCATCCCTGATTCTTGTCGACGATTTCTTGAGCTGTCCCCGTCTCTGCGGGACTCCCAATAAGCACAATCCGCGCCTTTGCCCTGCTTGTTAGGATCTTTTGAACCAGCTCTGCAAATGAGCCACTTGGCCATCGTTTTGTGCCCCAGACACTGCCGGGAGCGACTGCGATGATTTCACCATCGGTCTCAGAAATCCATGTAGACCACTGGGCGGCAGAATCGCCTATTTCACCAGAAAGAGCCTTAAGGTGGGGCCTGGCTTCTAATATCTTTCGCCTTGAGATCCCTAAGGTCGTAAGGAGCATTCCAATCCTAGCGGTCTCGTGAAAGACCGCAATCCGTGGCACCTTCCACCGTGCTCGGATGCGAAAAGGAGTTTCTAAATAGGTCGCTGTTGTAAAATTGAGCAACCATGACAATAGACTGGAGCGCACGCTCCGATGCACTTGGAGCAAAACAGTGGATTCTTTTTTGAGGCCAATTTTGTCAATATTTGTCTTAGCCTCCATAAATGGCTTTAAACTAAAAAAACTCTTGCGCTTGTGGAAGACCACCGCATTAAAGAGTGTTTTATCTCCCGCAAAGATCTCCGCCCCCGCCTGGGTGGTGATCATATGCTGGCGGATTTCGGGTTTTTCCTGAGAGAGAAGTCGGATTGCAGCAGAATTCAATATGATATCGCCGATAAAACCTGTTTGCAGCCAGACCACATCAGTGATTTCATTGGGAAGGGTCATTTTATGTTCCTATGAGCTTTTTTTGATAGACAAAAGCATCTTCACCATCTTTATAGTAACTTTTGCGCTGGGAAATGCGCTCCATTCCAAACTTCTCATAGAGCTTGATCGCCCCAAGATGGGACACCCTCACCTCAAGAAACAGAGTTTCTAAATGGCTATAATCCTTACGCAGCGTAGCCTCCACCGTTTCGAGCAAACGACGGGCTAGCCCCCTTTTTCTATAGTTTGGGCCTACATAGACATACATTAGATCTGCCGTAAATGGACCTATATCCACTAGAACCATGGCTTTCCAAGGTCCATCATATCTCTCCGACACATAGTAACCCAGATAGGAAGGTCTTTGGAGTGAGCGGAGCACCTCATCAAAGCTCCAAAATCCAAAAATATCTTTTTGCCACTCTAAACTCATGGCTTTGAGTTCTTGGATTTGAATCTCTGTCCGACTGATGAGATATATAGAGTCAATCTTAGGTAAATATTCTAAATTGGTTTCTCTTTTTTTACTCACAAGCCCCCAAGCTTAAATGAACACTAGGACGAACCCTTTCCAAGAGTTCGGAAGACTTTTGCATCCTTATAGTATCTGATGATGGTCCTCGAAAAAACTTCATTTAGCCATTCGTTGATGGCCAAGTTTTTATTTTGACCTTCGCTCTTCCTATTGAGAGATGTTTGATTCTTAAAATTCTTTAAACTTTCCACTTTTTGAATATTCGCGAGCATAGCTTCTTTGAGAGCGTCATCCATTTCCAGTTGTTTTGCAAGTTTTTCTAGACTGCCATTTTTAGAAAACTGGGCCGACGAGCGCTTTGCGAGTTTAACTAACTGCTCTTGGGGCACAACGGCTCCGCCAATGCGATCGGACTCCTGGAGGAGAACCACCTCTTCTACAAAAAAAGTCAAGGCTTCGTTCCAGTTTGCCTTAGTGATGAGCTGGCCTGAGAAATTATGATTCTCTAAGAGACTTTGTCGCATGACAAAATACATTTCAAGCTGCCGTTGGGTATAGCTCTGATCATTGATCGCAACGATGACCCTATCTCCCAAAATCTCAGCTGAATTTGCGATCGCAATGGGCGATAATTCCAGACTGGTAAACATGCACCACAATTTGATAAGGCTTCTAAAATAATTTTTTTGTATAATAAAATTAACTGTATATTTCACGATAGAGACATCCATCCTCGGAGTTAGGAATCGCTATAAATTTTTACATCCATTTGGCTTGAAGTCGAAATCAAACCGTGGTTAAAATATATCAGAATTTTTAGCTAAATTTAAGCATTTCATTGTGTCAATTTGGAGAGCACCCCCATGACAAAATCTGATCTTGTTGATGAGCTGGCAACCCGAACTAAGCAAACCAAGGCAACGGTGGAGTCTATGCTTGATTCCTTTATCGAGGTCATAGCCAGCTCGCTCAAAGATGATCAAGATATCAAATTGGTTGGCTTTGGGACTTTCTCAGCCAATAAACGCAAAGCCCGCATCGGAAGGAATCCCGTAACAGGCCAAGAGATCCAAATACCCGCCAAAAGAGTCGTCGCTTTCAAGCCAGGAAAAATCCTTAAAGATGCCTTGGCCTAGGGGGAGGAAATCCCTAGGGATAGACAAGCCCTAGGGATTTAAAAATATCTGAAAGAAAGAGGTGCGTCTCACAACCAGTTCCCTAAGCTAGTCATCGTAGGTTGCTTCTTCTTCAAGAAAATCCACTAGTCTAAACTTAGCCAATTGACCTGCAGGAATGATCGCAAGCTCCCCATCCTTTTCGGTATCATCTTCTCGGGCCGCCAGATAAGACCCTTCGCCTCCCGATTGATGATAATTGAGGATGACCCACATTTCTTTATTTTCTTTGTCAAAAACTCTAAATGGTACCATCAGACACGCCCCAAACATTTAAGTTGCTCACACCAAAGCACCAAGCTCAGTGCCGGGAGAGTGTATCACCACTCGCGGGTAAGACAAAGGCTCTGTCGTGCTGACCTCACGGTCTTACAACGACCTGAAAGGCCACCCACTCCTTGAGATTTTCGTCTATTTGGGATTTGATTTCTGCAGGATTAAGCTGACCTGAACCCCCTAAAGGTGCGCGCGCGGGTCGTAGTTCGAGACCAAGTTGGCACACCCTTTCTAGGTAAGTCCGGGGGTTAGTGAATTGCACCTGAAGGGCACATCGCAACATCTGTAATACGGGCAACCCTCCGTTTCCACCAGTTGCCGCCACCTTTGAGAGTCGAGGGGACGATGGAATCACAGTCACCGAACAGGTAGGATTGGCCAAACCACCGACTGTCTTTTGTACGGTAAGAAGCCCACTATTACAGAGGTCGTTGTTTTCCATTTCCGTTTTAACACTCACTTTGGGAAATGTGATGGCAAACTGAGCGTATTCAACGGATTTATCGATGACATAACTTTGAGAGCTATCACCGATCGGTGTTGCCCCTTTGATGATTTCGACTTTGGTTTGTAAATCGCCATCATCTCCGTTATCAGATTTTTTTTGTAGCAATCGATCGATAGGTGGTAGGCACCCTGTCGCCATAGGATCCCCTCCACAAAGGTCAAGCTCTACGGCCAGCGATCGACAGACGTTTCCTTGACCAGGGCCTTGGAGGGGATTTTGGCCCACCGTTTGTCCCGGCATCTGTCCCGTTTGGGTGGTCGAGGTTTGGCCGACGACCAACGGACCTTGTGCAGTTTGAACAACTTCATTGCGCGGGCAGATCCCTAGCCAGGGCTGGACGACTGTCTTGGCCACATCTGGAATATGCAGGGCCCAAAAACCAAGCATTGGCCCATCGACGATCATCGATCGATTGATATTCATGGCGAGCTGGAGCTTTTGCGGCTGGTCACTGGGCATCGCCCCTATGGTTCCGAGGACGATCATCGCTCTTTTAGCCATTTTAGGAGTCTTAAAAAGCCTTGCGTATACGGTCCACTGACCGGTCCCGGAACCCAAGACTTCTAAACGATAGATATAACTTAAGAGTTTGGTTTCGGTGGGATGGTAATCCACAAAAGCGACATCTTTAGATTCTCCTCCAATCTGTCCACTGAGTTGATAATCGCCTAAAGTTTGATCAGTGCTGGCTTTTTGCGGGGCACTACCGCCCGTTCCCGGCAAGGTGGGGGATCTGCTGGGGGAAACCGTTTTTATAAAAATATCCGGCATCTGGGCTATATCGCCCAAGGTTACCTGACCAAGGGCCCAGAGCTGATTGTTTTCGAAATAATGCTCTAAATCGCTTGTAGTAGGCTTTGAGCTGGGGCGACATCGGGAAAACAAAGCGAGTCCTAAACTACCAACAATCAGCAACGAGTAGGGAATTTTTCTAAGCATCTTAGAGTCTCCAGCAGCAACAACTTCAGCAACAGCATTTTGGGGCACCTTGGTCAGATCGTGGCCGTAAGCCCAACATACACCTGCATAGATCGTGCCTATGCAGTTGTCCGTCAGTTTACCGGCCTCCTTCCGAGGTCGCCGAAAAGACTATATCTGGGTTTCTCTCTTCTAAGAGTCTAAGCCGCCAAGGCTCGTCCACCAGAATCGTCGGACTCTGGTGCTGGTCTAGACAAACATTATGCTGATTATTTTTGATAAACAAAGCCAAGGCTTCTTTCTTAGGAGACGAAATCCAACGCGCGACACCATAGGGAAGGCTCTCAAACTTTACGGCTACACCATACTCTGCCTTAATGCGGTATGCCACCACATCAAACTGCAACGTTCCCACCACCCCTAAATATTGGTCAGAAGATACCGTAGGCCTGAAGACCTGAACAGCTCCTTCCTCTGAGAGTTGATCCAGACCTTTTGTGAGCTGCTTCGACTTAAGAGGCTCTGCCAGGACTACGCGACAAAAATGTTCGGGAGCAAACACAGGAATCCCCATGAAATGAACCGACTCACCTTCCGAAAGGGAGTCCCCGATCTTAAACACTCCAGGATCGTGGATACCAACGATATCCCCTGCAAACGCCTCATCCACCAGGCTCCGATCTTGGGCCATAAACTGGGTTGGACGTCCAAGCCGCATCTCACGCCCGAGCCTTACATGAAAGGCCTTCATATTGCGCTCAAAACGGCCGGAACAGATCCGCATAAAAGCCACTCGGTCCCGGTGGGAGGGATCCATATTGGCTTGGATTTTAAAAATAAAGGCAGAAAAAGCTTCTTCCTTAGAATCCACAACCCGCTCAAGAGCCTGCCTCGGCCGCGGCTCGGGAGCGATATGAATCAGAGCTTCCAGTAGGGTCTGCACACCAAAATTATTAATAGCACTTCCAAAAAAAAGCGGAGCCACTTTACCGCTTAGGTAGGCATCGTTGTCTAAGTGATCTCCAGTAGCCGCTAACAGCTCAACATCATCTCTGAGTTCCCGCGCTAGTTCCTCGCCAATCTCTTGAACCACTTCGGGACTTTCGAGGGACATCCCCTTTAGAGGTACCGGGCGCGCTCGATCAGATCCCTTTTCAAACAGCAGGAGCTGCTTGGACAAACGGTCATAGACACCTCTAAAGGTTTCACCCATGCCGATGGGCCAGGTCACGGGAAAACACTGAATCCCTAGCACCTTTTCCACTTCGTCCATAAGAGCAAAGGGTGTGCGCCCCTCCCGGTCCATCTTATTGACAAACGCGAGTATAGGCGTCTTTCGCAACGCACAAACTTCAAAAAGTTTTTTGGTTTGGGTTTCGACTCCATTAGCTGCATCGATCAGCATCAGGGCTGAATCAACCGCCGTTAGGGTTCGGTAGGTATCTTCGGAAAAGTCTTGGTGACCAGGGGTGTCGATCAGGTTGATTTCAAATCCTTGGTAAGGAAACTTCATCACCGAACTTGTCACCGAGATTCCGCGCTGCTTCTCGATCTCCATCCAGTCTGAGGTCGCAAATTTTTTAGATCTTTTCGCTTTAACAGTCCCTGCGAGTTGGATGGCGCCCCCGTAGAGCAAGAGCTTTTCGGTAAGAGTCGTTTTACCTGCATCAGGATGGGATATGATGGCAAAGGTTCGTCGCCTTGCAATCTCGCGGTGGTTTTGAGACATATGTTATAAACTCAGTGTTGTGTGAGATGGGATCAAGATGACAAACTCCCCTGCTTCTTCAAAACTCCCAACAAGGGGCAGTGCTGCGTGGGGCACCAGCGCCGTGGTCCCCGTGGGCATGGTCTGCTGAACTTGTGTCCGCTCTGCGGGGGCCAGCCGGAGGATGCCTTTTAGCACAGTGATCACACCAAATCCATCTTTCAAATTGAGCCTCAGGTCTGCACCTTTTTCGGCTCTGACCAGGACCGTCTGGTACTCGCCGTTGGGCTCGAAAAAAAGCGCCTCAAAACCCTTGCCTTTATGGACTGTTGGCACTCTTTTCAGAGACTTTACAAACTTTTCTCCCACCTGATGGAGAGGGTCGATAAGTTTAAGGCCCTGCTGTAAATGAAGTTCCCTTGGTTTACCCTCGTAGAGGCGGCCCCAATCCCAAAGTCTAAAGGTTTTGCCCTCTCGACCTGGCAACACCCTTTGGGGCTCGAGAATAGTCACCCCTGGTCCGATGGAGTGGGGGACCCCAGGCTGGATTTCAAAATAGTCTCCAGCCTTTACCTCCTGAAAATACAGATGAGTTTTAGCCTCATCACCCCGTAATAGGATTTCGTGGAGTTGCTCCCTAGTATGCGGTGCTTTAAATCCTAGGTAGATCCCTGCGCCTTTTTCAGCATGAAGCACCAACCAAGATTCAGGTTTACCGCATTCATGGGGTTTGAGATCGGGGTCTTGGTCTCCAGGATGAACCTGGAGCGACAGGGGCTCTGCAGCCTCAAGCAGCTTAACCATAATATGACATTGCCCTAAACCTTGGCTGATTTTTGCAGGAGAAAAAACATCCTCAGCAAAATGTTCCATAAGCACTTTAAGGCTTGTCCTATCTTCGATCGCGCGCGATGGATAGTTAGGGTCGAGGGAAAACTCCCAAGACTCGCCAATCTTTGGTGGCGCACCCTGGGGTAAAAACTCTGGGCCTAGGTGGTTTTTGTAAAGTTTTGCAATCCCAAATCCCCCCCAAGGAGTCCTGGCGACTGGCATAAAATTATCGGGAGACAAAATCACGGGGCGGTTAAGTCTCTTAATGTTGCGATAATGGCTTCCTAAACTATTTTCCATTGGTTCACCCAGTCCTTATCGTGATTCCGCACCGTGGCTAAGACATACCAAAAAGTTGAGACTCTATAACCTCAATAAGAGTATGAATCACCTTAATATGCATTTCTTGGATTCGGTCCGCCCATTGGGTTTTACCTTCAGTACAGAGATCGATATCAAGCCAAGGATGGAGGGGACTCAGAGGACGCCCTGTGAGCCCGATACATTTGATGCCTAAATTTCGCGCTGTTTGTGCTGCCCTGAGAATATTGGGACTCTTACCACTGGTACTGATCGCAAGGAGTACATCCCCAGAACGCCCGTGGGCTTCTAGAAAACGACTATAGATTTGGTCATACCCAAAATCATTGGCTGTGCAGGTGATATGACCTGGGTCGATCATCGCCAGCGCAGGCAGGGCTGCCCGGTCTCGTCTAAAACGCCCCGAAAGCTCCTCGGCAAAATGCATGGCGTCGCACAGTGATCCACCGTTGCCACAACTAAAAACCCGGCCCTTGTTTTTGAGAGATGTAATGATAAGCCCAGCCGCTTTCTCCACCTCTTGGATCAGGGCTTCGTTTTGGCTTAACCACGTAGCGTGGTCTGCCGCTTGTCTAAAGGCATCTCGAATCAACTTTGTTGTCATACCTTTGCATCCTATCAGATTGCTCTCGGGAGCTTGGCATATTAGTATCCAATTCCTTATACCCGAATTTTACGATCGGCAAGAGACAAGATTCATGGTTCGCCCTAGACGACATACCCGAGTTACGCTGATATATTTGGAGTCCCCGGGCAGAGGTTCCATGACAGCTAGGATTCGACCAAGGACTTGAAGCCTCCAAAACACATCGTATTCATATCGAATGGCATGGGCTGATCGATCATGTTCATGCGCGGATCGCTCATCACTAGCTTTGTAATGCGATTGCGATCTGCTTTGGACTTGTAGGTGACAAAGGCGATGACTATGGTTTCCGAGGGTTTAGTTTTCAGAAGTTTGGGAAAGGGGAGTCCGAACTTGACCTTGATGTCATCGCCAATTGCTTCGATATAACTCAAAGCGCCGTGCTCCATCCAGACCTTGCAGCCGAGTTTTGCCATCTTCCTGTAGGCAGGTAGGTTTTTGGTTTTTAGAGTGAGCAGGAAACCATCGATGTAAAGACCCATGTTTATAACCTTCCTTCGTTATAGAAAATAAACACTAGTATACCACAGATCCTAAAGCCCCGCCTTTTTGTTAAAAACACCAGGTGGTCTAGTTGTGGCTCACATCCCCCACACCGTAATGGAACACCCTTGATAAGAATGCTCCTCCCGGTAGATCTTGTCGTCCCATGTCTGGTTTATATCCCGGTTAAAGATTAAAAGGTGACCTGCTTTAAGTCCAACCTGGTCCAAATACATCTTGGTTTGCTCCAGACCCTTGGCCAGGGTTTTCTCTTTACTCCCATAAACGATTTTAAGTTCAAAAACCGCTTTTTGCATCAGACTCCCCCGAGTCGTCCCACTGGAGGTCGTGACTTCCGGACCGTAGGGCCAGGTGAGGAGGATATCAGTACGCCCCCGACCCAGGCCGTATTCCCGGTCGATGCGGCCACCGCCGTTGACCACCCGCTGCAGATAGGCCTGAAGCAGGAGCTGGGGGCCTGCCTCGTGGTACTGGTCGAAGCGTTGGATCCAAGCCTCGCTGTTTTCTCTGAAAAATTGCTGAAAGTCTTGGAGGAGTTTTTCCACGGCGATCGAGCCATCGGGGTTGATGTACCACTGGCGGGTGACAACAGAGTCTAAGAGAGTTTGATTGATGTAGGTCAGCTGCCGCGGAATCACTTCGTGATAAATGGGGTTTGCAACCTTTAAACCGGATGGTGTTTTTGCCACGAGCCCAAGGTCCGTGACATATTCAATATCGGCTTGATGGATGACGGGGGGGAGTTCTCCCCTTAGCATTGGTTCAATTACGGACCTCACCCTTGGCTCTTTAAGCTTATCCGCAAGCTGGTCGAGATGGGTCACGCGCCGCAGGATCAAGGCATCTTTAGCTGCCACGATCATCTCAGCTGTGATGGTTTGGCTGCGATCTCGACCATGGGGGTTTTCAAAGCAAGTCTCATAGGCGAGGGCGTTGACGAGCCATGGTTGGCCGAGGGTCAAATCAAAGGCTATTTTTAAGGCTTCGCCGCTAAAGGCTTGGCCTGTGGCCTCGGTATGCTGCTGGTAAAGCTCCTTCACTTCGTCTCGAGTAAAGGGGCCCATTCTGAGGGATTTCGAATTTACATTATAAGCACTGCCACCAGTCACAGGAGACTTTCCCGAGCCATCATCAAGGCGGTAATCTCGCACGTCGCGGACCCCGCAAAGAATAACGCTTTGGGGAAAGTTTTTGGGGCGTTCATGATACCCGTCGCGTAATTGGCGCATGACAGAAACGAGTGTATCTCCGGCGAGTGAGTCGATTTCATCGATCAAAAGGATCGTTGGTAACATGCTCTCTTGGGCCCATTTTGTGAGGAGGAGTCCAAGAGCGGAAGCCGGACTGCGTCGATACATTTCATCGATATTTGTGGCTAAGATATCATCATGCGGCAGGTAGATTTTTTCTCTTCGCACCAGATCTTGAGTGATGATACGCATAGCCTGCTCGACATTTCCTCTGGCTGTTTGCGCGCTTTCCACATTGATATAGAGACATTTGTATTTGCCACTTTGGTTGAGTATTTTGCAGAGTTCGAGCAGGGTGGTTGTTTTACCGCTTTGGCGAGGAGCATGGAGGACAAAGTACTTTTTTTGGCCTATGAGCATCAGGATTTCATCCAAATCAATCCTTTGAGCGATTGGTATAAAATAGTGATCTTCTTGCTGAATGGGGCCAGCGATATTAAAGAACTTTGCCATATTAATCACTTAAATTAAAAAGCGGTTTATCATGCTCCCCGCTTTTTTTGGAGCCAGCGAGGGTTTACCGAACTCTAGGCTTTCTTATAGTCTAACATGAGCTGTTTGACTATAGGACAGAGAATCACATCGGTGTTCCCATGAGCCAAGTTCACGTGGCTTCCGATCCTGTTTCACCCATTGCCCGTGCTGTTCGATAGAGTCCCTCCAAAGCTTTTTCGAAACCCTCAGAGACAAAGATTTCTCGTCCATAGGCACGTTGCTCTTCTAAAATCTCGCCTAGGATCGGGTTTGTGGTCAGCGGATTGGCTAAGACTACCCTAAACACGCTGACTTCTTGGCTATGGTGGGCCTTAGCTTCGAGGCGCGTTCGGGAGACAAAGGATTTTCCCTCTTGGCGTTGGCGCTTTTGGATGGATTCCGTGAGATCGCTTAAAATATCGTTGCACTTTGAGGTCAGCTCTTTTGAATCATGCACTTCCCGGAGTAGCTGGCGAGCTTTTTCAGGGACAAAACGATAGGTGAGGAGGTTGAGCTCAGGCTCAGTGATGAGCTCAAACTCGCCGTCTCCACGGATCATCTTTGCAAAATGGGCGGCCTTGCCAATCCCTAGGTCGATAAGGATCTCATATCCGCGGCGTCCGATAATCCTCAGGGCTGAGTGGACCAACATGGCCATACCGTTGCGGGAACCCTCTAAAGTGTGTTTACCGATATCCCGGCTGCCCTGGCGGATGATGTATTGGGCATGGTGTTCTACAGAATCCAGAGCCTGTGGATCCTTAAAGAGCACCATACCCACTCCCATGGGGACGTAGAGTTGTTTGTGGGCATCGATCACCACAGAATCAGCCCGTTCGATGCCTTTGAGAAGCCCCCGATGCTTGGTGGAAAACAGAGTAGGCCCTCCCCAGGCAGCGTCTACATGGAAGGCTGCACCGTATTCCTGGGCGAGATCGGCGAGGGTGTCGAGGGGGTCCACAGATCCGGTCTCTGTGGCTCCGGCGACCCCGATGATGGCAAGGACCAGGGTCTTTTCCTGGGCCATGGTTTTTAAAGTTTTTTCTAAGACTCCGAGATCGATCCGGTGATGGTGGTCGATAGGGAGTTTTAGCACTTGGCGGCGACCGAGGCCGATGGCGTCACAGGCCTTGCGGATCGAATAATGGCCCCTTTTGGACACGAGGACAACAGCATCCCGGTAGCCATAGGCCGCTAAGGCCTTGGCATAGCCCTCTTCGGCCACACCTGCAAAATCTGGTTTGGGGCCTAGTTTTTGGTTACGAGCGACCCAGAGTCCCGTGATATTGGCGATGGTTCCCCCGGAGCAAAGGACCCCCAGGGAATGGTTAAAGTTTTGGGTCCAGGTCTGGTAAAAAGGGTCGTCGCACCCATAGACCAGACGGTGGAGCATCCCGATGACCTGGCGTTCGAGGGGAGTGAAGGCCTTTGAGGTTTCGATCTTCACCACATTTTGGTTGAGTGCGATCATAATCTTGGCGAGGGGCAGCATAAAATGGGGCAACGCTGACGTCATATGGCCAATAAAACGGGGTGAGGCCGTATGGACAGACTGGGCGACGACTTTGTCTAGGAGAAACTGAGTCTGCTCGGCAACCCACATGGGATCGTCGGGGATCGTGGTATCCATAAAGGCTTGTTCGAGATTAGCGGGGGCGATATCTCCGGAGACGATGCGCTCTTGAAGAAATCCCCTTAAGTTTTCGGAAATCTCCCGGTCAAGCTGGCTTAGAGTCGAAGATTCGGACTCGGGGAGGGTAAAAACCTTGCGCATAGTTTCCAGGCTGGCGACTGCTTTTTTGCGCTGCGGGAGGGGGGCGAGTTTTGAGTTTTTGGCCATTAATGGATCCTCACAGCAGGTTATATATCTGACGGGACGAACTCTTGGCAAGGGCGCGGCAAGCGGTCAGTGATTCCCCTAGGATGCCATGATTTGGTGTTCCGCAGATATCAGCAAGGGATACTGCGGGTCTAAAATCTGCCATTCCTTAAGCAGGGACTCTAGGGAAGCGGACCATTGCGCTTGGGAGTTGATCTGAAATCGCAGCAAGGGAGTGCCGTTTTCCCCTGTCGATACAGATAGCGGCCTGGCCTCAAAGGGAATCTGCAAGTGGTCTGACCACAGACTATGGACAAGGGTCATGGACCACGGGGCCCCCTTGCTTTGGCTCTCGGGTGCAGACTCTGGAGGGGGAAGGGTGTTTGCCAATTGCTGAATCAGGGGAACCCCCTTTGGGATATCGCAGTCAATGGACTCATCGGTCATCCGAGCGAGTTTAAACCGCAGGGCGATGCCAAAGGGGCCCACAGGCACCACGGTTTCAAGCCATAGTAGGCTCAAAAGCTGGTCATCATAGTGGGTTGGTGCAGTGGATAGCCTGGGGGGTTGCATGGATACGCCTCCTTGATCTGCCACACTAAGCCATCGGGGGAGCTATGGCAACCTGGTGCGCGGAAGATGGGATTGATTGACTATAGGCTGCTGTCTGGCCGATCGTGTAACAAATATCAAATGTTGTTGGACGTTTTTGGACGCAGACTTAGTCACAGACTGGACTTAAAATTTCAACATAGGAAACCCCATTTGAGCAGGGATCTGTGTGACACAATCTACTCATCACCAGCGATCTGCCTCCAGACCTGCTCTTGGGGGTCCAAGGATTCCGCTGATTCTGAAGAGTCCATAGTTGCCTGCTCCTCAGTTGGGACGGCTTCGTCAGCTAGGAGAAGAGAGATCCTTTTGGAGACCTCTTTGCGGTAGAGAAACTCAAAGTGAGAGATATGGTTCATGGCGACGGGGGTCACCTGAGAGCTGGGTGGATCAGGGGCAAAAATACCGGCTTCACCCCGTGCGACCCGGTCGTTTTGAGAATACAAACAGTAGATTTTTAGGTTTTCAGGGACAGCGGCTTTATGGAGCGTCTTTAGAAAAGTCGATCCAGGGCGCATCTGTCCGACGTCGCGCCAAAAAAAACCAAGGGGTGTGATCAGAGCGATATAAGTGAGTCGAGATCCCCGAAAGGGAGTGCCCATGGTGACCACCTTGTCACAGTGGTGATGCCCCCCGAGTTTAAGGAGCCACCAGAGGGCGACGAGGCCCCCCTTTGAATGGGCGACGATATGGATTTTTTTAAAACCGTGGCGATCGATCTGGCGTTTGATCTTAAGGTCGATAAAACTAGCTGTGTCGAGGATGTCCCTCGTAAAAAACGTGTTGAGAAGCCCCCCGAGATTAAAGCTAAAGACCTGGTGGCCTCGGGATTTTAACATTTTTTCCAGGACTGTGACCGAACGCCTTGAGGAGAAAAATCCATAGAGGAGCAGGACCGGAGTTTTTTGTTTATCAAAATGGTCGCTGCGCATGATGTCGTTGTTTGCTTGGATCTCGAATTTGATTTCATTAAAAGACGCTCGTAGCATCGACAAAAGGCTGCGACCCTGGTTGCGCATTTTGATTTCTACAAGAAGCAGCGGGCCGATCAGGCTTGCGCCGAATACAAGCAGGGATACGACGGCGGCTCCCAGCATGGAGCCATTGGGGTCTACCAATCTCGCAAAAACATAGCACTCGGGGATGATCGCCAGAAAGGTGCAGAGCATCACCGTCTTGGTGCGGAGGCTTAAGGCTCCCAGGGACATGGAGACTAGGTCAAAGGGAATAAACGGGATCAAGCGGAGGGCGATCACGATCTTGTAGTCCTGGGACTGCAGGAGCTTGTAGGTGGCAGGCAGGTTGGCCCGGAGCCAGGGTTTGACCAGGGAGCCCCCAAAGACGCGGCTGACGATAAAGACCAGGTAGCAGGACAGGACCCCCCCAAGGGCGGCGAGGATGGCCCCCCAAAAGGGTCCAAAGGCCCGTCCAGCAATAATCGTCAGAAAAAAAAGCGGCGTAAAGACAAAGGGTCTAAAGGCGGCTAAAAAGATAAAGATCAGCGGTCTTAGGGTCGAGTCGTTTCCAAGACACGACTCGATTCCAGTCGGGCAGAGGGTGGACCAAAAAAACCAGGCAATGGTACAAGCCCCAAAAACCAAAAGGGTTTCGGCAATGAGGACGACTTTGACTTGTTTGGGGTAGTTGTACGGGAGGCGGTTCACCGGTAAGGTTTCCGTTGAGGTCTGAGAACTCTATGCTTAATTTAATTATATCATTTTTTCTTTTCTTTGGGTTTGGTCCCTACACTCAACCAAGCGGGTTAGCGGCAGGATCTCTGAGTCCCGAGGTCAGCCGCATCATGGGGGTGGCCTCGGCCCTCCTGGAAGAATCCCAGGCCTCCTATGTCTACGGAGGATCCAGGGTCGGCGAGCGAGACGAGTGCCTGCGGTGTGCCCAATGCCTGGAAACCCATCAACCCCGTCCTTTAGATAGGCTGCAAAAATGCCCCCTTTGCAAAAAATGCGGAATCGACTGTAGCCATTTCTTAGCTCTTATCTTTGAACAGGCTGGGATGCCCTATCCCTACCTGGACACCACTCTTATGCTTCAGCTCGATCCCCGGTCCCTTAGGGAGCGATACCAGTTGGTCGACCTTGGCCAAAAGATCGAGCTAGCAAAGGCGGGTGATTTCCTCGTCTACCAGGGCCATGTGGTGATGCTTGAAAAGCGCCATCGACCTGTCTCGGGGCTGCCTCTCCACCGGGGGGACTTGATCCATGCCACCGGAGGTCGGGCTATCAAGGCTCCTGGGCAGGGGATCCAAAGGGAGCGTTTTGTGGAACTCACCCAATTCCGTGGCCCCTTACGGCGTATCCTCCGCCATCTTAAGCTGGCGGAGATCCCCTCTCCCTAGCTCTAGGAGTGATTGTCCGTTGAAAAACTCTGACTAACCAGTTAATGTCGCCACTCGATCATTTTAAGCAGGTATTGATCTAGAGAGGCAGCTATGTATTCGACATCGGATTTCCACAAGGGTCTTCAAATTGAGTATAACAACCAGGCATGGACGATCGTTGACTTCCAACACGTCAACCCAGGAAAAGGGGCTGCCTTCAGTAGGACCCGCCTTAAAAACCTTGAGACCGGTCGTGTCGTCGAGGTGACCTTTAAGTCTGGCGAAAAAGTCGGTGTACCCGACGTGCAGACCAAAGACATGCAGTTTCTGTTTTCTGATGGCAACGCGTATACCTTTATGGACCAAGAGTCCTATGACCAGGTGGCTCTTTCGACCGACGAAATCGGAGCGTCAAAAGAATATATCATCGAGAATAGCACCGTTAAGGTGACCTATTATAAAGGCAAACCAGTGTCGGTCGAGACGCCTAACTTTGTCGAGCTCAAAGTGGTTGAAACCCAGCCAAACATCCGTGGGGACACCTCCGGTGGCGGTGGCAAACCTGCCACCATGGAGACTGGCTTGGTGGTGACGGTCCCTTTCCATATCAGCGAAGGCAATGTCCTTAAGATCGATACCAGAACCGGCGGTTATGTGGAAAAAGTCAAGTGATCCGCGGTCACGATCCAGTGGTAAAAACCTATTTAAACTTTTTGGTGGGTGGTGACGACCATGACAGGATTTAAAATTGAGTGGGTCGAGCAGTTAATTGAAGTGGTGAAAAAGCATGGGATCCACCAGCTGGAAGTGGAGCAGAAGGACCATAAAGTCGTCATTGTTGCGCAAGCCCCTCCTTCTTTCCAGGGTCCTTCTGTTTATTCTGGACCCCTTCCTGGAGCTCTTCCAGGCATGATGTCCCAAGTCCCAGGGGTCTATCCTAATCTCTATGGCTACCAAACGCACCAAGCACCGTCCCCCTCGGGCCAAGGGGGGGTGGGGAGTCATGCTGTTCCGGGATCTACTGCCTCCGCCTCTACGCCAGCCCCCACCAAAGGGCGGGTCTTAAAGTCTCCCTTTGTGGGGACTTTTTACAGGGCTGGAGCACCGGGTGCAGAAAACTTTGTAGAGATCGGCAAAAGAGTCAAAAAAGGTGATACCCTTTGTATCGTCGAAGCCATGAAGCTTATGAACGAAATTGAGTCTGAGGTTGATGGGGTTATCTCCGAGATTTTGGTCGAAAACGAACAACCTGTCGAATTTGACCAGCCGCTCTTTGTCGTTGAATAGGGAGGTCGCCGGTGAAAAAGGTTTTAATCGCCAACCGCGGGGAGATTGCCATCCGCGTGATTCGGGCTTGTCGTGAGTTGGGCCTTAAGACCGTGGCGATCCACTCCACGGCAGACCGGGACTCGCTCCATGCCAAACTCGCCGATGAAAGCATCTGCATCGGTCCTGGACCCAGCTCTAAAAGCTACCTGAGGATTCCCTCAGTGATGAGTGCCATCGAAGTCTCAGGTGCGGATGCCGTGCATCCGGGATATGGATTTTTGTCCGAAAATGCAGAGTTTGCTCGGATCTGCCGCGAATACAAAATCAAGTTTATCGGCCCCGACCCTGAGCATATCTATAGCCTTGGAAACAAGGTTGCCGCCAGGGCCCTTGCCACCAAGGCAAAGGTGCCCATGCTTCCTGGGAGTCCTGGGGTGGTCCAGTCGGAAGGAGAAGCCATTGAGGTCGCCAAGTCCATCGGTTACCCGCTGATTATAAAAGCCGCTGCAGGGGGTGGCGGTCGCGGGATGAAGGTAGTGACCAAGCCTGAGGATTTAGCCATTCAGTTTCAACTAGCCCGCAGCGAGGCGGAGATTGGATTTGGCAACCCAGATGTGTTTATCGAGCGGTATTGCGCGAGACCCCGGCATATTGAGATCCAGCTTGTGGCCGACAGCCATGGCCAGATCGCCCACCTCGGAGAGCGTGATTGTAGTATCCAGAGGCGGCATCAAAAACTGGTGGAGGAAGCTCCTAGCCCGGCCGTGGACGAAGCCCTGCGCCAAAAAATCGGCTCCGCCGCCATTCGCCTGGCGGAAGCCGTGGGCTATGTATCCCTTGGGACCTGTGAGTTTCTGTTAGACGAAGACGGCCAGTTTTACTTTATGGAAGTCAACACCAGGGTCCAAGTGGAGCATTGCGTCACCGAAGAGGTCACCGGGTTTGATCTCGTCAAGGAGCAAATCCTGATCGCCCAGGGAGAAAAATTGTCCTTTGACCCCAAGTCGGTGAAGCTGCGCGGCCACGCCATCGAATGTAGGATTAACGCCGAAGACCCAAGGACTTTTGCTCCATGGCCGGGAAAGGTCACGGCATACTACGAGCCCGGTGGTCCTGGGATTCGGGTCGATGGGATGGTTTACTCTGGATATACGATTCCCTCTCTCTATGACTCCATGATTGCTAAAGTCATTTCAAGGGGCCGCAACCGTGACGAGGCTCTCGTGCGGATGCGTCGGGCCCTTCACGAGATGAAGGTGGATGGGATTCGGACCAATATTCCCTTCCAAGAGGCCTTGATGGCGAGCGAGGCCTTTCAGAAAGGTGCAGTTCATACTAAGTTTCTTGAGACCTTTACCTGGTAACACTGGAAACGCTGGTAAGGTAAGTTCTCTGAGCCTAAGCCTTTTTTGATTTATCTTTAAAAAAATTAATAAATCCCTAAAGCTAGCACCCTCTTTACGCCGATTCGGATTTGGATTCGGTGGATTAGGGGGGGGGCTCGAAGGTGCCTCCACGATCAAATCGTGAAAAAGGGCAGCAGGAGTATGGGAAGGGGCCTTGATCTTATCCTAAGCAAGATACGGGAGCAGCCGTCGCCGATGTTGGCGAGCCGCTATCTCGCGCTCGTTGCGGAGCTTAGGGATGAGCTAGAAAAGATGACCCGGACCCTTGACCTCGCCGAGATTTTGGTGTCGACGCGGCCCAAAGAAGCCCTCAGGCTTGCCCTGCTGGCCCACCGTGCGGACCGGGGAAGTCTTCGCCCCCTTGAGGTCATGATTGCCGTTATGGAGGCCCAGGGTAAGTCGGACCGGGTGGCGGTGTTGAAGGAAGAAAAACGCCGGCTTGCGGCAGAAGGCGCCCCCCGTTTGCCAGCGCCCCCCCAAAAACCAGGACAGCCCATATTCCAAAAGCTAGTTTTTTCCAATACCGTTGGGGCACCCCAAGATGCTGAGTCGAGGATCCTCGAAGCGATCCTTGGGGACCTTATGGAGCAAGACAAAGACGAAGGCCCGAGGCTGACCAAGCCAGTCCAAACAACTTTGACTTTTCCAGTAAATCAGCCATCTTCCAAGGCCCCCACTCAACCAGTCCCAAAAGCTCTCCCAAAAGCTCTCCCTAAAACTCTCCCAAAGGAGAATAAAGTCGCCCCAGGTCGCCCTAAGGAACCTCACAGCCTGACCCAACTTTCGCCTCGGATCGTCAAGGGTCTCCAAGGCAAAAAACCCGGTGATACCATTATTGGGATTAGGGCCCACTCCTCTCCCCCTGGCACTCCTAACGAGATCCCCGTGGCATCCCCCCGTCTTGGAGACGATCCTTTTATCCTGGACCTTGAAGGGAAGGTGGATCAACAAGACGAGCAACCTCAGAAGATTCAACCACCTATAGGGCAACCTGTCCCTTCGCAAGAGCCGCCCCAGACAAAAATCACCTCTATGAGCGTTCCAAGCTCCGCAGCTAGCTCCCTAGGGAGCTCTGTAGCCACCCCAATCGCTATAAACTTCACACCCCAGCCTCCTCCTCTGCCAGACTTAGGCTTAGCTAAGCCTGACCGCTCTAGCTTCCCCGCACCGAGCCCAGTTCCTAGGCCCTCTTCGAGCCCAATTCATGAGTCAATTCCCACGGACCTGGCTTCTCCTAAGGACCTCCTTGCAGAACTCGGCCGCATCGCCGCAAGGGAGGAGGTCACCTCGTTTATGGCCCATCTGGGCAAGGAATCCACAAAGGAAACCCAAGGCGATGGATCCCTCGAAACCATAGATCCCGACTCCCTCCGAGAGCTTATGGCGAGGCTAGACTCAGGCCAGGGGTGGGAAAAGGTTGCTTGGGATCTCCTCCAGGGCCTTTGGGGACCTTGCCCTAACGAGCAGACCCGCGAGGTCTTGGAAGCCTGCTCTCTCTCCCACCAGACTCCCGGATTTTGGGGGTTCTATCTGGATGCCCTGTGCCAGACGGGTGACTTTCGCCGGGCTCTTTGGGAAGTCCGAACCACCCTCAAAGACCGACCAACTCTTCCTTGGGTTGAGGTGGCGACGCGGCGTTTACCCCAGATCTGGAATGGCATGGGAGTGCGTGGGATTCACTGGCAGCCAGAAGACGGGGTGGCAACTCTATTACAGCAGCTCTCCAGATCGCCCCTTCCTATGATGGCTGGTCTAGTGCCATGTTTAGTGGAATAGTTACCTGTCGCTTACTTTCAGTTAATGCTAGATACAGGGCCAAACTAATATTCTGAATCTGAGACCACACCAACATTACCTGTTATAGAATAGCTAGCAGAAGACTTTTCACCACCCTTCTTTGCTGGCTTTTTAACCTGAGATTTCTCCACAAGCTCGTCGATTTCAGCATCCGAAATCCGTGTCTCCCCGGTAGCAAGTTGTCTTTTTAAATCGGCCATAAGTCCAATCACAACTTCACCTGGGACCTGTTGTCCTTGGGTTACCTTTATGTACCTCTTAAGATCAGCGAGTGCTTCTGAGAATCGACCTTGCCTTTTTTTAAGGATTGCCTGGTTAAAAATCAGAATGGGACTAGTCTGGTAAATTTTGGCGACTTTATTATAGTGCTCTTCAGCCTTTTCGAACTGACCTTGCACTGCGTAGGTGATCCCTAAATGCATCAGAATATCTGGATTATCAGGCAATCTCTTAAGAGCAGCTTTAAATTTCTCTTGGGCTTCTGCTGGATTTTGTCGACGCAAATAGACGATTCCTAAATTAGTCAATGCTGCGATGTTATCTGGGTTTTTCTCAATCGCCTTTTGAAAAAGAACCATGGCCCCGTTGACATCGTTATCATTCAAGCGGATGCAACCTGTAAGATTGAGTGCCTCACTGCTTTCAAAGCTTTTGTCGTTCATGATACCTTGGATAATCCCTTCAGCAACTTTATCCTGACCTTTTAAATAGGCTGCCTGTGCTAACACAATTTTATTTTCTTTATTTCGAAAATCAATGTCCAAGGCTTTCCGCGCCATTAGCTCCGCACCATTTAAATCTCCAGAGGCAAGGAGAGCTGCTGAAAGCGCTGTGATAAGCTCGATGTTATTTGGACTCCTTTTTAACTTTGCTTTTAGATTGATAATGGTTGTTTTGAGTCCTTTTACTTCAGAAACTTTGACCATTGCTCTTTTGTCATTGATTCCATGGGCAAAGGCCTTACCGTCTCTCGTAACGACCACATTTGGTGACTGTGTTGTTTGACAAGAAGTCCCTAATAATCCAAAAAAGATGCATTGAAAAAGTAAAAATGAGTACCTATCTGTCATAAATGCCCCCCTTGAATGACCATGTGAATTCAGGCTTGAATTAAACTCAATCTCTCTCCACCTTATGTGAAACGAATTTCGCGTCTAGAATCTCTTCATTGAAATCCGAGTAGGGACCCGATGCGATTTTGGAGAGTTTCGAGCTTAATTGCCGATGCAATTCAAAAAGCGAGGAATCAGCTTTAGCCAACCTCATCCCCTCCTGCCAAGACGCTAAGCATTGTTGTCTCGATAAGCTTAAAACGTCTTCCCTGTGCTTAAAATACTTTTCCTTTTCTTGTGCTGAAAATCCAGAGATCGCAGCTCCCGCTAAATAAATTCTATAGATACGATCGAAGATCGATCCTAACTCCAAATAGGCTGCCACCTTTGTTTGGGTGTCGCTGATCGGAATCAACGTCGTGATAGACTTTTGGAAGCCCGAAACTTGGCGCATAAGTTCAACATGAGAAGCCTCAAAACTTGCGTAATTTTGTGGATTTATTGAAGCCATCCCGAGGAGTTCGCGAGACTTAAGCTTAAGATCCCGAAGCTTTTGTGCTGCGATAACTTCCTTCGCTTTTTGGTACCCCCCTAAAGGAAAATACATTAACTCGAGAGAATTGAGAGATTGACGCCCAGTGGGTCCATGGAGATGGTTGAGCGTTAAAACTGCTGCTTTAGCTCTTGCCTGCGCTGCTTCCTCTGGACGAGTGCGCGCATAGCGATCAGCTATAGACAAAAACATCCGGATCGCATTTGCAAAATCTTTATTTTTTTCTAAAATATCAGCTGCTTTTAATTCCACGGTCAAGGCATTCGAATTTGTGGGAAAAAGCACCGAAAATTCTTGGGATGTGAGTCTGACCATATCTATATTTTCAGCAAATTCATATTGATTAATCCCCTTAAGCATGATCTCTGGACTTTTAGGATCAGTTGGAAATAGTTTGGCAAAAGTCACCATCGTATGCCCTGCATTTTCGAACTGAGCCTGTTGGATATAGACATCTGCCAGTCTCAGTATTGCGGTCTTTTTGTACTGAGACAAAGGATAAACTGAGATCAGCTTATCTGCGACCGAAACCGCGCCTGAACCGGATCCTCGATTAATATGGAGGTCCAGCATTTGGCTAAGAGCCAGATCTGCAAGAGGGTCAGAAGGAAACATCTCTTGAAATTGTTGCAGGGTTTTAATTGCTAAGATATCTTGCTTATTAGAAATCAGCTGCTGTGAATAAGCCCATTGGACATCACGAAGTTGCGACAATACCCAAGCGCTTAATACTTGATCCTTAGCGTAGGCCGGATTTTTGAGGAATTGGGTACACCACACCACTAAACGCTGAAAATTCTTTCTCAATTTATGGATTTCGAAAAAAGACTTAAGCGCTTGATTAGCCTCTGGGGTATTTGGATACTTTTTAGTAATTTCATCGAGCCTCTGAAGTCCGGGATCTAGGTAACCCCCATTGAGCAGTTGGGCTGCGGTTAAAAAATTTAATTTTGGCACATCAGATTCTTTCGGATAAGACTCCGAAAATCGATCAACGATCTCCACGAGGATTTTCATAGAGTCCGATAGATTCAAAGTTTTTGGCGATTGCGGTAGACTTTTTATGGATTCTAATTGGATGACGTTAAATTCAGGCGTTAATAATTTGACTTTCAAATCGACCATTTTACGACCGGCGCGCAATCTAGATGGGCTATCGATCCCTTTTGATTTAAAAGATTCTAAATACCTCGTAATTGATTCTTCGATCCTACCTGATTTTGCCAAAATATCTGCTGAAACCAGCTTAACCCGCCACAAATTGGGATCATTGGGCATAGTTGCTATATGCAAATTTTGGAGGTTCAAAGCAGCCTCGACTAAGACAGAGTCATCAGACTTTTGTGCTTGATTGACATAGTCCTCTTCGAGATCTCTAAACCTTTTCTTGATCCCCTCTAAAACTAACTTTTTGATGGCTGTTTCAGATCCAAACCTCTGAATCCAAGGGCTTTTGGGGCCATAACTTACAAAAATATTCCCGACAGTACGAACAAGGGCAGTATGCTGCTGGGACTTGTAAAAAGCCCTAATGAGTAAATTTTCGGCCATAAAAGTCAACCTGTTTGGCGACGACCCATCGATTGCTTTCGCAATAGCTAATGAAGCCTCGCCGTGATTCCCCTGTCTTAGAAGGTTACTTCCGTAAGTCGTCCAAAACAAATCTAACGATTGACTATCTTTAAGTTTACCGAAAAATGCCTGGGCGACTTGATCTTTACCTTGCAAAGCCCAAATTTGGGCGAGGTCAAATCGAGATTCTCTAACGAGATCAAATCGATCACGATTGTTTTGATGACTTTGCGATCCAGGTGAAAATGAAGTCAAATTTGGGGATGTCGATTCGGGATTCGATGCAATTTTAACTAAGGTATCTTCAACTTCTTGGCTTATTGAGGCCACATCATCTCCCTTAAGAACACCTTTTTGTCTATCGTTAGTAAACCTCAGCCACGCGAGGCGAAATCGGGAATAATCCACAATTTTCTTCATGTTGGAAAGATTACTCTTAATAGCAGTCATAGACGTTAATCGTTTAACTGCTTCATTAACCTTTCCTTTGGATACCAGATGCTCTGCTAGGGCCAACTGCGCTATTGAGGACTTTTGAGTTTTGCCAGCCTGATTCGCGTATTGATCTAAATAGAGAAAAGCATCTGGACTCTCAAGTCGTAGGAGCGCCAAACCCAGCTCTAAATCAACTTCTTGTTTTACTTTCGACGACGACAGTTTTCCGGAAAGTTCGCGTAAAATTTCCACGGCCTGACGAATCGACTCTGCTGATTTAAGTCGGTCTTGCATAGAGGATCGGTTCAATTCGGGCGACAGAAATCCATTGATTTCAAAGCTTCGGGACATTGTGTATCGCTCTGAAGTCGTCGCGACCTTTTTTGTCTGTAAGATCGACAAATCGATATATTGGGCAGCCAAACGTCGCAGGAGGCGGGTTTTAGCTATTGAAGTCGGTTTTTCTCGAAGCAAACCGCGGATTTTTTCGATCGAAGCTTGGGTCTTTTGGATGGTCATCTGAGAATCTTGCAACGGACCATCTTCAGACAAACTATCTAAAAAAAACATAAGGTCATCTTGATTTGGTGCCACAAGACCTACAAATCGATTTGCTCCGAATCGATTAGTGTTTTGAGCAAGGAGTGATTTCGAAAAAAGCACCAAGGAGAGAATGCTTCCAATCATTAAGAACCAAAACTCTCTCCTCACTCTGGCCGAAAGAGTCGCTATGAAGATTTGGACTGATTTAGGTGGCTTTCTGATCATGTTTTTTCCCATATTCTCCCGGGTCCCTAACGACCAGCTTTTTGTGGTATCGTGCCTTTTCCCACTAGGGTTGGTATATTATCGGGGAATGGGGCCACAATCTTTAGGGTTCGGCAAAACATCAGAAAACTTCGCCATTATTTCAGTGAGTTATCCTGCAAAAAAAAATCCCTTTTCGGGATTTAGATGGGATGTTGACCCTCAAAAAGGACAAACATGCTCGAAGGGAATGACCTGCCCAATGTGGTTGAACTCGTGCCCTGCTTAGTTGAAGAGATGGATCACGATCAGCAGAGCTATGATCGCTCCAAAGGTTTTGCGCTCCGAGCGGATGGCAGGTGCGATCTCTTTGGGCCATTCCCAGCTTTCCAGGTCTGGAAGAGCTGAGGGAATCCAAGCGGGGACCTGTTCCATATACGCTTTATAGGTCTCGCCAAAACGTTCGATCAGCAGGCTTTCCTCAAACTTGACGATGCAGTAGTACTGAAAGGAAAACCCAATCAGGGTTAAGGCCACAAACCAGGGGTGACCACTATAGGTTGCAAACCCTGTGGCTAAGAAAAGATTGCCTAGGTACAGGGGGTTTCTCACAATCGCAAAGGGGCCAGTGGTGACGAGGGCTTGGCCGGTGGTTTCGATATTTCGCGTCCTAGACACGGAGCCAATAAAAGCCACGCCGTAAATTCGGATGAGCTCCCCCATCATCATCAGTGCCAAACCTAAGGTCGCCGAAAGAGCGGTTGGATCCGATACAACCAGCATGATCAGGACGAGGGGGACCGGTGTGAAATCCCGCCACTGAAAAAGCCGCGCACCAAGGGAGGCTGGTGATACGGGATCATTGGTTGGATCAGGTGCCCCTCTGGGGCTCGGGTCCGATGGGTCGGCAAGGGGGGTTTCGGAATTCATCAGCAGCTCCTAATCATATTTTGGGGGAGGCGGCGATCGGGTGTTAACTATGGGCCATAGATACTGGAACTGTTGATGTTAACAGGCGCAGGGCCTCGCTTGCAATCTCCGATTGGGGCTCCTGGTCATCACCGATCGCCTTGAGCCCTACGAGGGGTGTGGAAAGATCGATGATCCCTGCTTTGACAGGGGCCAGAAAGGTTTTGGTGAAGGTTTCGATAAAGAGGTTGCGGAGTCTTTGACCAGTGGTGATCACCCACAGCTCGCCTCCCCGGTCCCACCAAAGTCCGTCCACGAATTGGATGGTCGGTAGGGCCCTCTTGGCGAGTTGGTTTTGAAGGTCCTGTTTGAGCTGGCGTTTTTCTTTAGGGTTAGGCACTTGGCCTTCCTTTTGGAGGATCTTGTAGATTTCGTTTTTATAGAGAAATTGCAAAAGCTGGTTAGGGACTTGGCGCCTTTCCAGCCGGAGTCTTAGGAGAATCGCGGCATCGATTTGGCACATCTCTAAATCCCAGTGATGGTCTGGAGGGAGGTCGTCATCCTGGAAGTGGGAACCTGTTTGGCCACTGGGAAAAACCCAGCCAGCGACCTCGGGACCGAGTTTTTTGTCGAGGGTCAAAGGGGGAGCCTTATGGGGCTCGATCATCTGGTTAAGGGTGCTCCATGAGCCCCACAGCTTTTTTCCGGCGTGCCCTTTGGCTCCTGGCGGCAATAGGATTTGATAACGACTGACCGAAACACTTCCCGAAGCAAGACCCATCGATGATTTTCCTTAGTCTTAACAGTTACCTTGTAACCGTTCTTACATATCATAAGAGCTTTTAAAGAGTCGAACCATTTTCTATGGTTGGTTTTGGAGACTTGGGTCAAAAGAACCACCCGCCCCTAAAGTTCCGAAGGACTGAGACGATAATTTTCTTAACAGTGACGGATACAGTGCGAGGGTCAGACTCCGCTCAAAGGGACAAGAGGCATGCCAGCTAAACGGCCAACTGATTATGAGACCTACCGAGAAATCATGGGCGAATTGCTTCGACCTATTGAAGCCCATGGTTTGGATCTCGATACCCTCAAGCGGCTTTACGAGAGTAAGCTCGTGTATCTGGAAAACCTGCGGGTCAAATGTTTTTTTGAAATCAATTCGAAAGGTTCCGGGCATTTTACCATGGCCGACTACCAGCTTATTATTCAGGCCCTCCGGGAAACCCAGGGCCATGTCCGCAACCTTGTGCTCGCTGTGATCACATCCCGTTTGCAGAAGCATCAGTCGACGGGGAGCTAGCCTAGGGCGTGTCTGGATAAGAGCTTTAGGGAGCCTTTGCAGATAGGATCATCAAAATTTGTTATGATCTTATTTAGGGATAGGTCCCTAGAACCGCTGGAAAGGAGCCCATGGCGACTAAAATACTCGTAGCAGACGACTCGGCGACCATTCAAAAAGTCATCAAAATCGCATTTGCTCGGCTAAGTTACGAGATCATGGAAGCTTTTTCCTACCCGCAGGCTGCAAACCTAATCAAAACCGACCAGGCTCCCTCGATGGTCATCCTTGATGCCAGTCTACCAGGCCTCCAGGGGCCGGCGGGGGTGAGCAAGTTGATGGGCGAAAAAAAACTACCCATCCTCCTCCTTGTGGGGACCTACGACACGATTGACGAAGACTCCTACCGCAACGCGGGCTTTAGTCATTTCTTACGCAAACCTTTTGAGTCGACCGATATTGTTGCCGCAGTGGAAAAACTAATACCCCCCGTGGCGCAACCCACACCGACTTCCGTGCCCTCTGCGATATCGGCTCCTACCCCTGCTGCGGTGCCACCTCCGTTGCCTTATATCCCACTGGTGCGTCCGCCCTCTCCGCCACCCCCTCAGCCTATGGCGCAGCCCCATCATCCGCCCGAGCCGCTCCATCATCCGCCTGAGCCCCCTCAGCACCCGCCCGAGCTAGCACCTTTGCCCTTTGATTTCAAACGGGAACCACCGCCCGTGGAATTTAAACTTCAGGAAATGACCATTCCCCAGAGCTTGCCCCATCCACCCCAAGGAATCGTTCCTCTCCCTGTCCCCCCGAGTCCTGCCCAGGTGCCCTCCAACAGCCTGCACCCCAAGCCACAACGACCTCCGATGGCCTTCACCCTTGAAGAGCCTAAAGATCTGCCCAAAGAACTGCCTAAAGATCTACCTGGGACAAGTCACGGGGCTGACGAGTCTGGTTTTGCACTCCCGCAGGTTGCAGCAGCAAATCTGCACGCGGACATTCGCGCCGAGATTATGCAGGTGATCAAAAACGATCTCCCACTGCTGGTCTCTCTCGCCGTCGGGGAGTATTGTGAGCGTCATTTTGGTCCTCTTGCAAAGGAGGTCATCCAGGCCGAACTCCGGCGTCTGGCTGACGAAAAAACGCGCCAGCTAGTTGACAATTGATCGCCAATAGAGGAAGCCTGCACAGGTGGGCATCTTTCAACTGGTCAAGCCTGCATCACAAGCCTGCAATCTAGGGGGACCTCCATGGCTGTCTTACACGATTTGCAAATGAGTTCGGCGATTACCCGCGCCCTTGAAGAAGACTGGGGATTTGGGGATTGGACGACGGATCTGTGTATTCCAGAAACCGTGCAGTCCTCAGCCAAAATCATCGCCAAAGAACCTACGGTCGTCTGTGGGGTCGAAGTCGCACGGGCTGTCTTTGCTAAGGTGGACCCTCAGCTCGCCATCACCATCAGGTCCCCAAACGGCTCAGCCGCCGCTAAAGGCGACGTCCTTCTTGAAATCAGTGGCACAGCCCGATCGATCCTTAAAGCAGAGCGAGTCGCCCTTAACTTCCTCGGACGGATGTGTGGGATCGCAACCTTGACCCGCCAGTTTGTGGACCAGTTGGCAGGTACGAAAGCCCAACTCCTCGACACCCGCAAGACAACGCCTGGGCTTCGTATTTTTGAAAAGTCAGCAACCATGACTGGAGGAGCTCGCAATCATCGCCTCTGCCTCACCGATGGAGTGATCGTTAAAGAAAATCATATCCGGGCCGCAGGTGGGATCTCGAGAGCGGTCCAGCGCCTTAAAGAGTCCTTGCCGCCGACCCTTAAAATCGAGGTGGAAACCACGAACCTTGATGAGGTTCAGGAAGCCCTCGACGCAGGGGCCGACCTTATCATGTTGGACAATATGGGGCTTGCAGAAATGACCCTCGCCGTCAGGACCGTAAGAGGCCGAGCGCTCCTAGAGGCTTCGGGAAACGTCCGCCTGGACACGGTCCGCGAAATTGCGGGGACTGGCGTGGATTTTATATCCACAGGGGCGATCATCCACTCGGCCAGATGGTCTGATCTGAGTTTGCTCTTTAACTTAGATTAAAGATGAGGACTTGGGAGCAGATGGAATACTTTTACTTTGATTCCTTGGTCTCCACCTCCACAAAAGTTCAAGAGATCCTAAGCCAGAGGAAGCTGGATAACACCTCCTTTGACCAAGCTCTCGTGGTGCAAGCCGGTAGCCAAACCGGGGGGAGGGGGCGACGCGGTCACGGGTGGGAAAGCCCCGAAGGGAATCTCTATCTAACACTAGCCTTACCACAGCA
This sequence comes from Oligoflexales bacterium, assembly GCA_041736175.1. Lineage (GTDB taxonomy): Bacteria > Bdellovibrionota_B > Oligoflexia > Oligoflexales > CAIYRB01 > JBGSUI01. The sequence goes on along the minus strand of JBGSUI010000014.1, from coordinate 33,617 downwards.
CTCGTCCGTTGATCCCCTAAACAAGTCCCCATCTGTCGGACTTATCCCACTTAAAGTCGCCGTGCTAATAGCCCGTTGGATCGACCAGGTTTTTGGGATTCGGGTGACGGTCAAGTGGCCCAACGATCTTTATATTTATGGGAGTAAATTAGGGGGTGTTTTGGTGGAGTCCTCGGTGTCTCGAGAAGGGGACTCCGTGCGGTGGGGACCGCTCCTCGTCGGGATCGGGATAAACCTAAACCTTGTCCCTCAAGAGCACAAAGGGGCGGCGCGGCTCTGGGTCTTTACGGGGCAGCAGCAAGATCCCCGACGGTTGGGTCCATCCCTTGCAGCCTTTATCGTCGACTCCTGGTCCACGTTCCCGCTAAGCCAAGTCAGGGAGCAGGCCAGCCCTTGGAGTTTAGCGAAAGGCCATCCATGGGTCTGCCAAAAAACCGGAGACCTTTGGCTCCAGGATCCCATCGGTCCCCTAGGCACTCTGGGGCTGCACCGGCCAGAAGCGGACTCTGTACCTGGCAAGACCCTGGAGCTTGCTTCGTCCCACCACGATATGAGATGGGCTTATACGCGGAAAGATCAGAGACCAGATCCGTCCATCAACACGCCTCTCTTGATCGCTGATGTGGGAAATAGCCGCCTTAAAGTCGGCTTTTTTGCCGACTACCTAGACCCCAAGCCCCAGCAGGTCGCGAATTTAGGGGGGGCTGACGAGGATGTTTTTATAGAACAGTTTAAGGACCGCTTGGGGTTGCCTTGGGGGTGGCCCCTGCATATCCTTTCGGTCAACCCAAAAGCTGCCGATCTCCTGTGTAAGACTATAGAGTCGCTGGGATTAACCCCAGTGATGGTCAAAAAACGCCCGACCATCCTCCGCCAAAATCCGAAAAATCCTTATGATTTCGGCACTCTGGGGATTGACCGCATCGCCGCCATGGAGGGGTTTTTAGCGGGTCTAAACCCGGACCAAAGGGCCTTAAACCCCTTGGGGATTGTTATCTCCGCGGGGACCGCCACCACGGTTGATTTTGTCACCGCAAGGGGCGAGCACCAAGGGGGTGTGATTCTCCCGGGAATCGACTTGAGCTTGCGCACCCTCCACCAGGAGACAGGTCTATTACCGTTAGCTCCCGGTGAGGTCGCGGAGGTGGGTTTAGGAACGACCACAACCTCCGCCCTGAGCCAGGGGGTGATCGCCATGACGTTAGGAGCTGTATCCGAACTCTACCAGCGGGTGTTTAGCCAAGACCCCGCTAACCGTGGTCTTAAGCACTGTCTCGTGACCATCACCGGGGGCATGGGCCAGTCGCTAGCCCCCCATCTAGAGGGGGGCGTGGTGGATCAGGACCTAATCTTAAGCGGGGGCCGCTATCTGGTGCTAGGGGGGGGCTAAAGGGAGGTTGGCGTTTTTATAAGACTTGGAGTGTGGTTAAGGTTTAAACTTATAAAAAGCTGGTTATAAACAAATTATTTTGATATAATTAAAAAAGCCTCTTTTACTTAAGTAAGATGAGGTTGACCTCCTTTCTTCTGGTTTGCCTCAATTTGATATTTTCCTTCAATGCTTTTTTCACTACACAAGGAATCCTTGATGAAACGCACCGCTTCTCCCATCGTGCCCGCAGTCCTTTTTAAATCTCCGCTTCTTTTGATTTCGTTATTAGCATCCCTTGGGGGTTGTCAGGAATCTGGAGGAGGGAGTGGCCTTCAGGGTCATTACGAAGACAGTGTGGAAGAACAACTCAAGCCCTATGATGGTACCCAAACGGTCATCCCAGAGCACGCTCCCAGCCAAGGCGTCGTGATGGCGCTAGCGATGTTTACCGAACATCACCTGGAAAACATGGCCCTTGAACTCCTCAAGACAGGGATCAAAAGCCTCTGGGTCGTCGTGCCGCTCGACTACACTCCAGAGACTGAGGCGAGGGATTTGCAACAGCTTTACCGTCTAGCGGGCGTTGATAAACAAAAAATCAAGCTGATAAAACCCCGATACCAAGGGGATCTGCGGGAATGGGCCCGTGATTGGGCCCCCCTCACGGCTCGTACCCATTCCCCCTCCCAAAATGGAAAGCTGCGACTTTTAGACTTTAACTACTATCCAGACCGCCCTGCGGACGATAGCATTCCCACGACATTAGCAGTTGACATGGGTCTTGACCGAGTGAGTATCCCCGTCTACAACGAAGGCGGGAATTTTATGAACAACGCCCAGGGAGATTGTTTGATGACCGACCGAGTCCTCAGGGCTAACGACAAGGTCGAAATTCCCGGCGACATCATCCTCTCTGACGCCCAGGTCAAAGACTACTATCAACGATTTGCCGGGTGTCGCCGCACGGTGATATTTCCATCGATGCCCTATGAGGGAACAAGACATATCGATCTCTGGGCTAAATTCCTAAACGACCATACCGTCATCGTCAATGAAATCCCTGCCGATCTACTCCCCTTAGCCACCTACCAACCGGAGGCTCAGAAAAAAACCCTCGACGTTAAAAACTACCTGGATGCCCGGGCCCAGGACCTCCAGTCGATGGGTTATAACGTCGTGCGCATACCCATGCCCTTGCCTTTTTTTGGTCCGTCCTTTAACCTCTTTCGCTCTTATTCAAATTCCCTGATTCTAAACGGTACAGTGTTGATTCCCCAGTATCGCTTGCCCCATAACGCGGAAGACGGAATCGATGGTAAGTATGTGGATCATACCTTTACCGAGCGGTTTGAAAACGCAGTGAAAGAGGCCCATGAAGCCGCTGGACTCCGTGTAGTGATGATTCCGTCCGATCAGCTGATTTCAAAGGGTGGTGCGATCCATTGCACTACGATGCAGATCGGTGAATGAGACACTGGCTATTGGCTTAAAAACCGGACTAAAATCTCCCGCTCCCCATCAGAGATCTTAAGACTCGACCCCGGAGGGGGCATTGATCCGTTGGAGATTCTGTCGACGGGAGCTTTTTTAAAGCGGGTTTCCTGGCCCAGGTAGACAGAGCTTGGTCGCCCGTTGCCATCGGAATGGCACGAGGTGCCACTGCATCCTTTTTCGAGGATGGGCATCACATCTTTGGAGTAGTCATAGGATTGACCAGGTGCTGATGCAGCGGTGAGTGAGCGGGAGCGAAGGTCAAGAAAAACCTCAGATTGGGCCACAGCCTGGAGGGCTGGTTTTGGTCCATGGACAGCTGCCTGGGTGAGGCGGGTTTGCTCGCCAGGTTCTAGGGCATCAAAAGAAGATCCCGTAAGGTCTTCCCACATCTGCCGAGCCATACAGGGGGTAAACTTTGGCGTCCCCGTGATCAGGTTTTCCATCAGAAACCGGGGTCCCTCCCCATCGACTCCAAAAACATGTCCCTTTTGCGAGGGTGGCTGCCACTGCCACCAGCGGTTATAGCCAAAAAAATGCCCCTGGTCGTCCCAGCCAAGTAGGGTCGACCCGAAGTTGTCCATACTAAAGTGGCAGCTTGCACACTCTCCCCGCTCGCCGTGGGTTCGGTCAAAGGCCGAAAGGCTAGGATTAACAAACGTCGAGATCCCGCTGGTGTTAAGGGAGCCATCGATATCCTGACAGAGGAGGTTTTCGCTTAGGGCGCGGATCCGGGAGCGGAAGTTATTAAACCGTTTCATAAAGACCGGTGCCGTCACAATTCCAGACCTTTGGGCCAAGAGACCCGGCGGGAATCCCACCCAGCGAGGTTCCACAAGGGGGAGAGACGTCAGGACTGCGAAGTCAGCATCGGAAGGCACATCCCCTTTGATAAGCACTTTATCTGAGAGTAGGTAGTAGTGCATAAGGAGGCGGCTGCCATAGAAGTTGGCTCCCCCTAATAGCTCTTGCCAGGAGATATCGTTGTCGTAAACATACATGGCGCGGTCGACCACCTCCTGATAAACATGTTTTTGTTGAATAGGCTTTAGCTCAACCGGGATGCAAAGAATCCCTAGCTTGCCACAGCCACAGTCATGAGACTGAATCCCTTTGCTGCTAAAGGGGTCCATGCATCGGGTGGAGCCCCCATTCAAAACGATCTGCTCAGAGACGGCTGATGTGCACATGGTGACGGGGGAGTCGCTCCACCAGACATTGACCTGACGGGTTTTTGTGTCAGAACCCACTGCAGTGCAGCTTGGTTTCACTGAATTTTTAAGGTACCAGACACCCTGGTCTTGGCTGCCCAGATCATAGGGAGCCTCTCTGTTGGTGCCTCCTGGTCGGTACTGCTCCAGGCTAAAGCTATTTTCGTAGAGAAACAGATAGGGGCTTGAGCCAAACCGGTCGGAGAAAAACCGCCGCATCCGATTTCGGTGTTCGGGAGAGGCCAGCCACCCAGCGATCAGGTTTCTCAAGTGGGCCTTTTTGTCGGTGGCGTTGGCATAGTCCTTGGCCTCAGCAATGGTGGGTAGCTGATCACGGAGAGCCATAGAGGCAAATCTCAAGCGGATGACTTCGTCTTGGGCGTAGGAACGGTTGCCTCCCAAAAAAAAGGTGATGACAGTAAGGAGCCAGCAAAAGCTTCGAATCAATAGAGTTTGAACATGGGTTTTAGGCCAAGAGTCCATTAAGGTTTACCTCGCTGATGAGTTTAGCATCTTCAGAGTATCCAAAACTCCTGAGGATGCTTGCTATTAGGTGTTCGGGAAGGAGGGACTGGCTTTGGAAAGGCTGGGGTTCCCCATGATCATTTGTAGAGCCAAAGACCATATGATCGCCCACTCCAGCTCCCAGGAGGATGGCGGACCCAGACTGCCAGTGGTCGGTTCCTCCAGCACCGTTAAATTGCGGTGTACGGACAAACTCCGAAGTGATCAAGATCGTGGTGGTTTCGATCAACTTTTTTTGGGGTTGGTCTGGATCCTGATGTCCCATCAAATAATCGAGAAGTCCCTGGAGGCTTTTTGCAAAATTTTGCATGAGAGGGAGATGCATTGAGTGGTGGTTGGAGTGGGTGTCAAAACCACCAAAGTTAACGGTGACGATCTTAGTGAGCTTAGATTCGAGAGCTAAAGCTCCTACGGCGAGCTTGGCTCCGGGGCTATCGGTTTTTCCGCCGGTAGCAAATTGGGCGTGAAGGGCATCGGTCAGTCCGAGTTTTTGGTCGAATCTTTGTCGATAAAGTTCTTGGAGTTGACCCTCCCCGGCTTTCCAGGAATTGAGGCTCGCTTTCCCGGCTAGACTCTGTTTGTCTTCGAAATTCCGGTTTAAGGTTTGGATCAACTGGTGGGCGCGGTCGATGGTCTTTTCTTTAAGAGCGTTATTGGAGTAGGGGCCAGCTAGCATCGATCCTAAGAGGCTGGTGTCCACGGTCTGGAGCGGGGGGTTGTTGACAGCCGTCTCAGCGAGGGGGACCCCCTGGCCAAGGACGATATGGGCTGGAAAACCTCCCATATGGTTTGCCATGGTGGCCACCAAGGAGGGATACTCCCTCGACCGGGAGAGGCTCATCTGTCCGGTGTAAATATAGTTCATCGCTAACTCGTGGGCGGTGACCTCGACCTTGATGCCGTTGATCAGAGCCATCGGAACCTGGCTTAAGGTCTGGAGAGCCGGCGTAAGACCTGGTCCTACCCAGAGGTTAGACTTGCCGGGGACCTGCTGGGGTGCTCCTAAATACTCTCCGTGGGAGGCCAGTTTATAGCGACTGTCATAGGTGGTAGCGGCAAATTTACCGCCCCCTGGTATCACTGGATCCCCAGCCAGGGCACTATCCCATCCCCCGAGGAGGAAGATCTGGATAAACTTTCGGCTACCCACAGCTCCTTGGGCTAAGGCATTGGGCTCTGTCAAAAAAAGCTCCACTCCACCCATCTGCATACAAAGCCCGCCCCCCAGCCACTGGCTGGTTTGGCGCAGCCATTGGCGCCTTGGTAGCGATTTTTTAAAAGCATCGTTCATCTCAGTCACTCCTTATGCTAAAGATGCCAAAACTCCTCGCTTGCCAACAGGGCATAGAGCAGCCCCGCCCAGCCAGCTCCCGTCCATTTTTGGTCTTCCAGTGCCGCAAAAAATAAATCTTTGATGGGTCCAATCTCGTTCTCTGTGGGTGGCCGGGATAGAAACCGCCAAAAAAGATCATCCACCTGGGCCCGCCAGCGAACCTCGCCTTTTTTGATGTGTTCTTGCCATGGAGCGGCCAGATCGGCGTCTCCAGTCAGCCCGAAGGGACGGTCTTGGTTGATATCGCAGGAGGTAAAGATCAACCTCTCCCCCGCAGGTCTTTGGAAGTCCTTGTAAAAAATCTGCAAGGCAAACGAATAAGAGACGGTCCTCGACACCAGAACGGTCTGGGCTTTAGTGAGGGGGTCTCGTCGGGAGCTGGTCTCAAAATCAAGGCCCCCCAGTGGGACCCCATAGATCAAGGTTAGCAGGTCAAGCTTGTCACCGGTGTAGGTGTTAGGCACTTCATGGCCGTCAAAAAAACCCAGGGTTTTGATGTTTTGCGAAAGCTGTTCGGGCATCATCCGCACCAGGCCAAACCCTTGGCCCACAAACCCCGTTTGGTTTGACTTGGGCGAAGTTCCTCCTCCGGGTCCGCCTATGATAAGGCCTTCGTCCTCTGTCAGGCTGTCGCCGTTTGATGTTCGACAACCCATCGACTCACGAGCATGGCCTAGGCCCCGGCATACAATTTCGCCCACAAAACAGCCCTGAAGGCTTAGCAGGCCGAAAACAGCTACGCAGTATTTTATAGAGACCATGGTGGATTTCTTAGACATTTTAAATCCTCTCACTCGCGAACTTTAGGGTTGTTGACGCCATGCTTTTTTGGGGCCAATCAAATCTTAAAGCACCGTTCGGAGTCTTGGGGGATTCCATGAGTCACCAGGAAATCGGCTGTTATTCCAGAGGGTTTGATACCAGGAATAAAAGCGTGGGATTTCAGCGATGTGACGATTTTTTTAGGAGAGCTGGATTTTTAGGCCCGGATTTGGGTCGCAAAGTATTCGATGGTTTGTTTTAACCCATCTCCAAGGGCTACTTGCGGCTCCCAGCCTAAAAGGGACCTGGCTTTGGAGATATCAGGTCGTCGTTGCTTAGGATCATCGGATGGGAGCGGCTTATGGATGATCGGTGACTGGGAACCTGTTAGTTTTTTGACCCACTCTGCCAGTTCAAGCATCGTAAACTCGCCGGGGTTGCCGAGATTGACAGGCCCAGGAAAATCCTTTGGCGACACGTCCATCATTTTAATAAAGCCGGTGACAAGGTCATCTACAAAACAAAAAGCCCGGGTTTGGGATCCGTCTCCATAAACCGTCAAAGGTTGGCCTTTAAGGGCTTGCACGATAAAATTGCTAACCACTCGACCGTCATCGGGGTCCATGCGAGGTCCGTAAGTATTAAAGATCCGCACCACCTTGATATCGACGTTATGATTGCGGTGGTAGTCGAAGCAGAGGGTCTCGGCGACCCGCTTGCCTTCATCATAGCAGGAACGCAGACCGATCGGGTTGACATGCCCCCAGTAGGACTCAGTCTGGGGATGGACTAGGGGATCTCCGTAGACCTCGGACGTGGAGGCTTGGAAGATTTTGGCCCCCGTTCTTTTGGCTAGTCCCAGCATATTCATCATGCCGATAAAGTTGGTCTTGAGGGTTTTGATGCTATTGTGCTGGTAGCGGGGCGGTGAAGCTGGGGACGCCAGGTTGTAGATTTCGTCTACCTCTGCAAAATAAGGTTCCACCACATCATGGCGTACAAACTCAAAATGAGGGGAGGTCTTAAGGCTGCCAGCCATCAGGTGGGAGATATTGGTGAGTCTACCTGTAAAAAGATTGTCAAGGCAGATCACATCATCACCTCGCGCTAAAAGCCGATCACACAGATGTGAACCTACAAAGCCAGCGCCACCTGTCACCAAAATACGTTTTCCCATCCCACATCTCTCCCCTTGGATAAACCCGGTCTAAGTTATTTTTACGATGTTTTGCAGCGATGTCCAGGGGCCAAGTAGGCTCCACACTTGGGGCATAGGTCGATGACCCGTTGGTCGTCCCGGTTTTTCTGCCCCTTCGCCTTCAAAAGATCTGCTATGGTCTGTGGGTCGACGCCCCGGTTGCCTAGCTGTTCCTTGATGACGTCTTGAAACTTAGCGGTCAGCTTATTCTTGGCAAGTTTGAAGAGCAAAAAGACCACGGCGAAAGGGATCACGAATTTTAACATGGGGCCCAAGGCTGCCATTCCCCCTCGGGTCGACAAAAGGGCAAGAGCCAAGATACTTAGAGCCACGTAGCTCCAAATATTTTCTTTTAATTTAGGGATCATTCTCGATTTTCCTAAGTGTTAGCCAAACCACCAGTCCGCTGTGGTCGTGTCCTCAAGGTCAGAATCGAGGCAGAGGCTAACAAAATTCCTCCCAAAAGACCACCCATCCACCAAAGTCTTGTGCGGCCTTCTGGGATCCCGGTGACTTGGATTGTCAGGACCTGGCCTGGTTCAAGGGGGGATTTGAGTTGGAGAGCATCATAGAGGGGGTCTGCTTCTTCAGGTTTGGAGTTTTTCACAAGCCCAGAAGACTCCAGTGAGACCCGGCCCTCTTTAAGGCTTAAAAGGTTAAGATCTTGGACTCCCTCGGGATGACTCAAGGTCAAAGTGGCCGAGCCAAAGCTACCGTCCACTTTATACCCTATGGTCATCATATGCACACCCGGGGGAAACACCTTTTCCACCACAAGACCCCGGAATCCTTCCTGGCTGGAAGGAGCATCGGCGAGGACCACATCTCCCGGCTCCAGACCTTCGCGGGGCGAAAAATCAGAGGTTTCTTTGGGCATCAAAACCCGAAACTTAAAGGGCAGAGGCACTGCAGCATTGTTGCGGACCACAAACATAATCTGCCCATAGACAGCGTCCAAGCCTTCGCGAATCACCATCATTTGCCGCGGCATGAGTTGGATGTCTGTTGTGCTTGGCTGCGCCCCGCTCGTCGTGCTGGCCGGGGGTGGGAGCACCGGGGCTAAGGCTTGCGAAAAAGCCCCAGTTGAAACTCCTAGACCCCATAATGGGATGGATCCCAGGAACACAAAGAGTCGTAACCAAGATGTCGAAGTGGTCTTCATGTCTGGGGCTCCTTGTGAGTCCGGCTGAGGTAGTCGTGTCTCCTCGCCACATCCACATAGCGGTGGGTCAGATATTCGCGACGCTTGTCCCAAGCCCTTTGGGATAACTCCCCCTGCTTAAAGCTGGCTTCGTCCTGGAGGTACCTTGAGAGAAAAGCCTGTTTAAGAGCTTCGAGTCGCTCCGTAGAGTTGATCGAGCTGGATTCTTGGAGCATACCCCCTTTGCCGATAAAAAAAGGGGCCATTATCACAATCAAAAGCAAGACGGAAATCACAGCGCTGGTGGTTATAAGCATCTTATAGGGAGCCTCCCTGAGGTGACGAAGGTTTATCAGAAGCTTGGGGAGCTTGAGAAACCAGTTTGCGCAGCTCCACTAAACGAGTATTCATTTCGTCAACAATCTCCTCAATAGGTCTCACCCCAAGACTGGTGATCACGCGACGCTTGCGCCACACAAAAAACCAGATTAAGACCGGGCCGACAAGCATCATGCCAATCGGCAGGGCCCATGCAAGGACATTAAAACCGGTTTTGGGTGGGGACCTCAATATCCATGGACCATAGCGTTCCGTAAAAAACTTTAGGATCTCCTGTTTATCCTTACCCGCCTCTACCTGCTCTTTGACCAGGTCTTTGATCTGGACCGAAAAACGGGCATCAGACTCTAAAATAGAGAGCCCCGTGCAGGTGGGGCACCGCAGCTCTTTGGCCACCTCGCGAAACTGATCACCGATGGGCCCCTCAGAAGGCCAGCTATGTTTGCGGCTATCGGGGTCGATGCCGTTTTCGATAGGGAGATCTCGATTGGCTGGCTTGGTCGTGTCTTGGCCCTGTGCTCCGCTGGGTTGAAAAACCATAGCGAGGAGAAAGGCTAAGGTGAAAAGTGCGTTCATGGAACCTCCAAAAAACGGTCGGCACGGATGGCGTCACGGCTGCGGTTGCCCCGGTACCGGTCAAACAGAGAGATCAGCCCCCCAAAGACCATAATGACCGTCGCTATCCAAACAAATCTAACCGTAGGATTGATATGGATTTCTAAGGTCACCCGATTGCCAGAGGATTTGTCAAAGTCAGACAGCGTGACGTAGAGGTCATGCCAGAGCCCCGAAAGGAGGCCGATTTCGTGGTGGAGATCGGAGGCTGTGGGGTATTTGCTGCGAGCTGGTTTGACGTCAAAGGTTTTTCCGTTGTGAACCACCTTGAGGAGGGCTTGGTAGTTGGTGGCGTTATCCACCTGGACGATTTCCATCCCAGTAAAAGTGATGTCGTAGGTGTAGATCTTGGTCGAATCCCCTGCGTTTAGAGTCGCAACCTTATCGATGCCGCGGTAGTTCCCCAAAAAACCCACAATGCCAACGAGCATACCCACATGGGCGATATAGGCTCCAAAGTAGGCTAGGTTTCGTCTTAAAAATAGTCCGATCTTGTAGTTGATATCACGCAGCCTTAAGAGGAGATCGTAGGTTAGACACCAAAAGGAGACGCTGCTGAGATAGATCCCTACCAACTGAGCACCGAGGGCAAAGGGCTTTTTGGTGGCGAAAACATCCCCATAGTAAAAGCCGATCCCCGCCAAGGGGATGCCTAGGAGCGCAGAGGTGATGATGATCTTTGGTCCCTCGGGGATTTTTGACGATTGGTAACGCATAAGATTGCCAATGGCGATGGCAACGATGATTCCCAGGCCAATCCACGGCGCGTAGGCATTAAAGTAGGGAGCCTGGACAGTGGTCCTTTCTCCCGTGATCGCTTCGGAGATGATGGGGTAAAGGGTCCCCACACAGACGATCACAACCATCGTCAAGAGTAGAAACTGGGTGATGACCAGAGCGCTTTCTTTGGAAACCCCCCACACTTTGCCCACCTCGGCGGGGAGGATCGAATGGGCCCTAAAGGCGTAGAGGAGAGCGACCACTAGGAGCATCGACGCCAAAAAGATCAGGTAGCTGGGTCCAATGGGTGACTCGGCAAAAGAGTGAACCGAACTTATAATCCCGGAGCGGGTGATAAAGGTCCCAAAGAAACTAAAAAAGAAACCCAAAAAAGCCAGGATCAAGGTCAGGTGTTTGAGCTGGCCGAGTTTGTCTTGGACCACAAGGGCATGGAGGAGTGCGGTGGCAAAAAGCCAGGGGACAAAACTGGAGTTTTCCACTGGATCCCAGGCCCAATATCCCGACCACCCAAGCTCCACATAAGCCCATCGACCCCCGAGGATGATCCCAGCCGTCAAGGCGATCCAAGCAAACAGGGTCCAGCGCCGGGTGGTTTTAAGCCATCCCTCGGTGATATCTCCAAATCCAAGGGCAGCGACACTGTAGGCGGCGGGGATGGCTAGAGCTGTATACCCTGTAAAGAGGGTCGGTGGATGGATCGCCATATAGGGGTTTTGGAGGAGTGCATTCATTCCGTTGCCATTGTCATGGGACGGAAACATCCGCACAAAGGGATCGGAATGGGAGATTAAGAGATAAAACATCCAGCTAAGAACGCCCTGAAGGCTCGCTGTGACATAGGGCATAATGTGTTCGTTGTCATCGCTTGCGGTCCAGGTGGCGATCAGCGTGAAGGTGCTCAGGAGAAGAGTCCAAAGCAGGTGGGACCCCTCCAGGGATGACCAAAAGGCTGTCAGGGTATAGATATCAGGGAGGTCGTTGCTGGAGTTTTTAAAGATATAGGCTACGGAGTAGTCCCTCTGGAAAAACAGGTACCACAGGATCAATGCCCCAGACAGGCACATCAAGGAACACATGGTTGCCGCCATCTTTGCGGACAGGTAAAGCCGCCGGTGCCGCGTGTAAGCAGCTGCAACCGAGGCGACAACCGTGTAGAGGGAGGTTACGAAACACAGATACAATAGATAGAAGCCCAAATCCGCAAGCATCGAACGCCCCCCTTCCTTTGAAACCACTGGCTAGACCCAGGGATGATCATACACTAAAAAAAAATTTTTCTGCCAGAACTCCTTAGGGTAAAGATTCAATCCTTACGAGGGGAACTCCACCGGATGATGGACGGGGCTTCTTTTTGCGCAGACCGTCCTTGACCTCTGTGGAGATAACGATCGCCGATCCGTTGTCGATATAAGTGACGGCTTCTGTCTGTGGCAGCTTAGTCTTGGGGAGTTGGATCCCTTGGATGCCGATGGATTCGATCTCTTCGTTGAGATTGATGCGGGACCTGTTCGGAAGGTCTTTGGCCAGGTCGATATTAAAGGAAACCCCTGCAGCCCGCGTCAGGATCACGATCTGATCACCGCTCGGGTGGATGGCCATGGCTGTGGGGATAATCTTACTCGGTTTGTCTGTCCCATCGAGCCATTCCCTGAGGTCCAGAGTCCCTAAAAAGTCTAATGTAAGGGAGGCTCCTTGGTCATCGATTCGGTCGATCGCAATGCGGTGAAGCTGTGCAGGGATTTCTTTAGTGAGGAGATAGATCCAACCATCGGGATGGATCGCCAAGCTCTCGGCATTGTGAGCGCGGCCATCTGGATAGCTCAAGGAGACCACAAAGTCAGGTGTGACCCGCGAACCATATTGGGAGCGCTCTTTGACGATATAGAGCTGGATATCAGATCTCGCAAAATCGTTGTCTCCAATATCGGCGATATAAACACAGGACTCTTTCGTTTGGTGAGGGCAGGCCCCCACGGCGATTTCTTCGGTATCGATGGTGTCAACCCCATCGAGGGCAACGGTCCTGGCATCAGCTCCCGCACTATCGGTGACCACGAAAGCCGGGCTATTTCCTGCATCATTGATGTGGTAGAGGCGCCCTGAAACCAACTGGGATGCGGCGATTCCACTTGCCTCGGGGAGCAACTTGCTGTCGACCGAACCGACAGTCGTGGGATTGCTCCATCCTCCTCCCACAAAGGTGCTGGGGGAGCTTGTGTTCTGTCCATAGGAAGGGTAGCTGATCATCGTCACGAGAAAGGTCCCGAGCAAACTAAATCGACTTTGGTAGCGGCATCGCAGCATCGACGTCTCCTTTTAAGGAAAAAAACTTTTTATAAAGGTGAATGACTCCCTAATGTGTACGAATTTTAATAGACCTACAAGGGTCTTTTTGGAGGAGCTAGGATTTTAAGTGGCCCCAGACTCCTAAGGCACCAAAAAACGTGGTTTTTTCTGTTGTACAAAGAGAGCAAAATAGGGTAACTCAACAGAGTTTAGGATGACCGAAATTTGTAGCCTATTGATGATGCCTTAAAACCACCACAGAGTTCCCCAATGCCAAGTGTCTATGTGAAGACCATGGGATGTAAGGTCAATACCTTCGATGCCCATGTTATCGAAAACCAGTTTAAAAAGCGGGGCTACGACCTGCAAACGGAGCCAAATCTCCCTGATATCACGGTGGTCAACACCTGCAGTGTCACGGCCTCCGCAGATCGAGAGGCGCGCTACCTAGCCCGTAGGCTAAGACGTGAAAACCCCAAGACTCTTTTGGTCTTTACCGGCTGCTATGCCCAGACGGACTCGGCCCGGCTCGCTGCCATGGAAGAGATCGATATGGTGATCCCTAACCAGGTCAAAGACTCCCTAGTCCAGATGGTGGAGGCGGGGCTGGGCGCAAGCTCCAAACTCCCCGAAGGGATCGCTCCTGTGGTGGAAAACCGCCAGACCCACTTTAAGTCCTCCCTGACATTATTTGACCATTCTGATTCGGTCCAGACCAGGGCCTTTGTGAAAATCCAAGACGGCTGCAATGGATTTTGTTCCTACTGCCTGATCCCCTATGCGAGAGGCCAAAGCCGCAGCGTACCCGCGACCCAGATCTTAAGTGAGGTTAACCGGCTTATCGATCTGGGGACCTATGAAATCGTTCTGACAGGCATCCATATCGGAGATTATGGACGGGATTTTTCGGATGAGAGCCACCCCGAGCCCATCCTGACCCTGCTCCGCCAGATCCTTGAGATTCCAGGACTGGGCAGACTACGGATCTCGTCGTTAGAGCCCGGGGAGCTGAGTGTGCCTCTGGTTTCCCTTATCAAGGAATATCCCGAGCGTATCTGCCAGCATTTCCATCTCCCCCTGCAGTCAGGATCGGATCCCATCCTAAAAGCGATGCGCCGCTCTTACCGCCAGGAGGGCTACCGGGCCGCGGTGGAGAGGATTCGCGAGGCTTTCCCAGAGGTATCCCTTGGTGCGGATGTGATCCCAGGGTTTCCTGGGGAAACCGACCAGCACTTCCAAGAGACCGTCGATTTTATCGAGGGCTTGGGCTTAAGCTACCTCCATGTTTTTCCGTACTCCAAGCGCCCCAACACCGCTGCTTCTAAAATGCCCGGTCACCTCCCTGGCCCTGTGGTCTCCGAGCGGGCTAAGGCCCTGAGGGACCTCTCCCACCGTCTGAGCACCCAGTATGCCCGGAGCTTTATCGGGCGGTCCATGGATGTTCTTTGGGAATCCGATCGGGATCAGGCGGGGCGCCCCCTGGGCCGGACCGGTAACTATCTCCATGTGGCGGCCTCCCGAGATCAGTCCCTGCACCCAGACGGCGGACAGGATCTCCCGGTGGGGCGGTGCCAGAAGGTTTTTTTAAAGGGACTGGTTCCCGATAGCCAGGGAGTTAAGCTTTTGGGGCGGCTTTTGTGACCACCATACCCCAGCCCCCCCAATCCTTAGCCAAAAGATTTCTTATCCGCCTCAGCTCCGATCTGACCATCAAGTCTGACCAGGTCCGGGCCCAGTTTTTAGGGAGGCTCTTTCGGAATATTCACAATCGCCTGAGTCAAAAGGACATCCAGGGGACCTGTCGGGTCGAAAAGCGGTGGAGCCGCATCTATGTGGAGGCTGAAGATCCCAACATAGCGGTGGTCCTTAGCCAAATTTTTGGTGTCCACGGGGTCCAAGAGATTTTGGCCGAAGTCCCTGCGGTAGAGGAGGGGATTAGCAACGCGGTTTGCCAGCGATATACCTCCATGATTGTTGGGAAAACCTTTGCGGTACGGGTTCGCCGCACGGGAACCCACCCCTTTACCTCAGAAGGGTTGGAGCGATCCCTAGGGGCAGCCCTTATGGAAAAAGTGAGAGCTATGGACGACAAGACGGGGACTAAAGTCAGCCTTAACCATCCCGAGGTGGTGGTTTCCGTCGAGGTGCGTGGCGATCTGGCGATGCTCTTAGGACCCGAGACTTCTGGGCCTAGAGGCTTACCGATTGGTGTCGGTGGCAGAGCTCTCGCCCTGGTATCCGGGGGCTTTGACTCCATGGTGGCGGCTTGGATGGCCCATAAAAGGGGGCTAGAGCTGGATTTTGTCACCTTTAATATGGGCGGTGCGGGGACGGAGGGTCTCCTGGTGGCCAACTTAGCAGACTTTTGCCGCCGTTGGTCTACGGGCAGTCGCTCGCGGCTGGTAATCGTCGACTTTAGCGAGGTGGTCGGCGAGTTGCGGCGCTCGGTGCGGCCCTCCCTGGGTCAAGTCATCCTGAAGCGGATGTTTTACCGGGCCGCCCAAGAGGTGGCCCATGGTTTAGATATTCAGACCTTGATTACAGGGGAAAATATCGGTCAAGTGTCCTCACAAACCCTGCAAAATCTCTATGCGACGGAGATGGTTTTTGACGAACCGTCTAAGCTGGAGAGGTCGCTATTAGGACAGGAGAGCAAAGGATGTCGGCCCCGTCCAATGGTTTTGCGTCCCCTGATCATGGCCGAAAAGGACGATATCATCGCCCAGAGCCGCTCCATTGGAGTCTATGAGGGCGCGGTGAAAGTTCCCGAGTTATGCCAAATTTTTAAAGACCGCCCCTCCACCCAGGTGGCCTCCCATCGGGCAGCCACAGGGGAGGGTGATTTTGATTTTGGAATCCTCGGTCGGGCCCTGCAGCAGGCAAAAACGGTCGTTCTTAAGTCCCTGACGGACGACGAGTTAGCCATGTGGACCAGCCACTATAATTTTGATCTTCGCGTCAGTAGCTGGAGGGGGTATGACATCCTGATCGATATGCGCAGCGAAGATCTCTACCAAAAGGCCCATCTCCCTAAGGCCATCAACCTTGCTGCCCACCGCCTGGAGTTTGGGGGGGTGGCTCTGGACCAGGAAAAATCCCTTTTGCTCTACTGTGAGCACGGACTTGAAAGTGCCCTGATCGCCCAGTCCCTTAGACAAAAAGGTCTGAAGGCATTCAGTTTAAATGGTGGTTTTGCATCTGTTAAAGATGTCTTTTAAAAAAAGGAAAGCCCAACTCTTAATTGAGCCAGGCTTCCATTACGGAGAAGATAAACCTTGGCGAAAAGACATTGTCTTATCTGAAAAAGGGCCATCACCCTTGTTCCGCCCCCCAGTCTGAGCCTGAGGAGGCTTTCACCGAAATTGATTCTACCGGATCGGCAGTCAAGGCTCCAGCGACTCCTGAAAACAGCTTCAGGAGCATGGTCTTAGTGCGGATTTGGACTGGTCAGGGGAGGAGTGGTTGTCCTGGAAGAGGAGGGCGGTCTCCCTGAGGCCCCGTCCAGTCGGGTCACTTGTAGGTCAGATTGGTGGCGACGGTGGGGTGTTTGGCAAGCGGCCGTCACGACAAACAGCAAGAATCCTCCCAGTAAGTAAGATTTTATAAGTGATTTTATGGACATAAGCGTGAGTCCCTCCATGAAAAGGTGAGTGGGTAAAATCAGTGGTCGAGGTTTGGAATGTCTGAGGGGTCGATCGAGGCCCTAGCAGAGGATGGGCTTGCCAAGAGGAGTCCCTTGGCTTGGTGGATTGTAATATAAATAATAATTAAATACAATTTTATTTATTATAAATTATATAATACTGGATTTTTAGTACAAAAAGCTTATTACTTAAGCGTGATGGGTCGACCGGAGACGGAAATCACTTCCAGCTCAAGATCCCCCGCGGGGCGGTGGACCAGCGCAAAATCCCCAGCGGCCTTGCCCATCAAGGCGCGGGCCATGGGCGAAAGGTAAGAGATGCCGTTGGTGACGACATCGACCTCACCCTCACCGACGATGGTATAGATCCGCTCCCGACCGTCTTCGTCTAGGAGTTCCACGGTGGCACCAAAACAGACTTTGGAGCTATCCACTTTTTCAGGATCCACAAGGGCGATATCTTTGAGCAACTTTCCCAGGTAGCGCAGTCTTTTATCCAGCTCTCTAAGACGTTTGCGGCCATAGATATACTCCGCGTTTTCCGAGCGGTCACCTTCTGCTGCGGCGGTCTGGATCCCAGCAAGGACCTTTGGTCTTTCGACCAGCATGAGCTCGTCATGCTCCTTAGCCAGGGCCTGAAACCCCTGTCGGGTCATGGGGCGTTTTTTGACGGGGGGAGGTGGCTTTAGGTTCACAGCGTCCTTGCTTTTACGATTTCAAATATTTTTTGGCCCGCTCAGGCAGTTCCTTGTAAACGTGAAGGCCATCGGCGCGGTAGGATGGTGACATGACCGCATCGTTAAAGTTGCTTAGAAAATCCTCTTTGGTTATCTCAAAGATACCCACGCCTTGGACCTCTACTCTAAAAGACTGGGTTAGGTCGAGGGGCTCGATCTTGTGGCGGTAAAAGGTCAAACGAGGAGCTGACCAGGAGGCTCCGACCCCACGCCGTGTGGTGGGTTTCTTTTTCGGTGCAGAGGATCTTTTTCGTGGCTCTGACTTGGGCTCAGCAACGATTCGTTTTGGCTCTGGCGGGGGGCGTTTAGGAGCTTGGTCGATGCTGGCCATTTTTTCGGTGTATTTTAGTAAAGACTCTAACTGAGCTGGGGTAAAATGATCGTCGAAAAGATCTGAAGCGACCGTCACGGGGTCGTCCTCGAAGAGGAGATCGGGAAGGATCAAGATTTCCCCAGTAGGGTTGATGACTTTGTAGCGAGTCTCTAGGGTGTCATCCACCAGGACAAAGTATTTTTGGGTTTTACGATTTTTGACGGCATCGATAGAGGTGGGTAGCTGCATGGATCTAAGCCCTAATTTCAAGGTCGTGGTTCGCAAACGGAGCAAAAAGTCCTTCTGGCAATTCTGGATCGTCTTAGCGTACATTGCATAGTGGTCTTCGACGCCTGTCTTGGCGGTTTGCCTCACCAAAGGAAACGCAACATACCATGGACCATCGAAAACAGCCAATCCCAGCTGAAACAAAAAGTTCACGGACTAGCGGCACCCATGACTCCCGAGGGCATCTCTCTGCGAGCCCCCCCGGGAGCTCCCCCGGGAGCTCCAAAGAAATCGACAGGATCCTGGTGACAGGAGCCTGTGAGCACAACCTCAAAAATATCGACGTGGACATCCCCAAAAAAAGCCTGGTTGTTTTTACCGGGGTCTCCGGCTCCGGCAAATCCTCCCTAGCCTTTGACACCATCTATGCCGAGGGCCAACGTCGCTATATAGAGTCCCTTTCCGCCTATGCCCGCCAGTTTTTGGGACAGATGGAAAAACCCAAATTCGAAACCATCCGCGGCCTCTCGCCCACGATCGCCATCGAGCAAAAAGCCACCAGTAAAAACCCCCGTTCCACCGTGGGTACTATCACGGAGATCTACGACTATCTGCGGGTTCTCTTTGCCAGGGTGGGGACCCAGTATTGTCCCCAATGCGGCAAGGTCGTAGGTCGTGGTGACGCGGCCTCCATGGTGGAGCAGATCCTACAGCTTCCTGAAGGGACTAAGATCGTGATCTTAGCTCCTCTCCTCCTCCACAGAAAAGGGGAGCAAAGAGAGCTTTTTCAGGAGCTTACCCAAGAAGGGTTTGCCCGCGTGCGCCTTGACGGGGTGATCCACGATCTGGCTGAGGTGACCGCCCTTTCGAAAAACAAAAAGCATACGATCGAAGCGGTGATCGACCGTTTGGTGATCGCCAAGGGGCCGGAGTTTAAGGGGCGGCTTACGGATTCGGTCGAGGCGGCCCTTAAAAAAGGCCAGTCCCAGCTGGTGGTCCATGTGGTTGGTCGTGAAGATCTCCTGATGAGCGAAGAGCGCAGTTGTTGTGGACAATCCTTTCCCCAGCTCGACCCACCCCTCTTTTCCTTTAATGCCCCCCTTGGGATGTGCCCGACCTGCAACGGCCTTGGGGTCCTTTCGATTATGGATGAGACCAAGGTGATTCCTGACCCCGAACTCTCTATAGAAGAGGGAGCGATCTTGCCTTGGAAGTCCTATATTGGCGATACCGGCGAGGTCCGCGAAGGGTCGTGGGGCGGCGAAAAGCTCAAGGCGATCCAAAAGGCTTATAAGATTGACCTGGGTGCACCTTGGCGCAAACTGCCTAAAAAACACAAGGACATCTTGCTTTACGGCACCGGTGACGAAGAGCATACGATCCGCTGGCAGGGCCAACGGGGGTCAGGGACCTTTAAGGTAACCTTTGAAGGGATCCTTCCTGGTCTGATGCGCCGTTACCAAGAAACCCAGTCAGACACCATGAAGACCTGGTATCAAAAGTTTTTGACCAACAAGCCCTGTCATAGCTGCCGGGGAATGCGCCTTAAGCCCTCGGTGCTGGCTGTAAAAATCGGCAGCAATGTAAAGATCCGAGACAACAAGAGCCTAGAAACCGCAAAAAAGACCTCTAGGGAAAAGTCCATTATCGAGTTTACCCAACTCACCATCGGCGAGGCCCAGGAGTTTATCGACGGTCTAGTGCTTACCAAGTCCCAGGAGCTGATCGCCAAAGAACTCTGCAAGGAGATCCGCGCGCGCCTCGGGTTTCTGGTCAACGTGGGTCTTGACTATTTAACCCTGGACCGTAAAGGGCCCACCCTCTCCGGGGGCGAAGCCCAGCGGATCCGCCTTGCTTCCCAGATTGGCTCAGAACTGACTGGAGTCCTTTACATACTCGATGAGCCTTCCATCGGACTGCATCAACGGGACAACCAAAAACTCCTCCAGACCCTTCGCCATCTGCGGGATATCGGCAATACTCTGATCGTCGTAGAGCATGACGAAGAAACCATCAGTGCCGCGGATTGGGTGCTGGACATAGGCCCAGGGGCGGGCCTCCTGGGAGGCCGTATCGTAGCAGCAGGGACTCCTGAGGACATCAAAAAAGACCCCCATTCCCTCACCGGGGCTTACCTGTCTGGCCGCGAAGCCATTGCTGTTCCATTAGAGCGCCGCGCCGTCGACAAGGCCAAGGGATCGATAGTGATCGAAGGGGCTCAGGAAAATAATCTTAAAAACGTGACGGTCTCTTTCCCGCTGGGTGTTATGACGGCAGTCACAGGGGTCTCTGGTGCCGGTAAGTCCACTCTTATAAACCAGATTTTGTATCCAGCATTGGCGCGACTCCTCCACGACAGCGACGAGACGGTCGGGGTCCATAAAAAGATTCTAGGGCTTAAAAATCTCGACAAAGTGATCAATATCGACCAGAGGCCGATCGGTCGGACACCCCGCAGCAATCCCGCCACCTATACCAAGGTGTTTGATCTTATCCGCGACTTCTTTGCACAACTCCCCGAAGCAAAATCCCGAGGCTACGACAAAGGACGGTTTTCCTTTAACGTCAAGGGTGGCCGGTGTGAACCCTGCCAAGGAGATGGCTATCTCAAGGTCGAGATGCATTTTTTAGCGGACGTCCTCGTGCCCTGCGAAGTTTGCCGCGGCAGGAGGTTTAACGAATCCACCCTCCAGATCAAATACAAAGACTACTCCATCGCCGACGTTCTTGATCTCTCGGTACTCGAAGCCTGCGAGGTTTTTAAACACCATCCTAAAGTCACAAAGATCCTAAAGACCCTGGCCGACGTGGGTCTCACCTACGTCAAGTTAGGACAGCCTGCGACCACTCTATCTGGGGGCGAAGCCCAACGGATCAAGCTGGCCCGGGAGCTAGCCCGGGTGGATACGGGGCGGACCCTTTACATCCTCGACGAGCCCACCACAGGGCTGCATTTTGCAGATATACGTAAACTCCTAGAAGTTTTGTCTAGACTCCTCGATGCTGGTAACACCGTCGTCGTCATCGAACACAATCTGGATGTGATCAAGACTTCAGATTGGGTGATCGACATGGGCCCCGAAGGGGGCCACCGGGGCGGGGAGGTGATCGCCCAGGGGACTCCAGAGCAAATCGCTAAGGTCAAGGCAAGTGTGACGGGGCAGTTTCTGGCGCCTCTGTTAGTTTACTAGATGGTGTTTACTCTGCCGTTCTTGCAGCCGCCCATGAAGATGACTTGATTATGACGGGACCAGGAACTCATATCATTCGTCGACCAGATAATTCCCCTGTTCCCCCTAGTCCTAGACGCGTGTTAGATTGCTCAACAATGGTCTGTGAGTCTAAAGGCGGACCGGGTTTTTACCGCTCGGTCAGTTCTGGGCGTGTCGGCACCTGTTATGGTGGACCCGGTAACTATCCTTACCCATGCTGTACCTGCGATTGATTTCTGCGATTATGGTGCCTCACGGTTCGAAAAGCTCCAGGAAGTCGCGGATACCGTCTTTGATATCGGTAATACAGTGAGCAGGGAGGACCCCGATCCGGTTCCTAAAGAACCTTGGATCTAGGGTGAAGATCTCATTACACCAGGCAAAGCTGTCATGGGTAACACCGCCTTCTCCACCCTTGATCTCAGTATCAAACATCTTGGACCGGCAATTGGTACCAATAGGAATGCAGACCGGCCAACCACCGCTATCAAGATGCGCTTTCGGACAGATGATGACATACATGCGGGTTTTACCCGATGGATCTTTGGGTTGCTGAGGGTCGCTTTTGTGTCGGGATGCGACCTGATCCACATACCAGACTTCCCAGGTCTTAAAATTCATTCAGAAAATCCTTGTAGTACGGCAGTTTCGGTACCGGTTTCTTCGGAGTATAGCTTGGCCTGGTACTCACCAACCCGCTTTTGCTCGCGGATACGGATGCTGTCGTACAAGAGTTTAATAGCCTCACGGACCACATCGGTAGGACCGCCAAGACCAAGCTTTTCAAGCCTCTTGACCATTTTAAGTTCCGGGCTGTTGTCTTTAAGTTCGATCTTCATAATGTTTACCCCTCAAGAAAGGTACAATTATAGACTACACTAATTTAGTGTATCGGTAAACTATAGAAAAACTTTAGCTTTTTTTAAAGCTTTAGATCGGTATATTTAATGTAACTTATTGTATTCGTTAAAATCTTGGCATCCGTTTAGAAAGTCATGCTCTGATTTTTTAATTCGAATCCCCAATCTTGATCAGAGCTGTTCCACCATATCCAACGTCTTGCCTGCCTGGGAGCTAGCCCGGGTGTGACGGGGCAGTTTCTGGCGCCTCTGTTAGTTTACTAGACGGTGTCTTACAAGCTTTCGTGCTAGCGAATAGCATTGAATTGCCAAAGGAAATCAAGTTGGGCCTCTGTCAAATCGGCATCTTTTAAGTTCGTTTTCCAGAGTTTGGCTCTAGTCAAATCGGCACCTTTTAAGTTCGTTTTCGAGAGATTGGCGTTAGTCAAATCGACTTCCTGAAGGTTAGAATACTTGAGATCTACGCCCTCGAGCTCGGCACCGCTTAAATCGGAGTTGGCAAGTGTTGCCGATTGCAAGGTCGCTTTTTTAAAGTTAGCCTTCTTGAGGTTGGCATCCCTAGCTATGAAGCCGTGAAGGTTGGCGCCCTCTAGATTAGCCCCTTCAAAGTTAGAGTCATGGGCCTTCATGAGGCTTAGATCTAGGCCTGGAAGATCAGCACCTTTAAGATTGGCCTCCGTAAAATTGGGACCATCAATGTTATGCCAGACCCCCCCTTTAGTCACAGCTCCCTTGAGCTGGGCCTTCTGGAGGTTAGCGTGCCGAAATTCTGTTTCGCGGATGTCGGAACCTTCGAGGTTAGCACCTTCGAAGTCGGCGTCCATGGCTTTAGCTTTATAAAGGTTAGCTTTTTTAAGGTTGACCCCTGCAAACTTCGCTTGGCTCAAAATAGTGCCCTCAAAATTTACGCCCTCAAGATTAGTACCCTCGAATTTAGTTTTCGAAAGATCGATACCCTTAAAAACTTCTAAGTCAAACTTGGTGTTCCGAAGATCGGCACCCTCCCACTTGACACCCTTAAGTTTGGCACCCCGGAGGTCAACACCCATCAGTTTGGCATTGCTAAGATTAGCCCCCCGAAGGTCGACTTCTTTCAGGTCGGTATTCTCAAGATTCGCACTTTCAAGATTCGCACAGAGAAGACTGCTTAAAGTGCGGAATTTGTCGCCCCGCAGATCTGCGCCTATGAGACTCGTTCCTGGAGTGCCTCTACAGTCCATAAAGTCCGTGGCGCTGGCCACTTCCGAACCCTCTGGACGGCTTCTGCATCCAGTTAAACTGGAAAATGCGACCGTAAAAATTATCCCTAAAATTTTCTTTTTCATAATGTCCTACTTTTTTATAGGTCGTTTAGATCGATGGTCATTCAATGTAACAACCAACATCAGTTTCTCAGCAAAAATCGGTCCAACATAATTTGCCAGGTTTATCCCTGATACTTTACCTATTTTGATTGCTCTTAAATGAACGATGTTAGACCGCTTGATTTGCCCAAACAATTAACAAATGTCTACCAATCATCAACGAATGTCACTTTCTCGCCCCCCCCTCTTTTGGAAACACTCCTCACACTGGCGGTACCCCAAAAGGAACGACATCAAGTATAAGAAAATTTTATTGATTTAATCAAAAATGATAATTTTGAAATTTTAACAAGGAACGATAGATTTATCTTCGTTGGAAGTCGCCGACACCAAAAACCAACTCTTGAATCTTACACAACGTTTCATACAGGAAGGATTTATGCGTTTTTTACAACCCAAATTTTTAGCGTTATTTGCGGCCTTTATCACCGCAACAACCCAGGCCCAGGCTGATATTTTTAGTCCTGTCGAGGACCACCAAGTACCTGGTGGATTTGTTTACGATACCACCCAGCCCCCTGTCCGTGATCCAAGTTCACTCGCCGGACAGAAAATAGCGATTCTTGCATCCCATGGCGTTCAGGAAGAGGAACTGAGTTATCCTTATGAATACTTGAAGCGACGAGGAGCACAGGTGGATATCGTCGCGCCTGAGTGGTCGGAGGGTCGCGTCCTCGCAGTGCGCTTTGTAAAACCAACGCAGTGGGTGCTAGCGTCCAAAAATTTTGCAACTGCCGCTGGGAACCAATATTACTTGATCCTGATAACGGGGGGATCCACCAACAGCAACACCCTTCGGAAGGATAAATTAGCCCTTGAATTGATTCAGAATCACTCTAAAAACCAAGCCTTCGTGACGGCGATCTGTTCCGGAAGTCAGGTTTTGATTGACGCTGGACTTGCTAAAAATACCAAGCTGACAGGGACGGCTTCTATTCGCAAGGACTTAGAAAATGCAGGCGCAAGCTACCTCGATTTGCCCGTCGTTGCCGATGGCACCATCATAACAGGCAGGGGACCTTCCGAGCTTCGTCCATTTATGGAGACTCTTGAAGCGGCCCTGTTGAGCAGAAGCACGGAAAAAACCTCAATAAACCTGGAAAAATCATCTAAAGCTTACTCTGCCCTTCTTGCAGCCGCCCATGAAGATGATTTGATTATGACGGGACCAGGAACTCATATCATTCGTCGACCAGATAATTCCCCTGTACCCCCTAGTCCTAGACGCGTGTTAGATTGCTCAACAATGGTCTGTGAGTCTAAAGGCGGACCGGGTTTTTACCGCTCGGTCAGTTCTGGGCGCGTCGGCACCTGTTATGGTGGACCCGGTAACTACCCTTACCCATGCTGTACCTGCGACTGATTTTTGCGATTATGGCGCATACTAAACAAAGACCCTACTTCTGAATTGAGGTAGGGGCTTTGTTTAGTATGAGCCAACACTTGGAGTCGATGATTCAATAGAAGTAAACATCCTACAGCTATTTGTCGAGAAACGGGCAGTTTTCAGATTAATTTTTTGATCCAAGAATCAAAATTTAGGCATTTAGATCTTAGTTTCTCGATTCCTATATTTTCAGCAATTTTCGCACCATAGGCTACTTTATCGTATCTAGGATATAGTTGACAAAGTCGTTTGGATGGAGCAGTGGCGGGGTTGTTATTAATCAGCTCTGGATCATTGCTAAAAGAGGATAATATCGCCTCAAGCTTCTTGACGCAATTTTGCCCAGGGACAGAATCTTGAATAGCCTGTGGATCAGAAAATAGCAAAGCTTCAAATTCATGAAGTTGAATATAGGGAATAAATCTACTTGAAGGTATATCCACCTTGAGTGCTGTCTCCAGCATCGCAATGCTCTGTCGTGGGTCAGAAACAAGTCCCGTGATCCCCGGGAAATCTGTCGGAAGTCCATAGAAGTCAAACATGGTGCTTACAAGGGCTTGTTGATCTTCGCGTAACCAATGCTGTATATCATTTTTGGCTTTAGAATAGCTGGTCATTCCTCCACGATGGATTTTGGGTCCTTTGCGACCTGTTTCCACGCGACGAGCTGATACAAAAGTTTTATATGATGCAAGGTATGGAGCAAGTATTCTCTTTACAAAAAATTCTTCTGTCTGACCTTCGACAATGAGATTTATCCTTTTAATCAAGGACGTCCTCCAATCCAATTCTTTTCCCAAATTTCTCCTATTGCATAGTTATCCATCCAGGATTTAATCTTTTCAGAATCTAGCCGAGTAAATTCGGAATGGTCATCGACTCTATCCACGACAATCACGTCTTCAGGGTTGAACTCATTTAAGAATGTAACTGACTGTGTCGAGACAATGATTTGTCTCTCAGATGACAAACTGCGAATCAACCCAGCTAAATGATTTATTGCGGCTGGATGCAAACCAAGCTCTGGCTCGTCAATGACTAAAGTTTGAGGGGGATCAGGTTGCAATAAAAGAGTCGCGAGTAGGATAAATCTAAGCGTTCCATCGGATAAGTGATGGGCAAGGAATGGATTGTCAGAGCCTTTTTGTCTCCATTCTAACTGTATTGTGCTTTTGTTAAGTGGATTTTCTCGCAATATAAAGTCGTCAAAAAAAGGAGCGACATATTTGATTGATGAGACAATATCACTATAATTTTTTGGATAAGAATTTTTGAGCAAATAGAGGAATGCTGCTAAATTCGCTCCATTAGGACTAAGATTCATATTGTTATTAATTTGGCAAAGTTGCTTAACCGGGGCAGAGTCACTTGTATCGTGAAAGTGATATACCTTCCAACCTTTAATGGCGGGAATAATCCAATTGGCGACTTTGCGCGTCGATGAATCGAAATTTTTCAGATTAAGTTCGATATTGGCTTCTTTATTTCCCGAGCCAATCACCTTTAACGTAGGTCCAAAATGCGGTCCATCAAAGTACATCGATTCCTTTGTAAAGATTAAAGAATTATCAGCGGCAGGTTCCAAGTCAAAAAAATATCCATTTAAACCAAAATAAAGTTTTGCTGACAAAGTCGGCGTAGTTTTGCTTCCAAAATGCAGAAATGTATCTGCACCACCTTTTTTTGCGACAAAAAGTTGAAGGTTACTTTCAATGATAGCATTTAGAAGCGAAAAGAATGAAATAAAATTGGATTTTCCGACTCCATTGGGGCCTATGAATATATTTAGGTTTGTAAGGTTAATCTTCAAATCTTTGATTGACTTGAATCCTCGCAGCTCTAACGTGTTTAACGAATTCATCAAACTTTGCTCCAAAGGAAACCTCGCCTTTTAAGGCGAGGAGGAATTTGAGGGTGTCGGTTTTTCCCGGCTTTTAGTTTACCCCGGCTAAATTGAGAGAAATTCAAATCCCACTTAGGTCCGCCGTCGCCTTTCGTTTCCGGAGTATTGAAACCGCGTCTTTTTTGTCTTTTGGAAACACTCCTCACACTGGCGGTAGGGATGGATCGCTGGTAGCTGCTTTTTACACCCGGTGCAGCGACGGACGACCCCTGAGCGCAGGGAGCGTTCGATATAGGCATTGACGATCTCGCGGCTTTTTTGGCAGTCATCGATCCGGGGAAACACATGGGAGTAGCGGTAGGCCAACCAGGCATAGACCGTCAGAGATTTAAGATAATCCTCTGCCCGCCTGAGTTCCATGGATCCAGGAGCGCTGCCGACGCTAAAGCGGTCGGCGTCTTCAAAAAGATCGTCCAGAAAATCGGGGTTTTCCTCTGGCTCCGAGGCGTCGAGGGCTGCCCCAAAGGCGGGAACCATACGCTCAAGAAACCATCCCAATACGGTGTCGCTCTTGAGGTCAACCGGTGCGCAAGCGATTCCAAGCCGTTCCACAGGAGACATATGGGGCAGGGCTTCGTCGATATAAGACGATAAAAACGAAAGCTCGTCGATATTGGCACGGGCAAAACTCGGATTAGAAAAATCCATGGCTTTTTCGAAAAAGGTCAGGATCCGCTCCAGGGAGTCTGTGCCGAGGACCTTGCCTATGATCCGCACGTGGTTAGGTCCTGGGGCGACGTAAAAAGTTGGTTCCAGGGGTTTTTGGGGGGATCTGAGGGCCATACGGACCAGGTTGAGAGCCTGGGGGGTCAGAGCGGAGGCCACGCCAAATTGGGCAAATCCGTAGCGGCCCGCACGACCGGCAATCTGCCTGATCTCGCTGTATTCGAGGAGACGGGTGGATTCGCCGTCGTATTTTTCGGTCTTAAAAAACACCACCTGGTGAATGGGGAGGTTTAGACCCATGGCGATCGCATCTGTGGCCACAAGGATATCGGCCTCACCTGAGCGGAAGCGGCGGGCTTCTTCGCGACGCACCTGGGGGCTTAGGTTGCCGTAGACCACGGCGACCCGGTGCTTAGAAGTCTCTTCAATCTGCGCCTTGATGGTTAAAACATCCCGGCGACTAAAACAGACCACGGCGGTGGCCGTAGGTAGGTTATGGAGCTGGGAAGGGACGTCGGCGATTTTGAGTTCGTTGTAGCGTTGGCAGTCGACGATTTCCAGCTCCTCTCCCAGGTAAGAAGCCAGCCAGCGGACCATGGCCACGCAGTCGGGAGACCCCGTCATGATCACCCGCGAGGCTGGAGCCCCGACAAAGGCGGCCAACCAGGCCCAGCCCCGCCGCTCGTCGGCGAGGAGTTGGACTTCGTCGATCACCACCCGGTCGATAGGCCGGTCAAGATCGAGCATTTCGATGGTCGAACTCACAAACTGGGCACCGGGGCGAATTTCCCGCTCTTCGCCGGTGATATAGGAAGTGGGTTTGCCCCTTTTTTCCAATTCTTCCTGACCCTCAAGGGCTAAAAGCCGCAGGGGAGCTAGATAGGCACCGGACTCTCCTAGGGCGAGATCGTTGAGGGCCCGCCAGGTTTTCCCGCTGTTGGTGGGGCCTACGTACAGGATAAGCTTTCGACCAAGGCTACGGGCAAGAGGGTAGTAGCGGGCCACATCGGCGTACTCGGCCCGGTGCTCTTCGAGGCGAAACACATCGTCCCGGTACTTTGCTTCCCTGGCCCGCTCCTCCACAGCGACCAGGGCATCTCGCGCGTGCCGTTTGCGAAAGGGTTCATCACGCCGGGTGAAGTAAGGGGTGATGGTGGTTACCACCGCGTCGTCGGTCAAAAGGTCGGTGTGGGGTAGGTTTTTAATCTTTTTATAGAGCTTGGCGACCTGTTCCTCGACCGAAGCACGGAATTCCGCAAGAGCAGGTTTAAAGCTGGCTTCAAGCTCTTTGACCAAGAGGTCGGGAGTCAGGTCTAAATAGCGTTCCAGATCTTGCTGGCTGATCTGTTGGATGATCTCGTTTTTAAGGGGCATCACCGAAGCCCCTACGGGGATCTCGACTACGAATTTTTTCCTCAGGGTTCTCTTTTTAAACTGAAACTCATCATGGCCCCGAAGCCTGGCGGAAAGTTCGTCCAGTTGGGCGTCAGCGAGGAGGCTCCGGATCTTTTGAAACAGGGTTTCGATCCGGGTGGTGGCGTTTTTAAGGGACCAGGTGGGTGCTCCCGTAAAAGATACGGGATAGCCTTTTTGGATAAGGTCCAAAAGGTCTCGAGAAAGGTCGCTGGATTTGTTGGCTTCCAGATAGGCCCGGTTTTTAGGGGAGCGCGCAATCTCTAGGATGCGGTGGGCAAGATCTTGGGCCTTTGCGATCTTACGGTGGATGCGCAGTCTTCCCTCGGCTATGAATTCTTCCATAAAAAGGGCGAGGTTTTCCGGTTGGTCAAGGTTTTTGGTCAACCGCTCCCATTCTTTTTCGGGAGTCTTATGGGTGGCCACAATTTTTGTGACAGGACCTGTCGGGTTTGGAGAGACCCCCGGAGTTGTGGGTTCCCAGAGGACCTCACCCTGCACCTCCAGGACCAGGAAGTCCCGTTGGATCTTAAGTCCGAACTGATCTAAGAGAGCCTTTTGGCGATAAAAGATGCTTTTAGGATCGGGAGACGCTGACTCCGCGGTTTGTGCGCCCGTTTCTGGCTTATTTGGTGGATTTGCTTGGTCTAATCGGTTTGTGTGATCTTGGCTTGGAGCCTTGGTATGGGGGGGAATCGACATGAAGAAACCTTTGTAGGGGAAAATGGACGATATGAAACGAAACCGAACGGACCCACAGATGGGTGTCGAAGACCGCCCACGGGGCGCATCTCATCCGGACCCCCTGTGTGATACCAGATTTTTATAAGGTTAGGCAAATCCAGGCTGGGCCTGCCACCCAGCAAGCCCTTGCGATATCGAACAATCCATCCTACTCACCTTTAACAGCGACATAGGAAAACTCTTCAGCGACTTTCAAGTATTCCTTATAAGCAGGTACTCGAAAGCCTTCGGGAGTCACAATTCTTACTAGATTGTAATCAGGTGTGCGTTGGCCAAAAAAGCGCGTATCTCGCACCCAGTTGCCGTCGGCCTGGAGTCGCATCGTGAGCTTCACGATGGATTCTGGGACCGAGACTCTTAAACCTAAGATTTTAAGGGACGGCGTGATCGTGGCGAATCGGTCCTGATCGCTAAATTTAAATTCGTAACGAAACTGAGTCGCTAGCAAAGGATAGTAAGACGAGGCCCCGACATCTGTGCCATGAAAGCTAAACGCACCGACACCATAGACTGGAAGGGTCGCGATTCGCTTTTGTGCGTCCCACTCTGCTACGGCAAAAGAAGCAAGCAGGTCGCCTTTTTGACCAAAATTAAGCCACCAGATTCCCTGGATCGATTCAGGAATTCCAGTCTCCGTCGAGCGACCGATCGGCAGGTATTGCTCAATGCCGTCCGAGGGTACCTTTTCCAGTCTGATCCCGTGCTTTTGGCCCAGAGTGTTGACACTCTCAATCCAGCTACATTGACCTTGAACGCAAGCGTTTGCAGGGTCTGCTGTTTGGTCTGCATTTGCGGTGGATAATAGCGGAAATAAACCCAAGATGCTGGCAATGATTATTCTCTTGTTCACGTTGCTTCTCCCTAGTTTGTCAACCTACTTTTTTAAAATATAAAGCACTCAGTCCATAACGTTTTAGGCCAGTTTAGTCAACTTTATAAAACTTAGTGTCATCTAGGGCCAAAACAAGGAAAAAATGATTTTTTTGGTAAGTAATTCTTTTTAATCTCTTCGATATCAGTACCCAAAACTACGAGTTGGCTCGGTGGGACATCTTGTTTTGTCCTAAAGGCTCCTCGACCGTAGTCTGGGTCGACTTCATACCCTTTCGCTTCGAGCCCACCGAGGCGAATACCTAAGATGGTGTAGGATACTCCCGCACTGTCATTAACGGGCAGAAATTTCGCAACGATATTGAGGTCTTTAGCAAAGAAAAGGTATCCTAGGCTCCTCCCCCTATAATCTTCATCAGCCGGAATATCTTTTGAACAGGACATTCCTGCCATAAGACTGCAGAGTCCCTTCGGATTTTTGCCACCTTGCGACGCCAGGAGTCCCTTGTTCATAATGCTTGCCACGTTTTCAGTAGCAGTCACGTGAAAGCCAAACTGTCGACGGGCGATCAACTCTTGGACAGTGGCCCGGCATTGGGGTAGGATCAGGGCCTGATTACAATCGACGTTTGTCGCCATGGAAAGCTCAGTAGATTTAGGAATGCAGCTGATCACCATGGCAGCCAAAAATGTTGAAATTCCTAATATTTTTCCATGTTTTTCGAACTTCATATCGTAATCCTTAAAAGCAACGTCATGATTTCTAACTGATTGATTCATGAATAAAGACTAGAGCCTAAAATAGTTTCATCAATATTCATGCCAAGTGGGTTTTAATGAGATGGAAACGTTGAGAAATAATTGATACCAATGGGGATCATAGGTGTCTTCTGGCCAGTTTTTGGGAGGCAGCAGGAGAGACCACCCTTTGAGGAAACAAGAATTTATGACAGCAAGCCCCGTTAGTCTTTGTCCCTGCGGGACCAACATGCCAATTAACCAGTGCTGTGGACTTTACATCCATCAAGGAAAAATAGCTCTAGATCCGACCACTGTGATGCGCAGCCGTTACACAGCTTTTTGTCTAGGGGACTATGCCTATCTCAAGCAAACCTGGAATCCAGAGACCTACCCAGAGGATCTAGGGGGCGACGAACCTTCGAATTGGATCAAGCTGGAAATCCTAGGGAGTGATGTGGAGGGAGACCAGGGATCCGTGGAATTTCGGGCCCAGTTGATCTATGGCAACAAACTCGAAACCCTGCATGAAATAAGTCAATTTGACCTCGTGGACGGCCGTTGGCTCTATCATTCAGGGGAGTTTCTCAACGAAGGAGACAAACCAAGAACTCTGGCCAAGGGCGAAACCTGTCCCTGTGGTCTTGGAAAGGTGTTTAGCCAGTGCCATGGCAAAAGATACCTCTAAACGCCAGTAGGTGACGGCGGTACTATAGCCCCATGTTGCTTATGGCGATGGTAGGAGCAAATTTTGGATAAAACCAGACATCATTTTAGCGAACAGCATTGGATTTAGCGCAAAAGAGATCAAGCGAGCCAAGAAATTAATCCAAGAAAACCATAAATTAATTGAGGATAAATGGAATGAATACGACCGCAGAAGAAAAAATCCATAACTGCGCTGTGACAGAAGTCACGTTCGAGGCCGATTATTTCTCATTGCATTTGATTGATGGTCGTGTGCTGTTAATTCCCTACGATTTGGTGCCTAGCCTTGTACGCGCGACTCCTAAACAGAGGAAAAAATGCCAAATTGGTGGCATGGGAACGAGCCTTCATTGGCCCGATATTGATGAGGATCTCACCGTGGAAGGATTGGTCCTAGGGCGAAGAATCATCGATTGGCAGAAGAACACCCAAAGGGTTCGCAAGACTAAACACTC
The DNA here is from genome assembly GCA_041736175.1 of Oligoflexales bacterium. Classification (GTDB taxonomy): domain Bacteria; phylum Bdellovibrionota_B; class Oligoflexia; order Oligoflexales; family CAIYRB01; genus JBGSUI01. Next base: position 1,401 of record JBGSUI010000014.1, on the reverse strand, counting down.
TACATAAGAGTCAACCCAAGGTACCACCTGTATCAGAATGTATGGATCCGCTTGTTTATCACTATACTTTAGCAAGGCGAGTTTAATAACTTGGGATCTGCGAAAAAACACCAGCCTCTGCGATTTGGAACCCAGGTGTTACTTAAAGGCCGAAAGGTTTATTTTCGGAGTCATGGCGAATATCCCGAGTTTCTCGATTCCAAACTAACACCACGATATCTTTGGGGTATTCTCCAAAAAAAACGAGGCCGTAACACCAACAAGGAACCGAAAGACTTCAGCTTTATTGGTTTAGATGTTTATGTGGCACTGGAAGGGATAGAGCGGGTATATCAAGTGCGCTTAAACACTTCTCTAGCGATCGGCTAATTCTTTTTGACTTTATCGTTGTGGCTCCATCAGGAGCCTTGATTTCTACAGGCAGCTCTTCTTGTTTTGTTTGGAAATGCCAAACAGATGGACCTCTTAAAAATTTTTGGACGACTTTCGGCACAGGGACATTTTTGGGGTGACAGCTATTCACCGCTCAATTGGTGTTTTTTCTGCTGTAGCCACTTGATGTATTTTTCGGGTGTAGTTCCGCGCAAAATAGGCATTTTATGAATGGGTTGGTTTTGATTTATCGCATCGAGGACCTCTGTGAGATCATCTGGCACTTCGTCTATCAAAACGAAATCATTACGCTCAATAAGCAGGGCCGGGAGAATTTCAAAAATTCTCGGCTCCAGAGCTGCCGCCTTGATAATATCAGTCAGGGTCACATTTACGATTCGTGGCTTGATTCTATTGTGAACGAGTAGACCTACGTGTCCAATCATCGCCATTGTATTTTGGTAAAAAGGCATGGATTTAAGCTCCGCATCTCGGGCGGATTGCAGCTTTGCTTGGGCAAGGATATGTTCGATGTTAGCACTCACTTTTCACCTCTCTTAGGAGGCTATCGGTCGATAATACGTTTTGCGTTAATCCAAAAATTGTTCCAAGTCGATTTCATATTTGTTTGCTAGATCCAAAAAAATCTGGGACGGGCCCAAAGCTAAGTAATCTCTGATTAATTTTTTGTTTTTCACTGGTGCCTTCAAAGCTTTTGACAATAATATGTATTCGGGTAAAGCGACCAAAACTCTGACGTAGGAACCAACGAACTTTTCGACAAACTTTGTTTCATCAGGCATCCATACTTCGTTTCCAAGTGGGTCTAATGTCAAACCGGTTTCTGCCAAAATAGTGCCTAGCTGTTGTCGAACTTCATAAGCAGCTTGGTGGCGAGCGTCACAAAGAAATCACGCAGCGTGACTGGATAAAGAACGCAGGAGTCGAGGACTACCACGCGCAGCGTCGTATGAGCTTGATCCGCCTTGGGGCTCATTCGTCCAAATCCAGTTCCTGAGATAGATCAGC
>JBGSUI010000013.1:0-23823 GCA_041736175.1 Oligoflexales bacterium | reverse complement strand
CGAGACGTGGGTTTGTCCCGTCTTGAATAGCTCCACGAATGCGGGAAAATAGGCGAGGACCTTGGCTGCCTGGAGTCTCTTCCAGTAGACGTCGGGCGAAAGTCCCAGTGCTTCGATATATTGATCACGGGTGAGCCCGAGGTTTCCAGCAGCGTTTTGTCGGTCAAGCTGATAGAGCACCCTCATTGAATCAAGCACCATATCGTGCTCCTTTTGATGGAGCAGGACAGCTTTTTGAAACTGCCGGCGCAGGAGCACACGGATGTCAGAGGTAGATTCGGACGCGTCACAATTTTTTGGGAGCGCAAGAATTTTTGAGAGGGCTTCATTTGATATCATCGTTGTTGTTCTCGCTCATTAAGGACGCTTTGGGGCGTCGAGACCTTGTTGAAAAAAGTTATAACATGGGTTGTAAAAGTTGATTTCGGTCGGGGTCTGCGGTCTTTTTTAAAAACAAGATTCAAAGCGGCAAATTTGATTTTGGAGCGCTCTTAGTCGATTTGAGCCAGAAAAATCAGCAAATCTTCCGCGTAGGAACTTTTGGGACCACTTTTGTAAGCCCCAAAACCCGTCAAGCTTTTTCTGAAAAATGGAATGTTTTTAGAGCCAGTTCGTCCCGGGGCGAAGGACGCCGCACTTGGACAGAAGTCGAAGGAAATCGCTGGACCTCGGAGCAGGAAAGATTTAGGGGAGGAGTGCGTCGTCCCGGGACGACTCAGTTAGTCCAAATTCTTAGATCACGAGGGTGTCGTAGGCCCGGTAGGGTTTTTCGTAGTGAAGCCTGTGGGGCCAAAAGATCAGCTCCGTATAGTCCCAGATGACACTGATAAAAGTGATCAGACGTATCCCGAGGTTTTGGGTATAGATATTGGACGGGACTTGGACTCCAAATCCTTGGTCATTAAAGTTAAAGACGAAGAGGCGCAAGACCACGTAGATTCCAGTGCAAAATCCTACGGACCCCAAGAGCCAAAGCTCTGATGGAACCCACTCAAGGATCCGTGTAGTCCCGGGGCGAATCGCTTCGGAAAATATTGTATTTCCATGGTTTTGGTCGGAGGACGGCTTCAGCGGCATCACTTTGGCTTCGCTGGTGATATTTTTATCTCGGATCATCACTTGGCGAACTGATGATTCTTTTTTGATCTTCTTCTGCAAATTGAGAGTTAATTCTCTTTTGAATCTCCTTCAAATTTGATTTTTCTCCTGCGAGCACTTGATTTTTAATAAGTGGTTGATAAATTTTACTGTGTTCTTCATCTTCTTTATTTATATTCGCAATGCGCCAACAAGTATCTGGATGCTTGTCAAGGCGCCCTTTTTCCATGGGTTTGTTAATCGCGATTTGCTGCTCACACTTTTGCTGATCCTCAATGCTATGCGAATTTTTGAGCATTTTTTTATATTCGTTACTGTCAAAGCCAGAACGTCTGTAAAATTCGTTTCCCACCTCGTCAGCTTCGGTTTCGAGATTTCCCAACTTTTCAGTCTCCCGTCGATTGTGGTGATTTAGGGTAAAATGTGCAAGTTCATGGCTCAGAACTGCGGCAACCTGTGCATCCTTTTCCATTGCCGTCAAAAGACCCAAATTTAAGGAAATTGTTCCATCTCGGTGGCATTCTGCGTTCGTAGTCCGAATGTTGAGAATTTTAAAACAAAAATTTTTAAACGCAAGATTTCCTGTAAACGTTTTGGGATTACTGGTCATGATGTGATTCACTATTTTTTTTACGTAAGTGGTTTCTATCGGGTAATCAGTCTCCATTTGGGTACAGGTTGGAGCAACTGTTTGCTCGTTAACAGTTGCGCCCACGTCATGCTGCAAGTTAGAAGATGATGACTTGGAGCAGCTAAATGTTATTGAAAGAAATAGCAATATCAAAGTCATGGAAAAAATTTGCATTTTACTCTCCCATTATTGTTTTTAATAGTCTCTGTTTAAAAAAAAGCAAGAAATGTGCCCACAGCGGCTCTGTGTATATCAATGAATTTCAAGAAAAAAATCGCTATGCATTTTTAATGCTGGTGTCTACGGATTGCCGGATTGCCTTCAGCGCCGATAAAAACTGTTTTTTTTTTCGCCACTTTTTAGGCCGCCAGAATGTAAGCTGAACAAACCGCAGCCGCTCTCCTTGGCCAAGGACCTCCCAAACCTGGGCTAAAAGGCGCAAACTATAAATAAACCGTGGATCTTTTTGCAGGGCCAGCTTGATTTCGTTAATCCCTAACTCCCACTGGCCTCGCCACAGGTAAATTTGGGCTCGGTTGTGATGAGGCTGTGGAAGAGACGGCGCTCCAGGCCAATCAATGGCTTTTTGGTATCGGTCTAACGCTTGGTCAATCCGCTTGAGGTCTGCATAATACATCCCGAGATTATTATGCATCCGAGTGCTGCCACCCGACATGGCGATCTCGTTGGTGTGAAAAGCCTCTTGGTTAGACCAATCAAAAGATCGTTTAAAAGTCCGCAGTGTCATGGCTGTCGTGATGGTAAATCCAACCCCAAAAACCAGGCTGCTATTTCTCTTCACAGAGACAAATTCTTCTAAAGGCTCCTAATCGCCATCCACTAGATCGCCAACTAGAGAATGAGCGTCAAAAACGCCTCAGGGCAGTCCGGTTAGAGAGATTTGCAAGAATACTGCTCAAAGGGGATACTTGTTTTGAATATTATCTACCGGTACACCATTGACGCAACCTACGCGGCCACGACCGCGATCGTAGGAAGTTTTCCAATGAACATCTGGAAATTTGTAGCAACTAACACCGTTATCTGCCCAGCCCTCCTGACAATCTTCATAGCAACGAGAGGGCAAGCCTTGTACGGGGTGATAGCCGGTACGACATCTGGTATAGCAAAGCGAAGCATTTGCATTGCACCCATTTTTTTCGCAATAATTATTTTGGGTAGACTCATCGGATTTTGCAGCACAGATCAAGTCCTTAGATTGGTTCTCTTGGCAGTATTGTCCGGGTATTTCGGCACCCTGAATAGCTTCGGTTGATTGAACTGATTCCGTCTGCTGAAATCCGCTCGAAACCTTTCTAGACTACGACACGTAATCTATAGTGTCCTAAAAAAATTATCCCATTTTGAGCAAATCAGCCTTATTAAATCGATAATCTTTGCCCGAGGGCTTCTGAAATTTAATCTTGCCCTCTTTGATTCGTCGTCGCATAGTCGATTCGGAAATACCGAGTAGGTCACAAGCCTCTCGCATAGTCAATAATTGCGTGGCAAGAAATAAAGTTGAATCAGTTATATCGATCCCGATGACGTTGCCTTTTTTGTCGAATCTGACAATCACACCATCTTGAAAAACGCTTTTCGCTTCGATCTCGTCTTTAAAATCTATCGAAAGATAGTCTAATTCTGGTTTGTGGATAATTTTCATTTATTATGAACCTCAAAATCTATCATGACGGTGATTACTTCGAACCGCTCCCCCACTCGTTCTACAACCACTGCCGCTACGTGATTGTCGCGACGAACCGCAAATGATTTGTAAAAAATCCATTTATCCCTGGACTGCCTGATTTTTCCCATAGGGGAACGTATAATTGCTCTTACCATGTCAGGTGTGATACTTCGTTCCAGCATTCGAATCACTGCATGTTCGCTGAAAACGATCTCCACAACGCCTCCATTTTAATAGTCATGCCTAGTCAGGCAACTAGGCAAAATTTAACATAGCTCGTACCCCCTATCAAGGAAAAGTTCTGAACAGCGGAGTAGGTGGAGAAAGTTATATTCCTGAGCTAAATAGCTGGTCGAATGCCTTTGATCTCCTTGCCAGAGCGATAGAAAAGGAATTCGAACACAACCATTGGATATCCAGGAGAGAATACCCTCTGCCTGTATCCTTTGATATGAATGCGACATGGAAGTGATTGATCCGCCTCCCAACAAGGAAAGCGCTTCGGCTTAGGCGGACGCATTCGACCATTGTCGTCCATTTTATTATCACTAACCTACTGTAAAACTTTTGGTCTCCAATTTTTTTCAACTTGAATTTAGTATTGACACCCTCATTCCTAGGAAATTCCATAACCTCCTGAAATCTCATAACTCTGGATGGGCACAAAATTTGCTGGGATAGTCATAAGAATTATTTTTTGAGTTAAATATTAATTTTAGGAACAGAAGGTAGAAGAATCTATAGATGGCACTTTAAGGCATCTTTAGTGATTTAGTAAGAAATTTAAAATTAGAAGGAAAACTATTATGAGATTATCATCCATTTCCATTGGTCTAGCGCCTTGGTGTTTGAAATCATTATCAATATCAGCAAGACTTAAAATATTTATAGTTTACATGTCGCTATTTCCATCTTGTCTTCAAAAAAAGAGCGACTCAGTCTTAAAGGGCGTTCGCTATAAAGCTGAAGCACACGATATCTTTGTCGCCAAGACTCAAAATGGTCAAGCAGGATGTCATGCTACATTATTCAGTAACAAGTTTGCGATTACTCCACATTTACCTCAATGTAATTCAAAATCATTGTTTTTTTATTCGCCTCAGGAACCTGTCAAAGAAATCAAAATAGTAAAAAATACTACAATCGAAAGTTCTATTAGAAATATTGCATTAGATATTTTAGAGTTAGAAACAGCAGTGAATAATGTTGTTTTACCAAGATTTTCTGTTTCAGAAAATACAGGTTCCTTTGAAGAGAATATAATTTTTGCCTATGAACGATCAAACACGAGATTTGAATCAGGTCATCCATTTACGCTTCGCGCTAAATCAGCATATCAAAAGGGTCTTTCGCAAGGAGTCCGTAAATTTAATATAGCCACCAAAAATATGATTAAGGGTTTCGATCCCAATCATTTATTGGGTGCTCCCATAGTCTTAAATAACTTTAAGGAGCGTGAGGTAAGCTTAAGGAGTATCATTGTAGGTCAGGAAAATGTTAATTGCGACATAGTGAAATTAGAGGCTCTCGATCTTTATGATTTTTGGCAGAACTCGGTACCATTAGGAATGCCCTTTAAAAATTTCCTAGTGAATTACGGCGATTCAGCGCCTGAGATTTAGGCACCCTATATCTGATTGACAACAGGATTGGCACCATAGAAAGATCTAGGGGAAAGCACGGGTAAAAAAAACTTTTACATCATAAGCTTGTCCCTTTTCCACGGCCTCTATAGCCTGCTGGACAACCCGCAGCCGCTCCCCCTGGCCGAGGACCTCCCAAACCTGGGCTAAAAGGCGCAGACTATAGATAAACCGTGGATCTTTTTGCAGGGCCAACTTGATTTCGTTAATCCCTAACTCCCATTGGCCTCGCCCCAGGTAAATTTGGGCGCGGTTATGGTGGGGCTGTGGAAGAGACGGCGCTCCAGGCCAATCAATGGCTTTTTGGTATTGGTCTAACGCTTGGTCAAACCGCTTGAGGTCTGCATAATACATTCCAAGATTGTTAAACATCCGAGTGCTGCCACCCGACATGGCGATCTCGTTAGTGTAAAAAGCCTCCTGGTTAGACCAATCAAAAGATCGTTTAAAAGTCCGCAGCGTCATGGCCATCGTGATGGTAAGTCCAAACCCAAAAACCAGGGGACGGACCCATCGTCGATCCCTAATGCTTAGCAGCCCATCCATGCCTCCTGCTAAAGTGAGAGCCAAGCCAATCATGGGCATATAGAGCCAATGCTCTAAGAAAATCGCGTTTATGGGGACCCACCCCATATAGGGGACAAGCCCCAAGATAAAACCTCCAAGGCCTAGGATTGGGACTAGGGCAAGGGCCGGGTGTTTAGACAGTTTAAAAAAACTCGCACTAAGAGCTGCTAAAATCCCTAAACCAAAAAAGCCGCGCAGGGTCCACAGGGTGTCGTAGGCCCGGTAGGGTTTTTCGTAGTAAAGCCTGTGGGGCCAAAAGATCAGCTCCGTATAGTCCCAGAGGACACTGATAAAAGTGATCAGACGTATCCCGAGGCTTTGGGTATAGATATTGGACGGGACCTGGACGCCAAATCCTTGGTCATTAAAGTTAAAGACGATGAGGCGCAAGGCCACGTAGATTCCCGTGCAAAATCCTACGGACCCCAAAAGCCAAAGCTCTGATGGAGAAAATGCTATCCTCCCTAATTTGGATCCTGTTTTGGTGGATCTTGTGGGGGATGGGATGTCTTTGTATAGATGTCGACCGACAAGGCTCAGCCCTAAAAAGCCGCCCATGACGATGCTGCTTTCTTTGGCCAAAAATCCTTGGACCATGAGACAAAACCCGACACTCCATGTCCCCCAGCGCGCGAGTCCCTTACGGTCAAGTCCCGTCACCAAAAATAACAGGGCCGATAGCCAAAAAAAAGTCGCTAAAGGATCAGCCAGGCCCGAAATATAGCAAACCGCCTGTGTTTGGACAGGATGGATCCCAAAAAAGAGAGCCCCCAAAAAACTCGCACCGAGGGAAAGTCCAAAACAGCTTCTCAGCCACACCAACACCAAAACGCAGTTAAGGGCGTGGATCCCGATCGAGACCCAGTGATACCAAAAAGGTTCGAGGCCGACGCTCCTGGCTAAAAGGGCAAAAACTAGCTGTTGGTGTGGACGATAGAAGTTGCCTGATATCAGGGCTCCCTCGGTCACACTGGTTTTATAGAGGGAAAAGAGGGCCAGGGGGTCGGTCAAAAACTGCAAAATAAACCGATTTTTAAGTATAAAATGTTCATCATCAAAAAAGAACGGACCCCAAACCGCAGGAGCAAAGCATAGACACACCCACAAGATAAGCAGCATCCCAAGAAAAGCTTGCAAGATCCCTAGTGGAATCATTGGCCTAGTTGAGTTTAAAACACTCACAAAGACTCCCTTAGATCTCCTAGGAACGACGGACCGCGACTATTTTTTTAAGGCGGGATTTGAGTCCGACAAGCTCTTTACTGGCAATACGACATTCCTGGCAGCTCTTAAGGAGTAGTCTGAGTTTGATCTCTAGGCGATGGTAACGATCCACTTCCCCAAGGGCCAGCATCCGGTCGATATTATCACTCAGATCGGCGATCCGAATGGCCAAGGCATCCCCCCCGATCCTCTGGCACCGATCGACACTGTCCTGGTAGCGCTTGATGGGGTCCTTGATCCGGGCGTCGTTGGTGACGGCTTCTACAAGAAGGGTGACGTCCCTACCAAACTTACGGGTGATGCGAGCTTTGGGGATCTTGGTTTTTTCCATAAGATCGTGAAGGATCCCTGCAATCACCACGGGTCGTGGGTAGCCGTTTTCTACCAGCCGGGTGGCTACACGCAGGCTATGGAAAACCACGGGTTTTTTACCTATTCTGCGCCTTTTCCCTAAAGTGCCAATCAAAAAGACCACAGCTTCTTCAAACTCATGCTCCCATGATATGATAGGAAGATGACGACCACCGGACTTGGTATTTTCTCGTTCAAACATCCCACCACCAATAGTTTCTAGCCAGAACTTAGACAGTTCTCACCCATGCCAGTTTAGACCTACAATTTTCTTTTCAATTTTTGTTTTAACAAAACGGTCAATTGATGCAAGAGCCAAAATACAAGGTCTGTGATATAACCTCCCGTTCTATGAGGTGGGACCCTACCGATCGGCACCACCCCAGGGAGCATCTGACCTAAGGCGAGGAGAATTTTCTTGAACACCGAGCAGCCGCCCTATTTCGGGGCACCCACATTTTCTGCCAGCTCCCATCAGCCAGAGCCTACCCCCAAGGCCGAGAATCCCCTCTCACAGCACTCCAGTGGCCAGACCCCAAAGTCCCACGATGAAGATTTAGACCAAGACCTAAGCCAAGCCAAGGACCAGCCCGTCAGATCTTCCCGTTACCTCAATAAAGAACTCAGCTGGCTGGAATTTAATGGGCGGGTCTTGGCCGAAGCTCATAACGAGTCCAATCCGCTCCTTGAGCGCCTTAAATTCCTCGCAATCTTTAGCTCAAATCTTGACGAATTTTTTATGGTCAGGGTCGCTGGCCTTAAAAAAATGGAGCAAGAGGCCCTCCGCTACAGCGACTCCCCTGACGATACGGACACCTCCACTATTTTGTCGCAAATCCGACAAAAAACCCTAGAATTGGTTGCCGATCAGTTTGCTTGTCTTAAAAACCAGGTTTTGCCACAGCTCGAACAGTACGGTATCCGCATCCTCAAGATGGTGGATCTTTCGGGGCAGCAGGCAGCGGACCTAGAGAAATACTTTGAAACGGAGGTCAGCCCTGTTCTAACACCTCTTGGGGTGGATCCCGCACACCCGTTTCCTTTTCTCTCCAACCAGTCCATGCACCTCCTTGTGGTCCCCAAACCTCTCAACAAAGGCGACGGAGAGATCCCGATTGGGTTTGTGGAGATACCGTCGATCCTTCCGAGATTAATCGAGGTTAAGAGTGAGTCATCACCCCATCTCCACTATATTCTCCTCGAAGACCTGATCGCTGCCCATCTCTCGTCGCTCTTTTTCGGCCTTACAGAGGCTGATACCTACCTGGTGCGGGTGATCCGAAACCTCGACTACAATCTCCTGGAAAACAAAGTGGTCGACCTACTTAAGTCCATCCAAAAAGAAATGCTTAACCGGGAGCACCAAGAGGTCGTGAGGATCGATATCGAAGACACGATGCCCCAAGGTATCAGGCAGCAAATTAAGCATCGTTTAGGATTGACCGAAGCCGATCTCTTTGAAGTGCCACGGCCCCTCCATATCCCTGGACTTATGGGTCTATACCGGATCCCCTTGGATCACCTCAAAGATCCTCCCTTCAATCCCAGAATCCCGCCCGTGCTCGCAGGAAACGACGATATCTTTTCGGTGATCGCCCGTAAAGACCTCCTCGTCCACCATCCCTACGAGAGTTTTTATGCAGTGACAGATTTTCTCCATTCCGCAGCCCATGATCCCCAGGTTCTGGCAATCAAGCAGACCCTCTACCGGTCTGCTGGTGACTCACCGATTATCGATTCCTTGATCGCAGCAGCAGAAAACGGCAAACAGGTCACCGCTGTGATCGAACTCAAAGCTCGCTTTGACGAAAAAAATAATATCTCCTGGGCCCGCCGCCTCGAACGGGCTGGCGTCAATGTGGTCTTTGGTTTTGTGGGACTTAAGACCCACTGCAAGGCGGTGCTGGTGGTGAGGCGCGAAGGGGAGCGACTGGTGCGCTATGCCCACCTGTCCACTGGTAACTACAATTCCAACACGGCAAAACTCTATACTGATTTGGGGTTTTTTACAGCAAATCCTGCCATCGGTGCAGACCTCAATATGATCTTCAATCTGATCACTGGATTTGATGTGTTGACTGGATCGGTGCGGATCCGCGACGACACGATCAAAACCAAATTGACTAAAGTTGCCCTGGCCCCCCTTAACTTAAGGGAGCGTATCATCCACCTTATCCAAGACGAGATGGACCACCACCTTAAGACCGGCCAAGGGTTTATCATGGCAAAGATGAACGCCCTCGTAGACAAAGATCTGGTGGACCAACTCTACAAAGCCTCCTCGCTTGGGGTGCGGATTCAGCTGATCGTCAGGGGCACCTGCTGCCTCCGTCCGGGGATCAAAGGTCTCAGCGAGCATATCGAAGTGATCTCCATCGTCGACCGGTTTCTAGAGCATTCTCGGATTTTTTACTTTTTCGCTGGGGGCGAACAAAAGGTCTTTTTGGCGAGCTCGGACTGGATGCCCCGCAATATGGACCGCCGTATCGAAATCATGTGGCCCATCGAGCATCCGGATATTAAAAAACGGATCGTCGGCGAGATCCTCCCCCTCTCTTGGGCCGACAACACCAAAGCCCGGTCCTTGCGGTCTGATGGAACCTATCACCCCAGATCCCCCCAAGGCGATAAGCCTGCGGTCCGTTCCCAATTAAAGTTTATCGAAATCGCCAGGGAAGGGGGAGTCCAGTCGGTCCCTTACGAGATCGCAATCCGCCATAAACATATGGGCAAAAAACTAGGCCAAAAACCGATCGCCCGTAAAAAAAGCCGTAAGGCTTCTGAATCTCTCCTCGGCGACGACCAAATCCCCGGTCAGGATGGGGACCGTAAAAAAGGTGGCTGATCAGACCTGGCACGCTATAATGCCAGGTGTGAATCACTGACGACCAGTTTATCAAGGGAAGGGATTGCGCCTATGGTTTGGGATATGGATCGAGAGATTGTGAGCTTAGGCTCCTTTGCACTCAGGTGGTACAGCCTCCTTTTTGCTTCGGGTATCGTCATTGGTTACTTTATTGTCGCTAAAATGTTTCGCGACGAAAACAAGCCCCAGGAGCTGCTGGACTCCCTACTGTTTCATATCGTCACCGGGACGGTCGTCGGAGCGCGCCTCGGCCACTGCCTCCTCTATGAACCGGCAGAATACCTCTCCGATCCCATCAGGATTTTAAAGATTTGGGAAGGAGGTCTTGCCAGCCACGGCGGTTTTACCGGTGTGATCATAGGACTCCTGCTTTTTTGCCGCAAATATCGGGAGATTTCCTTTTTTTGGTTGACCGACCGGATCGCCATCCCAGCGATGTTAGCGGCCGGCTGTATTCGTATCGGCAACCTGTTTAACTCCGAGATTATCGGTCGAGCTGCCGATGTGCCCTGGGCAATCGTCTTTAAAAAGGTTGATATGATCCCCCGCCATCCCTCCCAGATCTACGAAGCTCTAGGATATTTCTCGATCAGTTTGATCCAATGGACCCTTTTTAAAACCCTTAAAGGTCGGATCAAAGAAGGGAGCTTGTTTGGACTCGTGTTGATCCTGGGTTTTGGGTTTAGGCTTTTTGTAGAACAATACAAGGAAAACCAAGTGGCTTTTGAGGACCAACTCTCCCTCAATATGGGGCAAATGCTGTCGATCCCCTTTATCCTGATCGGTTTTGCGTTTCTTTTTGGAGCCCAGTTTAAAATCCCATTTCTCCGAGCGGGACTGTCTGAGGAGGCCAAGGCAAAAGACAAAGTGGCAGCTTAGGTGGCTTGAGAGATGGTCATGCCCCTCGGGAACCCGGGGTGTGCAGGACCTACCCCTTAAAGGTTTAGCTTTAGTCCCCCTAACACCCCTGCCTGTTTGGTCGTCTCAACCCCATCAGCTTTTTGTTGGCTCCAGCTACGGAGCGAGCTACCTCCCACCAGTCGCAGCACGGAGACCTCTATAAAAAGGAGGGCTTCGGCATAATCCCCACCAAGGGATCCTATCACCGATCGACTGGGTTCCTGACCTAAGACACTGTAGTTGCCTTCGACGCCCAGCCAGTTGCTCATATACAGGGTTAGTTCGCCCCCATATTGAGGGCCTTTCTCAACAATCGATTCCACACCCTGGCGTGCTGTGGGGTCAAAACCCTGGTAGCGAAACTCACCGTATTTGAGGATGAGAGAGGAGTCCTGAACATGTTTACCAAACAGCCTTAAATTGCCCATAAAGCTTTGCAGCCTGGAGCTTCCAGAAGGTGTGATCGAGGGAATACCTGTTTGATCGAGGCTGCTCACCAAAGTGCCTTTTAAGAAGTGTTCTTCCCGCTGAAACTCCCCTCCTAGATCAATATTAAGGGTCCGCACCCCCACCGTCGACGACACCAGATTGGTCAACCAGAGCTGGCCTCGGGTGGTCGTTCCTTGATAGGACTGCAAGGGGAGATGGCTTAGGACTGTTTGATTCTTGTAGTAGGCCAAACTGATTTCTGGTCTAAACTTTGCTGTTTTAGGTTCTGAAAACATGGCTAACCAGACATCCATCAGCTTCATCCGCTCCTTGATCAGCAACCATTGGGTCAGGGTCCAACGAGTGTCCTGGCGCTCCTCCTGCACCTTGGTGATATAAGTGGTCACCACTGTCTCCCCGTTGACCAGGGAGCTATACAGTAGAAACCAACTGACAATCGCTACCACAAGCCCCCACCTGAGCATGATCCTAACGGATTGATTCTGAAAATCTTTGCTGTCCCGTAAATTCATCATAAATCTCCTCCAAGAACCGAGTGCTAAAAAAAGGGTTTCTCTCCCTGGTCCTTTTTTGTCTTTTGCGCAGTTGTCCTCCCATGGGCCGCGCCTTAGGTTCAAAGTTGCAAAGGGCGATCCAAGGTAAAAAGTCTCAAAAAGACCAACAGACCATCTTAAGCAAGCGATCTACCCTGTCGATAATCCAGATTTTTTTGTGACTCCCCATAGGGTGCAACTGATTCTAATCATGTCACCTTCGAGCAACACCCGTGGAGGAAGGAAGCGACTCCACAAAAAAAAGAGGAGCTTAAAGCTCCTCGAAATCTTACGAAATTGCCGATCACTCGATAGCCTGCTACGCAGCCTTAGTGCTCAGCTCACGAAAGGTTTGCCCCAAGGTCATGGTGATCGCTCGGACCGCCTCAGGATTAGTAAGGGGCTCAATCAGATCAAGAAGGTGGGTGAGGGAGCTTGCTAGGTAGATATCCAATGGTTTAGGGTCCACGCCCTTTTCGAGCATATAGTTCATCTTGGTGTTATAGAGAATCCATTTGGACTTTAGGTAGGTATAAGAAATAGCGAGTAGATATTGAAGTTCATCCTCGTCGTCCACTGAGCTTATCGCCCCCTTAACTTCATCGACTTCCGCCGAAACAAAGGTGATGACGGTTTCACATGAGCTGGGGTCACCACGCAGAGGTTCTAGTAACATAGCCATTTTTTGCAGAAAAGGAGCCCCATCCACGGTCTCTAAGATCTCTTTACGGGATGTTTTTCGACCGACCAGGGGTGCGAATTTTAGCATGTTTAGATCCTCACTTTTCGATATTGGTTTAGGTTCTTCGTCAGGAGCCGGTATGTACATGTTAAGATTTCTCTCCAGCTCGACACAATCGATACAAAAAATCACTCCCCATTGGGGATCGCTGCAGGCTCCCCTCAGGTAAACTGGCAGAGATTCCTCCCCATTAAGGGTGGGAAGCACAAAAGCCGACGAGGTGCCACAGTATTGATCGACCATCAGGGCACAGGGTGCTCCGGAGAGTTCGAGGAGGATAAGGGGACGGAAAAGGTCCAAGTTACCTGTCGGGTCTATGTCCCTTAGACAAATGAGAGTATAGGTATCCCCACTCACTTTGAGCCCCACAGTCCCGAACTCCAGAGTCACCAGGTCGGCATCGAGGATCAGTCCCTTGACCAGCCGTGCAGGGATGGCGAAGGTTTGGCGGCCATAGCGAAAAAGGGTCATGGACTCGAACTGGTAGGGAGCGGGAAACTCCATAAAAAACGTAGTTCCCACGCCAACTTTTGAGTCGAAGGTCAACTTTCCCCCAAGGCGTTGCACCTGGTGAACCACAGCATCCATCCCAACCCCTCGGCCTGAGATTTCTGTGGCCTCGGCTTTTGTGGAAAAGCCCGGTTTAAAAATGAGTTCTTGTTTTTCATAGGTCGTCATTCGGTTTGCCTGGTCAAGGGTGATCAACCCTTTTTCGAGAGCTCTTTTGGTCAAAAGATCTGGATTGATTCCCTTTCCATCATCTTTCAAGGTCACAAGACTTCGGTCACCCCTTTTTTGATACTCTAAGACCAGGGCGGCCCGTAGATTTTTGCCTGTTTGTTTTCGCTCGTCTGGACCTTCAATTCCATGGTCAATGCCATTTTTTATCATATGTCCCAAGGATTCGCTGAGGCCTTGCAGGAGGTTGTTATCGATACGAGTGTCAAAACCCACAGCTTGGAACTCAACGTCTTTACCTAAGGCCGTCGCCGTATCTTTGGCGAGGCGTTTTATTTTATTGGAGAGACTCCGCCCAGGGGAAGTTCGGGCATTGATCAGACTAAACAACGACTCCTGGACCATTTTGATCACTTCGTTTGTTTTAGGGTCGCTGCCGTGGCGAAAGAGTTTGGCAAGGACGCCTTCCAGCAATTTCAAGAGATGATCAAATTGATTTTTTTCTAGGTTATACCCTAAACTTCGTTGAGCTTCGCCCTGGCTTTCTTCTCCTGGGAGCGCCCCTTTAGCAAGAGACTCCCCCCGTTTAAGAGGATCGGCGGATGCGGGATTTTTCAGGGCTTCTGTCAGCAGTTGACTCGCCTTTTCAATTTCATTCCAGACCCCATCGAGCCGATCCGGAGACGCTTTCGGGTTTACAGCGCCGATAAACTGTCGAAACCGGTCAACCCAGGTGACAAAGAGCGGGCTCCCCCCTGAGAGATCGATCAGATCTTGTCCTTTAAAAGGTACTAAGCTGTCTTCGACCTGATGGATCAACCGTGACAAGCCATGGAGACCGCTTTGGGCCGAGATTCCCTTAAGGGTGTGAAGGTTTCTCATAAGGCGATTGAATTCTTGATTTTTGATCTGGTCGTCTGAGTCCATAAGCAGGTCATCTGTGTCATCGAGGAGACCTTTGACCTCAGCGACAAAGGTTTCTAGCATGGCCTGGGAATCAGAACCAAACTGGGTTTCAAGCTGGTTGATATCGTTATGCAGCGACACCGAGTGCCTCCTTGCCGAGGCGGATGGATTGCAGGTTTAAGGGAACTGCTAGGAGTTTTTTCTGTGCATTTTTGATCACCGCATTAAAATAATCTTCGGGCTTGCGGCTCTTGCCGGTCATCGGCATACCCGCAAGATAGGTCCCCGATACAAGATAAAAAAACTGCTGAGAGTTCCCATCGGGACCCTGATAGGTGGTGAATTCCAAACAAGGATGGAGCGAGTCGATATCCTTAAGGAGGTAGGAGTGCTGCCCGTCAGAAATCCAAAAATCCACTTCGTCGGCAAAAATCTCAAACCCTGGAGAATCCGTCGCGGGGTCTCCTTGAGTTACCGTAGGATCCTGAGCCATAAGACCCCAGATACCTTGAAGAGAGGCTTGTACCTTAAGAGGTTCAAGGTAGCTCTTTGCAAAAAGAGTTTCAAACTCCCCCACTGCCGGATGCTTGGGGTCAAACTCAAGCAAGGTTTTAAGCACCGTCAAGACATGCCGGTTTTCCGGGTAGAGTGCGGATAGGAGATCGATATTCGCCAGCAGGCTCTTTAATGCCTTAACCATAGACCCCCCCCTAGATGACTTTGCCCCTTAGCCGATGAGTGAGGGCCAGCGTTTCTGCAAGCAGCCCCAACAACTCATCGCTTTTTTTGCCTTCGTCAATCGCTTTAGCAAGGCGCAAGAGATACAGTTGAATCGTGTCGATTTCCTGCTTATTTTCCATCGACTAGACCCTCTCCTTTGTTTACCGTCGTTTTACAAAGACATAATTTTTCTGGGAGGCCGTATGTCGAAACATATGGATGGCGACCCCTGTAGGGCGGATTTTGTAGGTGAAAGTATAGTTAAAGGCTACATCGAGGGCACCGGTCTGGACACCTTGGCGAAAGCGACCTAAAAATAGTTTGTTGTTTGTGCAAGGGGCAACCTCTAAAAAAAAGTTTCGACCGACTGCCTGTTGCAAGGAGATCCCAGCTAGCTGTTGTTCCCACTTGTTGTAGAGACGGATCACCCCGGCGTCGTCCACTTCTACGATTCCAAAATCACACTGGTCTGCACTATTTTGGTCGAGAGTCCCAAGGCGGCTAACGACCGAAGCTGGTACAAAGCTAAGGTCACCTTGGGTGCCCTGGCTGCTACTTAGGCGCTGTTGCATGGATTTAGCCAAGTCTACAAGGGACCTAATGGTCTGATTTGGGAAGTTTTGCTGGAGATATTCCATCTCCCCATAAAAGCCGACCACCTGTTCTTCGAGACTGGCCAACTCTCCAGAATCTCGGGAAGGTTGGCTTTGGTTTGCAGGGACACCAACGTCCTGGCTATTCTGTCCGGGCTGCTCCATGATGGATCGCAACTTTTGCATGGTTTCGCTCATTGATTTGCTCCTTAATTTTGAAAAACGGAGTATCCGATCAAGACTCCTATCGGCGAGTGGAGTGATACCTTAAGGGACAAATCATAATTTCTTGTCAGGGGGGTGGCTTTTACATCTGGGGGATATTTTTAAAAAATAAGAATTGGAGCCGCTCCCAACTCTCTTCCGTTTGGTAGGCGTGCCATTGGCTAAGATGCAAACATGGGGGCAGGGCCATCCCCTCCCTCAGCCTATAGGCTCGGTCGCACACAAAACTACCTACGCGGAGCATCTCCTCAAGGGTTTCTGCCACTTGGTCGACTTGGAGGAGAGAGGTCATCCCTGCCGGAACCAGGTCCTGGTTATGGCTTTCACAGGAAAAACTCAGCATCCGAGACGGCATGGCCAAGGACCTGACTTTTTGAAGGAGGGAAGAGGCAAGTTGGTGCAGACCTTTGAGGTGGTCGCCACGGTCGTTTGACATGGAGATTTGGAGATTCATAGGGAGTCCGTGGCTTAATTCTGGGGTGACTAGGAGGAGTATCTGTCGGTCGATCAGCTCAGCAAGCCGGGCTAAAGCGTCGTTGATCAAATCAGCTCCAGTGGCGATACCTAAAGCGTAAAAAAGTCCCCCATGGCACACACCTTCGTCGGTGACCACCGGGTTATCGGCGACCCCTAAGGCTTCTTCGATGATTTTACTTGTGGCAAATTGGAGATTCTCGCCCATATCGAGCAGGATCTGGGGGGCGCAGCGGATAGAGTATCGCTCCTGCAGGGGTGGATCTTGAAGGGATAGACCTGTACCCTTTTGTTTAGGTAGGGAATCATCCATGGACTCAACAGTCTTGATCCAAAAACTCTGGTAAGGCCTCCCGGTCGAACGAGTCTTGAGATGCTGGCAGAGGTCCTGCACGGTGACCCCAAGGGCTCTCGTCGCCAGGAGCCAAAGGCCATGGGCTGTCCAATAGGCTTTCCAAGCTTTCGCGCAAAGTTCTACACCAAGAGAGGCCATCATGGCGTTGGTGTTGACAAGGCCTATGACATCCCGCGGACCTCTAGGGTCATGGTCTCTAAACAGGGGCGCCACCGCGTGGGCCATAGGTATCAAATCTCCGCTGGCTCCAAGACTCCCAAGAGAAGGAACCTTGGGGAGTGAGGGTGCGTCTGCGAGGGCTCTCAGATCCTGCCAGGTGTCGGGATGGATCCCCGAAAAGCCTAAGGCCGTCTTATAACCTTGGAGGTGCAGAGCTCTTCGCACCACGGAGTCCGGCAAATACGGTCCAACCCCAACCTCTAGATATTTAAGAAGAGCCTTTTGGTGGGTTTGCCAGTGGGAAATGTCCACAGATGTCGTGACATTATGCCCATAGTGGGTATGTAATCCATAGATATTTGTTTGGCCATCTTTCATAAGTGCTAAAAGTCTCTCGTAGGACCTTGCGACGCGGTGAATCGCCTCTGGATCGGGGACATAGGTGCCACTGGATTCCAGTGCCATTAGGACGCGAAGTGGGCTGGTGGGACCAAGGATCTGTGACATCAGTACACTCACTCAATATTTTTGCGGTTTATCAAACGATCTATGTCCTATGATAGAAAGGACTCCCCTTGATCACAAGTGATATCCTTGGAGACGAATAATGCCCCATGACCACACTAAACTCCTCCTCGATGACTTTAAGGCCCGGCTTAAAGGTCAAGGATCCCCTTGCCTCATGATGTGGGACAAAGAAAGCTCAGGGCCTCAAAAGTCCGGTCCCATAGACCTTAGAGAAGACATCCTCTCCGCGTCGGCTCTCTGGAATCGAAGTTTAGAAAAACGCCATTTATTACGCCGTATGGGACTAAGGCCTGGGGATATTTGGCTTGACAAAGGTCGGGGTAGCCAACAATTGATCAATTTTTTGGCCTGTCTCTCGGGAGATTTTATCTTTTGCCCTCATCGCTTACCTGAAGCCCAGGGAGATTCTCTCCAAAAGGTGCAAGTCGCTTGGGACGCAGCGGAAGCGAACGCGCAAGGTTCGACGCCAGGCTCCATTGAGAGGGAAAAAATTCAAATATCTTCTCGTTTACTCACAGATCAGGAATTCGCTGTCTTCCTCCATACCAGCGGCACCTCCCGTGGGACGGTTCGCACCGTTAAACTAACAGCGTCGATGATTCGTCACCAACTCAAAGAACATTCTAGCATCTTTGGACTAAAGGCCGACACCAATAGACTGGTTTTTTTGCCAGGATTTCATAGTTTTGGTTTGATACTTGATCGGCTCCTTGGACTCTATGCAGGCCAAAATCTAATCTTCTACCCCGATCAATTTTTTCACCCACGCCTCCTCCTAAGCTTGGTGCGAGATTTCCAAATCGACTGGATCGCCCTTGTTCCGCGGACCCTTCAGCTTTTAGACCAATACCTAAAGAGGTCTCCTTGTGATCCTTCCCTTTTGGGGCAGCTCCATATCCATAGCGGGGGAGCCTACCTGGACCCAGCCCAGAGGACCCTCTGGCACAAGCGTCTAGGAAGCTTTTGGTGGGGATACGGGCTGACAGAATGTGGCCCCGGTGTGATGATCAACGGTCGCCCCATCGGCTGCAGCGTGCGGCTCGTTCCCGTAAAAGAGTCCAGTCTTCAGGAGCGGGTGTGTGAGATTTGGGTTAAAAGCCCCTCCATGGGTTCTTGGCAAGATGAAAGGAAGGGAGTCGAGTCAAATCTCCACGAGGACCTCCGTGATAAAGGTTATTACCCGACAGGAGACCTAGGTTGGCAGACAGATGATGGGCTGATCGAAGTGATTGGCCGTAGGGGAGAAAGCTTCAAATCCACCACAGGTCAATGGACCCATCTGCGGGAGGTTGAAAGCCACCTTGTCAAGGATCTCGGTTTAGAAGCAGCTCACCTGTGTTTAGGCTCCAGTGGCAAAGGTTTCCAACTGCGTATCTTAGTCAACGAGGACGTTGCAGGTCGCCTCCAGCAGGTGTCTACAGCGATTAAAAATCGGTTACGTAGCTGGCTCCCTCTTCCATGCGAGGTGATTGTTTTCAAGAGTTCTCCTGAACTCTTCCAAAAAATAGGGAACATCCCAAGAAAATCCCTTTCGGAGGCCTTGCTGCTCCTCGATAAGCTTTAAAAAAAGGAGGCCCCTTTTTAACTGTAAATAGGGAGTGCCTTGATCTATAAGGTGGAGTCCAGCTTTTTCCGAGTGTTCTGCATGGACAGCTCAAACAAGGCGAGCCCAATCCCGCAAACCAAGTGAGGTCAAGAGTGGTGAACAAAGTCAGTACAAATAATGACAGTCATTCTGGGGGTATGAGTCCAGAGGACAGCATCTCTGCAAAAATCCGCGCAAGGGTCATCGAAAGCGGCCAAAAATTTTTTGCAAATGATAATATTGCACCATTTATCCACGCTGGAGAGTTAGAACAGCTACAGGCTGAGGTTGCAGAAAAAATGCAGGCCCTCCTGGAAAGCCTTGTCATCGATACCAAACACGACCACAATACCCAGGATACAGCTCGACGGGTTGCAAAAATGTATATGCAGGAGGTCTTCCGGGGGAGGTACCATGCGGCCCCTCCGATCACCGAATTTCCCAATGTGTCCCATTTGAACGAATTGATCCTCGTCGGGCCCATCACCGTGCGGAGCGCATGCTCCCACCATTTTTGTCCTGTTATAGGTAAGGTCTGGGTCGGTATCATGCCAAACGAGCACTCCAATCTTATTGGGCTTTCCAAGTATGCACGACTTACGGATTGGGTTATGAGTCGCCCACAGATTCAGGAAGAAGCGATCACCGAACTCGCCGACCTGCTTATGGACAAAATGTGTCCCGATGGCTTGGCAGTGGTGATGGAGGCTGACCATTTTTGTATGCATTGGCGGGGAGTCAAAGATATGAACACTAAAATGACCAACTCTGTTATGCGTGGCACTTTTCTTAAAAACAGCGCCCTACGTCTCGAATTTTTATCACTCATATCAAAAAAATAACCATAAGGAACCCCGCCCATGCTCGCTCGTTTGCTTTATGCCAGTCGTGCTCCCCGCGAAGTCGATCACACTCTTATCGAACCAATTTTGGAAAAATCACGTCGTTACAACCCCCCTGCGGGTGTCACCGGTATACTTTGCTATAGTGGTAATATCTTTGTCCAGGTCCTTGAGGGCAATCGCCGCGTGGTGTCCCAGCTCTACAACCGCATCGTCACTGATTCCAGACACACCGATGTAGAAATCCTGCTCTTCGAAGATATCTCGGAGCGACGTTTTTCTAATTGGACCATGGGGCAGGTAAACCTAGCTAAGCTCAACCCTTCCACCCTGCTCAAGTATTCAGAAACACCTAGTTTTGACCCCTTTAGCATGGGCGGAACATTCACCATGGCGCTCCTAGAAGACCTTATCGCCACCGCGTCAATCGTGACTAAGGGCTGACCGAGATCTTTCGGTTCTTTAGCGGAGACTTATAGCTTTACCTGGATGACCCACAGGGGTTTAAATCCCGTGAGGTTGATTGACCAAATATATAAGTACCTAAATTTTCAGTATAAATAACTGAGTTTTAGGTACTGCTCCTTATGATAGCTAGATGACTTTACTCATCGTCATTTTCATTATTTGCAAATTAATTAAAGTTTCTTTACTGTTTTACCGTAAAGTAGTATTAGAGGCAGGGGTGTTGATGGCAATCATGAATTTCGGGAATAAAATAGCTGATGATATTTTCCACAATTCAGAATCAAAGCAATTACCAAGAGAGCTATGGATTAGAGCTAGGCAGCTTTTGTTCTTGATGGATGCCGTAGATCATGTGAAAGCCCTGGAAACGGCCGCACACCCCCCATCCATCAGAGCGCATTCTCTGCGAGGAAATAGGAAAGGCCAAACAGCAATAGATATAACTAAGACCAGTGGATGGAGAATAACATTCATATTTGGAAATGGTGTTTTTAAAGATGTAAAAATTGAAAACTATCATAAATAAGGAGTATTATTATGGCATCCTATCCCAAACGCAGACCCAAAGTATCTCCACCACATCCTGGAGAAATCCTGCTTGATTTATATTTGAAAGAGTTAAATATTAGCCAAACTGAATGCGCCAGAATGCTCGCTCAAGGAATTAATAGGAAAAGGGTATCTGTATCAACGATGCAAACAAAATTGAGCGAAGTTATCAATAAAAAAAGAGCGATTTCGCCTGAATTTGCAGTTTTGATTAGTAAGGTTTTAAAAACTGATCCTAAAATGTGGCTCAATCTTCAAGCCACCTATGATATTTGGCATGTTGAAGAAGATTTTGCTTTAGCCGCACAGGGCTAAAATTTATTCCACTCGAATGGACACTCAATCGTTCTGCCTTTCCGCATCGAATGGAAAGGAAAGGCAGAAGGATGTAGTTACAACCTACTTTAAAAGGATTTGGGTCGCGAATCCATGGTAGTAGGATCCAGACTCTGCCATGCTGGCTTTGCCATCGCGTTTTCCGTATTCCGAAATTCTCAGGTCAAGAGAAACCTCTGGTCGTCCCATTTGAGACGCCGATTTGTCAAATTTTACGTTGACCGTTGGAGCCAGAGCCATCACGGGAAAGCTTTCGCGACCTGGTCCCTGGTCGAGAATCTTAGCAGTAGGAAGGTATTCTTCCTGGCCGCTCTGATCGTTCTGGGAAATCACGTTCACAATCGAAGCCGTAAAATCTTGGGTTTCGAAAGGGTTACAGGGAGCTAAACCAGATTGGGATGCGGTGAAAACCACTGCGTAGGTTCGGTTAAAGATGTTGACCTTGGCATCTGATCCCGGCATTTTACGGAATATTTTGACACCCATTGTGGCTTGGGAATTGCTCTTGAGCACATACTGGCACTCATCATCGCCTGGATCCGGGGAAGGTAGATGTTCCTCCGACCCTGAAAACCCGCTAGCTAGGGCTTGAGCAGCATTGGATAAGGTGATTTCTGCGTCAAATTGACCGTAATCGTAGCCGTAACGGGTTTCCTTGGCATAGGCACCGCCCGTATAGACTGCGGATTGGCCTTCGGCAGACACCTGCTGGGCACTTGTGGTCGAGGAGGGGTTGTCAGAATCGCCTTGTTTTTGGCAACCGATGGAGGTTGTCAAAAGGATCGACACTCCTACGACTTTTAATACTTGCTGGCTGATCATCATTAGACTCCGGTTTTGGGGGGGTTAGATAAGGCAGGGTCCCTCGGATAAGGTGCTCCTTGCCTGAGACTCGCTTGGCCATGCATAAATGAGGCCAATCGACATATATTGTCAAGGCTCAAACAATAAATCCTGCCTTTAAAAGCTCCTAAAAAATAGCTTTTTGTAAGGGAAAAACTCTAGACTTTTACCTAAAGAGGTCTGTTCTTTCAGTGGAAAACGCATCTTGAGTCTTCTCAGCTCGTAGCTGGAACTACCTCAAGACCGGCGTGATAAACATAAAGGAAGACCCTACCCGCCCTACGGACCTCCACGTTGGTAGGTTGAAAGTCTAAGTAAAGCTGCATTGGGTAGCAGTTTGCCTAGGATCCATCTCACTGAGGAGCTTTCTACCCAAAGGTCCAACAGCCTGAAGGAAAGCTCCTTCTTGGAGGTTTTTGACCCGATAGAAAAACAATTTGACTAGAAAATTTCCAACAAGTCTAAGAACACCCCGCTTACAGGATGAGCCTCTCCTCACGGAGAGGCTTCCCTATGGGGCATTGTCGACCATCGCCCTCATGTTGTTGGTCATAGCCGTAGCACTTGTTGGTCTCTGGCCAGTAAACTCCCAACAGATTATAGAGGGCTACCTAACACCTGCTGCTGATTCTTCTGAAGCACGCAATCTTTTGGTTCCTCCCCCTCACGGAGAGAATTTTAACTCACCGCTGATCGGCCTCTTTTATGTCACCCCCGAGGAAGCTGCGGATCTGCCGCCGGGAAAACCGATCAGATTAACCGTCTATGGTTTTCTAGCGGGTGATTTGAGCTCCCCCGTCTCCCAAATCTCGCAAATCTCCCAAATCTCTTTGGAAGGGACGGTTATGGCTCCCCCAGGTAGCTTTGGTTATACAATCGATCTACTCACTCTGCGCCAGCGGCACCCACCCTCTCTTCGGGGACAAACTCTTGGCCAGCTCAAAAGACTCGCCGAATCCTATGGAATGCAAACCAAAGCCCTTAAAGTCAATCTCGCAGGATTAAAACTGCTCAAGACTCCAGCAGTTTTACACTGGGATAGGAAGCATTTTGTAATCCTCAAAAAAGCCACCACATCTAAGATTGTGATCCATGATCCAGCCCAAGGCATCAGAAGCCTTACGTGGGAGCAGGTTTCCCAACACTTTAGCGGAGTCGCCCTTGAGCTGGCACCGGGGACTGGTTTTAAACGGGAAGACCACCGCGTTATGCTCACGCTCCGGGATTTCTTTGCTAACAATGATTTATCGGGTGATCAAAACACCGCACAAGACTCCAGTCTAAAGTCAGGTCTTGCACTCCTCCTTTTACTGTCCTTAGGACTGCTTTTTGTCGCCTCATTATTGCCCCTTGGCAACCGACTGATGATCGACCAGGTTCTCAAGCAGCCGGGTACAAACCAAGAAGACCCCTACCCATGGCTGGTGCTGTTGGTCAGCGCTTTGGTGGGAATTTCGACGATCAGTATGGCGATTTCCACCCTCAGGTCCTATCTGCTGCTTCATCTGACCAACATCCTAAGCTCCCATCTCAGCACTAAGGTGTTTCATCATCTTTTAGGGTTGCCCTTGGCTTGATTTGAACAGATGTTCGCCGCAATCTCGCTCCTTCAGGGGCGAGAAAAGGCGAACCGCTAAGGATTTACGCTAGGAAATCCGCCGCCACAGTGGTACAGAAGTATGTATGGCGAGAGCCAGCTCTTTGACAATAAGTTAGGTATGGGTTCTGCAAACGATTCCTTTTGCAGGTAAAAACCTGAAGGTAGCGTCGAGTATACTTGTACGGCTATACTCATTGCTGAAAGGTAGAATAAAACGCACTTCATAAGTACAAAATAGATTTTTACTCTGGAACAGAGTTGCTCTGA
>JBGSUI010000031.1:0-8065 GCA_041736175.1 Oligoflexales bacterium | reverse complement strand
TTGTTGCCTTGTCGAATAGAAGGGTTCGCTTTGATCCAAGGGAAAATGGAAAAAGTAGGTTCCGATCGATTGATCTCTTACAATCGCCCGCGCTGAGAAAACTGGAATGCAGGTTCCGCCGGACCAACGAGCCGAAGGTGCGAGGTAGAGGGCAATCCTTTGATTGACCGCGTATTGTCCTAGCTCGTGGCATAAACTGTAATCACTGGAGTGAATCAGCAAAGGAAATGTCCTAGCATATGGTCTTAGGTCAGCATATTGCTGTGCCACCAGCTCTGCCCTGAACATGGATCGAGCCTGAATAATGGGACCATGTGCATTTTTTAAATCATTGGGATCAATCTCTGGACGGTGATAGAGTGCTTCCCGAACAGATGTTTCTTCTTCAAGCGCTCCATACCACACCCCATAGTTCTTTCGTCCAAATCGTCCCCAGCTCCAGAATTTTTCGTCAAAACAAAGCATGCTATCCTCAATCCTTGAGTACTGCTCAAAACGATGTCGCTTAGGGAGGCTGTGGTCGATCCCACTTGATAGAGAGTCGGCATATTGGAGGGTTTCCCAATCCTCCACGCTCACAATATCATCGAAGAGATTTTGGCTAGGACTACAAGTAGCAATATTGCGATAAGCTTCGAATTTTCCGTCGATTTGCAGTGTAAACTCTGGAATGAGTAGAGTCATCAGGCCGCAATCCGAAGTTGGTCGAGGAGGCGGCGTACTGTAAAGAGGCGAGTCATAGACTGGAGTGAGTCTTCAGCAATAAACTCTAAAGCAGAACGTCCTTGAAATAGCTCGCGGGGGGTTTTAAACCATGAATAAACAATTTCTCGATTGTGTGGAAACAAGATCCGCAGATTCTTGTGAATGCTCACGAGGTGACTGACACGCAGTAACTTGTCGGGATCTTCGGGAATCGCTAACTCTTTCTTTAATGAAGTCAGACGCTGGCGGTTTTCCTTAATACCCAGGATGAGGGCTACCTCTTTTTGAGTAAACCCGTAGTGCTCAGCAATGTTCCAAAAGGCGACTCCAAGAACTTTTTGAAGCTGCTGGGGGCTTGGATGCTTGGTTTTTGTTAGAACTTTAGACATACCAGTCCATCGGACTCCTTCATAGCTAGAGTACGTTACCTATCGGATGATTTCAATCTTATGTTGAGATATTTTTCTTAAGTCATTGTTTTTATATATTTATATAATATGTGAAATCATTCATCACTTTTCAACTTCAGATTGAATGGGCATCGCCCCTGGGAGCCCCGGCGCTTGAGAGATCCAGGGATTAGTAGGTAGCCGTGGTCACACAGCCTGCTCACGGCCTATTGGTTAGGGAGGGCGTCCCAGTAGCTACTTTTCCTTGAAGATCTGAACCTTTCGGCTGAAAAAGTAGGGATTAAATTTTTTGATAAAATCCACGGCCGCTTGGTGGGTTTTAAAGAGTTCCTTATCGAGTCTAAAAACCTGCCTTCGGCGCACATAAAAAATATCCTCTCGTTTATCTAAAAATGTCTTAAGATCCGCAGTGGATGTCTTACCCAAAAACCATTGAGCTTCCCCCGCAAAAACCAAATCAAGCCCCAGCTTGGCAAAGTTTTGGACGAAAAACCCCTGATCTTTAGCAGTGGCTGCCACCACGATCTCCGATTGCCTGACTCCATAAATCAAGAACGGCCCCGGTTTTTGCTGAAGGGGTTTGAGAGTCAGTGCCACCCCATCCAAGTATTTGCTTAAGACTACCATCACATCAGGTCGGAAGATGTGGATCGGCCGTACGTCCCCTTCTGGACGCCGAGCAGGCCAGGGCTCCGACTCCTTTCCTGCACCATAGGGAGACCATTGATCAAGATAGAGGGTGCTTGGAGCCTTGGTTAGAAGAGTTCGAATATTAAACTTTATAAAATTTGATCCCATGATTTTAGGCTGGCTTTCAGGTCCCTGGATCCCTGTTCCGACCTTAAGTCGTATCTGCTCTGACGCAGTCTGGCGGAAAGCCTTAAACCAGGAGTGCTCTAGCACGGCACCTTTCGGACCGATCTTTAATGGACGATTGATGGACTGACCGGTGGTCTCCTCGGTGATTTCTAAAAAGACTTCCCACGGAGCCGCTACCACTGGAGTCAAAGATGCAGCCACCAGATCGATCATCCAACTCCCCTCCAGAGACCGAGAGATTGGGCCTCTTGTCCAATATGATTTTTCCCCAGGGATCACTGAGGGAAAAACCGCAGGCGGCAACAATTTGGACTGAGTCTGCTTAGGATCCCTTTTATCAATCGTTGCTTGAGTTTTTTTCAGTTTATCTAACGGCTCAGTCTTCTCCAGCCTTGGGAGATCCTTGACCTGAGAGGGCGACTGTTTAAGCTGATTTTCAAGGGCGGAGAGCAACGCTTTTCGCTCTGGTTGGAAGGCCAGCTTCGGAGCAGATTCTCCAGTGGATTTTTTTGTGGCTTCTAAAACAGCTGTCTCCTGAGCCAGCGTAACCCCCCTAAGGACTCCTAAGGCCATGGCGATATTTAAGGAGGGGTCATGGGCTGATGGAGTTTCTTTGACCGCCTTAACTAGGTTTAATTCTCCCCCCGATAGATAGAGACCTGATTCTGTCATGAGATCAAACTGAGCCATTTTACCAGATACCTGCGTGGGACTTGCTGCAGCTCCACCAGGAGAGACCTTAGGAGATGGGGCTGTAGTTTCATCGTTGAGTGGCCCCCCTAATTTTTGGGACCTTTGGCTCGATTCGACGACGATGAACTCGGGTGAAGCTGTTTGTATTTGAACACCATTTTTTATAGCAATCGGCGAAGAGGCATCGGTGACTCTCAGAGTGTGTTGAACGGTTTTGATCTGTAGCTGGTTTGTACCTTTTTTCCGCAATTCTTTGCCCATCGATGGACCCATGGATGGCAAAATATTTAGGGACCCGTTGAGCAGGACCAATGCGGCACCTTGGTCAGCTCGGATGGGCAGGAGTTTAACCTGGGTCTTTTCTGGTAGCTGGATTTGAACGCCCCCTGTCAATTCGACGACTACTTGACTCCCTGGACCCGTGGCAATAACTTCATTGGACTGAAGTGAAGAGTCTTGAGTGGCAGGATACCACATGAATTCTCCCGGAGGCCGGACCTCAACCGTACCATTTTGCTCGACTACTCGCCCGATTTTATCGTTGGCAACACTAAACTTATGTGGCTTTACCATCCATGCTAAGAGAGATATCATAGCCATGGACCAAACCATAAAAAACGGAACATCTTGGGTATAGTTTTTGCTGGATACAACCGCTGCCATAACCTTTGACCACCTTCCTGAAGCATTATCCTTTCACTATGGTTCCAAAGTCCTGACTGTCAGACCATAGGTCCCGGGATAGGGATCGGCAGGAGTTGCCCATTGCTCAATTCCAATTCCACCTCGAAGAAATAAATATTTTAAAATTTAGAATGTATGCCGATCTGCCGAAAGATAGAATTAACCTGAGAGGTTAGTGCTTTTGAATATTTTAAGAATCAAAAAATTTAGCACCAAAATCTTTGCTTTTGGAACACTTCTAGTCCTACTTGTCGTTGGTTTTACTGGCGTCAAAAATGGCAAGTTCCTCAAAGAAGTCCTTACCAAACAATTCCAATCGGCTATCGTCGACCAAACCCAACTCTTTGCTAACAAATTCCAGACAACCTTGACTCGCTGGGAAACTAAGATCGGATTTTTTGTCCAAACAGTTCTTTCCATGCCCGAAAACCAGCGACTGAACACCTTGAAGATACTGTTATCCAGCGAGTCGTCGATCAGAGGCCTTATTATAGCCAGCTCTGACGATCCCAAGTCGATACTTGCTGAATATTTCCAAGACAACCGTGAAAAGATCTCCCTTAATACAACAATAGGGGAACTCAAGGACCACCCGTCGGTGGTTTCCTTCCACCCCACCAAGCGAGACCTGGCCTGGATGGCTAAAAAAATCAATGGCGGCGCCCAATTTGGCGAACTAATCGTCGTCACCGTCTTTCAATTATCAGAATCTTTAAGCAGTCTAGAGGAAAGCTCAGGAAAGACCCAGCGGGTATACCTTCTCGATCATAACTTAAATGATATTAGGACTAAAAAAAGTTACGGAAAAATCCTCGAAAATCACACAAACGATTCAAGATTTATCAAAAATGCCCTTGAAACTCTCAACAACGATATAGGTTCCGGCTTTCTGGGAGAAACCGAGTCCGAAGGCAATCCGACTATGGTGGCCTACTATCGTTTTGCAGCATCCCCCCTACGCCTCGTGGTCCACCAAAGCTCCGAGCCTATTCAAAGAGCGATCCAAGGCTTTTTGCAGGAGATGTTACAATGGTCGATTTTTTTCGTTTTACTGGCGGTCCTGCTTGCAAAGCTGCTGGTTAAAAGCCTCCTTGGCGGGCTTGGCGCTCTCTTCGATGCCACACAGCATGTGTCCCAAGGTGAATTCACCTTTAAAGTAAACATCCAATCAGCAGATGAAATCGGCCAACTGGGGCAATCCTTTAATACAATGACCGATAAAATTTCTGGCCTTATGGTCAAGGAAAAAGAAAAAGCCAGACTAGACCAAGAACTCGCCACAGCCAATGCTGTCCAAAACACCTTTTTTAACTGCGATCCCTATAAAACACCCTATCTTTATATCGAATCCTTTTATAAGCCGGCCTCCCTATGCGGCGGTGATTGGTGGGGGCACTTCGATCTTGGTGACCATAAAGAATTGGTGGTGATTGGCGATGCAACGGGGCATGGCGTCCCCGCAGCCTTGGTGACCGCCTTAGCCTACTCCGTGGCCCACCAATTCGTGGCCCATTTCAGGCTCCATCCGACGCCTACCCCCGACCCTGGAGAACTTTTAGCGACCCTCAACGACCTCCTCTGCCAGACGTTAAAAGGAGAGCTATATATGAGTTTTGCGGCCATCATTGTAGATCCGATGGATAGCTGCCTTTATTTAGCAAATGCCGGGCACCCTTTTCCTCTGGTCATTTCCCCGACGCAAACATCCCTAGATGAGCCACCAACTACTGAAAAACCCCCATTTCATGCTAAAAAAAGCCACCGTCAAGTCCGCTCGATCATCCCAAAGAATTGCAATGGTGGCATTTTGGGTGTCCAGATCGAGTCGGCTTTTCATTGTGAAAAATTTCCATTTCTCCCTGGAGAACGGGTTATTTTATACACCGATGGCCTTACGGAAGTCTATAATCAAGTTGGCAAAGAATGGGGCAAGCGAGGACTCACAAGAAGTTTAGAAGAAATGAGCCAACTCGCCACCCAGGCCATAAAAGACGGCATGCTCCAAGCTAGCGTCAATTTTAACGCTAAAGGAAACGAGTTTGGTGACGACGTGACCATTGTCGTCCTTGAAAACACCTCAAAAACCAACGCTGATGATTCGCTAAAACAGACCGCCTAAGCCAAAGGTCAGGCGTTTTTGATGCAAAGCATGTTTAGATGTTCAAAAGCTTCTATCCGAAGTCTTATACCTACTCCGTCCTCTGCGTCAGTTAGCCCCCAGTTAGAGTCAGCCGTCGCCCCCTGCGGCGGGTCCGGCGGTCCGGCGCGCGGCAATCTTTGCGGTTCCTTTTCTTAAATTTCCTGCCGCTGCGGAGTGTTCACAGGGGGAGGCCCTTGTTTTTGCCGGCCAGAAAATCTTTGATGATGGCGGTTTGGATTTCGATAAACATGGATATCAATTTCCTCAATAAAGGATCGCTGATGTCCTTGTCTATGCATCGTAAAATATCGACTTTCTTTGACAGGATTTTCTCACAGAATGACCTTGTGAAGGTGTTGGACACCTCATCACAAGCTTTCAGGTAATCGATCATTCCACCACGTCTGTTTCCGACTGTTATTTTTCCTTTTAGACCAGGTAGGTCCTTTTCCGTAAGGTGCATCCCAATACACGAAACGTTATCGTACATCGGCGACAAATAAGTCCCGTCATCCAACTGAAGCATGGAAATATTTTCGTTATGTCTGTCGGCGTTTGCGACCAGGGCGTCGTAAATCACCATTTGAATGAATTTTTCTGTATCTATTGTCGGGCTCTTGCTTGTTTTTGTAATGGCACCCAAAATGTCCAAGAATTCCGAACTGTCGTTGTTGATGTCTGCGATTGGTGTGGTCTGTCTGAAGGAGTCTATTGATTTGGTCTTTTTGTTGTAGTGTGTCGAAAATAATTTCGTGGCAAAATATTTGCGATCAGAAATTGTTACGTATCCATAAGGTGAGATGGACATGCCGAGAATGTCCGCTATATGATTGGAGGTATACTCTGTCTCGGATTCATTTTGCGATACGTCAATGGCATCGCCGACACTCCGTCCGACAGCCGTTTTTACCAGCAGATATTGATCAACATGAAGGTAGACATGCTTCGATATTGCTCCGACTGCCGACAAACGCTCGGCACGATTGATAGCCGCGACGAACGAGCCCTCCGTTTCGTATGCTATTCTGATGGAGTTTCTGGTTTGAGACGATGCCCCGCATTTTGGGCCGAATCCTCGTGCTCGGCTTTCTGGACCAGACAATTCTCGTCCGCAATAAGAACACCTCATTCGGACGCCTTGAATCGATATGGAGCTAATATGTGACCGCCTACCTTGCAGATGACGTCGAATTCGTCGTCTGGGTTGGCCTTGAACTGGTGGATGACGTCGAAATAATTTGGCGACCCTTTGGTCGGTATGTATCGTCTAAATAGGCGTGGGGTGTCGTCGAATGTTTTGGTTTCCAAACCGCCGGTCGCGTATAGGGAGTCGCCATTTTTAGAAAAGAAGGTCCTGTCGTAGGAGAACACCTTCGTTTCCCAGTCGTAAGTCGCTAGAATACCTTTGTCTTTTACCACCTCAATAATTTTTTTCATTTAAGATCCTTCTGGTTTAACGTGGCTTTTACATTGATGTCTTCAGAGGTTCTTTTTGGCGTGGCCACCGAGTCCCTGAGCAGCAGATTTTCGGCCAGTATGTCGTAATCTGGACGCATCCGCTCGGTCATGAGTTTAGGGTCTATGGCCACCACCTTGAGCACGTTCCAAAGCTGGAACGAGGGCGTCACTTTCTTTGAGCGGATGCTGGAGAGCCAGGAGGGGGCCACGCCGAGACGACGTGCCATTTCCTCGAAGGACAGTCCGGATTTCGATTTGATGATATCAAGGAACTGGCTCGCCTGGTCCCTGACGGAGGCCTCGACCGCCTCGTCCGTCCGCTCCGGGTCTCCGGGTCCACTGGCTGTCTCCCCGCATTCACGGCATGCCCAAAGGACAAGGTCGACAGTTAGGAGGACGCCGGGGAAGTCCTTCCAAGGGGAATCCCGCCATCCCTTGACGTTTTTACGGGCGTAAGTTTTCGCCCCGCACCCGCCGCATCTATTGTTTGAAATGTCCAAGGCAATCTCCGGTCTACGCGACATCTCATCATTTACCTCTAAAGGTATCGGCGGGTCAATGAAGAAACTTTAATTCAATTTAATATATGGACTTAAGTATTCGTAATTACACAATGTGGTACCATGATTCGAAGGCGGAGAATTAAAACTTGACCTTAAGACGAACCTGGCAGTCGGCTAACATTGCAATCCGTTCAATTTCTGCCACAGATTCCTTGGCTTAAACAGGGCGAGGCAGAAACCGTGCCGGTTCCCTCCGGAGCAGCTCGGCAAATACCGTAAATCTGCCGTCATCATGACGATGATAACTCTTTGATTATTTGTTTTAAAAACAAAAATATTACATAAATAAAAAAATACTTTAATCCACGTTGGCTTTTACCGATGTTCATCTTAACAACCCGATAGGAGTTTGCCATGGACAAAGGACAAAGGACAAAGGACAAAGGACAAAGGACAAAGGACCTTCAGAGATCCTAGCCCTCTGTGGTTGTTACTCCCTATATTTAACACTTTCTTCATGGCAAGCTGCAAAAGCGGGATCGAAGTCAAGGTAGCCAGAGACGCAGAAATTGCCACATCCACAACCCAAGACACCTCCACGATCCAATCCACCTCAGGTGCCATCACATCAGACACTCAGGGGACCAAGGATG
>JBGSUI010000029.1:0-23023 GCA_041736175.1 Oligoflexales bacterium | reverse complement strand
AATTAGCTATATTTAAATGGAGTCTGAGATTCAGAGGTCTAGGAATTGAATAAAATGTGCCGAGATTATGCCGGAAGGAAAGCTACAATCTGCCCGGATGCTCGGGATAGGACTGCGCGCGAGCGCGCTTAGTTCATTTCTGTTGTTTCAAGGTTCCGAAGCTTTATTGGTGTCCATTTTTTTATGGGGTGAGACATATGCCGCCGCAATTCACTTTTATCCATGGATTTTGCCATTGCGTACGGAGAAAGTTTGAGCGGTGACCTCGATCCGATTGATGAAGCCGTCTCTTGTTTTGCTTTGACTTCAGTGTAGCGAGACTCGCTTTTTGCTACCTCCAAGTTGAGACAGCATTTCTTATACTTTTTACCGCTGCCGCAAGGACAAGATTCATTACGCCCTACACTCATGATTGTTTCCTTTAAAAGCTGCTATCAACTGTCTAGTCGAAAAGGCGCGGGTGCCAATCTATCGCCTATCTAAAATCCTTTTTATCACTGTACTTTAGTTAAAGGTAGTAAAAAAGCGTACCTGAACAAATTGTGATTCTGCTATAGCCGGAACCACAACCAACACAAAGCCTACCGCCAACTCGACTCCGCCTTAAATCTTGGATCGATGCAATTAAACATGCGCAGCTGTCAAAAAATTTTCCAGTTTTTTTGCGTATGAGAACCCGCTTACCCAGACCTAATTGATAAAATTTTCCAATGTAAACATCTGCTTAAGAATAGCGGTTATTAGACGAGTTCCATCATAATTTTAGTGGCATAAACTTTGCTTAAGTTTTTAAGATATAGAATTGTCAATGTTGGAATTTCTCCCTATTATAATTCGATAACAATTAACTTATCGCTGTCGATGGTAAAAATAATGAAGACGATATATACACTAAAATTTGTCGTTATTTTTACGATTGCAAACGGATGCACGTTGAAAAAGTCTTCCGACTACGTGCTACGGGCCAATGAAAATACTGACTTTAAAGTCGATATTTTCCATGCTCAGACGATTAACGCTGATACCTTCGAATTACGTAAACGCATCCCTATTGTTTTGCTTTGCCGGAAACGAGGTTCTACAGATATAAACAAGCCTTTCGATCTGGTCTTCCGGCTACGTGACTTTCAATCCAGGAAATATGGCGAAATTACAAGCAAATTAAACTACCACGATACGTGGAGCGTCAATACCGAGGAGATAGAAGAGAAGACCATATCCGCCTCAGACGCGATTTATTTTTCAAGAAAGCGGCCTGATAACGGTAAAATGATCAATTTAACTTTCTTCCCCTTAGATTTCCCCAAACGTGAGGTGTCCGATTACAATGCGTGGTTTGGCGTTGGACAAGACGATCAGAATCAAAATTACTGGTGCGATTACGGCAGCAAGCTATCAGATCTTAGTCCCCGTATTGGAGAACAACTCTTGATTTCCGGTCGTGATGCCAACGGCAAATTTGCGACTCAGCTGATCAGTGTCGATTGGTTGCAAAAGGACGCAAAGGATGGACATGAGACGATATTAACTCTCGCGCCGAATGCCCAAAAGGGATGGTCGATCGTCGGCGAACCTGTCTTTAATATCAAAAATGAACTCGTTGGCTTTGTTGAGACCTACAGCCCTGGCGCCTACTTTGGAATTACCATTAGGAGTGTGCATGATCGCACGTTTGGAGCACAGGTCAACGACTGGGTAGCGCAGAGAAACTGGCGACCCGAGGAACCTAAGGATACGGAACGAGGTCCCAGCCTTAGTGTGGTAAATAAATGTAGTTGCATCGCAAGGGATGCAAAACCTCATGTGGGAACTATTGCTTGGTTTTACAGAGCTTGCAGCTCAATTGCAAAATTTGGTATTCCCTAGCTTGTGGGTAGCCGAAAAGCAAAAAAGGAGAATTCCAACAAATGGATTTCGATTGGAGTTCCTCTCTTTCAAAAAAAGTTGCAGCATAAAAACGAATGGCCTCGACTCCACGGTTGGCCAGCTAATCTCGATCAAGCTTGGACCGACTTCTTTCGAGCTAGAAACCACCCCTGGAGTGCTCTTCATCAAAGAGACTGGCAAGCAGCAATCGCTTTAGCTAAGCGGCTTGTGCGAGCTGGTTGTTTTCTATCAGTGACTACAGGTAATAGTGGAGGAGGAGCGTTGCCTTTTGGCCAGGTTTCTTAGAAAAAGTCTCATCGAGGCGGCTTTGGAGTTCGCCAACCACCTCGAAATGGGGCCGTGGAAACCACTGGATTCCAGGTCCAAAGGCCGAAAGCCGTGGGTCGTAGGTCCCTTTGGTTGTGACAGAGGACTCATGGGCCCCAAAGATGTGGAGCCCTCGGGTGATCTCCCAGCCTACCTTGGCCATGGAGACCAGCCTGGTGTTTTCAGGTGTCGATGGATCTGCTGAGTCTGCGGGTTTTTTAGTTTCGCGGTTTATTTCGCCTAAAAGGTAGGTGGTTCGTGTGATCCCCGAGGCAGCAAAGACTCCCACGGCTTGCCGTTCCCAGACTGTCCCTTTTGTGGAGAGGAGGCTAAGACCTATTTGTGACTCCTTGCGGACGTACCATACCCCTCTGAGGGTCGCTCCCTTGTCTTCGCTTGAGAGTTCTCCTAGTCCCTGTTTGAGGATGGCATCAACGATGATCTCACCTGACTCGCTGATGATACCTGCTTCAAAGTTAATGGTTTCCTGACCCTGGTTAAACCCAAGGCCCCGTCTGGTCACCACCGAGTGGTTGGGAATATAGAGGCCATAGGCTGGAAAAAATTTTCCTATCCTGACAAACACCAGGTCGCTGATCTGTGCCATTCCATAGGCGTTTTGCAGCTCAACATTTTGGTCGTAGAGACCTAGGGCCAGAGCTGCCGTCAATTTTTCTGCAAGGATGAGACCTGTTTGTAGTTCCAACTGCATCGGTATAAACGCTTTTTCTTTAAAGACGCGGGTGTCCCGCTGGACGGCGAGTCCGCGAAGGTCGCCTCCGAGAAGGAGGGATTTGGGGGGGGCAACCTTTCCATGGCCGACCTGGGCTTCGTCTTTGCGGGTCCAGGTGCTAAGGAAATCTTCGGATGCACCTCTGCCGTAGGGGGTCAGGAGCCCACCCCCCGTAGGGCTGACGTGGCAGGACAAACATCCTGCATATCCTAGTCTAATATTTTCGGGAAACCCTAAAGCCTGTTTGGTCAACATCCCGGCTAGGAGTGCTAAGGAGAGTTTAAGGTGTAAAAAGGGAGACCTTGATGCTCTTTGCATGGGTGGCGTTCCTCATTTAATCTAGGGGGAGTCCCTTCACGATCCACTGTTTGACGGCGTCCTTTTCTTCGCTGGTGAGTTTGCTGCCATAGGGAGGCATTTCGCCACTTTCAAGGACTGTGTAGAGCTCGCTAGCTTGGGGTTTGCCGGAGATGGCAAGGTGGCTCACAACTTCCTTGTATAAGAGTATTTTGGGATGGCAGCTGCCGCAGCGGGGACGGAGGATCCTGTCTCTTAAATGGACAAAATCTGTGGGATAGGCTGTTTCGGCTGGCTCCGCAAGGTCTCTAGAGCCACAATGGGTCAGAAATCCGGTGCTCACTAGGAGACCACAGAAGAACCGCCAGGGTTTAAAACTCCAGGACAAACCGAGGGTCTGGGCTAGATTCATTGTTCGACTCTTGAATGGGAGGAATCATTTAGGAAGATTGTACCACACTGCTTAGAATCAAGCGAAAGGTGCAGCCATATTCTTTTGACTCAAGCACCTCCACATGCCCATCATGGAGGTCCATAATCATCCGGACAATGGCCAGTCCCAGTCCAAAACCATGGGTCCCCCGGGCGCGGTCGGATCGAAAGAGGCGATCGAAGATATAGGGGACTTCGTTAGGGGAGATCCCAGGTCCGTTGTCAGTGATGGTGATGGCGATATGGTTTGCTGCATCCCCCATGGGTTCTGCAGAAAGGACGATCTTAGGTGAGAGGCTTGGGTCTTTAGGTCGACCGTATTTAAGGGCGTTCTCCACCAAGTTGATAAGGGCTCGCTGCAGCAGCTGTGGTTCGGCGTAGACAAAGAGGTCTTGTTTACACCGACAGATGATTTGTCCGTTAGTTTCCTGGAGGATGGGTTCGTAGAGATCTCGTAGGGACATCATCAAGGGAAACAGGTCAATTTTGATGATGGCCGTTCGGATTAACTTTCGCTCACCCCGCAGGAGAAACAGGAGACTATCCACAAGTTGGCACAGTCTATGGACATCCTCAAGGACTGAGCCAAAGGAGTCTCGATATTCGTCGATAGACCGGGGACGTACGTTGAGGACTTCCAGCTGGCCCCGAAGGCTATTGAGGGGATTGCGAAGCTCGTGGGCGATATCTGCCGAAAAGCTCTCCAAACGGTCAAACGCTTGGGAGGCGTTTTGGCTCATCTGGTTAAAAGAGGTGATCAGTCCCAAAAATTCTTTAGGATACAACTTAGCTTCTAGTGCTGCGGTTTCTCTGCCAAGAGTAAGCTGTTCTATTTCCTGAGAAAGGTGCCTTAAGGGCCGCATAATCAAATTTGTGATCACCCCGCTACTTGCAGGCACGGCGATGATAGCCAAAAAAAACATCCCTAAAAAAGCGGCTCCCACTGTGGCCAGGATTCTTTCTTCGGTATCGTGATCCACAGCTACCCGCATGATCCAAATATTGTTTGACTGATCGCGGGTTTTGATGGTGGAAACATTGAAGACCCGTAGGTTGTCGCTGCGAATCCTTTCGAGTTTGGCATGGTGATCATCCAAGATCCATTTAGGTGACACCGCTTCAGGAAAAATATCTGAGAGCTCATTGGCATAGGCATTAAAGGTACGGGCGATACTATGTCCATTGCGGTCATAGATCGTTACATAGACTCTCTTTCTAAGATCCTGGGGATAGCGCTCGCCGAGGAGGTGCTTGATTTCGACGGGATCACCGATCTTAAGATAGGGCAAAACAAAGGCTACTTTCTCTTCGATCAACTCGATATCTTCAGAGTCTATTTTGATGACGAGCGCAATGTAAACCAGGCTACAAAAAATCAGGAACAGGCACGCCATGGCCGTCGTCAAAAAATAAGTGATGCGACTCGATAGAGCCCTATTAGGTGCTTTGGGGATTTGAGTTCTCGCTTCTTAAGACATAACCCATTCCACGAACGGTATGGATCAAAGGTGTTTCGAAAGGCTCGTCAACCTTAGCGCGGAGACGACGGATATGGACATCGACCACATTGGTACTACAGTCAAAGTTTATATCCCAAATATGCTCAAGGATCAGAGTCCTTGAAAGGACTTCTCCTTCTCGGCGCGCCAAAAAGGTGAGGAGTTTAAATTCTAGGGGTGTCAAATCAAGAAGCTGCCCGCTTCTACGGACCTGATGTTTTACAATATCGATTTTAATGTCGCAGGCCTCGAGTTGGTCCGAAGAATGAACCCTGTGATCGGCACCCATACGCCTTCTAAACAAAGATCGTATCACTGCAATCAACTCGGAAAAGGAAAATGGCTTTACAAGGTAGGCATCCGCTCCGAGATCGAGACCACAGACGCGATCTTCGAGCCGATCCTTTGCCGTCAAAAAAATAGTAAGAGTGTATATTTCCAAGGAGCGCAAGATTTTGAGCAGCTCAAATCCTGAATGAAAGGGCAGCATCACGTCAAAGATAAACAGATCGTAACTTTTGCCCTTAGCGAGTTCTAAAGCATCAGCGCCATCGTGGGAGATATCGACGGAATAGCCATTTTCAGTCAACCCCTTTTGAAGGTAGGCGGCTGTTTTGGGGTCATCTTCTACGACGAGTATTTTCAGAGTGTTATCTCCCATCAAGAGCTCTGTTAGCCAAAGATTACAAGATCGCAATCTCACTGATCGGAAAATGTCATCCCGCGGCAAGGAAGGTGTAAGACCGATTGGAGTAGCTTGTCAAGAGGGAGACATTTGTCACCTGTTTTCGAACAGCTATAAAAGGAGGACGATCATGACGGAGGCCCTAGATCTGAAAAAAGCCTATCGTGGGAGCGGGGGGGGATCCGGGTTTTTTCCCCGCAAAGACCAGTGGCCTCAGGATATACTGTCGGGTTTTATTGTTTTTCTTCTGGCACTCCCCCTTTCGGTAGGGATCGCCATGGCCAGTGGATTTCCTGCCATGTCTGGGCTTATGACCGCGGCCATCGGAGGGATCGTCGTAGGTTTGTTTGCCGGCTCACCCCTCAGTATCAAAGGTCCCGCAGCTGGGATGATCGTTATTATTCTCGGAGCCGTGGAGGAGCTCGGCCGAGGACAAAGCGTGGTCGGGGTGAAGGCAACCCTCGCCGCGATTGCCGTAGGGGGGGTGATCCAGATGGTTATGGGTCAGCTAAAATTTGGCAAGATCTCCCAAGCATTCCCCATATCTTCAGTCCACGGGATGTTGTCAGCCATTGGGGTGATCATCATCTCTAAACAAGCGCACTCGATGATGGGGCGCATCCCGTCGGCAAAAGAGCCCTTTCACCTTTTGCTCGAAATCCCCGCCTTACTTATGCATCTCAACCCAGCGATCACCGTGGTAGGAGGCTTGTCTCTTGGGATTATGGTGGTGTGGCCTTTTATCAGCCAGCGGCTTTTCCAGCGTTTTCTTAAGAGAATCCCAGCTCCCCTGGTGGTGGTGAGCTTTGCGATCGTTGCCTCCTGGGCGTTGGGATTTTCCCACGAACACAACGTCAACGTCCTCGGATATGAGTCGACGATCGGTCCACAGTATTTGGTCAACATCCCAAGCGATCTTTCCACAGCCTATATCAGCCCTGATTTTAGCCAAATCCAATCAGCCACCTGGCTTAAATGGTTGTTTATGATCGTCGCTGTGGGAAGCCTCGAATCACTATTGACTGTAAAAGCAGTGGAAGCCCTCGACCGAGAAAGGCGACCTTCGGATGCTA
The DNA here is from genome assembly GCA_041736175.1 of Oligoflexales bacterium. Lineage (GTDB taxonomy): Bacteria > Bdellovibrionota_B > Oligoflexia > Oligoflexales > CAIYRB01 > JBGSUI01. The sequence goes on along the minus strand of JBGSUI010000029.1, from coordinate 16,111 downwards.
ACCGAGACTTGACCGCTGTGGGGTTTGGCAACTTTCTGTGTGGAATGGTGGGCGGCTTACCCATGATTGCCGAAGTCGTGCGGAGTTCGGCAAATCTCAATGCAAACGCTCAGACCCGCTGGTCTAATATCTTCCATGGTCTTTTTATTGCCCTCTTTGCTATCGGTCTCCCAGGAGCGATTCATATGATCCCGACCGCCGCACTTTCGGGACTCCTGGTGTTTACTGGGTACCGATTAGCCTCCCCCAAGCATTGGCTAGAATCCTGGCACAAGGGTCCAGAACAATTTGCAGTATTTGCCATCACCCTGGTGGTCACGATCATGACCGACCTTTTGATTGGAATCGGCGTTGGACTTGCGTGCGAACTGATTCTTAATCTATCCATCTCCGGGACTCTTAAGAATCTGACGGTCCCGAGCCTCCGTATCACCCAAGGCGAAAAAGAATCTCGGGAAGAAACGACCGTCGTCGGTGTTTACTCTCCTCTGACGTTTGCCAATCTGCTGCCAATGCTCACCACCCTCCGCCAAGTCAAAGCCCGGAAAATTCAAGTGGATCTAAGTCACTCTAAGTTTATTGATTGCACTTCGATGATTGCTTTGACAGCTTTCACCCAAGAACTCGGCTACGGAAACCAATCCGTAGAACTTACTGGTCTTGAAAAGTTTAAGACCTTTTCAAAGCATCCCTATGCGGCGCGGGTAGCAAACCATAAACTCGACCCAGTTTCTGTGAATAACGAGATTCTTATGCCAGAGGTCGTCTCAAGTCGTGGGAATAAGAGCCAAACCGATGAAGGGAGCACCAAATGACCCTTGATCTTGCAGCAAGCGACAAAACCTGGAAAGAGTCCCCCCAAAAGGTTTTTACTGACTTAAAAAAAGCGATCGAAGGGTACTACCATGACCTTAGATCCCAGGAGGTCCCGTCTCTTGTGTGGGAAAACCTGTATCCAACTTCAGACTCCAAAAATGTGCCCCCTAAAGCGTCAACAACTATTCTCTTGGTGGGGTCCTATGCATCCAAGATGGCCACGGATTTAGCGCCCTTTTTAGGCCGCCGAGGTTATATCATCCGACCTATCGAAGACGAAGGCTCGCTTACCGAATGGGACGAACGTCTGCTCCAAACCATTGAACGAGATGTTTGGTCCCGTAAAATTACGTCTCTGATTGGCCTCTATATCCAAGATCAGGGCAAACCCCTTTTGCAGAGACTGATATACCAAAAATGGCAAACTCATTTAGAGCGAATATTGTCCAAAAGCTCCATCCTCAGGTCTTATGCCTGTCGAGGTGATTTAAACCAAGACCTACTTACATTTGATGTTGATCGTTATGAAATCAGTAGAGTTTCTAGATTAGCTAGTAGACCACAAGCTGACTCTCTGCTGGGTTTCTTGTATCGCCACACCTGGTGTCGATTAGGTCTCTTTTAAACTTGGTTTTAAAGGCCTGCTGCCAAGGCAGGCCATAAGGTCGAGGGTGACGGCCTGGGCGGCAGGTTTTTAAGCTAGGTTGGTCAAAGGTTGGACAGTGGTTAAAGTCTAGGAGGCGCCTTGGGCACCTTAAATGGACTCTAGGCTGGCATTGGCTTTGTTTTGACGTAATCTAAGGTAAAAATAAACGCTGCAACCCAAGATAATACCCCCAAAAAAGCCGATGATCTGAGATCGTATCAACATGGAAACCGCCCAGTCCGCGGCGGGCTCACAGTTGGTCCCAAAAGAGACGGGAGCTGAGATCAAAAGACGGCCAATGGACGGTGCCACAAAGGTGACTAGGAGGAGGCCTAAGAGGCCAGAAACCAGAGTGATCCCAGAAAATTTCTTAAAGGTTTCCATAAATAGGTTCTCGTTTTGTTGTTACGGTTCTACTAAAATAGCTTGTAAGGTCAATACGGCATCCGGAAGCACCGCGCCAGCTTCAAGCTGACCAGAGAGGTACTCTTTGATTTTAAGACCCGGCACGGCATAGGACAGCTCGGACCAGACTTCGGAATCATCCGATCCCACAAGCTCAGCGAGGTGGGCAGAGTTTTGGACCGAGGGGTCTTTAGGGATTTTACCGGTCCAGATAATGCCGATCGGGCGACCGGTTTGGCGGTCGACGATAGCGGAGCCGGAATCTCCATGGCTGACGTCGCAGCCGTTGGCAAAAGACCAGGTTTTGTAGCCTCCTGGATTGAGGCTATCCGGGTCATCCATAAACCTAAACTCGTTCTCTTTTGAGAAAACTTTGCAGTCGCGGTCCTGATTGGCTACGAGGTTGCGGGTTGGGTTGAGCGCCACTCCAAATCCAGCGGTAAAAAGGGTTTGTCCAGGGACGATGTCGGACTTGAAATCGAAGTTTGCAGCCACCGATTCTAAGATCTCTGTGTCGTCTTGTGGGACCGTGACGACTAAGAGAGAAAGATCGATCTCCTTCCAGGTGCCGAGGGAGCGGGTGACTTTGACTTCTTTTTTAAGGAGGGGAAACCGCGCTGTCTTGCCCTTGCAGGCTTGCAGACTATTGCAAACGTGATGGTTGGTGGCGATCACGGCTTCGCCGTTGAAGGTTCCCAAATAAAAAGTGGTTCCACCCCCAAGGCTCGCCGTGGCTTGGGCGGCACGGAGGAGCAAGGGTTCACCGGCGAAGTCGTCGGGACCCACGGGTATTTTGCCCCATTCGTCGCCAATCTGGTAGGTGGTCGCTCCCCCAGCAAAGTCTAAAAGGCTTTCGAGAGGTCCGCGACTGTCGTGAAGGTCGTTCACAAGGGGAAGCCCCGAGCCCAAGTGGATCACGGGATCTTGGGTCGCGGCGCGAGCAAAGCTTGCCTGGGTGTTCAGCATGAGGATAAAGGCACTGAAGCCAAGAGATTTTCTAATCATTTACAACTCTCCAAGTATTTGATTCGGTCGGTGGGACTATAGCGATTTTTTGGGTCGCTGCAAACGGAATCTCTAGCCCGCTTGCGGCCGGTACGCCTGGAACGGTATCCTCCCTTTATTTATCGAAGAGCGCATTGCCTAACAGGACGATGGGTTTGACTTTAAGGATACGATTGACCGCATAAAAGCCGGTCACCGTACAGGTGGTTCCTAACCCTAAAGCCAAGGCTAAGGGAGTGAGGGGGTCATGGGTCCACTGGGATTCAAACACTTGGGAGGCTAGCACCCACGAGGCTGTGATCCCCACCAGGGATCCAAGGGTCGTCGCTGCAAAGCCTAAGATCGCAAACTCCAAAATCACATTGATGCGGATCGTCCCAAAATCAGTGCCTAAGATTTTAAGGAGGGTGATCTCGATCACCCGTTTTTGGGCCTGGTGGTGGGCGATGGCAAAGAGGACGGCAAGCCCTGAGATCAGGGTGAGCAGTGCCATCAGGGACAAGGCCTGTGACATCTGCTCGGCGAGGGCTAAGATCCTCGCACCAGTTGCGGTGAGGTCGATCATGGAGATATTTGGGAATTCCCGGACGAGCTGCATTTCGGTCTGGGTTTTGACCTCTAACGAAAGGGTGGGAATCGTCCCGATGTAGGTTTTTGGAGCCGCTTCTAAAACACCAGGTTGAAACAGCACAAAAAAATTTGGATCAAAAGACGTCCACTTGACCTTGCGCAGGCTGGTGATCCGGCCTTGGACTTGGACGCCCTCGATATCAAAGCTCATCACATCCTCAAGTTTGAGTCCAAGCCTGGAGGCAAACCTTTCTTCCACGGAGATTTCTGGGATTTTGGCTGGGTTGCTGACCTGGGGATCAGGGATAAATTCGCCAGAAAAAAACCGTCCGTCAGTGATGGTTTCCGAGGCCAGTTTGGTTCCGCGGTAGGAAAGATTATAGCCGCGGTTGACAAACCGCTCGCTCTCTTCTTCTTCCCGTGTGGAGGAACCAGAATTGTCGAGGTTTTGGCCCGAGGCTTTTGCCGTGTCCCCATTGATCGCCGTGAGCCGCGCCCGGATCAGGGGCGATAGATTTTCAAGGCCCACGCCGCCGGTTAAAGGTGGGACAAGTTGGGTGAGACGATCTTTTTGCTCCTCTTGGATATCGATCAAAAAGAGGCTGGGCGGTGCCTTGCCTTGGGGTCTTTGGAGTTCGGATTCGACGATGTTTTTGATAGCAGGAATCAAGTTTACCAGAAGGGTTCCCATGCCGATGGCGACAAAACTAGCGATGGTCCCCGTCCTATGGCGCACCAAGGCGAGAGTCGCTAGGTCCAGCGAAAGATTGCCGGTGGCTTTACGGGTGACGGTGAGGAATTTGATCAGCAGGAGGCCAAACCCCGCAAAGATCAACAGCGCCACGATAAAGATGCCGATAAAAAGGGATCCCACCCGGTAGGAATGGGCCTGCTGGATGGCAAGCATCCAGTAAGCGGCGGCAGCGGGGAGCCAAGTCCAAAGTTGTTTATAGTCGAAAGAATAGGGGAGCCCGTCCCCTTGGCCTTCCTGAAAAAGGCGGGAGGGTTGGATCGATCCTAAACGATGCAGGATAGGGAGGCAGACCAAAAGATTGCCAAAGGTTCCAAGCAGCAGCGCGATCCCCGCACTTTGCCAACTCAAGGCTGGCTTGATCCCTTCGGGCAGGATGCCCCCTAAAAGCCAGGGGAGTTGTGGCAATATTCCAAGGCTTATAAGAAGGGTTAAGACGGTGGCCATGGAGCCCAGGAGCACCAGCTGGGAGCCATAAACAAGACGGCACTCCATACGGTCGAGACCTAAAGCCGCCAGTGTTGCAATGGCCGTAATCCGCCGTCCCAGAAAACTCTGAAACAAAAAAGACCCACCCACAGCTGCTAGAAACAGGGCCACTAAGGCCACGAGACCTAGATAGTCGTTAAGGTAAATAAGCGCTCGATTGCGATCGTTGGCGGCATTGATATGGCTGCGGACCCTGAGATCGCTTTTGCCAAGGGCTTGGCGTAGGGAGGTGACGATAGGTTCGAGCCCGTCAGCTTGGGATGAGGAGGAGCCGGTGGCCACCATCATCGCTTGCCACAGGCGCGACCTAGCGTCGGCGAGTCCTGTTTCCTTGAGGAAATCTTGGCCCACAAAGATCTTAGGGGCAAAGCTAAGCCCCGATGGCATGGCCCCAGGGTCATTGGTGACCACGTCGGTGATGGTAAACAGGGCGTTACCTAGTTTGAGTTGATCCCCGATGGTTAGACCCAGCTGAATCCCTAGCTCGGGGCTGATCCAGACGTGGGGATTGTCGACCACATCTTTGGGAGACCCGGTGTTGATGAAGCCCTGATTTTTAAGGGTGAGTTCCCCATAAAAAGGAAAAGACTGGTCGATCGCCCGGATCTCCACGAGACGAGTGCTGCCGGTTGGGACGGGATTTGGGGCGGGAGTTGTAGCGGGAGTTGTGACGGGGATTCCTGTCGCCATACTGAGGAGGCTGGTCTCGTAGCGAACCTTAGCTCCGGGGGGCAAGGTCTTGGTGATGGACTGTTTTTCATCGTCGCTGATCAGGCGCGAGGCCCAGATGCTGATGTCAGCTCCGAGGGCTGACTGTGATTTGCTGCTGAGTTGTTGTTGGATCGAGCTTTTAAAAGCGTCTATGGTCAAGAAGCCGATCATGCCAAGACAAACATTGAGCACGAAACCCAGGGTAAACGCCCGGTGGCTTTTGGTCTCAAGCCAAGCCAGATGGATCCAAAGGGGTAGGGGTGACTCAGACCTCATGGAGCTTTCCTCCCTTAAGGAGGAGACGTCGGCTGCACCATTGGGAGAGAGCTTCGTTATGGGTGACAAGGATCAGAGTGCTTTTTGTTTGGGAGACTAAATCAAATAGTATTTTCATTACAAAATCGCCCGTCTGGCTATCAAGATTGCCGCTGGGTTCGTCCGCTAGGATCAGCGGCGGCTCGGTGACGATCGCCCGTGCCAGTGCGGTCCGTTGGCACTCGCCTCCGCTCATCTGGTGGGGAAAATGATTAAGCCGGCTGCCGAGGCCCACCTGCTCCAAGGCTTGGGTGGCTTTTTCGTAGGGAGTGGTGCGACGAAGGATCCGAAGGGGCAGGGCGACGTTTTCTAAAGCTGTGAGATGGCTCATCAGATGAAACTGTTGAAACACAATGCCTATTGTCTTAGCTCTGAGTTTAGTGACTTGTTTTTCCTCCATGGCCCCCAGGTCTTGGTCGAGAAGTTTGACGGTTCCTTGGGTGGGGCGGTCGAGGCCCGATAGAAGGGAGAGCAGCGTTGATTTTCCCGAGCCCGAAGGTCCGAGAATCGCGACTTTTTCGGCGGGTCTCACGGCAAAATCCAGGTCTTGGAGGACCGTGATGACTCCCCTTTGGTGCTCATAAACCTTAGTGACTTTTTCGAGTGTAAGCATCATCAACTCCAACATTGCGGGGACAAGGGGGGGAGAGGCGGAAGATCTCTCTATGGTACAGATTTTCAATAAAGCTGGCAAATTGGGCGTATTGAGGGTAGAAATCAAATTTCTTTTAAGATCTCGAGCTTAGCTCAATTTAATTGATAGGGAGTTTATGGGCATGGATCAGGCCCTCGTAAATCAGATTTTCCATGGGATCACCAAAGCTAAGGTCTATGACATCGCTAAAAAAACGTCGTTGGATCTGGCCTTTATGGCCTCAGCAGCTCTGGAAAACGAGATTTACATTAAACGAGAAGACCTACAGCCGATCTTTTCTTTCAAAATTAGGGGTGCTTACAACCGGATTGCGCTCCTTAGCGACGCCGAAAAGCAGCGCGGGGTGATCTGCGCATCAGCCGGAAACCACGGCCAAGGAGTTGCCTACAGCGCCCAAAGGCTGGGTCTCCAGGCATGGGTTGTGATGCCCCGCACCACGCCTGATATCAAGGTGGCAGCCGTAGCTCGTTACGGTGCCAAAATCGTTCTCCACGGGGACCACTACACCGAGTCTTTTGAGCATTGTCTTGGAATCGTTGAAAAAACAAAATCCTGTATGATCCATCCCTTTGATGATCCCCTGGTGATTGCCGGTCAGGGCACCATAGGTGAGGAGATTGTGGAACAGTTACCGGACGTAGACTACGTCTTTGTCCCTGTCGGCGGCGGAGGTCTCCTGGCCGGCATTGCCGCCTATATCAAGACGGTAAACCCCAAGATCACGGTGATCGGCGTGGAGCCTCTCGATAGCGATGCGATGACCCGATCGATCGAGTGCGGGGATCGAGTAGTCCTGGACCATGTGGGTGTTTTTGCGGATGGAGTCGCCGTAAAACAAGTGGGACGGTATACCTTTGCGGCCTGCCAGGGAATGGTGGATGGGTTTATCCGGGTTACTACTGACGAAATCTGTGCGGCCATCCAAGATCTTTATATGGAATCTCGGGTGCTGATGGAACCAGCAGGGGCGCTGTCATGGGCTGGAGCAAAAAGCTATATCGCGCAACACCAACTCAAACACAAAAAGATCGTCACCATTAATTCCGGTGCCAATATGGGATTCCAACGTCTGCCCTTTGTGGCCGAACGGTCCCTGACCGGAGCGGGGAGGGAAGGGCTTTTTGCGGTCCATCTTGCCAACCAACCAGGGGCCCTTAAGCAGTTTTGTGGCGAAATTCTCCGGGACCGCAAAATAACGGAGTTTAATTTTCGTACCAACGGGACTACAGATGCCGTGATTTTTTTAGGTGTGGCTATGCAAAACCACCATGATCACCAATGCCTGACCCAAGCGCTCGCCCAGTATAGCTATGAGTACCATGACCTCACCGAAAACGATTTGGCCAAGGAACACATTCGTCATATGGTGGGTGGCCTATCACCCCATGGGCTTTCGGAGCAGATCTATAGTTTTGTGTTTCCAGAGCGTCCCGCTGCCCTAGGAGATTTTTTGTCCCTGGTCAGCGAGCGATGGAATATCTCACTTTTTCATTACCGTTCCCATGGCAGCGATTATGGTCGGGTCCTGATCGCGTTTGAAGTGTCTGAGGGTCAGCGGTTAGAATTTGAACAGTATCTGAATTTTGCAGGATATCCCTTTAAAAACCAATCCAGCAATCTCTCCTATAATCTGTTTTTAAGAAGCCGCAGCCCTGAAGGGCTTTAGTTACGGGTTACCAGACTGGCTATCAAGAGAGCCAACTTATTGCCATCCACAGGCTTCACCAGATGAGCTTGGAAACCGGTCTTTAAGGTCTTTTCGATATCCTCCCGACCGGCATGGGCGGTGAGGGCGATGGCTGGAATATGTCCTAGGGGTGGTGGGAGCGCTCGGACTCTCTTAATAAAACTAAAACCATCCTCGCCAGGCATGGAAATATCACTAATCAGGATATCGGGGCTAAATTCCCTCAGCGCATCAAATCCTGCTTGAGCCGATTCCACTGCATGGACTACAGCTCCGAAAGACTCGATGGTGATAGAAAAAATCTCCCTCGAAAAAGAATCGTCATCGACCACAAGAACCTTTACACCTTGGAGGCTTGTTTCAAGGGTTGGCAAGGTTTTTTTGTCCATGGTGGTCTGCCCCTCTTCCAGTTTGTGAGACGGCTGGGTTAAAGGCAGCAGCACCCTAAAGGTCGATCCTTTGCCTTCGCCCTCGCTTTCGGCTGTGATGGTTCCCTGATGCATTTCTACCAGCTTTTTGGCGATAGCCAGTCCTAGACCCAGCCCGCCGTAACTCCGCGTGCTGGAGCTATCCACCTGGGTAAACCTGTCAAATATAATGGGAAGAAATTCTTTATCGATTCCTTTTCCCTTGTCGATCACCTGCAGACTGAGCTGATCTCCTGTTGGGGAGGTCACCTGGTCTAGTTTCACCACAATCTGACTGCCCATAGGCGAAAACTTAATGCCATTGGTGATCAAATTCCACAGGATCTGTTCTAGTCTCACTGGATCCGCATAGATTAGGCCGACGTTAGGATTGACCAGGGTCTTGATGGTTATTTTTTTATTTACCGCCAAGGTTTGGGTTGACTCGATCGCCACTGCTATAGCCTTGCGGACATCGGTATCTTGGAAGGAAAGGTTGAGCTTGCCTGCCTGAATCCGGGAGATATCCAAAAGGTCGTCCACGAGTTGGCACTGGACTTTAGCGCTTTGGTAGATGACTTTTATTCCATAAAGTGTTTTTTCGGAATCGAGATTGCCACTCATCAGCTGCTGCGCCCAGGAGTAGATTGCAGAGAGGGGCGTGCGGAGTTCATGGGATAAAATCGCCAGAAATTCGTCCTTTAAAAGATTGGCCTTTTCGGCATTTTCCCTGAGGACTTTTTCCTGGACGGCGCTTTCTTCGCTTAGCTTCTTATTTATGTCAATGAGCTGTCGATTTTTTTCGCTCTCTAAGAGGGCCATCTCCGTCTGACGGATGTCGGAAATGTCGACGATGACTAAGAGGGTGGCGGGTTCGTTTGTGCCTGAAAGTTGGATTCGTCGACCATGGAGCAAGTGGCTTTTTCTTCCAAGATTGGGGATGTAGGTTTCCACTTCAAAATTATCAAAAGAGACATTCTTGGTGAAATTCTCAGAGAGGCGGTTTAAAAGTTTGGGGATATTCCACTGGCCTTCCCCTAGTTCTGAGACCAGTTGGCCTTCGGTTTCGGCACGGATCACCTTAAATTTGTCACAGAAAATCTGATTGGCGATTTTAACCACTTGGTTTTTGTCGATCACCAGGAGTGGAATCGGAAGGGCATCGATGATAGCCGTGGCGTCTTCCCGTGCGCGCTTGATTTTGTCGATATCAAGGAGCGACAGGACGGCACCTGTGGATTCATCGTTGTCAGTAAGGCTCGGTCGTGCCTGGAGATTGTACCAGTGGCCCCTATGATCCTGTATCTCTAGCTCTTTAAATTTACGGTGACCTAGGACATCCGAGAGCATTTGATCGAGTTGGGGCATGCTGGTCATGGCCTGCACTTGGTCTAGCTGCTTACCGATATCCGAAGGACCAAGATTTAACGTATCACTTGCTTTAGGGGTGTAAAGGCGGATGTGGCCTTTTGGATTTAACATGACGATAGGTATGCTTGAGCCTTCGAAGAGGTTTTTAAAGTCCAGATTGAGGCTGGCAATTTCCGCATTCCGGGTTTGCATTTGGTCGTTGACGGTAGAAAGCTCTTCGTTGGTGGACTGCAGCTCTTCTTTGGCCGTTTCTAGTTCTTCGTTTGTGGACTGTAATTCTTCGTTGATGGATTGGAGTTCTTCATTGCTCGACACCAGTTCTTCTTGGCTCGCCTGATAGTCTTCGATCAGCGAGGCTTGGTAGGCGTGATTTGCAGAAAGTTCTTTTTGAAGCTCCAGGTGCCTTGAATTTTGATCCAGATTTTTGGTTTTTTTGGGGGGGACGATCTTTTTGCCTTTTTCAAAAGGGTCTTCCTGAAAAAAGATGGAGTAGTACATTTCGGACGCAGGTTGGTGGGTTGAAATGGGGACGACCTTAATCGAAAAGTGACGGGCCCGGCTCTCTTCATGAATGGCGAGGCTGGTGAGGGTTTGTGGTTTGGCTTTTTTCCGCACCTCTGTGAGGAGCGCTCTGAGGTCGGCGACGATTTCTGGATGGGCCATCCTGAGGATGTTAAGGGTAGGTTGTCCGGAAGGTAGCTCAAGATAGGGCGAGGTTTTGCCCCTGGAATGGATGATTTCTAACGACTCAGTCACCAAAACGCAGGCTGGGACATAGAGATCGATGGCCATGCGGTCCGCAAGCCGCATTAAGTCGGTGCGACTGGGGAAGAGTTCGTTGGTCTGCCGCAGGGTCGGTAAAGCGTCCGCTGGGTAGGGCTTGGTGACAAAAGGCAAGCGGAGGGGAAGGGAGCACTTTTTTTTGAAATATATTTTATGGATGTTTTCTTTGGTTTTAAATAGGGACCCAAAGTTGCCTATGGTCTCTGATTTTCCGAGGACCAAGATGCCATCTTGCTTGAGTGCATAATGAAAAATAGGAACGACGGTCTGCTGCAGTTTGGTATCGAAATAGATAAGCAGATTTCTACAGGAAATCAGATCGAGGTTGGCAAATGGGGGATCCTTAGTCACATCATGGCGCGAAAAAAGACACATCTCCCGGATGCGTTTCGCGACCTTTAATTTGCCAGAGGCTGTTCTTTCAAAATATTTCTGCAGCCTATCCTTAGATAGCACTTTTTTGGCGAGGGATTCGTCGTAGACTCCCGCCCGGGCCACACGCAGGGATGCCTCGCTCAGGTCTGACCCAAAAATAATAATTGGTCGGGCGCTCCCCCCAAGCTCTTGTATCTCGCAGCAAGCGATAGCAAGGGAGTAGGTCTCTTCGCCGGTGGAACACCCTGGGACCCAGATCCGAAAAGGGACGTTAATATCCTGTTTTTTAGAGAATTTTTCTTTGAGATGGGATTTGAGAGCGTCGAAAACACCTGGGTCGCGAAAAAACCCGGTCACATGGATCAGGATTTCATCAAAAAGGGCCTTGATTTCATCGGGGTGGTTTTCAAGATATTGGGCATAGCGGCTGTAATTTTTGGCATTGTGGACCAACATGCGCCGTGAAATCCGTCTTTGCAAAGAGTTTTGCTTATAATGGGAAAAATCAACTCCGGTCCCATGACGGAGGAAGGCTAAGACGCTGGTAAGGCCCTCATCCCGAGGAAAAATTGTTTCTGGGGGATGTTCTGCGGGATAGTCGGCGGATTTGAGTGGTTCTTGGGTTTTGCTCTTAGATTTGAGTCCAGCCCACCAGGGAGAGGATTGGTTAGTAAGCTCTGCGGCGATCTCTTCTGGGGTCAATATAAGGGCCACAGACCCGGTATCGATGGCGCATTGGGGCATGCTGTCGTACTTAGCCGTGTTGGGGGCTTGGGCGATGGTAAGGCCGCCTTGAGACTTGATGGGCTGCAGGCCCATAGACCCATCAGAACCTGTCCCAGACAGCACGATGGCAATTGCCCTCAGGGACTTTGAATTGGCCAAACTGGTCAGAAAAAAATCGAAAGGTAGATTGATTCCTCTCTCTGGGTGACGGGATATCAGTTTAAGGATCCGACCTGAGATCTCCACATTTTGATCGGGAGGAATCACATAGACATGGTTTTTTTCAACCTCCATTCCGTCCTCGATCTCAGTGACAGGCATGGCTGTTTCCCGAGAAAGGATTTCTGATGTCATACTTTGGTGGGTGGGATCCAAGTGTTGGATGACCACGTAGCCTATACCGGTGTCTTTGGGGAGGAGGGAGAAGAGTTTTTTAAGGGCTTCGAGTCCACCAGCAGAGCTACCTATACCCGCAATGGGGAAGTCTGCTGGGATTGGTCCCCTCTGCGTGGATTTGAGAGGGGGCTTTTTGACAGTATTTTTTTGGTCACTCGGGGGTTGTTTTGGTCCGGCGCGGGATTTTCGCATGCTTTCTATAAGTGGTTTCGATTCTTTTTTCAAAGATAATCTCCCCTTTAGGTTTCAGATGCACCCTACTCCTATAGGCCCAAAAATCATATGATATTCCTATTATTTGAGGAATCGACGGCCAACTCATGTTGTCAAAAAATAGTTTAAATTGGCTTTTGTGCTTCTAAGGCGTTGATCACATGGGGAACAACATTGAGGATGACTCTTTTATAGCCGAGTTCGTTGGGATGAATCCCATCATTTTGGTTTAATTTTTTGTCCATAGCCACTCCTTCGAGGAGAAAAGGGATAAGCCCTGTGTGATAGGTTTTGGCCAGATCGGTAAAGATCCTTGCAAACTCATCCGTGTAGGTGGTTCCGTAGTTTGCGGGCATCTGCATCCCCACAAGGATAACTTTGATCTGGTTTTGTAATGAGAGTTTAATCACCGCCTCAAGATTGGCTTTGGTGCTCTTAAGATCAATCCCTCGCAGACCATCGTTAGCGCCGAGGGCTAGGATCAAGAGCTGTGGTTTGTCTGGGGATTTAAGCTGCCACTGGAGGCGAGATAGTCCGCTCGCGCTGGTTGAGCCACTGAGGCCCGCATTGACAACCTTTGTGTTATGATAGCCTTTCTCCTTAAGGGCAGCCTCTAAAAGCGTGGGCCATGAAGCTTCGCGGGCGACGCCGTAACCATCGGTGAGGGAGTCACCAAGGCATAGGATTTTTTTGACGGCGGTCTGGGGAACCACCTGTGTTGGGGGGGGAGCGGGAGGGGGGGAGGCTGGTGGAGGGGTGGCTGGTGAAGGGGTGGCTTGGGCCCCAGAGGATTTCAGAGGTGCGAGTCCTCCGATCAAGGTGAATAAGCAAAAAATAAACGGTGGACGAGCAATGGCGTTACAAAGACGACTTAACATGGGAGCGCTCCTTATGGATTCATGGCAGACCAGGACCTGAGCCTTAAGTAAGGTGCGCCCCAGTCGCTTTCAGGGTAATATAGCAGTGATCCGTGAAAACACCTTCATCAAACCAGAGATTCCAAGAGAGGCCTCCGCGAGGTCTTAAGAATCCACAAGCACTCAATAAGGAGGCTTAACCAATGGGTAGCGGACGCAAAGGTTGGAGAGCTTTCCTGGTAGCCGCGAACCTCTGGGGGACAGATCCTGTTGGGGGATTTGCTGCGGAAAAAGCCTACGAGGCACCCTCAGAAGACCATATTCTGGGAACCATAGCTCCCATCAGGCGCAAGGATCAACGACAGACCACACCAGGGCATATTTTGACGCCGGCGATGGCCAATATTCCAGGGATTGGGTTTACCTATGGAATCCTGGGAGGCGCCTTTAATGTGGGCGAAAAGGAGTTGGACCTGTTAGGTTTTAGGTTTTGGGGAGATCTGGCAGGTGCAGGAGCCGGAGCTGTGGATATCCCGCTTTATGGGGATAATTTTACCATCAACCTTTTTTGGAACACCTTCGATAAAGCAGCTCTAGAGTCCCATCGTCGGGGGGTTAAATCAAATCCTAGCGACCGTAAGTATGTGGTCCTCGACCGTTTTGGCCTCCTGTTAGCCCAAGTCAACTTAAGGCTTTTTGACAGGCGGCTCCAGCTCTTGGCGGGAGCCAATCGGCAAGAGTCCCAGCTGGGGGCCATCCGCAATGATAAAGGTGAGTTGATTACCAAGGGAAACAACGATAAAAACAGCGAAACCAGCACCAGCCTCGGTACGTTTCTGGATTTGACAGACGATCGGTCTGATGCCCGTAAAGGCGCATCCCTAGAGATCTATCGATATGATCGCCCCGCAGCCTCGAAGTTTAATGCTGATACCTACCAACTTGAGGGCAATCTGTTAGGATACGTCCCGGTTGGGAATTTTTCAACTTGGGTTTTTAATCTTTACCGAGCCCAGGCAGTGGTCCAGAGAAAAGGCGAGACCGATCCCCAGGCCATCAAGGAAAAGCTGGGGTTTGGCTGCGAAAATGTCCCCGAGGGCCCTGATCGCGACACTTGTAACAAGACGGAATCTGATTTTGTCCTGGAGCAAAGGGCTGCCAATAACTATGGTACGGCCCCAGGGTTGGGTGGCACCCAGCGACTGCGGTCCTATGTCACCAACCGCTTTTATGCAGCTCACACCGTGGCCCTAGGGACGGAGTTTCGGTGGAATCTTACGGAGGAGTTTACCCCCTTTAATATCTTTGTGGCCAGTGGGGTTCGCACGGGGGTCCAGCTAGCGGCCTTTGCCGAGGCGGGGACGGTGGCTGATTCGACCGCGGATCTCGGTAAAGATTGGCGGCATTCCTTTGGGGGCGGGATTCGGTTTATTTTAGCTTCAGGGTTTGTGGTGCGGTTTGATGTGGCTTCTGGGTCCGAAGGAACCCAACCAACCCTTATTTTCCAGTACCCTTGGAGTGTTTTCTAAAGGAGCCTATTTTTGAGGACTAAGTGATCGACGGACCTAGCTAGTTTCGTAATGACAAGGTAAATGAGAACCGCTAAAATGACCGTAACCGGAGTGGTTTAGGGGTTTTACAAGGGTGTGGGGGAGCGGTCATCATGGATCATCGATCAAGTATTCAAAAAAAAATCGAACGCAGAATCCCCATCGATATCGATGAAGCTGCCATCCTCTATCTAGAAGCTTCAGACGACGAACTCCGCCATTTAGCCACCTTGGTGCGTAACCGGTATCATACTCCCGATCAAGCAACCTACATCATTATGGCGATCATTAACTACACAAACATCTGTGTGGCTAAATGCGATTATTGTGCTTTTTATCGGCTTCCCCACCAGGAAGGAACCTACCTGCTGTCCACGGACCAAGTGTGCGAAAAGGTCGACCGCCTGCGAGAGCTGGGGGGGACTTTGGTAGGGTTTAATGGGGGGTTTCATCCCCAACTGCGCATCCATGATTATGCAAATCTGTTTAGTGAGGTGCGACGTCGGTATCAAGGACAGTTGGAATTCTACGAGATGACGGTTGCTGAATTTATGTTTAGCTGTAAAGTCTCTAAGGTTTCCTACGACGAAGGTGCCGAGATCTTGCGAAGCGCCGGCACCCGCTGGGTAACAGGAGGCGGTGCTGAAATCCTTGAAGACAAATTTCGTCTCCAGCATAGTCCCGGTAAATATAAAGTGGCTGACTACTATGGGGCCCAAAAAGCGATCTTAAAATCCGGTATGGGTTCTACGGCAACGATGGTGATTGGATTTGACGAGACCCTCGAGCAAAGGCTTAAGCACCTGAGCGATTTGAGACAGTTTCAAGACTCCCAGGAACGGAAACTTGCGAGTTTTCTTTGCTGGACCTATAAGCCGGATCATACGGCCTTAAGCGGCGCCGAGATCAGCACCAGTGAGTATCTAAGATGGCTGGCTATTTGCCGCATCTATTTGCATAATATCAGACATATTCGCACCTCGGTCTTGACCAAAAATGAGGATGCCCTTAAGGGGCTTGCTTTTGGAGCCAATGACTTTGACTTGCCCACCGAAGACGAGGTAACCCAAAAAGCGGGGGCGACCATTTCCCACGATTTTGCTGCCCTACTCGCTGCCGCCCGTAAGCAGGGTTATGAGCCGGTTATGCGAGCACCTTTTCCTATTTCTTGATTTTTTCGGTCCTCACCGCTCTGATACAGGTTTTCCCTGGCTCCCCCAGGCTCCCCCAGGCTCCCCCCAGGCTAAAGATCACCGACGGTTTTGACGACGAAGCCGGTTTTTTTGTTTAGATTTTGTTGCCAAAACTCCTCGCCAAGATTTTTGCGGGCTTCGTACTGGTTATGACTGCGACACTTCAGAGTCAAGTTATCCACCGTATGGT
>JBGSUI010000199.1:0-3656 GCA_041736175.1 Oligoflexales bacterium | reverse complement strand
GAAATTAGTTAAAAAAATCAGAGAGATAGAGGACGAATTTTGGGAAAATGAGTCTAAAATTGATGAGATTGAATAAAAACTTTCATTATACCACGGAAAAAACTAAAATCTATCTTTTCATGTGCGTAGACCTATAGCTGTAGTTCTAACCGAAAGGGATCTGCACAATCTCAAGGCAGCCCTGAGGCTGCAGAGTCCAGTCATGATTCAGACGCAAATAAAGCCGCTACAGAAACCAAGAAAAGGGCTATTTTGACAGAACATAATGTCGAAAAGACCCTTGGGTGGAACGAACCTATCCACCTTAAGAATTTTAAACTCGAGCCTAATGAAAATCTAGAGGGTAAGACTCTGCGCGCCATTATAGAAAGCGCCACCCATGGCAGAGATGATCTTAAGCTTTGTAGTGAATGCCACCATCGGGAAGAAGCACAGGGGGATTATGGTCTAAATGTCCTTAAATATACCAAGTCGAACATCCCAGATCCGTGGCTTTATTTCGGCACCCAAGGGGCTCGCCCATGGGCAGGTAGCAACGGATGGGCCGAAAGATTTATAGCCAACCCGACCAAGCCAGAGTCGATTAAAACACTTTTGAAGGCTTGGGCCCGCGGTGGGTTTGAGACGAAATGATGGATGATAGGTGATTAAACCTAAGTTATTTATGAAATAATAGCTCCCAAAGGGTATCGACGAGGGTGTGGAGTAAAGCTGCAGCGGCGAGGCTCCCTGTTTTGATATAGGTATAACCATAAAAAGCCCCCGCACAGGTTGCGAGACCGACATAAGTCCAAGGTGGCGGGCCCCAGTCATGCCAATGGGAAAATCCAAAGAGCAGAGACGAGATTACGAGAGCAAGAAGGAGACTAGGGTTTTGCAGAGAAATTCTAGGATTGAAGGCTTCGAAGGGGGGAGATTGTTGTCCCTTGGATCGTAGCTTGGCATAAAGCAAACCAAAAATTACGCCGCGAAACAGCAGCTCTTCGGGAAGTGCAATAAAGAAAAAGATCCCCAGGGGAGCTAAGAAAACCTTGCCCAGCTCAAGGCGAGGGTTCCAACCGAGAAACCCCGTGGCAAACCCTATGGGCAACGCGATGAGCATAAAAAGAGCCAGACAGATACAAATGCTTATCAAGTGGGGTGCTTTAAGGTTAAACCGAAAAGAAAGAGGGGATAGTCTCCTGACACTCTGAAAGTTGATCAGTGTGACCGACATAGCCAAGGGAGTGTTTAGGATATAAGCGGCCTCACCTTCGGGCCAGACCCAGATATGGTTCATATACCCAAAGTTAAAGGGTAGCCAGATGGACGCCACGGCGAGGGCATCAAAAAGGGAAGGCTGCGCAGAAGGAAAGGAACCACGGCGCTCTTGGCGGAATTGGCTGATCCGGCACATTAAAAACGGCAGACTGACAAAGGTAAACACTTTTACCATATTCCAAAGGTCAAAGGTAGCTGTGATCCATCCGTAGAGGGGATAACTGCCCGTTAGTGCGAGCCCACACAGAGCGGTGTTTCGGAAAGGGGTATCTCCCAAGAATCGGCTTACATCGCGACGGAGTGAACCAAACAAAAAACCAATTGGAATGACAAAGAGCCCCGTCAGGATCCCTATCACCCCGATCAGTGAGGTCCAGTTTACAGGGAGCATCGCCTGCTGATGGCTGTTCCAGGCGGCTCCAAAGGCTCCGCCACCGATCACAAAGGTCCAGGCCCACGAGACGGCGCGGGTTGTGACCAGCCGTTTTCGTGAGCCAGAGAGATCGATGGATTTAGCCTGATTACCTTGGAGGCTTGGGGGGTTAGAATGTTGGGGGGCAGGTTTAGCGATCATAGGTCCTCTATCGGCACAAAGAGGGCCCCCCTTGATCTCTTAAAAGCTGACTTCAGTGATAGAGTCGAGATGATCCTCGATCAGATTGAAACCATCGCCCTTAAGGTACCGAAAGGAACCATCCTTTAGGGTGACCCCGATGGTGTCGATATTGACGAGTCTAAAGGAGGAAACCTCGCCCGCGAGACCCTCAGGCAGGCGGGTTGTGATCGGTGATTCGTAGCAGACCTCTTTTCCTGAAAAGTAGGAGTCCACATAGAAACAAGCGGCCTTTTTGCCAGCTTTGCGCCAATCGGCCCACCGGCGAGTCGGGCCATTGTAGATTCTTTCGAGGACCAAAATGGATGACCAAGCGTTCACGTAGTCAAAAAAGGCACACTGGTTTTTTTCTCGGCATTTGCGTTGTAGGGCATTCCAATCGAAGATCGGGTCGTCATTTTTATTTGGATTTTCTTCTTGAGCCCACCAGACTAGGCAGCCGACACAAGTGTCGGGAAATCCTGGACCTTCGTAGAGAGGGATTTGGCTCGATCCCGCAGTAGCAAGAATGTTATAGTCTTGTTTCTTTTGGGAGTCACCACAGGAGCTTCCAAAGGCGAGTAGAGCCACAATAGCCATGGCGGCCTTCTTGGGGAGTAGCATGAGTTCTTCCTTTTTTTTCTTTTTAGATCCATAAAACCAGCGTGAGAGGGGAAACTAGAGGCATAAGAGAGAGGACATCCTGATTGGGTGCGTGATAACCAATCATTTGTTTATATTAAGAGAATTTTAATATTTTGTCAAATTATTTTCATGTTCTTGCAATAATCTCAATTAAGACATAAGGAACGCCAATGAAACTGAGCCATGTGGTGGCCACAAGCCCAAAAAGAGTGATCGGACTGGATGGGCAACTCCCGTGGCATGCTCCAAGTGATCTCAAACATTTTAAATCTGTGACCATGGGTAAAATCTTACTGATGGGACGTAAGACGTTTGAGTCGGTAAAAAAGCCTCTGCCTGGGCGGATGAACTTAGTCGTCACTTCGACACCAGCAAAGATCGCAGAAGGTGATGATCTCAAGATCTTTAGCTCCATCGACCAAGCGATCGCCTATGGGCGGACGATTGCTCCCCAATGGAAAGACGAACTATGTATCGTCGGCGGTGGCGAAATCTATCGCCAGACCATGGATAAAGTCGATTTTATCTACCTCACCGTTATCGATAGTGATGGCCCCGGAGATACCTTTTATCCAGTGGTGCCTGAGGATAAGTTTAAGCTTATCTCTGTGCAGCCCCTGGGTGTGCCAGGGACTGCCTTAAAGGAACCACGATCAGAACTTTTTGTTTATGAAAGAGTTTTTGGAGGTGAGAAAGTATCTTCGGGATCTGCTTTAATATAAGGTTTAAGCACATATAGGTTTCTTTTTTCCAAAACTCATCTCTTAACCGTTGGTTGAGTTATCGTCTGCTTGGACGAGGGTCTCGGCTTTATTATAATCAGTGTTTATGCATTTGACGATTTGGCATTGGATGCCACCTTGATGACCTTAGGCGCTATGACCAAGTGCCTTAAAGTCCTCGGATCCTACGAGTCGACTCGGTAAGTTAGCGAGGCTTAGGTGAACTACCAGCCTTTGCCAGCAATCGTCAGTTCGCTTCTAAAGTCACGAAGCCTTGATTTTCTTTAATAGATCGATCGTCTGCTTTGAAACAAGCTCGCCACTAGCGAACTGGTGCAAAATACTGCCGACTAATGTCTGAAAAGGAATTCCAAGACGCTCTGCTTCCGATTTGAGACTCGCAACGATACCACCATCTAAACGTAAGCTAATCGGAA
>JBGSUI010000198.1:0-10234 GCA_041736175.1 Oligoflexales bacterium | reverse complement strand
AAAATTTACCTTTCATTCCAACAAATGACAGAGATGGCTGTGCTGTAAACCGTGTGATGAAGAGGCTCGTGCGGGAAATCCGCCGGCGGGCTTCTGTGGGGAGGAGGGGGAGCAATTGTGCTCCCTCTCCTTACCCGACGGACAACTCTGTGAGGAGGAGGTCTGGCTGGTCGTACCTACAATGCAGATAGTTGTCGTAGTCTATAAAGTTCCGTATGAAGTGCCGCTTCTTAAGCCCGACCACAGACCTAATAGAATCTGACATCAACCAAATGACTCGGTGGGTTTTGGCACTCCCGCCAAGAGCAGGCCCATAAGAATCCAGGCGATCGAGGTCACCCCGCTCATACTGTCGTTGGTGAGACCACACCCCAAAAAGCAGACGAGCCCCATCAAGCACGCCAGCTTAAAGCTCGAAAACCCCTCCTTTCCTTTCTTGGGTGAACACCGCTCGGTCCTCAAATCCCGCAGGTACATTCCTACAACATACAAAGCGACTGCTATGTACAAGCCCAGACCAAGGAGACCAAAGTGGAAAGCATACTGGAGGTAAAAATTATGGGGTTTATCGATCAGCACACCGGTTGATCCAAAGGTGTTTATGAACCCGGTAAAATCTCGATTGGGATAATGGCTGGATTCGACCAGACCCTGCACCAACTCGTATCCGCCGTAGCCAGGCGTCAACAGTTGCCCAACGGCCATCGCGATCCCAAAGTCCATGGCCTTTGGGGCCGTGATGCTTATAAACTGCCCTTCTAATGTGAGATGAATTTGGTCTTGAGCCTGCACGATTGAAGAAGGCTGTGGTTTAGGGGTCGGCTCCTGCATCCATTCTTTTTTTGCGAGGCTCCAGTACGGAGTAGGTCAAAAAAACCAGCCCCACCATCCCACTGTAGGTTCCCATGTAGTTGGAATGGCTTAACATGGCCGTTGCATAGGAATGGGTGGAGCGCGTCAGGGCGATGCCCTGCTAAGGGTCGATCCCGAGCAGATCTTGCTGCGCCCATGGGAAAAGGAGCGGATGGACTCCGAATACTTTAGGTAAACCCCAACCAGCCACCCCAACCAGCCCCACACCTAAAGTACCCAAGCGGACCGTGATCTGGACTGGGGTGAACTCAAGAGCCGTGGCCGATGCTGCAAGGATCACATACGCCAGCAGGACCATCACCCCCTCGTAGGTGCCCGGGGCTCCCCGCCAGGCCAAGGCCGTAAAAGCCGACAGTTGCCATGACAGCAGGATCACCGTTGAGAGGCCTATGAAAAGCAAATGGATCCCATTGCCTTGGCGTCTAGGATAAAGTGCCAGGGAACACGGGTCGTCGAGCTGGTCGCGACTCTACCAGTTTCACAGACCATCGACAGCTTCCGTGACCGGTCATTCTTTCAGATATTTGGAGACGAGTTGAGGGATAACATCCACTTGAAGGAGCGTTGGGTTAAGATCATAAGACTTCGAGCGGGCATGGACGACGGGATGGTGGCGTCCTACTCAAGGATCGGCAAGCAATTAGACTTGTCGGGGGACCGAGTAAGCCAAATGGAACGCCAGGCTTGGATCCGCATCAAGGCCAAAGAGCCTTGGAAATCCCTTGCGGTCGGGCTTATCAATGGATTGGATTAGATTGTTGAAAAACTTAATAGCATGGCCCACGCTAGAAATCCTCGAAGACGAAGAGCCATGGTTTCGTGGTGCGGCAGCATCGCCCGAGGTTTTCCGCTACATCATCCAGTGGATTGGCAAAGGCGAAATAACGGTTATTAAAATCAACTCCGTCTATGTTTGTCGGCGACGACCGACCGCAGCCCAGGAACCGACGCTTGGATAGGAAGGTCATGTCCGCCCTATCGATGACCAAGATGGGTTTTGACAAGCTTACATACGATATCAAAGGGTCGACCTCACGACTTAAAATCCTTCTCAGAAATCTAGAAAGTTGAGACATGGACCTCAATGCGACCATGAGAAGTTTAAGATCGAGAGCTACGGATTTAGCTACACTCTAGCCATCAAGCCACCCAAGATCGCCCTAAGTGGGTGCAGCGGTTGTCGGGATTAAAAACCGGTACTTCATACGAAAAATTCCGGACTACGACAAGTAGGGGGACGCCTTCCTTTGGATTCCTTTGATTTACGGATGTTTTGCAAAAAAAGCCATCGACAAAAGGGAATTTTTTAAGAGCCGTTCTGACCTGGATAAATTGGCCAGATTTCAGGCCCTTATGATCGGCAAAAGACAAATCGCTGCCTAGGCTGCAATCGTCCCCAAGATGTCATGCAAAAGCATTTTGATAGACAGTTTAAACGGGTCTGCCAGAGGTTTATCTAAGGTTTTGAGGCGCCTCTCTTTTAATGCTCTTTCGAGTCTCCGGATCATAGAAGCACGACTGGTCTCTTCGTTTTGAATTTGGCTGTGCACCAATAGTGCCCAGAGAAATTCTCAAGGTCTCAGGGTTAAGTTGCCCGAAAGGTCTTTGGGAATTTCCCAAGATGAGACCGTGGGGGCGGACCATGCCTTTAGAATGGTCCCTTGCAGCAAAATCCCGGCAGGAAAGCCACAGCTCCAAAGGGCCGGCACTCTCAGATTTTCTTTACCCATACCGGCGCAGCGTGTAATGTGGGAGTTAGATCCAAAATATGATCAATGCGGCTCATGAGAAGAGTATCCTTATGGTCTCATGCACCGGTGGAAAGGAAAACCAAGGTGCTTGGTATACATCTGCTTCTATTACTGGGCGTACCACTGATATTAACGATGATTACCACACCGATCGTCTTGCGGTTTGCTGGGACCTACCAACTCTTTGATATGCCCGAGAGCCGACGGATCCACCACAGCCCTACACCCCGGCTCGGTGGCATTGGGATGATCCTCGGTTTTTTGATGACCAGCCTTTGTACGGCTGGGCTCACCGAGGTTTCTCCGCACCTATTCACCGTTTTGGGCGTCTCGATGGTCCTGTTCTTGATGGGCTTTTGGGATGATCTAAAACCGATCCGGGCGATCACGCGGCTCCTTATTCAGACCACCTGTGCCTTTGTCACCATCTACGTGTGCGATCTGAGTATCCAGAACTTTGCTCTGACCACAAGCCTGTCGTTTCATCTACCAGCAAGTTTAGGCACCTTTTTGGCGGCTTTTATCCTAATTGGCGCGATGAACGCTATCAACATGATCGACGGCATGGACGGGCTCGCGGGAGGCATCGTTCTGATATCTATTGCGCTGCTGACCTTTCTCCATATCCAGACGACTGGCAACCTACAAGTCGCCCTCTTTTTGAGCATTCCTTTGATCGGGGTGATTCTAGGTTTTTTACGTTATAACACCCATCCCGCTAAGATTTTTATGGGAGACGGCGGGAGCAACTGGCTGGGCTATATGTTAGGTGTGATGATTCTAATCGTCCTAGAAAGAATACCCCTTGAGCTTTTGCCAAAAGGCCAATGGGGTTTAGCAAGAATCGCTGATTATGTAGGCTATACGACTCCATCACCTCTATTAGCTTATGATTTCTCCCGTGCGCTACCCTTTTGCTCGGTCATCTTATGTCTAGCAATCCCAATCGTTGATACTGCAACGGTGATTTTTCTGAGGCTTAAAGCAGGACGCAGTCCTTTTGCCCCTGATCAAAGTCATTTTCATCATTCGCTGTTACGACTCGGTCTAACCCAAAGCCAGTGTGTAGGGTCCATCTATTTTATAGCCTTAAGCTTTGGAGTTCTTGGCCTATTTCCTGTTCTTTTTCCAAAATACAACTTCAGTGCTATCCCTTATATTGCGCTGGCCTTGATCACCCTCTTGATATCTTTGACACGGCTTATTGACGACAAATTCATCGAACGCCTCTCGACCCAAAGCAGTCACTTTGTACGCACCCAGCCCCTAGGGGTGCGGCTAAAAGCTGTCGTCAGGATGCTTGAGACTTCAAACCGCTATATCATCTATGCCATCCTCCTTGGGGTCCCTTTTTTTTCTGGTAACGTAGACTTGACCATAGGCTATTTTGCCTTTTTTGCCCTGACGCTTCTCCTTCTCATGAGGCTCTTAAAGACCAAACAGGACGATTTTCTAAATTCATTTGTCTTTCTGGTCAGTGTGGTGACTCTGTTAATGTCTAATAACCAACATGTTATCCTCGTCCAATTCAATGGAAAACCTGTCGAGCTTAATGGGTTGTACAACAGTCTCTTTGGCTGGCTCGCCCTGACGACGGCACTCATTTTTATCGCGACCTTCAGGCGTCGCTATCTTATTTTCAGCCCCAGCGATTTTTTGATGCTGGTTTTTCCCCTTGTGTTACTTTTGATACCAGAGCCCTATAGGTCCACTTATCATATCGATGCCATTGTTCTGAGAAGTTTGGTGCTTTTCTTGGCCATACATATTTTGACACGGAGGCAAAAATCTATTTCAGCAAAAATTAGGGTGGTGCTTGTTAATGCTTTGCTTTTTGTGGGGACTATGGGAGTGTTTGGGTTGAAGGTTGCCTATTAAAGTAAATTTATTCGGCAGATATGATTACTCCATTAGATGCTGAGTATCCCCCAGTCTTCGGTAAGATCAATCAACCTCTAGATGTGCACAGAGTTATCTATTTGATCCAAGTCCCTAGAAAACTGACGACACTCTAAGATTATCGTTTGAACAGATAAAAACGGAATTAGAAAATCTTAAATACGTACAAAAAGTCAAAACCAAAAAGGCAGCTTAGATGAAGGTGTTGATAACTGGATCTCAGGGATTCTTAGCAAAAAATCTTCTCTATACATTGGGCTCAATTCCCGACTTCGAAATACTTTGCGCGGATAGATCTACTAGTGATTATAATTGGGATAAAATGATCTCTGAAGCCGAGTTCATATTTCACCTAGCGGGAGTTAACCGCCCATTAGATCCACAAGCTTTCTATCAAGATAACACAGGATTTACTCGAAAAATTGTCGACAGGCTCTTAAGTTTAAATCACAAAACTCCGATTGTACTTTCTTCGTCCATCCAAGCAACTAACAATAATGACTATGGATTATCTAAAATAGAAGCTGAAAAAGCCATCTTTCAATATTCCAAGGAAACAGGAGCAACTGTTTGGGTATTTAGACTGCCAAATATATTTGGCAAATGGTGCAAGCCCGATTATAATTCAGTTGTTGCCACGTTTTGTCACAATATCACCCACAACTTACCTATTCTAGTAAATGAGCCTCTAAAGAATATTGATCTTGTTCATGTTTCGTCCATTGTAGATCAATTTAAAGCAATACTTATGAGTTGGTTTGCCTCCGGAAAAACCAACACAACGCGATTTGTGTCCCCTCCCTCGGAGGCCCCCGCATTTCATAGGATCTCACCAGTTTTCCAAATAAGTTTAGGAGAGTTAGCTTCAAAGCTTGAATATTTCAATAAATGTCGAAATGAGCAATTATTGCCAAATTTAAGCGTGAATTTCGATCATCTGCTATTTTCTACATTCTGCTCTTTCCTTCCTGCTGACAAGATTAAATCGACCCCCGAAATGAAAAGAGACCAGCGTGGTTGGCTTTTTGAATTATTAAAGTCTCCCAGTGCGGGCCAATTTTTTATTTCGAAAACTCTCCCAGGTGTTACTCGAGGTAACCATTATCACCATAATAAAATTGAAAAATTCACTGTTATTCGCGGCAAAGCTAAAATTCAGTTGCAGCATCTAATATCTTCTGAGACATTAACCATAGACGTTACAGATGACCCAATTTCAACTATCGACATCCCACCCGGGTACACACATTCAATACAAAATACCGGTGATGATGAGATGCTTTGCATTTTTTGGGCCAGTGAAATCTTTAATCCTTCTAATCCAGACACTACAGCTATAATGGTGAATTATGAGCGATAAATTACGTGTAGCGACAATTCTTGAAACAAGACCAGAAATTATTCGGCTAACAATAACAATCAAAGCATTAGATGCCAATTTCAATCATGTACTCATTCACACCGGAAAAAATTGGAACCATCAACTAAATGCTGTTTTTTTTAAAGACCTGGATCTAAATGTTGTAATATATCATTGAAGTAATAAGAGTTTCCAAATAGACTTGTATTATAGAAATCTCACTATAGTCATCTTCGACCAGTTACCCGCAGCATTATGGAGATCTAGAGTTGGCCACCAAATTATCAGTGTGTATACCAGCTTTCAATAGAAGTAATAAACTCAAAATTCTCCTCGATTCGATCTTCGACCAAAAATACAAAGATATCGAAGTCGTTATCTGTGAAGACAAATCACCGGAACGCAATGCTATCAAACAGGTAATTCTTGAATATCCTGAAGAGTACAGAAAGAAAATTCAATATTTCGAAAACAAATCTAACCTTGGATATGATAAAAACCTACGAAATGTCATCTCAAAAGCTTCTGGAGAATACATCATACTCATGGGCAATGACGATTTTATGGAGACAAATTCTCTTAGAGTGATATCTGATAAAATACATAAATATCAGCCTGGCGCTATTATCCGATCTTATAAATCTTTTTATAAAGAAGTAGAAAATTCCTTTCAAATACACAGATATGTGTCAAAAGACAAATTGGTTGCCTATTCTCCTGAGGAAACAGCTTGGGCATTCTATCGTAGTGTCCTAGTGTCTGGACTTGTTATCAAAACGGATCTAGCCCATCGATTTAGCACGGATGCCGTAGACGGGACTCTTTACTACCAGAATTATATCATCGGCAGAATTCTTAAAGAATCTAATATAGTTTATGTTCCTGATATTCTTGTTCACAATAGATTACTTGATTTCGCAGATTTTGGCAGTTCAGAAAATGAACGCAAAGGCAAATGGATACCTGGACAACGTACAATTGATTCTAGTGTATACCAAATGGGTCAATTTTTTCACTGCGCAGCTATCCTAGAAAAGGACCTAAATGCCCCAATAGTTCAAGCATTAAAACGAATAGCATCTGCATATTCCTTTTCCGTACTTTCATATCACGTAGATAAAGGCACCGGGCCATTTCTAAATTATATGAAAGACCTAAACAAAATTGGATATCGCGGAATTTTTTTCTATCTTTATGGAATGATCTTGCTTATTCTAGGACGACAAAAATCAGAAAAACTTGTAGCTGTATTTAAGGCAATTTTAGGTCATACAGCGAGGATTGCATGATTAGATATGATAACTTTTTGGCCCAAATTGATTCATATGGCAAGTCGGGCCCGTTCGACCACTGCATTGTAGATAATTTTTTCGAAGTTGAAGCGGCTATGCAGCTAAGCAGAGAGTTCCCCGATTATGATTCTCCAAAATGGTATTGTTACGATAATCCACTAGAAAATAAAAAAGCTCTAAATGAATGGAATTCTTTTCCAGCTGCAACTTATGCTGCACTCAATGACTTACAGAGTAGACCGTTTCTCAACATAATTGAGGAGAAAGTCGGAACTCGCCTAATCACTGACCCAGGATTGCACGGAGGTGGGTGGCATATTCATGGGACAAATGGCAACCTAAATCCTCATTTGGATTACTCCATTCATCCGAAACTCGGACTCCAGCGGCGCCTAAATATCATAATCTACCTCTCTTATGAACTCAAACCAAATCACGGTGGATTCCTAGGACTCTGGCGACATAGCGAAAACTCACGCGAACCCGGCGAGTTAGGAGTTGAAATCCAACCCGTATTCAATCGAGCAGTACTATTTGACACTACTCAGAATTCTTGGCATGGGATGAGTCAACCTTTAAGAGTCGAGGAGGGCATATACCGGAAAAGTTTAGCAGTCTATTATTTATGTGAGCCTATGGTCGGGGCAGATGAAAGGTCAAGAGCCCTCTACGCACCTCGAGTCAATCAAAAAGGAGACCCTGAAGTAGCGAGGATCATACGTCTTAGAGCGGACTCTAAATCCAGCCATCATGTTTACAAGATCAAGAAAAGAGAGTCATAACGCCCTCGCAAAGCAAGGGGCTTGACTGAAGTGAGGCTACTGTTCCGGAGATAGTTGACGATTTTCTTTTGCCAATCGCTTAATCATCACTCAATCGATAATCGATCTGAGGGACGATTTTATGACGACCGAATCTTTGACAGAATTAGAATCTGCCTTTGCAACCTGGCGAAGGAATAAGAAACACATCAATGAGCCTGTGCCCAGTGATCTGATCGAGCGTGCTCAGCGACAAACGATCGAGCATGGCATAGGTCCAGTGGCCTATCGCCTAAAGGTCCAAGCTTGGCGCCTCGGAAAAATCTCGGCGCCGAAACCTAGAAACAAGTCAGTCGCACCGATTCCGACTTTTACTCGAGTCGAGGTCTCTGCCCCACCTGGCCATTCCGGTCCATTGGTTGAGTTAGAATCTCGAAGGGGCGTCAAGTTAAGAGTATTTCAAGTCTCGAAAGAAACTAGTGCCATTTTAGCTAATTTTTGCCACATTTTCGGAGGTGATGCATGATTCAGATTCCCACCAATGCGACGATTATTATAATGCATGATCCTATCAGCTTTAGGAATGGGATCGATGGCACTGCGGCTGTGGCTCGCCTTATTTTAGAACACGAGCCTATGAGTGGAGCCTTTTTTGTCTTCCGCAATATGATGGGACACAGCTTGAGGGTTCTCCATTATGACGGAGGTGGTTTTTGGCTATCGACTAGACGACTTTCAAAGGGGACCTACAATAAAGTGTGGCCAAAGACCGGTGAAGGCAAGGCAGGTTCCTCACTACTCGCCAGCGAACTTCAAGTCCTCATATGGGGTGGTGATCCAGCAGGTAGCCGCTTTCCAGATCTCTGGAAGCGAGTAGCCTAAGCTGCGGGCTCTCAAAGAGAACCAGAAAAAATTGTTATAACCACCAAAAAAGGGCTGGTCACAGATGCACAAATGGGGCATAGTGACCGCGATGTTTAACTTTGGTGGTAAGGCATTATGTACAACTATTGTGGCAAAACTTGGTCAGATGACGATATTGAGCGTATCCGAAGTTTGATTTCTGCTGCGCCTCAGGCACGCCGAGCAGAGCTGGCCCGTCAGGTCTGCGCTACCTTCGATTGGAAGCGGGTAAACGGCCAACCAAATCTTATGAGTTGTCGGGTTGCAATGATCAGAATGTGTAAGGACGGATTGATTGAGTTGCCGCCCACCCGTCGATCATACCGGGTACTTCGAAGTTCATTTTCTAGCGAGGCAAGCGATCCTAAACAACCACTCCACATCAATATCATCGATCTGAAAGATCTTGCGGTGGAGATGGTTACTCCCGGCAAGCCATCAGCATTGTGGAACGAGTTGATCAGCAGATATCATTACCTTGGATACAAGATCACCCCTGGTGCGCAGCTACGTTATTTTATCACTGGCGGCGGTAATCTCCTTGGAGTCATGGGATTTGGTGGCGCCGCCTGGAAGATTGCACCCCGTGACCGTTTTATCGGTTGGACAGCAGAACAGCGCCAGACTCATCTGCATCTGATCGTCAACCAAACAAGGTTTCTAATTCTTCCTTGGGTACGTTGCCAGAATTTAGCAACAAAATCCTTGGCACTGGTGAAGAGGCGTATTTCAAATGATTGGCAAACTCGCTATGGATACCGACCTGTACTCCTTGAAACTTTTGTCGATCAGGAGCGTTTTTCTGGTACCTGCTATAAGGCAGGAAACTGGATTAATGTCGGTTTGACCCAGGGTCGCAGTCGCATGGATCGGTACCGGAAAAAGGACCAACCGGTTAAAAGCATCTGGATAATGCCACTGGTCCCGAATTTTAAAGCAACTCTCCTTAACCAAAGTAACGACAAGGCGCAAACCTAATGACCTTGCGTATCGAAATCACGCTAGATGGTTTACGCCAAGTCCGTGAGCGAATTAACCAGCAAAGACTTGAAACCAGTGATTTCGCTATTTTTGGAGCCTTTGTATCAAACAAAATAGCCCTCGAGGAAGCCAAACAAGATCGACTTTTAGCGAGAATAGCTGCAGATCGAGCTGCGGCGATCGCCGCAGCTGCTGCTAAAGCTGGTGCAGAGAAATCTGAAAATAACTTTGAAGATGGCACCGGAGAAATCGTTGATGCTGATTTCAATGGCACTAAGGAGGTGTGTAAAAATTACTTGGACAGGTTCTACTTGATTGGGCTTATTATATAATTCCATTTTGGATACTTTGCATGGAACTTGATCTTGATCTCGTCAAACTCGTCATCGCTGACTTTCAATCCTTTTTCGTAGA
>JBGSUI010000197.1:0-2338 GCA_041736175.1 Oligoflexales bacterium | reverse complement strand
GAAATTAGTTAAAAAAATCAGAGAGATAGAGGACGAATTTTGGGAAAATGAGTCTAAAATTGATGAGATTGAATAAAAACTTTCATTATACCACGGAAAAAACTAAAATCTATCTTTTCATGTGCGTAGACCTATAGTAGGATAATTCTGGACGGTTTTGCCTTACGAACTGACGTAAAAGTTATCCAATATCCGGATCGCTATATGGATGAACGAGGTTTAGTCATGTGGGAAACTGTCATGAAAATTTTATCCGGATTTTCTGAAGATTCACTTGTGGCTTCGTAGTACCAGGGATGGTCGGCTTTGCTACTTAGATGACTCAAGGCCGACCACCCGTACAATCTCTTTATATCTCTCATAAGGTTATTTATTTAATGAATACTATAGAACTTGAGCGCATTAGGGATTCGTCCCAAATATCAACTCGAGAATATTCAAAGTCGACCCGTAACGCCTATACAAGCTTTATTAGAGGGCCAATTTCCCTGCCATGGATAAGCGCTGCTTCAATGCTAGGTGGCAAAGCACTAAATGTCGCCCTGGCAATCTGGTATCTCAGGGGGCTAAAAAAGAACGCCGAAATACTGCATTTAGTCCCCTCTGCCGTAAAGCCCTTTGTCGCTGGGCGCCACAGTGTTTATAGAGGCTTACAACAGTTAGAAAATGCCGGGCTAATAAAACTGGAAAGACATCGAGGAAGGTCGCCGAAAATTCAGTTGCTCAAATTAGACAACAATTCTGGAGAAAAACCATGACAAAGATGTTGCAGCGATGCCCATCTTCCATTAGTTTTGAGGATCGGCTCTTTGACAATTTTGATTTGCTAACTATCGAACAATTATCTGAAATTTTAGGAAAAAAGCCTCAGACAATACGAAACTGGGTCGCCAGAAGGGAAATACCTTTCCTGCCTGGTAGGCCAGTGAAATTTCTTAGGTCTAGTATTTTAGCGTGGCTTAAACACAAGGAAGTTAAGCCATGTCGGTAAGAAAAAGAGTTAGCTACGTTAAAGCTCGTAGAACAGTTCGCTACCAAGCTGAGATTTATGTGAGAGGGGTCCGCCTCCAGTGCAGAACCTTTGATACAGCCGCGGCGGCCCATGCCTGGCACGATGAAACCAAGAATAAGCTGGAATTAGGCCAGCACAGACCAAGCGAGGAGAAATGCTTTAAAGACGTTGTGGAGGATTACAAAAACACTGCATTCCAGGAGTTACGGAAATCTTCACAACAATCCAGGGGGTCTAGATTCTGTTATCTTGAAGAAGCCCCAATCGCGAATGTTTTACTTCGAGACTTTGGGACGAAAACTGTCGACGATTGGTTAGTTTGGCTGAAATCACATAAAACAGTCCAAGAAAAAAATCGTCGATCGTTTGAGCAGGAGCTTAAACTTCTTAGCGTGGTATTAAACTGGTACAAGCATGAACATGATCACAATTTTTCAGTCCCAATCGTACGCCGACACCACAAAGCCGCTCTATTCAAACCGCTACAGGTACGTCAACAAGACTACTTCATGAGACCAGCAGAGGTCCTCGCTTGGCTTGAAAAGCTTAAAGGCAGACCGGATCCCGTCTACTATCGATTAGCCCTTCTAATGACCCTGACTGGCCTCCGTATGGGTGAAGCTGCGGGGCTATGTTGGGATGCGGTTCAGATCAGCCACGGTGACGGTCTAATAAGGGTTATTCGAACATTAAGCTGGGACTATCGGACAAAAGAAGCCTACTTCCAGGAGGGGGCGAAAACTGATGGGTCAATTCGTACAGTACCTATTGGAAGTGCGGTGGTTCAAATGTTTTTAAACTTAAGGAACAAAGAGCAAAGCAGAGAAATTGGCCCTATTTTTACGAATAGTCGCGGCGGACTTCTTCGAGACAATACTATTAGAGACAATTTTAATGCTGCTTTTAGAGCCTGTAACCAATCATGGTCAGGGACCCACATCGCTCGTCATACCTTCGCTACGCTAGCACTTATCAGTGAGCGAGATTTGGGAGCAGTCCAAGCAGCCCTTGGACACGCTCATCAAAAAGTAACCGCTGGTTATGCTAAGGTTGTGGCTCTTCAGTCAAGTAAAGTTTCTGGAAACGTAGCCCAATTAATTGGACTGTAAGAACGGGGAGTGTCATGGACTCATGCCTTCGGATGGCTAAAACCATATCTTTTGAGAGTTAACTTATGTGGAAAACCGGCTTCGACCCCTGGGCTGGCCAAACTACCCAAAACTAGGGTGATCATTTAGGCGAGATCACCACAGGTCCAACATAGGTTGCCCACCTTCATTAAAGTGGCGGCCTTTATGAACCTTGCTCTTTTTTTAATAATTTTTG
>JBGSUI010000187.1:0-2473 GCA_041736175.1 Oligoflexales bacterium | reverse complement strand
TAGATCAATCCTTAAAAGCAACGACCTTGATGCCTATTGGAAATATCATATTGAGCAGGAGTTTTGTAGAAATCATGTAAAGAAATTCTCTAACTCAATGAAATTCATCAGAAAATCATTGTAAAAAAACTACTGCACCCTATCTACAACCGCATACACCCTAGAACAACCAGCAACATCTCGAGGTTCAACTTTTACCACGAGATCAATGGCTTTGATCTTTGAGTCTGGCGATGTAAATGGGATGCCGGGATGGAATGGCCTAGAGGGGAAAGGAGAACGATCTGAATTCTGATCAGGAGATATTAGGACGGGCTCTCCTGGCTGATAGTATTCTGACCAAGCTTCTGCTTGTCGATACTTGGCATCGAGCCGGGCATCATCGATACATTGGATTCCTATAGAAGCTTGTTTCCTACTAAGGAAACTGGTTGTTGGTTCGTCATAATATGTGGTAATAAGGGATTCATTTCCGAGAAATTTAATATAAAGCGTCCAATTACCTGGCGGCGGCGGACCTCTAAAAAGATCGTATCTTGCTCTAATTTGACCAGTACCACCATTAGAAGCGGAGGGCCTAAAAACTGGACCTGGTTTTACTCCAATCCGCCCCGAAAGATCATCTTTTTGAGTGACTGAGTGCAAAAGACCATCAAAATCTCCTGTGTTTACAAAAAACCAATCAAGTTCACTATCTGGATTGTCAGCTTTAACCCTGAATTCTCTTAAGCCATTAAGTGAGTCACTAAATTGAGGCAAAATTCTTTCTTCGTAGATCAGGGTGTTTGGAGTAACGGAGCTACTCCCTGACTCGACCTCACGACTTTGTAAGATGTTTGGGTTTTTGTCACCTGAGCAGGCAAACAGATGAGCAAACATCGCGAAATACAACCAGAAATTTCTATGAATCTGATAATGCACACTATCCCCTTTCTTCATACAATCGGTTGAGTAATTCTTTGAGGTCTTGGGTTAAGGAATCAGAGAGGCCGCTGAGTCGAAGGATCTCTGCCTTTAAAAAATCTGCTAAGCCCAAAATACGAGGCTCAAGTGCAGTTGACTTTTTCCCTGCTAATACGCTCCTTTTTTCCTGTAAAACCTTTAGACATAGGTGAGACTCCGTTCCATCTTTAAAACATTCTTCAGTGCTCGGCATTCCTTCTCGGAGGTCGCGTGCAAGGCAAGCTGACTCCTTTATTCGGTACTGAATAAGTCCGATGTCTCCATCCTCTGTGAGTAGGTCTATCGATGCTAAGCAAGGATTTTGCGTAGGCATATTTGCATCAAACGGAGCAGGGCAAAGTCTGTTTAAGTCCGGTTTTTCTGTCCCAGATCCTAGAATTTTCGCGATTTCTCTGACTGAATCAGGATTTTCTGGCGTCTGTTGGGCTTGTCTAAGATCTTCTACCCGGCGCCGACACTTTCGGATTTCTGTATTTGTTTTCTTTTCCAAATGTTCCGGCAAATCCTCAAGGACATTCCATTTTTCACCAAGGGTCGATGCCTCATCGAAGGCGACTAAAGATTCCTTAACCCACTCACTAACCTCGATCAAATAGGATGCGTAAAGTTCAAGAACTTCTAGTGGAGCAAGACTCTCAATCGACACAACGCTCAATTGGCAGGCACCATTAATAAAAGTAAGGGGGTCAAAATAAATGGAAATCTTAATTGGCTTGTCTTTGTTGGTGACAAAACTAATATGGTTTATTTCCGGGGCTTCTGTAGGTGCAATAAGAATTTTGATGGCACCATCTTGGGAGGTTATTTGCCCTTTTGGAGGTGGACCATTGAATTGGCAGTAAAACGAATAGCCTACCTTGGTCTGAAGAGGAAGTCTGTTTAAAACCGGGAGACTACTCTCGCTCAATAGTTTGGGCAAAAACTCGAGTCTGGTTTCAGGACACCGCCAAGGTGAGCCTAGAAAATGGGTCTCGCACCCTTGGGCCAAATTGTAATTCCTTGGGAAAGATCCAGGCGGGTTTTCGGACTGGGTCAATTGGCTTTTTTGATCAACTTGCCTGCAATGGCAAAGAAGCAATAGGTAAATAAAAAGAAACGTTTTGTGAACCATGAGTCTGACCTCGAAGACTAGGTTATGTTCCTGGCTTTTCCAGGGTAAACATCCTATGCAAAGAGTGAGCCAGCTCAGATAAAATAGTAGGGATGCTTTATAAACAATAGGTTACGAGATTCACTGGTCTCCAATGTCCTCAATTTTTTGCATCATGAGACCAGCCGACTCGATACAAAAATATACCAGTCACCATTTGCGGCGCTATTCGGGGTTTACTGTGTGAGGTAGCTATGTTACAAGAAGAAGGTGTAGCGAGATGTGAACTCTTTTATCCCAAGTCCTCCGACTCTGTGAAAAATGCGAACTATCCAGGTGACTGGCTGGGGTTTATGCCGCGGGAAGTGGCGATCGACCCAAGGTAGGTCCGAGCCCAGCGAATCAAGCTTACCTGTTCAG
>JBGSUI010000159.1:0-13592 GCA_041736175.1 Oligoflexales bacterium | reverse complement strand
TATTCAAAAAATCTGCGGCATAGTATTGTATCGAGATTTAGTGGTTGTCGGACGCCATTGTAGGGCTTTTATATATTAATTTATGCTAGAAAACTTTGTTTTTTGATCCTTTTTGTTCAATTCTTTGCAAGATCTAAGAATAACGATTTGGTCAATGTTCACATGGGCTGGCCTTGATGTTACAAAATAGATAGTTTCGGCGATATCCACAGGGGTGAGCGGTTGCATTCCCTTATAGACATCTTTTGCCTTTATTTCGTCACCTAACCGAACCAGACTAAACTCAGTCTCAACCATACCAGGATCAATTTCGGTCACCCGGACTCCGGTACCCATCAGTTCTTCCCGGAGGGCAGCGGTGATCGCTCGCACGCCATGCTTTGTCCCGGCATAAACAGATCCCCCAGCATAGCTTTGAAAGGAGGCTATCGAGCCAATATTAACGATATGGGACGCCCTGGATTTTAAGATCCACGGTAACAGAGCTTGGGTCACCCTGAGCAGCCCCAGAAAGTTAGTCTCGACCATCTGCGTCCAGTGGTCCCGCCGGGATGACTCCAGGGGATCACGGCCTAGGGCAAGACCGGCGTTGTTGATAAGGATCACGCTAAAATCCGGGAATTTTTCAATGATTTTGGTGGCAAATTCCTGAACAGAGCTATCGGAGGTGACATCCAAGGATTCGCATAGGATCTCTGGGCCATCTCCCTCTCCATCTCCGCGAAAGGACACCTCAATGGATCTCAACTGTTTTAGGTGAGCTTTGGCTTCCAAGAGCCGGTCCACACGGCGGGCTCCTAGGGCTAGGGAGTATCCAGCCTTGGCAAAGATTTCGGCACAGGAGAGCCCAATGCCCGAGCTTGCTCCAGTGATCACGACGACTTTTTTCTTTTGCTCACCCTTCGTCACGATGTTTCCTTAAACCGGCTGCCGAGAGATGGTCACAGCTCGCGATGCCCCCTCCCCCACAGATTGGGAGACAAAACCAGCATCGACAATCTTCTGATGTTGGATTCTCCGATAGAAACTATTTAGGGGGGCAAGTTTTATTTCGTTGATACCAGGCTGGATTGCAAGGGTCTTAATCGCCTCATCCACCTCGGCAAGGGCAAGCTCAGTATTTTTTTGAGTTTCTTCGGCGCTGACCCTGGGCCTATTAGAATCTCGATCCCCTGACCGACCACGGTCACCACCACGGGGTGATCTAAACTCTGGACTGCGCCTCTGGGATGGATTGCGGTCACGGGGGCCTCTCTCTCGACCTCCTCTGCCCTCACCGCCTTCACCGCCTTGAGAGCGGGGAGCTGGGGGCCCATCGTCATTTCCAGGCTCTCTTCGGAAGCGGCTTTTAGGACCCCGATCTCTCTCACCTCGGCCGTCGCCTGAGTCTTTATCATTTCGAGGTCTCGCCCCGTCACGACCACCACTCCGGGAGCGAGAGCCAAAAGACGACTCTCTGCGAAGGGCTGGGGGAGCATATTTGCCCACTGGAGGCCGGCTTCCATGCTCAAAAAATTCCACGACTTCTTCTCGGAAAGACCAAATCAGGTACTCCCGTACCCAGCCATTGACAGAACCTACGTTGGTTTCGAGGACCTTGAGGATCTGAGGCCAAGGAGACTCCTCTGCACCTTCGACCGCTGGAAACACCGGCAATGATTTTTCAAAGCAGAGTTGGAAGAGAGCATTAAGGTCGTTATAAAGGTCGACGACTGGAGCAACCAACCCCGAAAGGGTTTCATGATCTAGAGTTAAGGAGGAGGCAAGATCCGGGTAGTGGGTTTTATACCATTGGCAGCATTGAACCCACAGACTTCCAAAGTCTCGGGTACCATCTGAAGCCGCTGTCTGGACCCCTGGCCAACCCCGGGGTGGTGTCGCTACAAAAGATTTTTTTTCTTTCTGAGCATCTCGAGCCAATGCTTTGAGAGTCTTTTCTTGTTCCCAACAGGCAAATAAAAACAAATCCAAAGGTGCTTTTTGGCCTTGTTGCTCGAGAAGACGCTGTTTTACAGTTTTTGTGGGAGATGGTGAACTCATGACGCAAATTTCTCACTTTAATTCAAGGATCGTTCTAGATCACGACGGCTTCGACCTTCGTACCTGCAACCACTTTGGTTAGACCTTCGGGCAAAATCACATAGGCATTGCTAGATAAAGATGCTGCGAGATGACCGCTTCCCTGCTTCGAAGCGACCCATGCAAAAGGTTCCCGTACCTCTGCCCGATAAAAACACCTTAGCCCAGAGGGTTTTTGTACATCGTTTTTTAAGGTGAGTCGAACGGAAGGAGCGGGGGGGACCCCCATAAGTTTGGAAAAGAGCGGGTGCCCAAAAAAGTGCCAGCCCACAGCCGTAGAAACCGGGTTGCCAGGAAGACCCAGCCAAATCACCTGATCCTTTTGGGCTAAAAGAACCGGTTTTCCCGGACGAATAGCAACTTTATGAAAAAGAATGGTCCACCCCTGTTCCTGCGCGACCTTTGGGAGAAAATCCGCTTCGCCTTGAGAAACGGCTCCAGTGGAAATAAGAATAGTCGGTTTGCCGCTTTCGCACAAATGGCGGAGATGAGCCGCGATGATTTGGGGCTCATCCACGAGGTACATCCAGGTAGGCCGCGCAACCCCAAGTTTTTTGAGAGAGGTCTCCAGAAAAAACCGACTTGAGTTATAGACTTGTCCAGGAGCAAGGTTTGAACCCGGTTCCACAATCTCATCCCCTGTGGACCAGAGGTGTACTTGGGGCTCGTCTACCACTGGGAGTTGCCTCAGTCCAAAAGCTGCGGCGACCATAATCCGTTCTGGGGTCATGAGACTACCTGCCTTGAGCAGAGCGCTCCCTATAGGCAGATCTTCTCCTTGGTGTCGGATATGAGACCCTTTTGGTGGCATACTTAGGACCTTGATCTCTCTGGGACCAAGGGATTCCACCTGTTCCACGGGAATCACCGTGTCGACCCAAGGGGGCAATGGAGCACCTGTCATCACCTGGATACAGGAGCCAGGCTGGTCGGGGAGGTCCCGCGGGAGCTGCCCTGCCCAAACTTTTTGGTCGACCGCAAGAGTCGCCGGTGATTTTGCCTGATCAAACGCAACACCGTATCCATCCATAGCGGAGTTTGTAAAAGATGGCAGCGAAAAGGGAGCCCTTATATCGGACGCTAAAACCCGGCCCAGGGCTTCTCCCAAGGGGCAGGAGACGGTTAAGGGGGTCTTAAAAACCAGGCTCTCTATGATTTTTTGGGCTTCGGCATAGGTTATCATTTATTTTTTCCTTTGGAGGAGCGACGATGGTCGCACTGATCTCTGACAGCGTCGATAGCTGCAGGAATAAGGTCTTTAAGAATTTCCAGCTGCTCGCGGGTTGCTTTGGGGCTTCCTGCTAACGCCACGATCACCTGAGAGCCGATCACCCATGCGCCGCAGCGGCTTAAATAGGCTTTGGGAGAATACTTGAGACTCTCAGCCCTGATAAACTCACCAAACCCGGGAATTTCATAATCAGCATAGCGGCTCACCACTTGGGGAGTCAGATCGCGGGGGCCAATCCCAGTGCCTCCGGAGACGACGATGAGATGGACATCGTCTTGGTGGGCATCTTCTAAGGCTTCAAGGAGCTTGTCGTTACGGTCGGGAACAACCTGAACGCTCTTGACCCTAATGCCCTGGTCCTCAAGCCAAGATTTTGCTGCCGGTCCACTTTCGTCTTGATAGGTCCCGGTGAAAGCTCGGTCGCTTGAGACAATGACTACGGCTTGTCCTCTACTCTCCGGTTCTTTTTTTTTTGTCTCTGAACCCACGGAAACGTCCCCCCTCCCCTTGTTTCGGAAACCTACGATCTAGGAAGGGCTTTTTTACCAGAGCAGCCACTAAAGTGCCAACCAATATGCAGCTTGATCGATAGGGGCAAGGTGCGGTGGAGTTGAGCTGCTATTTTCAGCCGCCAATCGTCCTAAAGGTCTGAACATTTCCAGTGTTGCCCCGCTCGAGCTGGTGCCTTTGACCCTTGAGACCAATCATGCGGGAAACATCAGCCGCAACTTGGTCTGGAGACGATAGATCCAAATCCAAGTCATGGTCGCCAAAAAGGCAGAGTTTAAGCCGACCTTTGGCCGTGACCCTAAGACGGTTACAACGGTCACAAAAGTTACAGGAAAGCGGGTTAATAAAGCCAATCTTACCCGGATACCCCGCAAAACCATAGTCTGTCGAGGGGCCCGCAGTCTCTCCCTCTCGATCCGCAAGCTTATGAGAAAGAGCTGAATCCGGTGACAGTCCCATCTTTTTGATCGTATCTAAAACCTCGCAACCTTGTACCCTCTCTTCCGAAGCAAAGGACTTATTGAGTCCTGTATCCATCAATTCAATAAATCGAAGGGTGAGCGGCCGACTCAAAGCCCAGTGGATCATTTCGTCGATCTGGGCAGGATGTCCGTTACGGGACCGCATAAGGACTGTATTGATCTTAACCGGCAGACCAAGACTGATGGCACGATCCACGAGGCTGAGAACTTTTTGGAGATCCTTGGAGCCCGTGATGTTCCAAAAGACCTCGGGATCGATGCTGTCACAACTAAGATTAAGGCTGGTCAAACCCTTTTTCATCCATGGCTCTAAGTCACCTATCATCAGACCATTGCTGGTCATGGCGATCTGGGAATACCCCAGGTCTTTAGCGATTCCCACGGTGTCCAGGCAGTGGGGGTGAATCGTTGGTTCTCCGCCCGTAAGCCTCACTTTACAGAATCCTAGGAGTCGGAAGCCCTCTAAAAGCGTGCTGATATCATTAAGGCCGAGGCGGGCTTTATGACGGTACCACTCTGGAAAACCATGGGGGAGGCAATAGTGGCATGCCATATTGCAGGCTTCTGTCAACGATAGACGCAGATATCGGTACTCTCTGCCAAAATTGTCGCTTAGTGCGTACATAGAACCCACTGTGCATCGCCGTTGACGAAGTGTTCTTTTTTCCAGATGGGAACCCGCCTTTTGATCTGGTCGATCACCATCTGGCAGCCCGCAAAGGCTTCGGCCCGATGCTTGCTCAAAACCTGTATCATGACTGCGGTCTCCCCTACTCTAATCTTGCCAAATCGGTGTGTCACTTGAACGTATTTAAGATCGTAGCGCATGCTGGCCTCTTGGGCGATAATTTCCATCTCCTGCAAGGCTAAAGGCTCGTAGGCTGAGTATTCTAAAAAATCGACTTTTGGCTCATCTCCCTCGCGCCCCAATGGGTTCTTTTGAGTGCTGCCTAATGAGCTGCGGACGATTCCTTCAAAGCAGGCGTAGCCACCACAATCGTGGCGAAGGGGGACCCCTTGTCTAAGAGCGACTTGGTCGATGGGGTAGGGAGTGAGCACGATAGGACAGGAGGCTTGGTTGAGGTTGGAGTGGTTCATGGGTTTTAGCCTCCTGAAACCGGAGGGATATAAGCGACCCTATCACCCCCCTTAAGGACGCTGTCCCCAGGGGCAAACCGGTCGTTGATAGCCACCCGAACCTGATGGAACTCGAGGCTAAAATCATAGGCGCCTTTTAGTTTCTGGTAAAGACTGCTTGCTGTTAGGCCTGGCTCAAGGGGGACCACTTCGTGGGTTTTGCGAGCGGACTCTTGCAGCATCGCAAAATAGAGAACTTCAACTTGGTTAGTCATGGCAATATGCTCCCGGTATCAAAAAAGAGATTAAAGGAGAGGAGACAGAACCCTTGTGGCATTGCCGCGCATTCCCACCAGTTTGCGGATAAAGGGCCGCGGCTCAACACCCAAGTAGTGACAGGATAGGAAATCATCTTCCAGCATTTTTTCGACCTTATCTGCCATGGCTTGATCGTGGATAAGAATCATGGTTTCAAAATTGAGGTATATGGCTCGATTGTCTAAATTCATAGTACCCAAGGCCACAGCCGACCGGTCGACGAGAATCACCTTTTGGTGCATAAAACCCGCTTGGTACAGCAACACCTTGCCTCCCATCTTGCGCACCTGATCTCCGAAGGACAGGGAGGCCCACTGAACGAGTCGATTGTCACCCACTAACGGGATCATAACTCTTACGTCAACGCCCCTTAAAATCGCTATATGTAGGGCCCGCAACAGCGATTGATCAGGCACAAAATAGGGGCTTGCAATCCACAGCCGCTCCTGAGCTCCCCAGATAAGTGTTTGGAGGAACACCATACTTACCAAGAGGTCGTCGGCTGGTCCTGTGGGGATGACTCGAATAGGATAAAGCCGCTCCTTTGTCGAGGGCTCTGAGGATACAGTAGGTTTTTTATCAGGGAGGATCACCGCTTGATCGGTTGCAAAATGCCAGTCTTCTAAAAAAACCTCCTCCACCTGCTGGACCGGTAACCCTGTGACGAGCAGATGGGTGTCTCGCCAATATCGTCTGGTTTTTTTTGACTTCGGAGCGATGTATTCGTCCCCGACATTGAGTCCGCCGGTAAAAGCATAGTGGCCGTCGACGACCACGATCTTCCGGTGATTTCTAAAATTCATCTGGAAAAAACGCTTAAAGCTCGCCACTTCGAGAAACTGGGCAATCTTGACCCCATGTTTTTTAAGATCGTTGATATATTTTGTCGAAAGCCAAAAAGATCCCATATCGTCATAAAGGAAGTAGACGGGAATCCCCTCTCTTGCTTTAGCGATCAAAAGCCGCTTTAACTCAAGGCCCAGACGATCATGGCGCACGATGTAATATTGAACTAAAATATAAGCAGTAGCCCCCGCAATTTTTTCAAAAATGGCTTTGAAAGTCGTCTTACCGTCCACTAGTAGCTCTGCAGATCCAGGGTGAGCCTGGTAGACGGGGCCTAGCTGGCTAAACACCTTTTCGCTTGTCCTAAAAAGATCGCCACAGGTTTTATCAGAGGGAAATGGGGGCTCCTTATGTGGGGGGATGGGGAGCGAGATCACAGGGTTTTCGTGATGGGGTGCTGGGGATTCGAGGGCTAATTCTAGGGTTCGTTCCCGGTGGCGCTTGACATAGCCACTGAGCCGAAAGTCCCCTACTAGCCAATAGAGCGGGATCGCGACCACCGGCAAAATAAGCAAAAAGAGAATCCAAGCAATCGCTGCACCGGGGGTGGTCCTCTCATTGGTCAGGACTCGAATACAGTGGGCAAACGCTATAAGATAGACGCTTGCCATGAGAAGCACTGTGATTTGACCTTGGTGCATAGTCCGCCGATCAGGAGTCACTTGAAGATTCAGCAGGACGCCGAAGGGCGATCTTACTGCATTCTGCGGGCGAGGCTGATGACCCTTGAACTAGCTTCAGCGAGTTGTTCCACTTCAGTCCACTGGCCAGCGGAGGTGCCCCTTTGGAATGTGTATGCGAGGAGTTCGTGATCTCCCTCAAAAGCCTCGATGATTTTCGCAACGGCGGCTTTGTGCTCAGCGCTTCCTGGAGTTGCTTTTTTCAAATCGGTTGAAGCCTCCAAGAGTTCCTGCGCAGCCTCTTTTTCTTTTTGGTCTTGGAGGAGAGGCACCAAGGCAGCGATTGCTGAAACAAGATCAGAGGTTGAGTCAGAGCGGCTTCTTTTGATGATGGTCATAAAATTTACGAACCTTTCGGCTAAAAGACGGGAGGATTCTATAGGGATCCTCCCAAAAAAGCAATGTTTTCTGCTCTCGACAAGCTTACTCTGTAGTCCTTCCGATAACTTTTTTGGGGGCCAAGAAAAAAATCCAAGATTTCGCATTGACTCAAAACCCCTACCCCTGTACAAAGATTTCTCCCACGGTGAATCGCCTCTTTTGGCGCAATAGCCTAGGGCCGTTAGCTCAGTTGGTAGAGCAGTACACTTTTAATGTACGGGTCGCTGGTTCGAATCCAGCACGGCTCACCAGTTTCTTTAAAGTCCTGTCCCCATCGTCTAGCCTGGCCCAGGACACCGCCCTTTCACGGCGGCGACGCGGGTTCGAATCCCGCTGGGGACGCCACTTACTTAAGATAGATCCGTCTAGACGGGTTTTACGGAGTAAAGTCGATGATTGAATTCCTGACATAGGAGCTCTTTTGTCGTTTTGCTCCTTTTGCTCCTTTTGCTCCTTGAGTCCATGGACCCTCCTATAAGCTCTCGGGACGGAAGACACAGCGGAAGCCGATGACCGTGTTGGTGCCCGAGGGATTGTTGTACATACTCACGGCAAACAAGCCGGAGCCCACGCCATCTTCCCAACTGCCACCACGGAGCAACGCACCCCCGCTTGCGTTGGTACTGGGAAAGATTTGGCCTATGCTTTGAGTGGACCCATTCCAAGAATCGCTCCACCAAGC
Organism: Oligoflexales bacterium; assembly: GCA_041736175.1. GTDB lineage: Bacteria > Bdellovibrionota_B > Oligoflexia > Oligoflexales > CAIYRB01 > JBGSUI01. Next base: position 5,306 of record JBGSUI010000159.1, on the reverse strand, counting down.
CTTTACCGCATTGGTGGGGACCAGCTCAGTTTTGGGCATCACGGTCGATCCCGAGATGGCTGTGAATTCGTAATAGGCTCCTGTCGCTGGGGTGGGTTTATTGTCGCGGTTAATATAGTCCACCCACTCCCAGACATTTCCGGCAAGGTCCCAGATGACGTTAGAGTTAGAAAGCACATGGGTGCGGCGTTGCTGGTTCCAGGTGGAGGAGTTGCAAGACTGTCCGGTGCCGTTACAAGGGTCGTTGTCGTCCGTGACCGCGGTGAGGGCATCCGCAGGCGAGCTATCGGTATGGCCACGGTTAAGGGCGCCGCTGCCCACCGAGGCGCCGCTCCAGTTAGAGGCTACGTTGGCCGCATTGGTGGCCACGGTCATCCATTCGGCGTTGTTGATCAGGGCATAGCCTGGGCCGAGATTGCGGCAGGAGGCCTGGGCGCTGAATTGGGGGAGATATCGGGCAGGTAAACCTATGGCCTGTGATAAAGCTCCTTTTGGCCCAAATTTAGCCTCATACTTCATCACACAAAAATCAGTGGTGCCAAAGGCAGCATCTCCTGGAACTAAAATATAGCCTGTAGGGCAGCCGGTGCTGGGATTGGAGGCAGCTCCACCGCCAGTACCAGTCCCTCTAAAGGAGCTCGCCCAGGTAAGGGCCCCGCTGCCGTTGGTGGAGAGGACCTGGCCGCTCGTGCCATCGACTGAGGGCAGGGTCCAAATATAGTTCGTGGTGACTGTGGCGGGCGCCTTGAATCCCACGTAGTGGCTGTCGTCGTTATCTCCAAAACGCAGATCAGTCGCCGCACCACCGGTCGCAGCCACACGCATGTGACCCGTGGTAGAGATCTGGCCGGAGTTGGCAATCACCGTGGTGCCGCCGATGGTACCTGAGGTGATGGCTGAGCCTGAGACTTTACCGGCTGTGGAAATGGTTGCTAGTTTAGTATCAGCGATGGCTGCTGAAGCGTTGATATCGGCATTCATGATCGAGTCATTGGTGATCTCGGCGCTGCCCACAGTGCTTAGGGTGGCCAAAGATCCAAGGCCATGGCTGGCGATAGAGGTGACCGCACCGGAGAGTTTAGAGGTGGCGATCGCTGCAGCAGTATTGATGTCGGTGTTCATGATGGAGTCGTTGGTGATCTCCGTGCTGCCGACGTTGCTGAGAGTGGCTAGAGATCCAAGGCCATGGCCGGTGATCGACGTGACAGCACCGGAGAGTTTAGAGGTGGCGATGGCAGCTGAGGCATTGATGTCGGCGTTCATGATGGAGTCGTTGGTGATCTCTGTGCTGCCCACATTGCTGAGGGTGGCGAGGCCACCTAAACCAAGATTGGTTCGAGCGGTGGATGCACTCGCTAAATCAGAAAGATTATTGCTGGCGAGCATGTTTCCGGTACTTGGAGAAATCCAGCTCAAAATCCCCGAGCCGTCCGTGCGGAGGACCTGGCCGCTGGTGCCATCAGCTGCTGGAAGGGTCCAGATTTTGTCGGTGGTGACTGTACCGGGAGCCTTGAAGCCCACGTAGTGGCTGTCGTCGTTATCGCCAAATCGAAGGTCCGTTGCCGTCACACCAGTCCCTGCAACGCGAATATTGCCGGTGCTGGAAAGCTGGCCTGAAGTGGTAACCACAGTGGAGCCGCCGATGGTCCCTGAGGTGATGGCTGAGCCTGAGACTTTACCGGCTGTGGAAATGGTTGCTAGTTTAGTATCAGCAATGGCTGCCGATGCGTTGATATCAGCGTCGACAATGGAGTCGTTGGTGATTTCGGTGCTGCTCACAGTGCTTAGGGTGGCCAAAGATCCAAGGCCATGGCTGGCGATGTCAGTGACAGCCCCAGAGAGTTTGGAGGTAGCTATGGCTGCTGAGGCATTGACATCAGCGTTCATGATCGAGTCGTTAGTGATCTCCGTGCTGCCGACATTGCTGAGGGTGGCCAAAGATCCAAGGCCATGGCCTGTGATCGACGTGACAGCACCGGAGAGTTTAGAAGTGGCGATGGCAGCTGAGGCATTGATATCGGTGTTCACAATCGAGTCGTTGGTGATCTCTGTGCTGCCCACATTGCTGAGAGTGGCGAGCCCACCTAAACCAGGATTGGTTCGGGCCGTGCTGGCATTGGCGAGATCGGAGAGGTTGTTAGCAGCAAACAAGTCACCGCCACCGCCTGCACTGATCCAGCTTAGGGTGCCTGAGCCGTCGGTTTTAAGGATCTGGCCACTGGTGCCATCTGCTGCTGGAAGGGTCCATATACGGTTGGTGGTGATAGTAGCTGGTGCTTTAAATCCGACGTAGTTGCTGTCATCGTTATCGCCAAAACGCAGATCCGTTGCCGTCACACCTGTCCCCGCAACGCGAATATTGCCGGTGCTGGAGATCTGACCTGAGGTAGCTATCACCGTGGAGCCGCCGATGGTCCCCGATGTGATAGCGGAGCCTGAGACTTTACCGGCTGTGGAAATGGTCGCTAGTTTTGTATCAGCGATGGCTGCCGACGCGTTGATATCCGCGTCGACAATGGAGTCGTTGGTGATTTCTGTGCTGCCGACGTTGCTGAGGGTGGCCAAAGATCCAAGGCCATGGCTGGAGATAGAGGTGACAGCACCCGAGAGTTTCGAAGTGGCGATGGCTGCGGAGGTATTGATATCGGTGTTCATAATCGAGTCGTTTGTGATCTCAGTGCTGCCGACGTTGCTGAGAGTGGCCAAGAATCCAAGACCATGGCCTGTGATCGACGTGACAGCACCGGAGAGTTTAGAAGTGGCGATGGCTGCCGAATCGTTGATGTCGGCGTTTATAATCGAGTCGTTGGTGATCTCTGTGCTGCCCACATTGCTGAGGGTAGCGAGCCCACCTAAACCAAGATTGGTTCGTGCAGTGGAGGCACTTGCTACGTCAGAAAGGTTATTGCTGGCGAGCATGTTTCCGGCACTTGGTGAGATCCAGCTCAAAATCCCCGAGCCGTCGGTGCGGAGGACCTGGCCACTGGTCCCATCACTAGGAGGGAGAGTCCAAATCCGATCACCAGCAAGGGTGTCGGGAGCTTTAAAACCCACGTAGTTGGTGCCAGCTGCAGCGAGTTCTGTAAAGCGGAGCTCACCGGTATTTCCAGCGGCGGTGTTAAAAGGCTTAAGCTGGATCCCATTTTGTTGTGCGGTCGTCACAGTACCGGCATCGACAGTGGTCGAGACCGAGATAGCGGCTTGTTTAGCGTTAAACACCGTAAAGTCTGAGGAGGATAGATACCCATCAGCTACGCCGCTGGCTTGGCCGAGACCAAACACTCCGGTGCCGCTGTTATAGGTGAGAGGAGCGGAGTTGCTGACGGCGCTGCGAGCAGTGGTGTTAAAGTCGGTCCAAGCTTTGTCGCCACGGTAAAACTGAGCAGTTGTTCCGGTAGCGACCGTGGATTCTTTGCCTGAGAGAGATGTGGTAAGGCCCGAGATTTTTGATTGAGCGATCGCCGCAGCAGAGTTGATATCGGCGTCGGTGATCGAGTCGTCCGTGATGGTTCCTGCGGTGCCCCCGGAGACGGCGGAGGCTGTGGCCAAAGATCCCAGACCATGGCCTGTGATGCCCGTGACTGCTCCGGAGAGTTTGGAAGTGGCGATGGCTGCTGAGGTGTTGATATCGGCGTTCATGATCGAGGCATCAGTGATTTCAGTGCTGCCAACCGTGTTTAAGGTGGCGAGGCTACCTAAACCAAGTGTTGTCCTTGCCAGTGGTTTATTGGTCAAATCAGAAAGGTTATTGCCGGCGAGCATATCGCCTCCACCACCGACACTGATCCAGCCGAGATTGCCTGATCCATCCGTCTTAAGCAGCTGTCCGCCCGTGCCGTCGGCGGCGGGCAGGATAAACGAGGTGTTGGTCGTGACCGTTGCGGGAGCCTTAAGAGTCACATAATTGCTATTGTCGTTGTCGTTAAAGCGTAACTCAGTGGTCGCAGAACCGGTGCCGCCCACCACGAAATGGCCAGTTCCGGTGATGGTACCTGAAGTGGTGACCGCTCCGGAGCTGTCGAATGTGGTCGCACCACCGATCGTTCCCGAGGTGATGGCAGATCCAGAGACTTTGCCAGCAGTGGCGATGGTGGCGAGCTTGGTGTCAGCGATAGCTGCGGAGGCGCTGATATCGACGTTCGTGATCGAGCCATCGGTGATCTCGGTGGTCCCCACAGCGCTGGCGGTGGCAAGGGGGCCTAGACCGAGGTTTGTCCGGGCGGTCGATGCGCTGGTCAAGTCGGAAAGGTTGTTGGACATCTTAACGCTACTGCCTGACACTGCGTTGGCATCGGCTTTTGCTGCCAAGGCAGCGCTGAGTCCGCTGATCTGATTTAAGTCTACACTCTCGATGGTTAGTTTGCCGTCGTTTGTGTAATTGAGTCGGTTGGTGTCGACCGGGACTCTTAGGGCTAAGGGTACCGCCGTAAAACGTTGGCGGGGATATAGCTTTCCTCCGGCTTCAATCTCGATATAAACTGGTTTAGAACCGTCTCCGAATAGGGCGGCCATTTGAGTGTTATTTAATGTAAGGTTAAGTTGAAACACTCCATCTATTAACTCCATATTTGCCATGGTGAGGGTCGGTCCGACCACATCACCGTTGGTAGGGTCGTTATAAAATTTGACCGTAAAATCCAAGGGACCGTCGCTGGATTTGCCGGTGGATTCTTGGAGGCGGCCCGAGTAGCTGATCTCAAGGGCTAGGGCCTGCGGCGATGGAAGCATTATGAACATCACAAAGGCCAAGGAAAGACTTGACGAGAGTCTTTTGGAGATCCCTGTGGTGAGGTCAAGTCTGACCTGAAGGCTATGATCTGGGTCCCGGCCCTGGGATGGATCTTGCATCATTTTTTTCAGTTTGTTTTTCATCACAGTTGACTCCTTTTCTTTTCACGCCAAGGTGCTTGTTATAATGTCCTCCAGATTTGCTTACCAGATTGTGCTTACTTCCCCACCATCGGTATATCGAAGTAAAAATTTAGTGTCCTTAAAATCTGATCTTAAAATCATCTGATATCATGCTGTTAAGGGGCGGATAAGAGTGTTTAATAGAGCGTTGCTTGCGGAGCGACTTGTGGGTTTTAAAAACCATATATTGATGGCTCTGATGCCCATCGCTAATCCGTACACCTGACCTATGACCTGTGATCCCATGACCCTAACTTCTTAGATCTTGCAAAGAATTGAACAAAAAGGATCAAAAAACAAAGTTTTCTAGCATAAATTAATATATAAAAGCCCTACAATGGCGTCCGACAACCACTAAATCTCGATACAATACTATGCCGCAGATTTTTTGAATA
>JBGSUI010000104.1:0-24874 GCA_041736175.1 Oligoflexales bacterium | reverse complement strand
TTAATTGTGCCTCTCAGCAATGAGTATAGCCGTACAAGTATACTCGACGCTACCTTCAGGTTTTTACCTGCAAAAGGAATCGTTTGCAGAACCCATACCTAACTTAATTGTCAAAGAGCTGGCTCTCGCCATACATACTTCTGTACCACTGTGGCGGCGGATTTCCTAGCGTAAATCCTTAGCGGTTCGCCTTTTCTCGCCCCTGAAGGAGCGAGATTGCGGCGAACATCTGTTCAATGGGAGAGACAGAGTGGCCTCTGTTGGAATTTCCGCGATTGGAGATGTGAGATCAGCGACCATTGGTTCTGCAACAACTACTTGGTTTGGGTTGTTAGAGTTAGAAGAACCGGCGTGGTAAGGATAGGAAGGCGTGTATCTTGAATCATCATTCATAGGTGTTGCCCACTTGTCATGAGATAAAGTTGTCGAATTCTCTGTCCTCGTTGATTTTAGACAGAATATCAAAAAAATCCATTTATGACCAGACTCAACGGTTCAGAGCACCCGGCCCAAGGGGGAACCCTAAACACATGGGTCTCGATTGGGAGAATTATATGCGATCAAACCCTCGTCCTTAAGTTCTAAGGGGGAGGGGTGTTAGCAAAGATTTAGCTTTTGGATCAGAGCGATTAACTGCTCAACGGACTCATCAAAACTCCAGAGACTTGTATCAAACTCGACAGCATCGTCAGCCTTTTTAAGGGGAGCACTCTGACGGGACTGGTCCTGGTGATCACGATAGGCGATGGCATTACGAATCTCCTCTAGGGCTACTTCTGCTCCCGAGGTCGGTCCTGAGAGTTGGTCTAGACGTCTTTTGGCCCTCACCTCTAAAGTAGCCGTAAAAAAAATCTTAAGCTCCGCGTCAGGAAACACAACAGTACCGATATCACGACCATCCACAAAAATCCCTCGGGGCGCAGCCAAGGCCAGAGTCCTTTGGATATCCAGCAGGGCCTCTCGCACCCCAGCCATTTTAGCGATCAGACTGGCTGCCCCTGCAATCGTGGGATCGTCTAGATCCGAACCAAGAAGTTTACCCTGCCACTCAAGTCCCTGTTTACTAGAGTCCCACTTGAGATCTTGTGCTAACTCTCTCGCGAGGCGACCCATGGCAAGCTCGTCCACCCGAAAGACTTGGGGAGACTTGGGACCTTTTTGCGGTTCAATCACCTTCCGGATCACACCCACATAGGCCGCAGCTCTGTAAATCATCCCGGTATTAAGGGTCATCCACCCTAGCTTTTGCGCTGCTGCCGCACAGATGCTACTTTTTCCAGATCCTGCAGGTCCATCTACAGCAATAATAATAGGTCGAAGAGACATGAATCGAATCACCTAGCTTCCGAAAAGTTTGCGTTCAGGTAAATAACCTATTAGGTTTCATCAAAGGATTCACCTAAAAAATTAAAAAATTCGGGAAAACTGACAACGACACACTGTGGGTCTTGAATCGTACATGGACTCCGAGCCACCTTAGCTAAAATCGAAGCGGCCATGGCCATCCGGTGATCCTGGTCTGGATCGTACTGAAAACCATCTGGAGGAGTTGAAGACCCTTGGACCAGGAGGTCATCCCCTTCGGCCCACGCCTTACGGCCTTGGCCGGAGCTGTTGATGAGTTCGATGGTTTTTTGAAGGCGATCTGATTCTTTGACCCTGAGTTCCCCAATCGACCTAAAACGACTGGTTCCCGACGCAAAAGACGCCGCCACGGCTAATATAGGAACCTCATCGATAAGCTTAGGGATCAATTCGGGCTCGACCTCCACCGAGCTTAAGGTCTGCCCACCTAGGATCTTAAGGTCCACCACGGGTTCGACGAGATTAGGATTAACGTGAGAGGCACCTTCCTCTTGGGAGATTTTAAGCCCCATCCTGTTTAGGACTTGGAGAAACCCGGTCCGAGTGGGATTTTTAAGAACTCCGCGGACGGTCACCTCCCCTTCCGGTCGAATCGCCCCTAACACACAAAAAAAGGCGGCCGACGATGGGTCCCCTGGCACTTGAAAGTCCTTAGGCTCAGGGCGAAAAGGTCCCTTGACGGCAATCCATTCGTCCGCTCCTCGATGTTCGACCCGAATCGAAGCTCCGAGGGACATCAGCACTTTTTCGGTATGGTCCCTGCTGCCCCGTGGCAGTCGCAAGGTGGTTTCGCCCTCGATATTGAGGGCCGCCAGAATCAGGGCACTTTTCACTTGGGCCGAAGCCTTGTCGGTCTCGTGGGCACAGGGCACAAGGGAACGACCATCGATAGCCAATGGCAATTTGCCACCCCGATCTCTACCGACAATATGGGCTCCAGCGCGACGAAGGGGCTCGACCACCCGACCCATAGGACGGTTGCTAAGGCTTGCGTCGCCCCACATAGTTGCAAAAAGACCAGGTGTCGAAGCCAGGACGCCGAGCATCAGCCGCGTTGTTGTCCCGCTGTTTCCAAAATCAAGGGGCTTAAGGGGGGATTTAAATCCATCCCAGCCTTTGGAGTTGATGAAGATCTTAGCCGGCTCCGTAGGAGTTCGGGGTTTGACGGTCCCTTGAACACCCAGTTCGATCAGCGCACCTAAGGTCGACCTGCAGTCGGCTCCGAGAAGGGGGCTTGCAATGGTGCTCTGGCCTTTAGCCATCGCTGCAAAAATCAAGCAACGGTGGGTCAAAGATTTGTCTGGAGGGCACTCGATACTCAGTCGGAGGGACTCGCGGGACTTCCCTGCTGGAGATGGGGTTTCGGGATGGATGGTGATCGACTTTTTTTGGTCCATGGTCAGCTCCGTTAGGTTTATCGAGGTTCTTGTTCGGCTGCAATGGTTTCGCCCTGGGTGTAGGGGCCTATCTTCATATATTTCTCCATCCGGTGGGCTTGAATTTTTTCTGCATCCCAAAGATTGAGTTCCCGTAAATCACGGAGCATGATAGCACGGATTGCCAAAGCGGTTTTTTCGATATTGCGGTGCGCCCCACCTTCAGGCTCCTCAACGATTCCGTCGATCACTCCGTGGGCAAGGGCACTGGGAGCTGTCAGCTTAAGGGCCTCGGCGGCTTGAGGCGCCCTAGCTGCATCCTTCATGAGAATCGACGCACATCCCTCGGGCGAAATCACCGAATAAATAGAATATTGAAGCATATAGACCCGATTTGCGACCCCCAAAGCTAGGGCGCCCCCGCTCCCCCCCTCCCCTATAACAAAAGAGATGACCGGCACAGAAAGCTGTGACATAACCATGATGTTTTTTGCGATAGCCTCTGATTGACCCCTTTCTTCGGCACCCACCCCTGGGTAGGCACCGGGAGTGTCGACAAAAGTGACGATAGGTAGTTTAAACCTCTCGGCCATCGACATGATGCGCAGTGCTTTTCGAAAACCCTCAGGTTTTGGCATACCAAAATTACGATAAATATTGTCTTTGGTCCCCCGGCCTTTTTGGTGACCGATCACGACGATAGGAATCTGGTCGATCTTTGCCAGACCTGCCACGATGGCCTTGTCGTCTAAGAAATTGCGGTCGCCGTGAAGCTCAACAAAATCCGAGCAAAGGCACGAGATAAGCTCCAAGGCATTAGGTCTGCGAGGATGCCTGGATACTTGGGTAGTTTCATAGGCATTGAGCCGTGAAAACATCTCCTGGCGCAAGACCTTCGCTTTTTTTTCCAGCTCCTGGATCTCCACATCCAAGTTGATCGCCTGGACGGCAGCGGTGCGCCTGAGTTCGTCGATGTTGGTTTCCAGAAGCGCCAGGGGTTTTTCTAGAGGGATATATTCCATGAATTGGGTCCGATCCTCAGCAGGAGTTCATCTTCAACCTAACATTGACAGGACTATCCCAACTGTCAAGGAGTCCCTGTTCTTCCGCAGCTAAAAATAAGTCCCAAATTAGTTGCCAAGTCCCCGGACTTCCTGATAGACTTGTTTTCGGTTCCACCTGGAGAGTCATTCCAGGCTGAAGCTTTGAAGTCACAGAAGATACACGGACGATACTGGGAGACAAAAGAATATGGTTAAGTCTGAGCTCATCGAAAGCCTTGCAGAAAGAGCCGATATCACTCTCGCTAAAGCTGAAGAGGTGGTGGATCTTTTTTTTGACGCCGTGACCGACACTCTTTGCGGTGGTCACAGGGTGGAAATCCGCGGGTTCGGTGCCTTTACGGTTAGAGAATACAAAGCCTATGAGGGCCGAAATCCAAAGACCGGCGAAAAGATTACGGTTCCACCCAAGCGGCTGCCCTTTTGGAAAACAGGGATGGAGCTTAAGCAGCGGGTGGACTCAGCTTTTCCCGAAAGTTCTAAAGGCTAACCTTTCTGTTCACTTCATTGCTCCCTTGAGCTCCCCTGAGTTCCTTGGAGTTTTTTACTCCCTAGATGCAAAAGCGACTCAAAAAGGCCCCGAGACCTTGAGCCGCTTTTTAAGCTTTGAGACTTGACAGTCTCCCATAAAGAATCAAATTAAGCAGTGGGTGATCCGATTCATCCTTTTCCGTTGTTCCAAACGACTTGATAAAAAGCGAGAATGTGCCTTGCCAATCTATGAATACCAATGCCAATCCTGCGGTACTGTCAAAGAGATGATGCAGAAAATTTCTGATCCAGCACCGGAATCATGTCTGTCCTGCAACCAGGGCCCGATGGTTAAACTCATGTCCAAGACCGGCTTTATCCTAAAGGGCAGCGGTTGGTACGTGACTGATTTTAGAGACTCTAACAAAAAGAACGGTGCTGCCGCCACAGATAAACCCGCGGCGAGTGACGGCGACGCCAAACCCGCTTCCGAGGCGGCCACTCCCTCAAAATCTGAAGCTAGCTCCACGAGTGGGGGAGACAGCAAACCCGCTGCGACGAGTTCCACAACCTCATCGAGCTCAGGTTCGTCCCCCGCCAGCAAACCATAAAAACCGAGCCAAGTCCGCCCTCTTTTTCTTTTACAGGATATCACCCAGTATCCTGTAATTATTATGTTTAGTGTATTTTATAAGATATATATTGATTTGTACATAGAAATTACGTATAAACAATATGTCTTTATTATTTATTTGTTTAGAGGGGATGGGACCCATGTTTGCACCGTATAGCTCCAAGATCTCCTTGAAATTTTTATTGCAGATGTTTCTGTGGAACATACTCTTGCTCCCTATGTCATGTGGCGAGGACTCCCACAAAAACCAAGCAGAAGACCTACGACCTGAAGCCGAAGCATCCCCAAACACCTCTCCTTTAGTTGTAAAATCACTTCCCTCCCAATCTATCGAAGACCTCCCTTTAGATCTAGGTGCGCTAACGAATCTCGAATCGATCGCGACTCGGCTTAATCTTAAAAACTATCATGCCCAAGGTTACCACGGTGCCAACTTAAAAATAGGCATCTTCGACAATGGGTTTGCAGGACTTAGCGATAGTTTAGGCAAACGGCTTCCGCCCCATATCAAGATGGAAAAAGCGTTCGATCCCCGCCTCCAAGTCTCAAGCCACGGGACAAAAATGGCAGAAATGATCTATGCCGCAACCACCGGGAGTGTTGAGTTTAACCAAAACATCGGCCATCCTGAGCTTTACCTATTTAATACTAACGGTTTTTCCAATTTTAAGACCGCCATCGACCGAGCGATCGAACTGAAACTTGACATGATTCTCTACGCCCAGGTATGGGAGTTTGGAGGTCAATTTGATGGATTCGGTTTTATCAATGCCGAAGTCTCCCGGGCTACAAAAGCTGGCATTATGTGGATCAATGCATCAGGGAATGCTGGTCGTTCGACCTATTCGGGAATGGCCGAAGCCAAATTAGGCGGATTAGTGGAATTTAGTAAGGGAGCAGACTCCCTAAAAATCGTGGTTCCCCAAAATCAAACTCCAACTAAAATCGTGCTCTCTTGGGGTGATTTTAAAGATACTAAAGATTACAAAACAGAGTTAGATTTTGATCTGATTCTAGAAGACACCAATGGAAAGCGAATCCAAGAAAGTCGCCTGGCCCAAACCGGTGGCGAGGATACAGAGTTCCCTGGTTTCTCAGCCCATGCTCGTGAGTCTCTTGAGACAGTCCTCGATAGTGGGATCTACTATGTAAAAGTCCAGTATGCCGGCGGCGATTCTCCCGCGCTAGGGGAGAACGGTGCTAAAAAAATTTCCTTTCGTGTCACAGCGACCGGAATGGGCCTACGCATGCCCGATGGCACTCCCGATGATAGCTTGCCCATACCAGCAGATCACCCGGATGTTTTGGCCATTGGCGCATCGGATGTGGACTATTCGGGAGCATTCCTTAACAATAACAGTTTAGGGACAAGGTTGACCGCTTCTAGACGACCTAAACCTGATTTATGGCTGGAATCCATGGTCAGCTTCGCCAATCTTGAGACCACCCAACCCCCTTCCGCCAACTCCGCTGCCGACGGGATCCAAGCTACGGTCTCAACGATCAACCACTATGGCACCTCAGCAGCCTCGGCTCTTGCCGTGGCTAGCATCGCTGTATATCAGTCAGCTTGGGGCAAGACCACTTCTGGAGATCTGGTGAAGGCCTGCCAAAAAAAGCGGCTTACTTGCAAGCCATGGATCCTACCAAGATTGCCATAAAATGGTGGATTATTTATTTGAATCTTTAGGGTTTTGAGATTTTTTAGGATTTTTTGAGTCGTTAACTTCGAAGACTTCGGAGTTATCAGAATCAAAAAATTCAATATCTCCAGGGTCATTCTTAAATTCTGACATCTGTAGATCAATATCACCCTCCGTCACAATTTTGCCGCCCTTATCTTTAGTTTCTGATGGATGATGGGCATCACTCGGATATCTCACAGTAGCCACCAAGTTGATCTCTTTAAGATAGGATTTGCCGGAGATCTTTCCCTGGACCATCTGGTCCGCGAGATTCTGCTGCTGCGCAGAAGTCTGGTATTTTTTGAGATATTTCAGTCCTTTTGCTTGGACCTTCGGATTAGGATCCTGTGAAGCTGCGTAGAGATATAAAAAAGTGAGGTCATCGTTTGATTTCGCAATCCCATCAATGAGAATCAACCGACAGCGGGCATCCACAAGACGAATGATTTGTCTAAAGATATAAGACTGTCCTGCATTCGGCTTTTGAACGAAACGCTCAAAAAAACCTGCGACCAATTCTGACCTTTCTCCTTCGAGAGATTTATCAAGATCCGAAAGAAGTACGGAAAAAGATCTTTCTGCCAGACCAATCGCTGCAAACATCCGTGTCCAAAACTTTTTAGCAGTCAAAGCCTGCTTGAGGCCCCACTCAGATCCTGCCCACCGGGCTCGACGGATATCTTGGACAGCCTTATAGTGCTGGTAAACAAAGGGGTTTGACAAACCCTCTCTGGTCGCCGCTTCTTGGTCAAGAGACCAGGCTACCCCAAGATCGCTTGCACTTTGGGTGAGATTGACATTGGGTAGGATCCAATAGGGATTTCCTTGCACAGGCGCCTCGATCGGATCTTCCTCAGGAGGAGTCTCCACCGGGGTGGGCTCTGTATCTACGACGATGGGTGGCGGAACGTCTTCTTCTGCCAGTCCAAGCAAGTTCAATAGGCCATCAATAGGATTGTAGTCATTAACAAAAATCTGATAAAGCCCAAACACCGCGGCAAGGGCTAGCACTCCCAGCCCAGCATAAACTCCTTTTAGTTTGTCCGCCATTCCCTCTGCTGGCAGAGACTCTTGGGGCAACGAGGCTGGGATTTGCGAGGCTTCCCCAAAGGAAAAGGGGTCCTCAGTATGCTCCGCAGGTAGGGAAGGTGCGATTTGCAGGGCGCCTTTTGTTTCGTTCATCTGCCGGTTAACCTGATGCTTGGTGTTTTATATATTTCCTATCGTGAGAATTTAAAAAAAATGAAGGAGACGAGCCAAACCAGGACATCGGCCTTTCTAAAAAAACCATTGATTTAATATTCTTTTTCAGGAATATTGTGGCTGGTCTTTTGCATCTGATGTATCTACGACGAGATTCATCTAGTCTTCTTTGACTTTTACTTGTATTTTTTTGCCTTTATGTTATGAAGAGGCTCTTTTTTATTAAATGACGATTGCTTAGGGTTTTAAGAACTATGGCACACAAGCTTGATTTGGTCCGAAACATTGGAATTTCTGCACACATTGATTCCGGTAAAACCACCCTTACCGAGAGGATCCTTTACTACTGCGGTAGGATCCACAAGATCGAGGAGGTCCGCGGGGGCGGAGACGGAGCAACCATGGACCACATGGAGCTTGAAAAAGAACGGGGGATTACGATCACTTCCGCTGCCACCACGGTTCATTGGAAATCCCTTGGACAAGACTATCAAATCAATATTATCGACACTCCGGGACACGTGGATTTCACCATCGAGGTCGAAAGGTCCCTACGGGTTCTTGACGGAGCAGTCCTTGTGCTCTGCGGTACCTCAGGTGTCCAAAGCCAATCCATCACCGTGGATAGGCAGATGCGTCGGTACAATGTTCCGTGTCTGGCCTTTATCAACAAGCTCGACCGCCAAGGTGCTAATGCTTACCGGGTCACCCAGGCCCTCCAGGAAAAGCTTTCCCATAATGCCGTGATGATGCAGATACCTATTGGTAGCGAAATCGACTTCAATGGAGTTATTGATCTCATCACTATGAAGGCTTTTTTCTTTGAAGGGGAAAAGGGCGACCGCATCAAAGAACAAGAAATTCCTGCCGACTATCTCAGCAAAGCCCAGGAATATCGGGCGATCATGTTGGATAAAGTCTGCATGTTCTCGGATGAAATGACCGAGATGATGCTCGACGAAAAAGAAATCCCCCTAGATATGATCTATAGCACCGTACGTGTTGCCTGCATCGCCCGTAAGTTGACCCCGGTCTTTATGGGATCAGCCTACAAAAACAAAGGAGTGCAACTCCTTTTAGACGCAGTTGGGCGCTACCTTCCAAGTCCCCCTGAAGTCGATAACTTTGCAACCGACTTGAAGTCCGGTGAAAAAATCAAAGTCCTCTGCGACAGTAGCAAGCCACTGATTGCTATGGCTTTTAAAATCTCCGATGACCAGTATGGCCAGCTGACCTATACCCGGATTTACCAAGGGACCCTTAAAAAAGGCGATTCTGCCTTTAACCCTAGGATGAATAAAAAGCAACGGATTGGACGTATTGTCCGGATGCATTCAGCCGACAAGGAAGAACTTGATACGGCGGTCGCAGGGGATATTATCGCCATGGTGGGCGTGGAATGCGCTTCTGGGGATACCTACTGTGCGGAAGAGCTGAACTCGACTATGGAAAGCATTTTTGTGCCTGAACCCGTGATTGAGTTGGCCATCAAACCAGAAAAACAAGACGACTTGGTCAAAGTCTCCAAGGCTCTTAACCGGTTTATGAAAGAGGATCCTACCTTTAGGGTTTTCGTAGATCCCGAATCTAATGAAACGATCATCAAGGGCATGGGAGAGCTTCATCTTGAGATCTATGTGGAACGCATCAAGCGGGAATACAAAGCGAATGTCGTGGTCGGACAACCTAAAGTCAATTACCGCGAAGCACCAACCCAACCCGCAGCTTTTGATTATAAACACAAAAAGCAAACGGGTGGTGCAGGTCAATACGCCCATGTGGTCGGTCGACTCATTCCTTTACCAGAAGACAGCAAAGAAACGTTTGCCTTTAAAAACAACATCGTTGGTGGTTCGATCCCTAAAGAATTCATCCCGGGTTGCGAAAAGGGCTTCAATGAATCCGTCGTTAAGGGGCCGCTCGGTGGCTATCAGGTTATCGGTTGCGAAATCAATCTAGACGACGGTGGATTCCACCCTGTTGACTCCTCGGAAATGGCCTTTAAAGTCGCTTCCAGGGCAGCCTTTAAAGAAGCGTTCCTGGCATCGAAGCCTGTGCTCCTTGAGCCCATCATGCGGGTCGAAGTCGAGACCCCTAGTGATTTCCAGGGAACCGTCCAAGGGGATCTTTCTTCCAGAAGAGGCCTCCTCCTCGGCAGCGATATGCGTGATGACTATGTGGTGATTATCGCCGAAGTTCCGCTCTCCGAAATGTTCGGTTACTCGACGGATCTTCGCTCGGCAACCCAAGGTAAAGCAAGCTTTACCATGGAATTTGGCAAATACCGTCCTGTCCCTTCAAGCATCCAAGAACAGATCGCTTCCAGGTATCGTGAAGAGCAATCCAAAGGTCATAAGTAGTTGATTGATCTATAGATCGAGAATTTGTTGAATTTCTCGATCTATAGCATCGCAGTAGCTATTTAAGAAACGGATAAGGGGCTTTTTTGCAACTTTTGCCTTTTGCTCTTCTTCCTTCGATCTGCTGACCTCTCCTTTGACATGAGTTTCCCGTTGGGGGGTTAAATGCCCTTCGGGAGAAGAACTCTCTCCTTTGATAAGGCGAAGGCATGGTTTCCTGGGATTCATCGAGGCAAACTCCTTATTCACCATAAGGGTTCGGCTGTAAATCTCGGGATCCTAAGAGGCACAATCTGCCTCGCTTGATTTTGTAGGGATCCTTGGTGGTTTTTAAGGCTATCCATAGGCTTGGCGATATTCATCGATCGATCGGCGTGTGGAAGCATCGATCCATACCCTACCCTGAAACTCCCTTTGGTCTAGAGCCTCCACAATCTGATTGAGGGATAGGATTGCAGCCCCTCGGATACCCCACCTTGCCGAGACCTCCTCCATGGCGATCTGGGTCCCAAGTCCTTTTTCTTGGCGATCGATGCCGACGGCAAAACCTAAGATATCGACCCCGTAGGATCTTAGGAGGGGAAGTGTTTCATTGATGCTGGTCCCCCCCGTGATAACGTCCTCCACGATGACGACTTTTTCCTTACCTTTATATTGGTAACCTATCAGTCCCCCACCCTCCCCATGGCTCTTTTGCTCTTTTCGATTAAAGCTAAAAGAAATATCTCGTCCTATTTTTTGAGACAGTGCCTGGGCTGTTGCGATGGCAAGTGGGATTCCCTTGTAGGCAGGACCAAAGAGGTTTTCGACACTGTGACCAAACTGGTCAATGATCAGGTCGGCATAGAGTTCGGCAACCAGTGAAATTTTGTGGGCAGAATCGAATCTACCCGTGTTAAAAAAATAAGGACTCTTCCGTCCGGACTTTGTTTGAAACGAGCCAAATCGTAAAACTTCTGCCGATAATAAAAGCTCCAAAAACCTTCTCTCTCGCTGGGGCAACATAGGAACTCCCTCTGTAACTTAGACAGAATCATGGTACTCTTTCTACTTTTGCAAGCACAGACTATCGATCTCTTTTACCTTCGCCAAAATAAGCCACTTGGGCAGCTAAAACCCAGCCTTTTTTGCCGTCAGAGATCTCAATCGGAAGATAGCTTTGCCTCTCCGCACCAGTCAGATAAACCGGTGCTCCAACCTGCAACGTGTAAAGCAAGGTGTGGGTCTCACCGGGTCCCGAATAGACCTTAGCACCGTCTTGAAATTTTATAGCACCCCAGCGGGGGTCTTGAAATTCTTTGATAAGCACCAGGCCCCCCAACAAAATGGGAAGGATAAACCCAAACCAGCCATAGCGACCCAACACTTCTACACGGGGCATGACGAGTCCAATAAAAGTGATGCTTGACACCAGCATAAGGGTGACAAAACAGGCGATGATAAGTTCTTTTTTTGTAAACCAGTCCACAAAAACCGATAGTCTTTTCCATATGGAACTCGCTAAAGACGGCTCTAATTTATCGGCAATCTTGCTTTGAACAAACTTAAGATTGGCCTTCACATCGGGGTCCCTAGGAAGGTAGCGTTTTGCAGCTAAAAAAGCCGCCATTGCCTCTCCGATCTTCTGGGTCTTAAAATAGGAGATCCCTAAATTGTAGTAAAGATGGCCGTTAACCAACCCTTCTTTAATGACCTTTTCGTAGAGTTCGATAGCCTTAGGATCATCGCCTTTGTCTTGAGCCTCTAAGGCAGACACCAAAATCTCCGTCTGACTTTGGGCCAAAACATCTCTAGACCCTTGAAGACCTAAAAGGAGGGTCCATACTGCATGCATCCCAATCAATAATAGCTTTTTCATGATGCAACTCCATGGGCTAAGGTTTCCAATTCTTGGAGCCACCTTAAAGCAACTTCCTTGTCCGGAGTTTGACCGCTAAACTCTACGCGCTCGATTTTTTCTAGGAGGTGGACCAGTTTTTTAAGAGTCTCTTCAGGGAATGACCGCTGTTTTAAAAACTCCTCGATTTCTTTAAGGGTCATCGCCGCTCCCTGAGTATTAGCCAGGTCCCCTAGAAACTCCTTAAACCCCCTATAGAGCAGTGACAACCCCTCCTCACATCGGCCACCCTCAAGGTGTAGTAAAGCAGTTTTGGTCTTAGCTTTAAAGTGCCGATGGGCTGCCGAGCGCCTCGATCCAGCGATATCCCCCTCTTTACGACGTCTTCGTCCCATCCAAACCAACGCTAAAAGCGGCGACGCCAATCCCATCAGGGAAACCGCTGCCATGGCCTGGATGGCCTTCAAACCTAAAGTATGACTACCGCCTAAGAGTGCAATCTCATGGGGTCCGAAGAGGTCCTTACCTTGCTCCTTAACTGCTTGTTTTGAGGGTTCAGCAACTTTGCCGAGAGCGTAGAGTTTTTCTTCTGCCTGGCCTGGTGTGACCACAAGGGTTCCCAGGTCATGGGATAGCACTCGATATTGGCCCGACTGGGGGTCAAAAATCGGCACCGCCACCTGACCGATCACATAGTTTCCCTGTTTGCTTGGGACTAAGGCAATCTTAAAGGTCTTTTGACTTTCCACACCAGCAGTCCGATCGATTTTTTCCCGGTATTCTGGTTTATCGGCATACTGCTTTATCGATGGGTCTAAACCCAGCTGGGGCTCCAGCGCGGTATCAAGGACTCCTTTGCCAGAGAGGCTCAAGGTGATGGTCACCGTATCCCCCGCGACCACTTGGGTTTTATTGATGCTTGCGGATAGGTCAAAAGTACCGACGATTCCCTTAAATTGGGGTGGCTGTCCAGCTTTAGGAAGAGGTTTAATCTCAGTTTTATTTTCTGGATGGGTGAGTCTGATCACTTTAGTATCTGGAAAGCTAAAATCAAAATCAAAGGCCCCTCCTCCAAACCGATCGAAAAATTTATCCAGGGGATTTTTGCGATGCTCCCAACTCACGACCTGGGCATCGAGGGTAAAGGAAGGTAACACCTTTTCTCCGTCTTTGAGTGGTACAAAAATCTCGGTGACTTCGATCACCCCAAAGCGGCGACCATTGATCACTTGATTAAATCGCTTTTCACCTTCAGGCATAAACCGCCTAAACTCTGGGGAATTTTCAGGCACTTTTTGACCCGAATTGAAATTTCCGGGGTGATAGATTCTTACGTTACAGATAATCTGTTGTCCCACATAGACCGAGGTCGGACTGCATTGGCGAATGACAAAGACGCCTCCAGTTTTTTCGAGATTTTTGAAGGCTTGGACCTGCTGATTTTCCAGATCTCCAGATGAGCCTTGGGTGCTATCATCGACTCCCGCTTCCCCTGGATCACCGGTCTTAGGGTTGGTCTGGGACGGGGCCGACCCGCCGGTGCCTACGCGGAGAGTCAGGGGCAGGGATGATTCGGGTTTGCCGTCAATCTCCATTTTGAGACTGGGAATGGTAAACACACCTGGCTTTTCTGCCTGAACCAAAATCGTAAAGATTTGTCTTTTCGAAATCTTCCCGTTCATGATGGAGTGCTGTTGGGAGGAACCTCTCTGATAGAATTGAAGATTTTCGATCTTAGGAAGGTCTAGGGCCGAAGCAGCATTTCCTTCGATGGTTATGGTAAGTACAAAAGGTTCTTCGATAGGACCTTCGGTGCGGTCTAGCTCGGCAGTCAGGGTACCCGCTGATAAGGCAGCACTCCACACCATCACCCAAAAACCTAAGATCAATTTGCTAATCATCTGGGGCATAAATTACCAATCCTTTTGGGGTGTCCGAGGCTGGGCTGGCTCCGCTGGCCTCATCAGGTATTTTGCAGCTTTATCCTCGACGGCACGGAGCAATTCTTCTGCCTGTTCCGGGGATACTTTTGATTGAGCAGGCTGCGGTTGCTGGCTTTGATTTTGTTCAGGGCTTTTTTGGTCCTGTTTTTGGTCTTCTTTTTGGTTTTGTTCTGGTTTTTGTTCTTGAGGATTCTCTTGGGATTTATCAGGGTCTTTTTGCTTCTGGTCTTGGTTTTTTTGGTCCTGTTTTTGGTCTTGGGGCTTCTCTTGGGGTTTATTTTGGTCTTGTTGTTGATCCTGCTTCTGGTCCTGCTTCTGGTCCTGATTTTGATCCTTTTTCGATTCGTCTTTCTTTTTTTGATCTTTTAGATTTTTGACATATTCGAGGTTTTCCTTAGCTTTGACGTCGCTGGGGTCACTTTGCAAAACACCTTCATAGGCAGCGATAGCCTTATCTAGATCTCCCAGACCAACATACGCATTACCAGCATTAAACAAAGCCCGTCGCGAGAGTTCACCATCAGTCGTCATAGCGCTGGATTTAGCAAACCCTTGGACCGCATCACGGTAGTTGCCTTGTTTATATTGACTGACCGACCTGTTATAAATAGCCTCGGGATTATCCGGTTGTTCGGCCTCTTGTTGGAGAAACTTTTCTGTGGAGCTGCCATAGTCCCCCTTTTCAAAAGCATCATGGGCATTGTTGAGCCATGAGGCCTGTGCTGGAGGAACCCAGATCACCCCCGCGGCACCAATCCCCACAAGGATTAACCCTAGGATTTTGATATCTCGCAGTGCAGTCTCGGCCATAAGTAAAAGCAATGCCACCCCTACAAACCACTGATAGCGTTCAAACCAAAGCTTTTCATGACTCCCCTTGATATCATAGTCTTCAATCTTCTTTTTGATCCCCTCAAAATAAATTTGTTTGAGATCTATATCGTTAGACATAGACCTCACAAACAATCCTCCGGTTTCCAGGGCGATTTTTTTAAGGGCCTCTTCGTCAGGTTTTGAAATAACCACGTTTCCTTGGGCGTCTTTTTTAAAACTTCCCGTCGCATCTGGGATGGGCCCTCCCACCTCCGTCCCGACGCCGACGGTGTAGACAACTACTCCTTGGCTTTTGGCCAGCTTGATGGCCTCAGCGATCTGTTCCTCCGTGGATTCTGTGGCCTCCCCATCGGAGATCAACAAAATCGCCCGATCCTTTGCGGCGCCCTGAGAGCCCTCGGATAGCGCCTTTAGGGAGACTGCCATGGCCTCCTTGAGGTCTGTACCTTGGAGTGGGATAAGATCGGGATCTAAGTATTCTAAAAACATCTTGAGGGCCCCATGGTCCTCTGTGACAGGACATTGAACAAAAGCCTGACCAGCAAAGGCGACCAATCCCACCCGGTCCCCCCCGAGGATCTCCAAAAAATCAATTATTTTTCGTTTAGATCTTTCTAACCGACTCGGGGTGATGTCTTGGGCCAGCATGCTACGAGAGACATCGACTGCGATCACGATATCAACCCCCCGCCTTTTGACTTCAGTCCATTCAAATCCCCAGCGTGGCTTTGCCATTCCAATAACCATCAACATCATAGCCACGAGAAGCAAGGCACCCTTAAGCCAGAGGATCCCCGGCTGGAAAGCCAAAATTTTATGATTGTCACGCTTTAAGGACCCTCCAACACCTTGGACTAGAGACAGCCGGCGGCGACGGACACGGTAGCCTGCCACAATAAGGCTGATCACAAGGGGAAGCACCAAAAGGTAAAAGAGTGCATCTGGGTTGCCAAATTCTATCATGGGATGCTCCTCACACGGGTCAATCCTACCAGCATCTCCGACAGCAGCATAAGGAGTGCCACTCCCAAAAACCAGGGAAACAAGTCTTCAAATTGTTGGTAAGACTTCACCTTGGCTTTGGTTTTTTCCATGTTATCGATTTGGCTATAGACCTGAGTGAGTGCTTCGCGATTGGTCGCTAAAAAGGATTGACCTCCAGTCCGGGTGGAAATTTCCTTAAGGAGCTTTTCGTCGATCTCCATGGTGCCAGGACGGCCGGTATCTTGGTCGGCCACCTCTCCTCCGACCCCAATGGTATAGACTGTGACGCCCTTACTCGCAGCCGCATCTGCGGCAGCCAGGGGATCGACCCGTCCCGCGGTATTGGCTCCATCGGTCAAGAGAATCACAATTTTTGATTTAGCTCCGACTTTTTTTAAACGATTAACCGCTGTGGCCAGTCCGTCGCCAATCGCCGTGGCGTCTCCGGCCATCCCAATACTGACCTTAGTTAGAAATTTCAGAAGAATGTCATGATCCAAAGTCAGGGGGGCTTGGGTAAAGGCCTCCGTCCCAAAAATCACCAACCCGATCCGGTCCGAAGGCCGCTGGGAGATAAAATCGACGATTACTTTTTTAACCACATCAAGGCGGGTTGGTCGGTTTCCCTTCAACTCCAAATCTCGCGCTTCCATACTTTTAGAAGTATCAATCACAAGGACGATATCAAGCCCCTCACTTAGGCGTTCTTGATGGACCGACGTCGCCTGAGGGCGGGCAAGGGCGATCACAATCAATACAAGTGCGCCGTATCTTAGGATCGCCGGCAGGTATCTGAGTCCATCTGACCAATGGAAGGGAATTTGACTCATCGGACGGATGGATGGAAAAACCACATAGGAATGTTTACTTCGCAAAACAAAAAACAGCGCCGGGAGGAGCAGGAGAAACAGCAAATTCCAGGGAGTGCCAAATATCATCGGGCGATACCTTTGGTGTCTTGAACCTTTAAACTCTCAGAGGGCAACGGGGCCTGGGGCTTTGGTTTAAGCTCGGCAATCCAGTCCTTCACGGCTTGATAGCTCTGGGGTGCCTCGTGGGCTTCCGCCAACACATCAGCGAACTTTATCATATCCGCACGACTGAGGAAGGTCACCATATCCTTCACCAGATTTACCTGGATCCCCGACTGGGTCTTGAGTCTTGCTCGAAGTTCTTGGACGGTCAGGTCCGTGGCGCGGACCCCTGACGTTAGCTCGATGCCTCGGCGCAAAACCAGACTCAAACCATAAAAAAGCTCGCGAACCATCTCCGGATCTTGAGTTTCAAGCTTTTTTTGAAGGAGCTGGAGCTCATCACCGAGAAGTTCCCATGAATCCTTAACCCGCTCGGGTGGACGGTAAGCCTGGCGTTTACGGTACCATCGATAAAGGGCTCCTACTAAGAGGATCACAACTGCTAGCACAGCGAGAACGATCGCTACGGTGAGCCAGAGAGGCCGTACATAGGGTTGGATCAAATAGATATCATGGGGCAGTCCCTGAACCATAGCCTCACCCGACTAAATAGATATACGTTTTTTACGAGATCCCTTAACCTGCCGTCTCTTAAGATAGCGTCCTAAGCTTTCGGCGACAGGCTCTCCGGTTGTCAGCTGTAAAGAGTCAACGCCAGCCTTTAGAAAAAGCTGATTGAGAAAATCATCTTGACGCCTCGCTGCTTCTTGAAAGGCCGCGCGAACGCGGGCACTGCTGGTATCGATAAATCGGCTGGCCCCTGTCTCTGCATCTTGGTAGGCAACGACTCCAGCACTGGCCAGCCCCCGTTCCTGGGGATCGAGGGTACGGGCGCAGATAAGATCATGGCGTCTGGCAGCCATTTTGAGCAGGGTTTCAAAGCCTTGAGCCCAAAAGTCTGAGATTAAAAAAACCATCGCTCGTTTTCTAACGATCTTAAGTAAAAAGCTAAGGGCACCGGTCACATCCGTTGAGGCCCCTTTACCGTCATGGGTCAGGACGGACCTGATGATGTTCCAAACATGGGCCCGACCTTTTTGCGGCAAAATAAACTGCTCCACATGGTCGCTAAACACAATCAGTCCTACTTTATCGTTATTGTGAATC
This sequence comes from Oligoflexales bacterium, assembly GCA_041736175.1. GTDB lineage: Bacteria > Bdellovibrionota_B > Oligoflexia > Oligoflexales > CAIYRB01 > JBGSUI01. The sequence goes on along the minus strand of JBGSUI010000104.1, from coordinate 7,040 downwards.
GCCAAAAAAGCTAGAACTGCCGCTAATTCTGCGGCTAATTCTCGCTTGAGCTGGGAGCCTGTTCCAAACCCCTGAGAAGGGCTGGCATCGACCATCAGCATCAGGGTCAACTCCCGCTCTTCCCGATGCACCTTGACAAAGGGAACTTGCATCCGCGCCGTGACATTCCAATCGATGGTCCGAATGTCATCTCCAGGGACATACTCACGTACCTCGTCAAACTCCATCCCCCTGCCTTTAAAGGCGCTAAGATAATTGCCCGCAAGGGCATCGTTGACGAGATGGCCCGCCTTAAGCTCAAGGCTTTTTATTTGCTGTATGACCTCAGGAGATAACATCATCAGGGAACATCCACCCTTTCAAAGATCTTTTTAACGATATCATCCGTCTTAATCCCTTCCGCCTCGGCCTCGAAGGTGGGAGTGATCCTGTGGCGTAACACATCAAGGCCGATATCTTTGACATCCTGGGGCGTCACAAATCCCCGTCCCTGCATCAGAGCGTTAACCCGTGCAGCTCGCTCTAGGTCGATCGAAGCTCTGGGCGAGGCTCCGATCAAGATCTGGCCACTCAGATCTTTGAGGTTAGGATCAGGCCGTTCCGAAACCCCGTCCCCACGGGTCGCAAACACCAGGTCGACGATATAGCGGCGAACTTTTTCTGCCACATGGATCTTACGGGCAAGATCTCGCATATCCAAGATACTTGACGCATTGAGAACCTTTGCTAGCTCCTGGGTTTCTCCATGGGCTGACCGAGCAACGATTTCATATTCATCGTCTTTGGTTCCGTAGGTGAGTTTGATCTTAAACAAAAATCGGTCTATTTGGGCTTCAGGAAGGGTGTAGGTCCCCTCCTGCTCGATTGGATTCTGGGTGGCGAGGACCAAAAATGGTCGTTCGAGGGGATAGGACTGGTCGCCGATGGTGACCTGGCGTTCTTGCATAGCTTCAAGCAAAGCCGACTGGACTTTAGCGGGGGCACGGTTGATCTCGTCCGCTAAGACGAGATGGGCAAAGATCGGGCCCTTGCGTACCTTGAAATCACCTGACCTTGGATCGTAGATCTGGGTTCCGATCACATCTGCTGGCAAAAGGTCTGGGGTGAATTGAACCCTCGCAAAAGAAAGGTCCGTCGTCTGGCTTAAGGCCTTAATGGAGGTGGTCTTTGCCAACCCCGGTAGCCCCTCTAGGAGCACATGCCCCTCGGCGATCAGGGCGATGATCAGCCGTTCCACCACAGGTTTCTGACCGACGATCTTCCGTCCTATTTCGCCGACAGCTTGCTCCAACAGGGCAGCCTTGAGTTTGATCTGCTGCTCAAAGGCTTCGGTATTTGCATCGTAGGACATAAGACACCTATATAATGAATGTTAATATGGACTCATCCGTTTTTACCAACAGGGGAAGATTTGGTTCCCATTCAAGATATCGATTCTGACTGCCGATCTCCCCCTTATGCTACATGTCAAACAAATCAAAAGTCTAGCGGACAAAGGCGAATCGGTGCAAGCCCACGAAGCTTTAGAGCAGCTCTTGGCCCTAGGACCCAAAAACACCCACGCCCTTAAGATCAAAGCCCAGCTTCTCGGACACGAGGGACACTTTGCCGAAGAGTCGATGGTCTGGGAGCAAATCGCCCAAATTGACCACGAAGACGAAGAGGCGGTCCAACATTTGATCCAGCTTCAAGTGGAAGAACGAGAGCATTTTTATTTTACCGACGATGTGCCAGGGGGCAAACGGTTTCTAGCCTACCCTAAGAAACTTATCTCCATTTCCATGATAGGATTATTAGGATGCCTTATCTTTTTAGTCCTCACACGCATCACCAACCTCGTCCCTGAAATCGCCGACCCCGTCGTGACGCTTGCCCTCTTTAGCCTCCTGGTCCTGGTGCCGTGGCTCGCCATTATTGTAACCTTTTTTAGGAGCCTCAAGTGGGTCCTGATCACAGCCGAGTCCCTGACCGTTGCCACCAGAACCCGGAGTTACCGTTGGGACTGGACGGGGATCAGTCAAATATACTTGGCCCACTCCTATCACAAATCGCTACCTCATCTCCTGTTAACGATCATCCCAACAGCAGAAAGCAGCCCTGTGGTCCAAATTGACTTCACTCGGGAGTCCAGCGCTATCCGAGCTAGGTCATTTCTTATTTCGGAGATCACTAGGGTTTTTCATCAGCCAGCCTTTACTCGCTGGGAGGCTCTGAACTTAAAAAATAGAAAAATTAAGTCTTTTTAGGTGATTGCTGGGTGGACCGAGTTTTTGTTGAAGATCTTTTACTCTTCAGCCCTTGACAATTTCAACCCCGGTATTACAGTGCCTAAGCCTTAGGACAATTCTTTTTAAGGTCCGTCTAAGGATGACGGCGAGAAGAGGTTTGAGGCATGTGGTCCCGGACTTTTTCAAGCTATGAATTATATGTTTAACCCTTAAGGAGGAATTATGAAAATTAGACCCCTACAAGACCGTATCATCGTTAAGCGTGTTGAGAGTGAAGAAAAGACCGCTTTCGGAATCATCATCCCCGATAACGCTAAAGAAAAGCCAATGGAAGGCGAAGTGATCGCCGTTGGCAGCGGTAAAATCCTCGATGATGGCAAGCTTCGCAAACCTGACGTCAAAGTCGGCGACCGAGTTCTCTTCAGCAAATATGCTGGCTCAGAAGTCAAAATTGACGGGATCGAACACCTCGTTATGCGTGAAGACGATCTTCTTGGAGTCCTCGTTTAATCGGCCTGCCCGCCGAGCCCGCCATACCTGCCAAACCCTCAATGTTTGGAAGCTGGGAGTAGGCGCCAGAAACACAAACTAAAACTCAACGATTTAATTTTAGATTTAAGAGGTACAATATGTCAGCTAAGGTTATTAATTTTGGTGAAGACGCTCGTCGTAAGATTCTAACCGGTGTCAATATTCTTGCCGAAGCCGTCAAAGTGACCCTCGGTCCTAAAGGCCGAAACGTGGTCATCGAAAAATCCTTTGGCTCCCCAACCATCACCAAAGACGGTGTCTCGGTTGCCAAAGAAATCGAACTGGAAGACAAGTTCGAAAACATGGGTGCTCAGATGGTTAAAGAAGTCGCTTCCAAGACTTCTGACATCGCCGGCGACGGAACCACCACGGCGACCGTGTTGGCCCAGGCCATCTACCGTGAAGGCAGCAAACTTGTCGCTGCTGCTCACAACCCTATGGAACTCAAAAAAGGGATCGATAAAGCTGTTCAAGAAGTGGTGAAAGCTCTTGAGAAAATCTCCCGTCCCGTCAGTGGCCGCGCCGAGATCGCCCAAGTCGGTGCTATCTCCGCTAACAACGACCCAGAAATCGGCAAAATCCTTGCTGATGCCATGGACAAAGTGGGCCGTGACGGCGTGATCACCGTCGACGAAGCTAAAGGCCTTGAGACCACTCTCGACGTCGTCGAAGGTATGCAGTTTGACCGCGGCTACCTGTCTCCTTATTTCGTGACCGATGCAGAGCGCATGGTCTGCGTGCTTGAAGATGCTTATATTCTCCTCCACGAGAAAAAAATCTCCAGCATGAAAGAACTGCTCCCAGTTCTCGAAAAAATCGCCCAAACCGGCCGTCCTTTCGTCATTGTTGCCGAAGACATCGACGGCGAAGCTCTGGCAACCCTCGTGGTCAACAGACTCCGCGGCACCCTGAAATGCGCTGCTGTTAAAGCCCCTGGCTTTGGCGACCGTCGTAAGGCCATGCTCCAAGACATCGCAGTCCTTACGGGCGGCGTTATGATCAGCGAAGATCTGGGACAAAAACTAGAAAACATGACCCTTGCTGACCTCGGCCATGCAAAACGCATCACCATCGACAAAGACAACACCACCATCGTCGACGGCAAAGGCAAGCAAGCTGACATCGAAGCTCGGGTTAAACAAATCCGCGCTGAGATCGATAACACCACCTCTGACTACGACAAAGAGAAGCTCCAAGAGCGCCTCGCTAAGTTGGTCGGCGGCGTTGCAGTCGTAAAAGTCGGTGCCGCAACGGAAACCGAAATGAAAGAGAAAAAAGCTCGCGTGGAAGATGCTCTAAACTCCACCCGCGCTGCTGTCGAAGGCGGTATCGTCCCAGGAGGCGGAACTGCATTTATCCGCGTCCAAAGCGCTCTCGACAATCTCAAGCTTTCCACAGAACAACAGTTTGGCGTTCAGATCATCCGCCGAGCAATCGAAGAGCCTCTACGCCAGATCGCATTCAATGCTGGTGTTGAGCCAGCCGTGATCCTTGAGCTTGTTAAAAAAGCTAAAGATGGTTTCGGCTTTAACGCTCTGACCGAAGTTCATGAAGACCTTTATAAAGCTGGCGTCATTGACCCAACCAAAGTGACCATCACAGCTTTGACCAACGCAGCCTCTGTCGCAAGCCTCCTCTTGACGACCGAAGCTATGATTGCCGAAAAGCCAAAAGATGACAAAGACGCAGGCCATGCTGGTGCTGGCGGCGGCGGTATGGGTGGAATGGGCGGCATGGGTGGAATGGGCGGCATGATGTAAGTCGCGCCCTTTGTGCCTAAGGGGTTTGGCAACTACCAGACCCGCTTGAGACGAAGCTACAAAGCAGATTATAAAAAGAGGCTTGGGTCGTAAGACCTAAGCCTCTTTTGCTTTTTTTAGGGGGGGTGGGGGGGCGGAGACAGACTGACGGATTGTGCTAATTGGTTGCAGTCCCGCCCTGTATGGCCTATCATCAATTTGTCATGACTTTTTGATGATAGGGCGATCACAATGCTAACACCAAGATATTTATACAATTTTATATGTAACGATTTAGAAAAAAAAGTAGTTTTGCTTTCTGGACCACGCCAATGTGGTAAGACTACATTTGCCAAAGCTCTTCCCTTTCAGTCCAATGAGTACCTAAACTTTGACGAAATTGGTCAAAGAAACAAGATCATCAAAAAAAATTGGTCGCGCAAAGTTGAGCTTCTCATCTTTGATGAACTCCATAAAATGACGAAGTGGAAATCATGGATCAAAGGTATCTATGACACGGAAGGTGTTCGTCCGCGCATTTTAGTGACTGGCTCGGCACGCCTCGATATATTTAGAAAAGGCAGTGATTCCCTAGCAGGGAGGCATTTTATTTATCGAATGCACCCGTTCTCAGTGGCAGAGCTTTGCGGATCCGAGGATCCTGAAGTGATTCTTCAAGGACTTTTAGATCGTGGAGGATTCCCGGAGCCCTACCTTTCTAAATCAGATTTGGACACAAGACGCTGGAGAAACAGTCATCTTGATGTCATAATCCGCCAGGATCTCCTGGATTTAGAGCAAGTTAGAAATATGGCAGGTGTAGAAACATTGATAGATTTACTCGCCAATAGAGTGGGCTCAACGATCTCCTTTCGCAATTTGGCCCAGGATCTGCAGGTGACTGCACAGACTGTCCAGCGTTGGGTTCTACTATTAGAACGTCTTTTTGTTATTTTTATGGTGCGTCCCTATTCCAAAAATTTAGCAAGGTCCCTATTAAAAGAACCAAAGATTTATTTCTATGATACCGGTCGCGTGAATGACTCTGGTGGCGCAAGACTCGAAAACGTTGTGGCATGCGCATTGCTGAAGCGGTCCCATTTCCTTAGTGATACCCAAGGTCTAAAGTCAGACCTCTATTATATGCGTGACCGCGAACACCGGGAGGTCGATTTTTTGACAGTGACCGGCAATAAACTGGAATATATGGTCGAGGTTAAAACTTCTGATGATCAGTTTTCGCCAGCCCTTCACTATTTTGCTGAAAGGCTCCAACCCACCACGGCGATTCAGCTCGTCCATAAACTCCACCATAAAAAGACCCATAAGTCAGGAACAGTAGAAAATCTGGCTACTTGGTTAGCGAGCTTGGAGGCATAAGGTCTGGTAGGGTATCAGCTACTAAAACTGGTAACGAAGCAGTTACAAGTCGTTACGGAGCTATGGTAGCTAACTCGGCGAAGAAGATTTCAGTTCAATGGGTTCGATGGAGCCGAGTTCCTCAAAATAATGCAACCCACGCTTACAGTTTGGTGCCACAACGACGCGATTGCATTTTCCGGTTTCTAGATTGCTAAGAAACCCTACTTCTGGAATCCATAAGGTATCAGGACGACAACGGTCTGTGCTGGGTTTAGTATTCGTGCCAGTAGTATTTTCTTGAGATATGACTTATGTGCAAATGCGCATCTTTTTTATCCATTCAATCTAAAAATGGTTTAAACTCTTAAAATATCTAAAATGGAGTCCCAAGATGTCAAAGATTGCCAAGAATACGATTTGCCTGTGGTATCAGAGCGAAGCACAGGAGGCAGCCCGGTTTTATGCCCAGGTTTTTCCAAACTCAGCTGTAAATGCCGTGCATCTCGCGCCGGGTGATTTTCCATCAGGCAAGCAAGGAGACGTATTGACAGTAGAATTCACAGTGATGGGCATCCCCTGTCTTGGTCTCAACGGTGGTCCTGCATTTAAACAAAGTGAAGCATTCTCTTTCCAGGTGGCTACCGAAGACCAACTGGAGACCGATCGTTATTGGAACGCGATTGTCGGGAACGGCGGCCAGGAGAGCGAATGCGGTTGGTGTCGAGACAAGTGGGGGGTCTCCTGGCAAATCACACCCGTCGTACTAACTGCGGCCATTGCTAACCCCGATCGCAAGATCGCCAAGAGGGCTTTTGATGCTATGATGACCATGCAAAAAATTGATGTCGCAAGGATTGAAGCTGCAGTACGAGGCTAGGCTAGATCAGGTATCAAGCACAATATTTATCACAACATTTCCAAGCTTTTGCCCTGTCTGCACATAGTGGTAAGCCTCTATCATATTATTTAATAGATACTGCCGGTCTATAACAGCACGCAATTGCCCATTTTCTGCTAAATCTCTGATAAATTCGATATCTGATTTGGGTGCGGCTCCTTTTGGGCGACAGCCTTTTAATCAGACGTTATAGCCATTTTTACCAAAAAATGTGATTTGAATATAGAAAAAGATCACCAATATCACGAATAATCCATAATATTCAAATGGTTATAGAATTTT
>JBGSUI010000086.1:0-13384 GCA_041736175.1 Oligoflexales bacterium | reverse complement strand
GTGGCCTGTGATTGAGGTCACAGCACCGGAGAGTTTAGAGGTAGCGATAGCGGCTGATGCGTTGATGTCTGTATCCGTTATGGAGTCGTTGCTGATCTCGGTGCTGCCCACTGCACTCAGGGTGGCGAGCCCACCTAAACCTAGAGTTGCTCTTTGAGAGGTTGCGTCGGCATCATCGATCAGCGCTTTCCCTGCGGCACTCAAAGTATAAGTGACCCAGGTGTTAGCCCCAGCTCGTTCTACGCCCCCGGTGGTGGCCAGAGCTTCTACTGCGGCCAGGTCGTCTCCTAAAGCCAGGGTAATGGATCCAGCTCCCACGATGGGGCTACCGCTGACCGTGATCCCTGCGGCAGGGGCGGTTAGACCCACGCTGGTGACGGTACCCGTACCACCCACACTGATCCAGTCAAGGTTACCAGAGCCGTCTGTCTTAAGGATCTGCCCGTTGGTACCGTCGGCTCCGGGAAGAGTCCAGATTTTGTTGGCTGTAAGAGCATCCGGAGCTTTAAAGCCCACATAGTTGGTTCCCCCCGCGGTAAGCTCGCTAAAACGAAGTTCGCCGGTGCTGCCGACAGCGGTGTGATAGGGTTTAAGCAGGACTCCGTTTTGAAGAGAGGTCGTCACAGTCCCGGCGCTTACAGAGCCCGACGTGGTGATATCTCCTGAGCTATTAAAGGCGGTGGTTCCCCCGATGGTTCCCGAAGTGATGGCGGAGCCTGAGACTTTGCCTGCTGCAGAAATCGTAGCGAGTTTTGAGTCAGCAATGGCTGCGAAGCTGCTGATCTCGGCGTTGCTGATGGTGGTGGCCGTAGCGAGAGGACCGAGACCGAGGTTGGTCCTGGCGGCTGAAGTGTTGGTCAAGTCAGAGAGGTTTTTGGTGGCCACATTGGTGCTTGTTACCGCAGAGGCATCGGCTTTGGCTGCGAGTGCTGCACTGAGTCCGTTGACTTGGCTTAGGTCCACCGACTCGATCTTTAACTTTCCGTCTGTGTAGTTTAGGTAGTTGGTGTCTACAGGAACTCTTAGGGCCAAAGGCGCGGCGCTCAGACGCTGGCGGGGGTAGACTCTGCCCCCGGCCTCTACTTCCAAGTACACGGATTTTGTGCCGTCGCCAAAGATGGCTGAGAGTTGGTTGTTGTCAAAATTAAGACTAAGTAGGAACACCCCATCTCGGAGTTCTGTATCGGCGAGTTTAAGGGTCGGCCCTACGGCATCGCCGTTTTGTGGAGTATTATAAAACCGGACGGTAAAGTCTTGTGGACCTTCGATCGACTTGCCGCTTTCTTCGCTTAGTCTTCCCGAATAGGTAATCTCCAGGGCCATGGCCTGTGAGGTAAGGGCTAAAAGAAAAGAGAGCCAGAGGACACGTCCCAAACATGAAAGGGTGGCAATCCTGGTTTCAGGACTTGCTTCGATCATTAGGATTTGTGTTAGGACTTTGATCTTCATGTGAAACCTCCTAAACATTTACCGAAAATTGCCCCTTTGTCTAACTTTGTTTCGACATCTATGGTGCATACCTAGCCACTCTCGGAACAAACTAGAAAATATTTAGAAAAAACTAATTTTTATAAGATACATATTGAATTTCGGGTGGATACATAGATCCTGGAAGGTGTATATTCAGGCGAGGGAGAATGGCGAATTTTAGGAAAAATCAGCCAGTCTTTGTACCCAGTGCGGCAATTGGCCTTACAAAGTCAGCTTTAGTATCAACCGGGGTGAGACGGTCGGACTTGTGGGCGAATCAGGCTGCGGTAAGAATGGGATTATATCTATTTTGGATCTCAAGGTTTAGAAAAATCCCTTGTGGAAGCTCAAAAGATCCCTTTCTATCTGTGGACGAGATCAAATCCACTCTTAAGATGGAGGCATGGGTCGCTAGGTAGGCGTCTTTCTATTGGGAAGCGATATTGCATCAGTCCATAGGAAGGGGGCCCTCACTCCTGCCTCGACTCAGCCAATTTAACTAAGTATCTAATGTTATTAAGTACTTAAAACAAAACCCATGAAGTCATGACTGCTATGATTTAAATTAAATCATAAGTGTAAACTTATTTGCCGATAGGGTGAGAAGGGGTCCAAGTTGAGGATCACATGGGATGACAGCAAGAGCCAACGGCTAAAAAGGGATCGTGGCATAAGCTTTGAAGAAGCTCAGGAGCTGTTTTCTTGTCCTTATGTTGTGCAGCAAAAAAACGACGATCCGGAGCAATATAAAGCAATCGGCTTTGTTCGAGGCAAGTTAATCACTTTAATTGTCGAAGTCAGGCAAGATAATGATGGCGAATATGAGCACTTTGTGACTCTCTGGAAATCCACAAAAGGAGAGGTTAAAGATTATGAAGAAAATATCTAAGAAGAACAGAAAGAAAGCAACCATCGAAGATATTGAGAAGATGGCTGTGATGGGACAAGAGACAGGTCAATTCTTTGGAAAACCCAAAAGAATGCCGCCTAGGGAAACTCAAAAAATGCAAGCGGCTGGGGAAATCGTGAAGGTAAACGTCGATCTCACCTCGACTTTTTTATCTGAGCTAGATGAAATCGCCTTTTTCCTCAATGTATCACGCCAATCGGTTATGAAAAACTTTCTTAAGGACGGGGTTGATAGACACTTTTTGGCAAAGCAAGCCAGACGAAATGGTTGAGCCTATAGGGAAGCAGGGGCGATCGGTGACAAGGATCTTTCGGAGACGTCGCTCCTTGCAAGCTATTCAGTGGCTGATCGACCAGGGTCCACAGCTGGTCCTCAAGCACCAATCCCGGACCACCAGTCATACCTGTGATGATATAAGACCTCTCGAGCCCCGCCAGCTTGCTGATTCTAACTGTGGGAATCCAGGCTAGTGCGGAACAGTGGTGATAGTTCACACGTGGCTTGGTGCTTACTTTGTAGGCATCTCAACACGCTTTAAGAGTGGGTTATCTGTCCGTCAATCATGCTGAAAATTCTCGTGGTCAATGGGGTATGGATTTTGCTTACAAGCGTCTGTGGAGCTTTGACGAGCAGCTTGGCTTACTATTCAAAAGGGATAAAAAATGTTCGTTTCTATGTTTTTTAGTAGGAGTGGAATGTTAACTCCCATTGTGAGGATAAAATTTGGCTTTCTAAAGAAACAAATTCATCTGTGTTTATTGACGATTGCCGTTTTAATGGTAGGCTGCAACAAAAGCAGAGGGAACAACGAAAACTCACCCTCAGTTTTTTGGGGGGCTAATCTACCCTTTAATAATTTTAAAAACCTTAATTGGCCCGGAAGCTTTGACCTTAAAATACCTGGGAATAAAGAATTCGAGGATATAATCACCTTTGAAAAATTTACTCCCACCACTCCGAATACTCCCTTGATCTGGTTAAGAATTTTTGGAGACGGGCCATCGAACACAAATGACACCGACTTCGTATGGGTGCCGCACCTAAATGGCAGATTTCGCCCCCTTCAAGCTACAAAATCTTTGTTTGAACATTTTAAAGTAAATAACATGAATATGTTTACAAACCAACCGATCAACGAGAGAGACTTAGTGCTGATTTCTAACGTTTCAACCAAGGCATTTCCAATCACATTCAGTGACTTAAAAAAAGGCACTGTGCCGAGGGAGGATGCGGCGGAATTACCAGTGAATTCAAGGGTAGTAGCGACGCGATCACCCGCCAATTACAGTCACGCTAGCATGAGTGGGGCTGATTTCCGAAACCGTGATCTTACCAATGCCAAATTTTGGGGTACTTGGCTCCCGAACGCTGATTTCGCGGGTGCTAATCTCCAGAGCGCTGATTTCCACGGCGCTCATCTCTTTGAAGCTAATTTCCAGGGCGCTCGTCTCGCGGGTACTGGTTTCAAGCGCGCTGTTCTCGTGAAAGCTAATCTCGCGGGTCTTGATCTCGCGGGACTTAATTTCGAGTACGCTAATCTTAGGGGCGCCAATCTCGAGGGCGCTAATCTCCGGGGCGCTAATCTTTGGGGCGCCGAACTCGACAACGCTAACCTAAAGGGTGCAGATCTCACTGGTGCTGACCTCGGTTTTGTAAGTTTATATGGTACCGAACTCAAGGGTGCCCAGGTCGATCGTTTGCTTGTCATCAGTTGGTGGTGCCGATTGAAATCAGCGCCATAAAAAAGCCAGGTTTGATTGACTAGATTTTTAAGGGGAATCCGTTGAAAACGTTGCGAAAAATGGAGGAGCGTTGTGGACGAGATCAAATCCACTCTTAAAATCTATCTCATTCAAGGGTTTTCCTGACCGTTAATGCGTAATGGCAAAAACATAGTCGCTCGACCATGATGGTAGCTATCTTTCCATTCGTTACTTGTAAAAAGCAAACTGGGCGACGGTGTGATCCCGATGATTTCCCACCACCATTCCTTTGTCGTGGGATTAATTTGATAATTTTCGATCCAGTCGATGGTTTTAGCCATTTTTTCAAGATAGGACGGATCGTTAGATATTTCGTATAACATCCATAGACCCATCAGTGCTTCGGCTTGCACCCACCATACTTTGTTTTGCTTGGTCACAAAACCCTCTGGTGTGCCTTCTTCAAAATAGCCACCAAGTTTGTCGTCAAAACCGCTTTTTGCGATAAATGCGCCAATTTTTAGTAACTTGCTCCGAAGCGGAATACTATGCTCCCGGCCTAGGAGTTGGGAGGCATCATAAAGAACCCAAATTGCGATAAATTGGTAGCCATATTTTACGGTCAGGGTGCCAAAGGGGGCAAAATCCCGAAGATACTCAGAATGAATGAATGATCTGTTAGCGATCATTTTGTCGAGAAAAACGTCGATCAGATGACTTAGCATCACGCCAACCTTAGGATCTTGTGTGGCTCTAAAGAGCGCCGCAAAAGATTCGACAAAATGTAAATGTGGGCTCATTGCCTTCTTAACTTTTGGGGAAGAAAAATACCATGGGTCGCCGCTTTGATCAAATCCACCGTAAGTCTGATCAAAGCCCCCCTGGGACTCGGTGTAAGGCTTATCGGCAATTGCGTGAAAGACATCGAGCGCCACCTTTTTTGCGGCTTCGTCCTTAAAGACCCTTCCAAATTCCGAAAAGGCATAGATTACAAAAGAGTTTGCATAATACTGCTCTGCTGGATCGATGGTTTTTGCACCATCATGGCTGACTTTAAAAGGGTAAAGCCCATGTGCTCCTGGACGAAAATTTTTAAGTATGAAATCTCTAATGTTGTAGGCTGTGGCTTTAGCCTGTAGTGAAGGAATTCGGTTTTCGTAATAAGCCGTAACGCTCCAAAGACTTCGCGCCTGTTGGATCAGGCCTTTGTCAGCCTTGGTATCGGGATGCCCATCTTGATCGTGAAAGCCATAGACCCCCCCATCGACTGGATCAAGTCCCTTGTTGAGCCAAAATTCATAAATCCCACTATTTAACTTTAGGAGACGCTGTCGCAATAACTCTAAATCCTGAGCATCCTTAGCTGCAATCTCCGTCCCTGTTGGTTTTTCCATCTTTTCGTTTGCCTTTACCGCGATCAAGTTATGTTGCCTTTGATTGGGTCCGCATGAAATCATTCCATAGCTTGACGCTGCTATGACATGGATCAAGAGCTTTCTTTGTATCATAACTATTTCCTTTAATTCTTAAGCTGGGTCAGACTTCCTCGAAGCTTGCCAAGCAACACAATTGCTTTAAATCAAAGCTATTGCTTAAAATTTATAATCGTTCTAAATTATAAAATAAAATGATTTAAAATTATAGTTTTCATAAAAGGATATTATATAGCATGAATACCCAATATTTAAAGACCTTTATAAATCTTACAGAGACCAAAAGTTTTACCGCTACAGCCAAAAAACTCAATATGACACAGCCAGGGGTCACCCAGCACCTCAAACATTTGGAAGATTACTACGGAATTGTCCTGATCGAACGCAAAGGAAAGTTTTTTCGAGTTACCGAAGCCGGAGATAAATTGCTGGTGTACTGCAGGAAGTTGTTTGCTGAGCATGAAAAGCTTAGGGAGGAAATCAGCCTCGACGAACCAACCAAAGGAGCCTGTATGATCGCTAGTCCCGGGAGTTTTGGTATAAAACTCTACTCCACGTTACTAGAGTTAAATAAAAAATATCCACTTTTGAATTTTTATTTTACAGTCGCTCCCAATCAAAGCATTGTTCAAGGTGTTCTCGCTGAAAAGTACCCACTGGCTTATATCTCAGTCGACATCGACGATCCCGGCATTAACAAAAAGAAAATCTCCAACGAAAAATTACTGCTTGTGGCACCCAAAAAAGTCAAAATAGCCACCTACGATGATATTGTGAATTGCGGTTTTATTGCTCACCCAGATGGGTACCTCCATGCCTCAAGACTCCTTTCTGAAAACTTTCCCAAACAATATAGGTCTGTCCATGATTTTCCTGTCAGGGGATTCGTCAACCAGATCAATCGGATTTTAGATCCAGTGGCTTGTGGCCTTGGTTTTACTGTTTTACCAGAACATGCTGTAGCCGCTTTTCCGAAGCAGGATGAGATTCAAATAATAGAATTGCCAAAACAAGTTTTTGATCCAATCTTTATGATCAACAAAAAACATGTTATGTTGCCAAAAAGATATTTGTTTGTGATCGATAGAATATACAACGCATCAATTTGTCAATGATCAGAATTTTTACGCCTTTGAATCGAGCTTTTCCTTGAGGAAAGACTGGCTATTCGTCACAAGACAAACCCGCTTTAAAAGCAGGAACAGCTAAGCTCTGACGACTAGGGACTCCGATGGATTTAAGTGATGAGAGGGTCTCATAAAAGGCTAAGGTGGTTTTAAATCGATTGCTTGCCAGAGGCCGTCCTAAACAAAACCGAGGTTCGTTAGCTTTGGGCTGCCAGAGAGTCGGAGAGCTTTCATCGAAACCATTGCGACAGGTGCCTTGGCTTAGGCCTTTAAAATAAGCGACAAATTCTTTTTGGGACTTGTTTTTGCCCGATTTTGCCTTTTGGTTTGTGGGATGGATGCGTCCGACGAGATAGCTGTCCCCTTCAAACTTTTGATCATTAGGAAAAGCCGTAAAGTAGTCAGCCACATATTTAAGCTCGATTTTTCCGTCACCCATGCGGAGACTTTCCGTCGAGTCCACAAACAAAGGCCCATCAGCATTGGCTGGCTGGTGGCTACTCCATGAACCGCTGGTCTTAAGGAGGTATTTGACTCCCTGGTCGGTTTTTTCAATAGAAAGCTGGCTCATCAAGGGGAGATCGTCGTCGGCCATTTTGGCTTTTGAGGCAAGGTCTCGGGTATAGATGATTTTTGATTGATCAGCATTCCAGGTCAAAAATCCAGCAAGACGCCCCCCTAAACAGACGGCAGCTTCAAATCGAGTGCCGTCCTTGTCTTCTATTTTGTCGATCGTAGCCGAGAGCCTACTCTCGACGCCTTTACGTTTGATTTTGACCTTTTTCTCGGTAGCTTCGGTGTCTTCAGACTCAAGAGATCGGTTGACCGCGGCTGTGACGTTGTTCATATTGTCGATGATTTTTTCGAGACGGAGGCTCCATTGATTCATGATGGTATCATCGGACTTAAAGTCTTCGTTTTGGTCAAACTGCTCCGGGCGGTCTCGCAGGGCAAAGGCTGCCCCTTGGTCGTCACTTGTCAAGTCGCCCAGCTCAAAGCTGATCGTAGGCAGTTTCATCGTAGAGATCGCCGTTTGGGTTGCGGGATCTAGAGGGTCTAGGATGTCGTCAGGAGAGACCCCTTGGGAAGGAGGCGGGTTGGTGGGTTTTTTAGGATTGCCTACCACCGTTCCGCATCCTGACAGTAGCTGAACCGCGACAGCAAGGGCAGCCGTGATCTTAAGTCGAGAGAAAAAATCCGTGGAATAGATCATGTCTTGTCACCTCCCGACCTGCCTGAGGATGTCTTGGTAAAAGCAAACATCTGAACATTTATTTGAACCACTAGATCAGAGGTCTCTGCGGGTTTTTCCAGATCCGACATTTCGTTTATCCACGCAGCGACCTTCGCTTTAAGCACTGGCAAAATCGCCGCAGGAACACTTAAGGTCGCTGCGCGGATATCCCGCTGGTCTTCGTCGATGACCGTCAAGGACTCTTTGGCGATCTCCATCATCTTTTGATGATATCGAATCAAGGCAAGGCTATCCACTTCTTCGTCGGTTTTGATTTTTTGGTCCGAGCGCCGCCAGGTTTGATTATCAGGGACATACTCGATATATCCTAAGGTGGTTAGTAGATCGAGACTGCGTTTGATAAGGTCTAGACGCAGGCCAAAATTGAGCCGTTCTTGGATCCAATGGGGATCTCCATTAAAATCCTTAAGGCTTGTCATCTCGCGGATGACGGGGTGATACCACTCGCTAAAGTACTCAGCCTGGTTAGGATTGAGGTCTTTTGGGCTTTTTTTGGTCTTAAGAGAAACCAGCTCTCTAAAGTGCTCGTCCCGTTCGGAGGCGACCCGGCAAAGACTGTATTTAATAAGGATCATAAAATAGCGTCGATCAACCCCGGTGAGTTCTAAAGATTGGGCCATGCGAATTCCACTTTTGATTGAAAGGGGCCGCTGCCCAGCAATCATCAGCCTCAGGACGTTAGTCCGAGAAAATCCTAAGTCCTCAGAGAAATCTAAATAGGAGTAGTGACTTTTTTTAGATTTAACCACTTGGTAAAGCTCGCCCAGGTATTCTTGTGGTGTTAAAAAGCCGGTCACTCCGACCTCTTTTGCAAAGTGCTTAGGGTGGGTGGGCTGTCTCTCTGCTATGTCTTTATTCGATACCAAGTAAAACGAGTCCTCTCAGGTGGTTAAGGATAGGATCTGAGCCTTCTAAAGCTGGTCCTAAAAGGTGCGCTGTTTTTGCACCTCTCCCTTTATCGGTAAACTTACGGTTTTGCTTAAGGAATGTGGTATAACGTTATGTTTTGTTTAAATAAATCTGGAATCTAAAATAATACCTCTCCTTTTGTCTACCATTTCTGGCTCATCGAAGGACTAAAGTTGGCGGAGTTTTGCACCCTCCTTCGGGTGCAAAAAATGTTGGTTTTCGATGAAAATGGAATTTATAACCTATTAAAAATAAATAACTAATTAGATTTATCTCAAGTGCAAACCTAAGATGCCGATAAGCTTATTGTTGGCGGCGTTTTTTAAGACGCAATCCAATTAATAAACCGGATCTATTTTTAGGGTTTAATAAACAAATCGCTTAGGAGTTATTTTATGAAAACGAATTTCAAAAAAAACCTGTTAATCGTGCCTTTTGGTTTAGCTCTCTTTGTCTTGCCTTCTTGTGGAACCCAGGATGGAACAGCTAGGGATGGAGTGGCTGCTAAAGACCCAGCAGCCACAGAGAAGGATAAAGATAAAGAAACTTCTAGCACGGGGACGGGGTCGATCGACGCGCCTCTCGTCCAACAAGACGAAGAAGTGATCGGAGATTCCATTACGGCCCAGGTGGACGATGCGATCTCTTCGGCCATGGAAGATCTTGATTCCAGCACGTCGGCGAGCTTTGCTCTTTTAGGGAAAGAAACCAATAAAAAAAGCGAAGTAAACCGATTTCGCGACTGCGTCGAAGAGGGGAACAAAGCTGTGGTGACCCTTAAACATAGCTTTAATCACGAAAATGAATTTGAAAGGGTCAAATTCAAAGGCTACTCAAAATTAAGTTATCTTATGGAAAGAACCCGTACCTGGTCCAAAGAAGGAACGGCCGTAAAGTGTGATGCCAGCAAAAAACGAGTCAATTTAGCCGGAGCTGATCTTAAAGGTTACGAATTGGCCGTCGCGCTCAAAAGCGAAAAATCGGACGAACAGTCCCTCACCAAAACCACAAAAAAAGGCGAAGAGACCATCGCCCGAAAGTCCTCTCGGTCGAGCCAAGGGACGCGGAATATCAAATGGACCAACGTCACCAACGATCAGGGTAAACTCACCATCGAAAAACAAGTTTCCAGCTCTATGGAGCGTAAGCTGTCAGCCACCAACAAAAAAGGTGAGTCTAAAGCTTGGGAAAGCACCATAAAAACCGGTGAAGGGGCACCACTGGTGATTACCCTGGTCCGGGACTCTAATACATCAGCCTTAGTCTCCCGCACTGTAAAATCCGGCACTGTTATTGGAGTCGCTAAAGATGGGACTCGGGTCGAGACAAAGTTTGACAATGTCCTCTATGAAAAAGCCAAAAAATGCGATGCCACCTCTGGCAAAATCACCGGTGCTATCTACGCAAAAGACGCGACCACACCATCGGTCAGCTACACGATCACCTTTACGGGATCGGAGCCGACCGTGGAGTTTTCTGATGGCAAAACCTACGACCTCAATCTCGATGGCTGTGAGTTTGCCGAAGAAGATGCTAAGGTCAATGAAGTCTCTAAAAAAGATGATGTCAAAAAATCCTAATTGGATTTACTTGCCCTTGCCTTTGGGATTTGCGGCACTTTTGGCATCCCGATTGGCTTGGGCTTTCTGATCTGCTTTTGTTTTGTCATTAGCCTTTTTTTTCTGGTCTTTGGCCTTGCTTTTTGGACTTTTGTCACCCATATGATCACCTATTCGTGAAAAGTTGTGTATTCCGAGACACCTTAGGGCAGGTTACTTGCTGTTGGCTACAAAGGAAAGAGCGAATGCCTCTATCTGTGCTATGCTGGGCCTAACGGTTAGAGATGGAGGCTATATCACCATGCCAATGTATGATATTCGATGTTCACAGTGCGGATTTGAGGGCACTGCGCGCATATCCCTCCAAGAGCTGTCGACCTGGGACCTGGATTCCCAATGTTCTCAATGCCACGGAGATCCCTCCTGTTTTCAGCGCATTATTAAGATGGCGCCAGCAAGCGTCGGTGGTGCCACACCAG
This sequence comes from Oligoflexales bacterium, assembly GCA_041736175.1. Taxonomy (GTDB): domain Bacteria; phylum Bdellovibrionota_B; class Oligoflexia; order Oligoflexales; family CAIYRB01; genus JBGSUI01. The sequence goes on along the minus strand of JBGSUI010000086.1, from coordinate 2,539 downwards.
CACAAGCGAGGGCTGCCGACCTTGTTTCATCCAAGCAAAAGTTTGCCAGGTCGGGTGAAAAAGATTCCATGAGCCATAGGGCTTTTCAAAAGCGAGACCCTGACCGGGTCGCAGCAGCTGTCGAAGCGGTACGAAAAGGTGAATTTGAGGGCTTTTAAATTCGTCTCTGGAGCGGTGGTTCCAGTTTCTGTACCAGTCAATTTAAAGTAGGGGGTTTTAGTTGGGTTTCAGCCCATCCTTCTCAGCACCCGAGAACATCAAAGCCAAGTGCTCTTCACTGTCACTCAATTTCGACGATAGCCGCATCCGATCGGTAGTTCGCCGGCACTCGACCTGGAGCAGATCGCTGATAATTGCTTTTTTTATCGATTTTCATTCAGAAACCTGTCCTGGTTCACCAAAGAGTACCCGTAGCATCGCCGAGGGATCGATGAATGCGATCATTGGGTTCGCTCTTTTCGTTCTTCGAGCAGGTTGGAAGTGCTATCGGTGGAGCTAGCTTCAACGGACGGGAAGACAAGGCAGGCTAATCCCGATGGATCTAGGGACGCAGGAACGACGGCAAGAGTGTCGAAAGCATCGTCTGAGTAAGGGACCAACCTGGCTACCGGAGTTGACCGATCTAGTACGATAATGGCCTTTCCGCGACGAACCATCGCGAGATATTTGCCTAGATGAAGCTTTAGCTTGGAGACATTGGCTGATAGTGGTTTTGTTTTCAAGGTCACCTCATGATCATGAGGTGATCATGACATTAGCTTTGCAAATTGGCAATGAATTGCGGCCGTACCTTCGATCCGGAGAGAGGTAACACTTGAAACCAAGCCCTACGCTTTTGCGTGTTATTGACGAAGTGCAAAAGTTGCCGATTCTTTTGGATGAAGTCCAAGCTATCCACTAGCCACTCCTTCACAAAAAAGGCCATTGATTGCCCTATAGGCTTTTTTCAATTGAAATAGTGAGTTGCTGGATATATACTGACTTTAACCTAATTTATCAAGTTAGGTGTATATTTTGTTAAACTATGTAAAGGTTCTTATAAATATGGACCAACTCCTAAACCCATTCACTCCTGGCGCTGGCTCCCGCCCTTATGAACTAGCCGGACGACAAGAACTCATTGAACAGGCTAAACTTTTGATGGGTCGTACGCTGCTTGGGCGCTTTGAGAAAAGCATGATCATGGTCGGGCTACGGGGTGTCGGCAAGACGGTATTACTGGCCTATCTAGAAGAGAAAGCTAAGGAGGCGGGCTATAGTACAATCGCTGTTGAGTGCCATGAAGGCAAGGAACTTCCGGCACTCTTAGCGAGCGACATACGAAGGATCCTCCTCAATCTCGATCGTGTTGCAACCGCTAACGAGATTGTAAAACGTGGATTGCGGGTGGCGAAAAGTCTCTTCAATGGATTTAAAATTTCATACGCCGGTGCCGAAATCTCCGTTGATTCAGAGCCTGGTGTCGCTGATTCCGGCGACATCGAAATTGATCTTCCCGATGCCTTGAGTGCTTTGGCTGAGGCCGCGCGCGCGCGTGGTACTGGAGTGGCAATGCTCATCGACGAGATGCAATATTTGTCTGATCGGGAATTTTCTGCTCTGATCATGGCCATGCAGCGTGTCGCTAAAACCAATGCCCCTTTGATCCTGATTGGTGCTGGTCTACCTCAAATTCCAGGCTTAGCAGGCGATTCAAAAAGCTATGCGGAACGACTTTTCAATTTCCCTCGCGTCGGCCCTCTGGCTTCTGTCGATATCGAGCACGCATTGGCGGATCCGGTGATTCATGCTGGCGCCGTTATCACCAGAGAAGCGGTAGCAAAGATCGCAACCCTCACTGAGGGATATCCATATTTCATACAGGAGTGGGGCTATCACTCGTGGAAGATCGCTCCCGACAAAGTTATCGATAGAGCATCCGTCGACCTCGCCACATCCGCAGTTATTCGGCGCCTAGACGAGGCTTTTTTCCGCGTTCGTTTTGATCGGCTAACGCCTCAAGAAAAGAACTATCTACGAGCCTTGGCTGAACTTGGTGCTGGTGTTCAACGTTCGGGGGATGTGGCGGAAGTTCTCGGCAGTAAATCGCAAAAGCTGGGGCCGATCCGCGACCGACTCATCAAGAAGGGGATGATTTATAGTCCATCCCATGGCGACACTGAGTTTACAGTCCCACTCTTCGATGCATTTATGAAGCGAGCGATCCCTGAGCTCCCGTCACAAAAAGACCTTGGCTCGACTTAGGCCAACCACTTTATGAGTATGATTGCATCAATCTGAAACGCCAAGGAAGCGGGTGAAGGTGATTTTATTTTGCTTGTTCTCGCTAAAATCATAGTCCATCAGAATCTTAAGCAAATATTAGAGTGCGAAAGCTAAGGCCCAATCGGGAGTTGTATGGGACGACCAAAACTCAAAGAAGAACTAAAACGCAATCATGTAAGCATTTCAGTCAAAAAAATGGTAGATGAGCTGGCTTCTTTGACGCCGAATAAATCACATTTCTACGAAACTTCAGTGGAATCATGTCAAGCCCTAG
>JBGSUI010000081.1:0-17562 GCA_041736175.1 Oligoflexales bacterium | reverse complement strand
TAAATTCTTGTCCTTGAAATGGCACTTTTTACGACCTTCTGCTGAGAGCACGTTAAAGAAGGTCCATTATGGTCGAGAAGATGGCATGATAAAAGAAAAATTTCAAGGGATAATATCAAGTCATGTGAGAAAGACTATAGCTGGCCATTGGTATTAAGCCCAAAAGCCCACAGAGTCCCGTCGGTCCTTAAGCCGACAGTATAAATCTGGCCTCCGGCCAGCTGACTCCAGGTGCTTAGGGTGCCTACTTGAATGGGACTGCTGCGGAGAGTGGTATCTCCAAGTCCAAGTTGGCCAAAATTGTTTTGGCCAATGGACCATAGGGTGCCTGAGGTGTCGGAGATTTCTGGTGTGGTGTTGGCAACCGTTTGGTCACCGCCAGCAATGATGCGGGCCCAAGGGGATAGGGCCATGGATTGGACGGGGCTGCTCCTGGAGTTGGTGTCCCCTAGGCCTAGTTGGCCCAAAGTGTTGGACCCAAAAGTCCAAAGGGTGCCGTTGTTTCTTAAGGCTACGGTATGTTCGTGACCTGCGGCCACTTCGGTCCAGCTACTTAGATTTCCGACCTGAACGGGGCTACTATGATTAACTGAAGTCCCGTTGCCCAAAGGACCCTCAAGATTTTTTCCAAATGCCCATAGGGTGCCATCGGTGCGGAGGGCCATAGTATGGAATTTTCCTACAGCTATACTGCTCCAGACACTTTGTGTGCCTACCTGGACCGGGCTGCTCTTTGGAATAGCGTCTCCTTTGCCTAGTTGGCCATAGGAGTTTTGTCCCCAAGCCCATAGGGTTCTATCCTTACGCAGGGCGACGGTATGGAGGTATCCTGCTGCCACCTCACTCCAGTTGCTTAAGGACCCCACCTGAAAGGGACTTTGGCGGGAATTCGTGTCGCCTAAGCCTAGCTGACCCCAAGTGTTGCCTCCAAAAGTCCAAAGGGTTCCGTCAGTTCTCACCCCGATTGTATGGTGACGTCCCGCTGCAACTCCACTCCAGGAGCTCAGGGTCCCCACCTGGACGGGATTGCTTTGATTTGGCATCGTTACGATTCCTAGCTGCCCATCATTGTTCAATCCAAAGGTCCAAAGGGTCCCATGATTGCGTAGAACTGCAGCATGTTCGGAACCCAAAGCTAGTCGGCTCCAGCTGCTAAGACTCCCTACCTGTGTAGGACCGCTACGATTGGTGGTATCCCCAAGACCTAGCTGGCCGGCATAGTTGTTTCCAAAGGACCAAAGGGTCCCGTCAGCGCGCCTGGCGAGGGTGAAGGAGCCTCCGACCGCCACCTCTTTCCATCGATGGGCGGTCCCGGTTTGCACGGGGTGGCTGCGATCTACGGTGTCCCCCAGACCCAGTTGGCCATAGGCGTTGGATCCACAAAACCAGAGACCTTCTTGGCCATTCAGGGGGGATTTGGCGCCCTGCATAAAAAACATTTCATAGAAACCATGGCTTTTGTCATATGGCGGTCCGAAAAAAGCGAGGCCACCCACAACCGGCGGTACGGCAGCGAGGAGGTCGCGGCGGGATACCCCCCCTTCGGCTTTATCGGGGTCGACCGGGGACTCAACGGATGAATCGGCGGGTGCGCTCCCGGGCTTGGTCTCATCGGTCATTGGTTTAGCCCTTTGCGTTTGCTGGTTACAAAATCGTCTTATGGAATGTAATGGTTTCAAAATTATCGGGGATAAACCCCAATCCGTCAAGTTGCTGCGACTGTGGGAGATGGATAATTATTGCATAAAATTAGCATGTTATGACAATAATAGGCTAATAAAAGTTTTTTGTAGCAATCGCAAAGTAATTGGTCCCATTATAGTAAAGCGTGATGAGATCGGTTGCATTAGCTCCCGACAGGACGGCGGCGGTGCCATCTTGCCACTTCACAGTGCCGGGCCAGGAGATGGAACGGGGGGTGGCCCCCTGGACCAGCGATATAAGATAAACAGCGCCCGCCGAGGGATTAGACAATGTAACGGTGACCGTTCCGGTGGCACTGCCTAAATGGAGAATATGGGAATTGCTGCTGGAGAGATCAATCGTTTGGGCCGTGCCTGATGGAGTCATGGTGGTTGCCGGTGAAGATGAAATCGTTCCGGCTACCTGCAACTTTGTGGTGGGAACGCTGATGCCAATGCCAACATTTCCAGAAGACCTATAAATATTTGGCCCCGCATCAGTCCAAGGTCCAGCAGGGGGTATAGTACTGATCCATGTGGTGCCATCAGAGGTCAAGACTTGGCCACTCACTCCTGGAGCCACAGTCAGAAAAGCGCTGGTCCCGCTTCCGAGAAGCAGGTTATTGGCTGGAAAGCTAGTCCCACCAGTCCCCCCACGGTCCACCGGTAAGGTTCCAGTGGTTGCCGCCGACTGGGCGAGGTTGAGTGCACCAACCATGGGAACTCCACCTGACCCTGCTTGAAAGACTTGGTATTGAGTTCCAGCCGCTGTGGCTGAGATGGCTGTTGACCCGGCTCCATAGAGCATCCCTTTCGCCGTAAAACTCGTCGCCCCTGTCCCCCCTTGAGCCACGCTCAGCGGTGTGCTCAGGCCGGTTAGTGAGGTGATATCGGAGTTAGCCCCCGAGGCTGCTGCCCCGAGACCAGCGCGTCCCGTGGCTTGGTTTGTGCCGCCAGTACCGCCGTTGGCCACTGGCAAAGAGTTGGTGACTGCCGCCGACTGGGACAAATCCAAGGCCCCAAACACCGGAGCACCGCCGCCACTAGGGACACGAAGTGGCTGGTAGGCCGCCCCAGCTCCCGTCGCCGTGGGGGCACCTGCACCACCACCCAACATCACCCCGTTTGTGGTAAGAGCTGCGGAAGAACCTAAGGTGGTCGTTGTGGCATAGTAAGCGATTCCCCCCGCAGTGCCTGGTGGTATACCTGAACCATTGGTCGCCCATCCGAGGACTCCACTGCCATTAGTAGAAAGAACCTGTCCTGAAGTTCCATCGTCTGCCGGCAAGGTCCAGACTCTGTTGGTGGTGACATTGGCAGGAGACCTTAAGCCGACGTAGTTGCTATTATCGCCGTCGTTAAAGCGTAGTTCCGTGGTGTTGGTGCCGTCGCCTTTAACCACAAAATTGCCAGCACCTGCGACCGTTCCCGAGGTGTCCATCGCTGTGGTGCCGCCGATTGTCCCTGATGTGGCAGAAACAACTCCTGCCGCACTCACAGGTGACCAAACCAAACTGGTCCCGTCAAAGTTTAAAAAAGTGTTGGCAGCGGTAGGTGTGACCACAGTATACCCGCGGATCTTGTTGACGCTCGTTGTCGAAAGGGTACCCGCCACATCCCCCGTTAAGGTAGCATCAAGGGCGGCTTTACCTGCAAGTGCCGAAGCAAGCCCGTTAATATCGGGTACGGCAAAGGTTCTGCTGGAGTCGCCTTTTTGGGCTAGGGCAGCATCCAGGCCCGACACCTTAGAGATGGGAATCGACCCGACAGTCAACCGTCCGTCGCCGTCAAAGGTGATGGCCGCCTGATCGGTCGGTACCTTAAAGGCATAGGGCACGGCGGACAATTTTTGCCGCGGGTAGGTGGTGCGACTTGTGGTATCCATCACTTCGACCCAGGTGGCAAGGCTGGGGGAAAAAACCAGGTGCATTTCGGCAGCCGATAGCTCCCCAAGATCCACAAGAAAGACTCCGTCATTGAGGACAACCCCTCGTTTTACGATCGGGCTCACGGGGAGGTTTGTGCCTCCAGCGGCATCCCGATAAAATTTGATTTCAAGATCCACCGGACCCTTGACCGCGTCCCCCGAAGGAGTCGCCAAACGGCCGCCATAGCTTATAACGTAGGGATCTGCAGCAAAAGCGGGATGGGATAGAAAGGCGCAACCTAGGACCAACTGGCCAATGAACTTTTTCAAATCTCGATCCGCTCTATAGCGGGAAGATGTCCTCGGTTTCATAGCAAACTCCTTTATGTTTTAATTATTTCCATCATTTTTAGCTTTATGTCGCCGTCTAACAGCCGTACCCCTCAGCGATATAGATCTCATCTCGGTGAAATTTATGCCGACTTAAACAAATCCTATTAAATCAATGATTGCAGATTGATAAGTTGGCTATTTGCAGCCTTTAAAAATGGACGTACGAGCAGGTTCGTAAATGCCCTAGGTGGCCATTTTTGGATTGCTTAAAAATGGGGCGGTCGCAGTCAACCGCTCCTCAAGAAAGGATCTATACAGCCGATCCCTAGAGGATGAATAAATCGATTCTCCCTCGTTGGTTTATAAGATCTGTTGTCGATCGTTTTAGGCAGCATTGGGGCCGATTTGGCGGGATTTGTTTAGCTGGGCTGGTCGGAGCCTTTGTGCTCCTTTTGGATATCTTAGGTGCTGCTGATTCCCTGGAATCGACGATCACAATGCGGCTTTTTTTTGAATCACGCCATATCTTGGGACGCAGCCCTAAAATGTCTAGCCGCCTTAAAGTCTATGTCTTTGACGACGACAGCGTGGCCCGTTTGCAGCGCCCCGACCTAACCATGGACGACTGGGTTCATGCACTTGAAGCAATCGATAGACGGGGTCCGCAGGCGATTCTTATCGACAAAATCTTTGGCATAGTGTCCGATCCTTTCGATCATAAAGCAGAATTGCTACTTCGCCTAAAAGCCATAAAAACCCCGATCTATGTGGGGTCCTTCGCCCTACCTAATCGACAACAATGGCGTAGCCCCCTTAACCTGGATCGCCCCCTCTATAACCTTGCCGCAGTGCGAAGCGACAACGCGCCCTTGCCCTCGCCACGGGACTACCAGGGCTGGTTTGTGTACGGTCCTCACCCTGAGCTAGCGCCGATCTTTGCTGGATCAGGGCACCTTCACTATGACGAGATGGGACGAGTCGAGGCGTTTCTTGCCTTTGGCGATCACCGATATGTGCCCGCATTGCCATTGCTTGCTGCCCGAGAGAGATACTTTAGCGATGGGGTTTTTGCCGTGGATGGTCGACCGGTCGGCATCGATAGAAACGGCAGAATTCCGGTTAATTTTATTTGGCCCAGTGAAATCTATTCCTCTAGCTACCGTCTCGGCTCGATGCTCGCCTTACCACAAGCCGACTTGAGGGCCAAGGAGGTATCTCCTGGAGATACCGTGGTGATCCTACCAGGTATGTATACGGGTTCTACAGATTTCCATAAATCACCTGTCGGGACCATTCCTGGCGGCTTGGTTCAGGTGTCCCTTGTAAACAGTGTTTTAGGTACGCCCTGGCTTGGAGTGTTCCAGCAGCCATGGCTCCTCGTGTTGGTTTTAGGTGTCGCCGGAATATGGCTTGGAGCCTTTGCTCCCTTAGTGGTGTTTGCCACGGTTTTAGTGGTCACGACTTTTGCCTTTTTGGCGACTGGTCACTTTTGCTTTCTGGTCCTTGATTTTGTGATTCCGGTTATCATGCCGATGTTGAGTCTGTGGGGGTGTTCCCTGACCAGTTTTGCCCATAAGACTCGTATACGGGAGGTGCTTGCCAAACGGGACCGTTCAGAGCTTATGGAGGTCTCCGAACAGGCACGGGTCTTTCGCCCGAGTAAGCCTCCTGTGTGGGACGGGGTTGGGATCGCTGACTTTCACCTGCCCTATACCGAGGGAGGGGGCGACTGGTACGCCTTTGCAAGCTCAGCGAGCGGCCATCTCCGGCACTTTGTCCTTGTGGATGTGGCGGGACACGGTGTCCAGGCGACGCTGACAGTATCTGTGGCTAAGACTGTGTTTTCGATGCTAGAGCGAAAGTCCCCAAAAACCTTAGAGAGTGAGACATTTATCCTGACCTTTATTGACGATACCAATAGTATAGTCTTTAAAAATAGCGGCGGAACTCAACTTGTCACTATGGTTGGTTTCACTTTTGATCTGAAAGCTGCTTTGGTCTACTGCACTGTTTGCGGTCATCCCCCACCCATCCTGCTCACCCCTAAGGATCCTAATGACAAAACTATTTCGTATTTTTCAACCCAATCAAATCCGATTGGTATGGTTGAATCTCTTCATCCACAGATGATTTCACAACACATCCAACCCGGAAGCGAGATCATTTGCTATACCGATGGAATGACCCGAAGTCGCAGCCATCGGCAACTTAAAAAATTCTTTAGCACCAATCATCTCCCCTTCGCGGCCAAACCTAAGGCTCTTAATGATTTTCTATGGCAGATCGAAACTGAAAAAACCGGACGCAAGTCTAACGATGATATTAGTGTGGTTTGGTTTAAATTTACAGGGAGTCCCTGATGTACCAGGTTAAGTCGTCTTAGGATGGTGTGCCGGTCCTATTACGCTAAGGTGTTTAATAAAGGAATAAAAAATATGTGTAAATATCCATAAATATTGGATATATTATTTATTTTTTAACACGGCTCAATATTATTTTTGATTGATCCGAAACCTTTAACAACAGGGGAGGAGCAAAAATTGAAAAATTTACCGAGAATATTTATGAAATTATTTAACCAGTACCTTACTAAAATCTTTATATTGGGTTGTCCTATCCTCCTATTCCGTTGTGATGGGCCTAGTATTACCTCTATGGACTCTCAAAATGGGTCGGTTGACCGTAAGGCAGACCGGGACACAAAAAATCAGGATCAGGAAGCTGCAGCAGCCAAGCCTGGGGCAAAGGGAGCGGCTGCCGTGGTCACCAAAGAACCGACTTCGGGGACAGCCGCACAAAAACCAGGAAGTGCCTCTGATGCACCGCCGACAGTGTCCGGAGGTGATGCACAAGGCAACCCAGGTCCGGCCGATATTCCACAGCCGCCTGAAAACATAACCGGCATGTACTTAGCTTGCAATTTACCACTGGCTACAGCCACGGGTGTTGGGATCAACTGTCGGGTCGAAAAAAATGGGGTCAAAACCGATGATCCCCTACTTTTGGCCACGGGAGTTTGGCGTTTTAAATCCAGTAACGAAGGGTTGGTGGCACCTATCATCACCAAAACTCCTAATGGTCCCGCTAGTAGTCCCGATTCCCACGTATCCTATGTTTTTGAGGGCATCACAGCGCTTTCGACCACCGATTTGCAAAATTCAAGTATTGAGCTGGAATATACCTATGGCGGTCAGTATAAAGGCATCCTAACGACGTCCTACCGTCCAGACTGTAAAACCTACAAGGTCCAGACGGAGGTCTGTACGGTACGTGATAATGCAGCGATCAATGGCATCCAACGGGTTTCTTTCCTAAGCCTTCAGTCCACGCCGCCATCGATTAGGTATGACTGGGTTTATACCATTGGACCCGCGAAAGGTATTCTTGTCGTAAGAGGGGCCCCAGGGTCAGATACCGTCAACTTTAACCCAACGGATGGGATGCAGTATACTCCTGGAACTTTAATTAATAACGAGCGGATTTTTCTAATGGGGGCAGAAACATCAAAGATCGACTACGATATCGTACTAAATACTAGGTATACGGTTATGACATGCACTTTTGATGAACTGCATACCTACACTAAACAATGCCTAATAATGAGTTACGTCCCTGGGATTTAAGGCTCACCTTGCCCGAAAAGACTTGCGCAAAAGGGACCGGTTTTTGCGGGACAGGCGTTTGAGCTCGATAAGAGTGTGGCGGTCTTGTTCGGGAGCCACAAGGATAAGATTGCGGTAGCGTCGACTCATATGCTGTTCGAAATTGCTCAGGGATAGGATAAGGATTTTTGGACTTAAGGAGAGCTGGGTCAAAAGGTCGATCATCGTACCCGTCACCTTAAAGATCGGTGCGGGCTCTTTATCCGGGAGGCCATGGTGGGAGATGATGATACAGCATAGCTCGCGGCTTGCTTTTTGGTGTGCCGTGATCAGCTCCTGGCTCAGATCGGATGCGATGGATTTGTGGACTAACCGGCTATAGGTCCCGACGGCACCCAGCTCGTAGCGAAGCTGTTGGTTGAGTTTTTCGATAAACTCATCGTTTCGAAAGAGGCTGACTTTGGATCCCAACTGGGAAGTAAAAATTCCTCCCTGAAAACTCAACGTGGAGATTCCGCTGCCATCGTTAAGCAAAGTCTCTGGGAGCCCGTCACCAATGGTTTGGTGATGTCGAGGATGAATAGACGATGGCTGATAAACTTGGTTCATAGCCTAACTCCCATGGTTAAACCTATAAGAGGAAGGATTCTTTCGTCAACCGGGCGGAGTTCCCGCAGGGCCTTTTTTTCCAAGTCCACCTCCTTTTCTTTTTTGATTTCTGCAAGGGCACCGGTGATTTCTGAGTCTGCTAAGGCAGGGGTCTCGAGGGTGGCTACGACATTGGAGCTTCGTTTGACCCCTAAAGGCGATGTAAACCCCAACATAAAATTCAGATACCCCACCTCACCAATATGCCAAAAGCTGCCCACCGCAGCTCTAGCTAGGGTGGCGGTGCTGCTGACCTCAGCCTTGATTTTAAGTTCTGTCTGGGTTTCAAGCCTTGCATCAGGATTGCCGCAGGGGGGATCTTTAGCCGCTTCGATCAGAGAGCAGACAAGGACCCGCGACTGGGCGACTCCAGCTAAGGTCATGGAGCGGGTGGAGAGTCCTCCCGCCATATAGAAACTTCCCCCGCCAGGAAAAACCATGGTTTCAAAACCCATCTGTGGTCCATAGCGAGCGTCGAGGTTGATGGTAAACTCGGGATTGGCGACTCCGAGACCTTTTTTCGTGCTGATCACGTCCGAAGGCATGTCTACCCGAGCTTTAAAAGGGAGCGGGGGCGACCAAAAAAACCGAAGACCCCAGTGATCTCCAAACAGCAAGGTGGCTTCGATGGGGATGATTTCCGGAAAGTTAAGGCCTGTGCCTAGGGTTACTTTGGGAACATACCAAGGGGGCTTTCGCCGGGTGGGAGGGGAGGTTTTTTGGGGGGAAACCTTCCACGATGGCGGCAGGGTTTTGGTTCCGCTCTTTTTGGGAGCGTTGGCGGCTAGACTGGGATGGCTTAGGGCTAAGTGAGCCCCCATAAGGGCCAGTACCCATCGCCCTAAATGGGGGGTGAGCGGGGTTTTTAAAAATAGAGTCATCTGAGATCTCTTCACAGGGGGCGACTCCTCGGTTGCTTCTCACCAGATTACCATGTCCTACGGCTAGTGGATAAATATTTTGGGGGTCCCCAAAATGGGCTATCATCTCAAAATAATTTATTTATTAGACCTTTATTAAGGCCAGGTCGAACCTGTTTAAGACCGGCGCCCCTCAATGGGTTCAAAAAATAACCGAAAGGAAAATATCTGCCCTTGGGCCAGAGACCGATGGAGTGAGCATTGGTTGGTTCAGATGGGTAAGGCTTAGGACCTAAGAGGAGTCAAGAAAGGGCATGAGTTGGACCTGTTTAATCGTTGATCTCGTCGATCCTCGTCGCACCGAAACCTGGCAGGCCGATGTGGAGGGCAAGGACTTTGGCTGTGAGGTTCACTATGTGACCTCTGCCATAGAGGCCCACGCGGCGCTCACCTCAGGTTCGGTCCTGGTGATGGCGGTGTTTGCCAAAGAATCGAGCGGCGAAGTCCAGTCGTTGCTTAGGGCGTTTCAAGCTAATATCGGCTGTCTTGCTGATTTTCAGGCGATTATATGTGACGAACCCGATCCTAAATTTATTGCCGGGGTTTTTGAACAGGGGATCGAGCAGTTTATCGGCACCCCGCGGTGGGCTACGGAACTAGCCTCCATCGTCCGCAAGGCGATCGCCCTCGTGGAAGATCCCAGCACACCAGAATCAAAAACTTTTAACCTGATGCGGGCAATCCGGGCCTCGGATCAAACATCCATCAAATCAGCCGCCAAAGATCTTGAAGAGATGGCGGCCTATGACTTTCGTATGGCCTTTGCTAAGGGTAAAGCTGCTGAAGCGACTGGAGACTATAGCGGCGCTTGTGATGCCTTTGCCTCGGCGAGCGGTATGAACAAGATGTTTAGACCATCGACCACAAGCCTTGGGGAATCTCTCCTCGTCACCGGACGGGTGGACGAAGCTCTCGAAGTCTTTAAGAGCCTCGAAAAAACCAATCCCTACGATGTGGATCGAAAAGCCAATATCGCTGTCGCCTATGTGGAAAAAGGCGATTTTGCCATGGCCCAAAAATATGTGGAAGAAGCGGGCAATCTAGCTCCTAACAGCTCGCGGGTTTTGGAGGCTAAAGCCCAGGTTCTGCTGTGTACGGGCAAGATCAATGATGCCTTTAAACTCCTCGACGATATGTCGGAGGTAGGCCCATTCTTTGCTGCCAAACTCAATGAACTAGGGATCCAGCTATCCCAAGCGGGCAAGGGTAAAAGCGCCCTGGCTCTCTACCAAAAAGCCCATAAAATCGTGCGACCGGAGTTACGCTATAAAATCAGTCTCAACGCTGCCCTGGCATGCCGCCGTCTTAAGGCTTGGGATATGGCGATCAAATATCTCACTCGGTGCCAAAAGGAGTTTGGAGCCCCTTATCCTAAGCTCGATAAACTCCGAGAAGCGATACTTGCAGCTAAAGCCACCGATACCGGACCCAAAACCACTGAAGGCGGCGAAGCAGCAACCGATAACGACCTCCTGAATAAGGCCAGTTGAGCGATGGAAATCTCACCAACCATAACATCTCATAGCATCGTCCTCGTCGTCGACAAGCGGGAACGAGCCATCGGTATGCAAACCCTACTCTCCAAGATTGGGTACCGCGTGATTTTGGCCCAAAGCCTCTATGACGCCCTTAAGTTTGTGGCCCAAGAGATGCCTCACTTGGTGATTTCAGAAGCTGTCTTGTCCGATGGAACTGCCGGAATTCTCTATGACCGTCTCCAGCAGCATCCTACTCTTAAGCATACGCCTATCATGGTGTGTGTCCTCAAAAAAACCAAGGAAGAGCTCGGCGTGCTGGCCGGTAGAAAAATCGCCGGCTTTACCGTCGGACCTTTGGAGCCTAAAACCTTTGTGGCCAAGGTCAACGAAGTCATCAAGATGACATCCTCCGTGTCCCCGTATTTTGTCCTTGCGGAAAAAGCAGGAATCGCTCCAGAACTCAACCTTTCGATCGATGCCACCGCAGTCGGGCGGAGTGGAGAGCAGCTGATCTCACGCTCTAATATTGAGATCGATTCGGCGGCAAGTATGCTTTGTATCCCTACAGGCAACAACACCGACCTAAAGCCTGCGGTTTTAAGAATGGCCACGAATGTCCGTGAAGGAGAAGAGATTTTTAACCTCTTTCCTGTAAACCGTATAGTCGGTGTCGGTCGTAAATGGGTCCTTGCTCTCCCCGAAATCAAGATCGGTGGCAACGAAGCAGCAAAGCAAGACAAACTTTATAAAGTTATCTTTTATGACCCCAATGAGCAGCGTTACGAAGGTTTCAAAGAAATCATGAAGGGCTATCAAATAGACCTGATTCACGCAAAATCTCTCCAGGCAGGGTCTGCAATCCTTAAGAGAGAGCCCGAGTCGATCCATGCCATCTATCTTCATGAGCTTATGAGTGATGCATCGAGTATCGAGTGGAAAAACGTCTACAATAAACTGCCGGCAAACCAAAAACCGCCGCTGATCGTCGGTACGACATCTTTAAATGCTCGGTCACAGGGTAGCACGCGCTATATCAAAAGACCGTTTGGGATGGGTCTCTTTGTGGAAATGCTCCAAGCTTGTTTCGCCACTTCGACAGAGCTTGCGGGAGCAGCAGGCAAGACTGGGTCAAACACCATCACAGGAATCCCCGTGCGCTACCAGGCTCCAGCCACCTTGGTGGGACTTGACGAAACCGGCGGAATTATTCAGGTCAAATTTCCACTGCTAAAGGGAAGTAAAATCAAAATTGAGCATAAGTTTTTGCAGAGCCTCTGGGAAGGCAATCAAAGTGTCAGCGTCGTCTCATCAGGGGCGACAGCTTCCCAACCCGATATCTGGCATGCGCGGTTTGACGTGATTGGACCAGGGGTGTCTAAAGTCAAATACTGGGAAAAAATATCGAAGCTCCTCGAAACCATGATCGCCGATGTGGCTAAACAAGCAGCAGCCGAAAAAGCTGCCTGACAAAACTTCTATCTGATTATTCTCTCAAGGCTAGAGTTGGTTTGCGCAGGGCCACTCGGCGCCACCAAGATTGGCAAATTTTCCACCGGTCGAAGCCACGATCCAGGCGAGGACCCTTGCTTCCTCGATCTCGCGGGCATCTTCGTTGGTTTCGCCGACCCAAAGGACATTGACGCGGATATTCATGGTCCGAGCCATCTCGGCGATCTTGTTGATCCGCTCGATGGTCAATGCTGCGGCATTGCGGGCCACCACGATCACATCAGTCCCTTTAGCAACATGGGGCAAAAAGCGTAGTTCGCCTGCAGATAAAGCGAGGGAGACATTGTCAGAGACTCCCAAGGCGCGCCCAAGAAACTGGGCGGTCGCCAAGTAACCAGGAAGTTCTTGTTTACCTGCGGCGACTTTGATCTGATGGAGGTTAACATCAGTGAGGATAGCCTGGGAGTTTAAAAAGTCGCTTGCTCTTCCCGATCTAAAGTCTTGGATAAGCCGCGTCGTCGCCCCGTTGGCAAGGAGGGCTGTTTGGGTTGGATTGTATCCCACCTGGGAGCCAAAGGCTGAAAAAGCCTGCACTAGACGGGTACAAAAAGCCTCTTTGCCGAGGACTTGCAGCCTAATGGGCTGGCGGTTTGGCCCCTGGGGCATGAGCTGCTGGTGGGTTGGATTTTGGTTTTGGGTCTGGCCAAAGACCTGGGGAGCCGTGGCTAGGAGGCCCAGGAAGATGAGGTTAAGGTACGCTGCTTTTTGATGGTTGATAGTCTGCATTTTTTTAGCTCCCCCGATGTCGTTTAAGTTCCTCTTTAAGAGGTCTGTCAGCTCAACAGCTGCAGTAGATCGTGATAGAATTGCTGCAATGACTATGCCAACGAAAATCCAGGTGTTTTTGGAATAAAGCTTAGTTTTTTAGGTGGTTGTCGAGACCAGAGTCTCGACAATGGTGCAGGAAATAGACGAAAATTACCTAAAAACGCCTTTTTGGCCCTTGCTATTTTAGGGCTCCTCAAGCAGATTACCCCTCTTTTACAAATGGGAAAAGGTGACCCCATGGACAAGACAAAACGCAGCCGCAGCAATGTGATCAACTTCAAATTCGGCAAGGGCAACTTAAAAAAAACCAGCTCTGCTTCCACCGACGGTCTTTCAGAAAACCTCGATCAAATGAGGTCTGAGGGCCCGTCGATCGAAATCTCAAAGGTGATCTTGGGGGCTCGACTCGTCGACAATAAAAAGGCTGAACTTTGGCATCTTGAGGGCGTCGTCTTAAAGCCCCAGTGGCAGCTGGTTCCGGTGGGCGAGTTTTCTTTGATAGAAATCCCCGAGATGACCCAACCACGGCATGCGGTCCTTGGCTTTATCACTCCTCCCCCTGGCTTTCATTTTCCCTTCGAAATGGACGAGCTATGGGAGCAGTTTAAGGCCATTCTAAGCAGCCTAGGCTGCGATGCGGAAGGATTTTACGGATCCCTCAGCCTCGGCGGCCAGCCGGTCTATTTTGAAGAGTATGAATCGGACCTCGACGACTAAAGGCCCGACGTCTTTACATCCGCTTAGGAGGGACAATCCCCAGCAGATCGAGCCCTCTAAAAAGGGCTATGCTCACGGCTTCGATCAGTGCTAAGCGGGTCTTTATCAGAGATTCAGAGCCAGCTTTCAGGACAGGCACATCGCTGTAAAATCGATTGAAGGATTTGCAGAGGCTAAACAAATGCTGGGCTAGGATGCTTGGTTTGTAGGCTTCACAGGCATAGGCGACAACTTCGTTAAAGTCGTAGAGATGACGGACAAGGTCCCTTTCGGAGGCCTCTTTGAGGTCTTGGAAGTGGGACGGGTCCGCCCGGTGGCCTAGTTCCGCAGCCTTGCGGATCATAGACTGGGTCCTGGAATAACTGTACATCAGGTACGGGCCCGAGTGGCCTTCAAAGCTAAGCCAGTCATCCAGATTAAAGATGATTTCTTTAACAGGGTCCGTAGAGACCATCCCATATTTCATCGCGCCGACACATAGGAGGCGGGTCGCCTCGACCAGCTCTTCTTGGGACCATTCCCCTTGGTATTTGGCCAGGATTTGGCCGAGGGCTTCTTCCATCTGGCGTCTTAGACTGGGAAGGGTGACCGCTGTGCCGGCCCGGGACGACATTTTGCCGTCGGGGAGCATCACCAGTCCATAGCTCAGGTGATAGCACTGGCTTGCCTGTTTAAATCCCATCTGCTCTAGGGTCTTAAAAACCTGCTTGAAATGGTAGTTTTGCTCATCGGCAACCACATAGATATTGCGATCGATCTGGTACTCTTCAAACTTGCGGCGGGCAAGGGCTAAGTCTTTGGTGGCGTAAAGGGTGTTGCCGTCGGTTTTACGGAGGATGCAGAAACCCAGTTTAGAATCCTTAAGATCCGAGCCGATGGCTCCCTGATCCAAGACAAAGATACCTTTTGCATAGAATTCTTCGACGATTTTTTGGGCAGCCTCGGTCATCTCAGATTCATAAAATTCCACATCAAAGGTGACTCCAAGCCAAGCGTAGATCTTGGCAAAAGCTGCCAGGGAAAGCTCACGGGTTTCTTGCCACAACTTGTAGTACGGTCCTTGGCGGGTCTCGACGCTGCGGTGGATATCGGAGATTTCCTTTTGGGACTGGGTTCGCAAGGGTTCCGGGGACTCATCGAGGGCCTTGCGAGCTTGGGAGTAGACCTGACCAAACCATTCATCTTGTTTAGAGGCTGGAATCACCAGCTGGTTTTTTTGGATATGCCACAAGACCAGGGCGATATGGGTGCCGTCGTCGCCATAGTAGTTGGCTCCCGTCACCGGATAACCACAGTACCGGAAGATCCGGACAAGGGAGTCCCCTAAACAAACGTTACGGGTATGGCCAACGTGGAACTCTTTAAGGGTGTTAGGTTGGGAAAACTCGATCATGGTTTTTGTTTGGTGGCGGGACCGAGAGGGGGTTTCTGGGGACACTTTTTCTGGGGAGGTCGCGGCTTTTAGCCGGTCAAAGTAGGTGCCATCGAGCATGGCAGGGATACAGTCTTGGGCAAGGAGCGTCAGATTGGCATAGATATTTAAAAAGGCTCCTACCACCTCGACTTTGACGATCCAGCCCTGGGCCTGGAGTTGGGCATGGAGCTGGTTTTTGAGGAGTTCGGCGATTTCAGGGGGCTTGCGGCGCAGCTCTTTAGCAAAGCGAAAGCAAGGTAAGGCAAAATCCCCAAAGTCCCTTTCTGGGGGTTGTTCGAGAAGTCTGCCGATGACAAGGGGGTCTAGGGTCGAAGGGACTCCCTCGTGGCGTAGGGGTTGGAGCGCTTTGAAGATTGCGGTTCCGATAGCGGCCCGGGCAGCGTCAAGGGTGTAGGAGCTAGGAAGATGGGCCATGGTATTTCCTTACTAAACCTTAAGATGAGGGACTTGGTCACGGGGCCAGGCGTGACTTTTACCATAGCTAAGGTTCCTCGTCAAAAGACCATAGGGCATCGTAGGATTTTTGGTCATGGCAGGGACCCTTATTGGAGGACGGGGAGGACGGGGGGGAGGGAAGCTTTTCCAGCCATTGGGTGTTTTTGATTTGGTCAAAGGGGATCTTTTGGTTGTGGCTGATCAGGTTTGAGACCACTTTCAAAAAGTCCCCCTCTTGGCCTGTTGCCGTAAGCCGTGAATCAAACTGCAGGCCATTTTTGTCGATCGTCCCGTTGATGGTGACTAGGGGCGTATCACAGCTCAAGGATTTGGAGCAATAAACCTCTTTAAAGACCGGTTGGTAGTTGGTCGCAGGAGTGCTTTCGAAGGCGATTCCGGCTTCGATAGTGAGGCTGATGATTTCGCCCACCTTAAGCAGGGTCCACTGGCCACCGATCACGCCGTAATGGCTAAAAAGCTCTTCGTCGCTCATACGGGCCTTTCGGTACTGGACTTTGATCCTAGCGCCAAGGCCCGTGGGGATCGACGCATTGACGGTGATAGGCTCGATCAGGGTGGCGGTGCAATCATCTTGGGAGCAGCTGACTTCAGAGGATTTAAAGTCTTCTGGCTTTAGTGTGATGGAAAGGATTCCCTGACCAAATCCAATATTTGTTTGTTTATTATTTGGGGATTTGCGGGTGACCTTGTAAACCACAGCCCGAGCCTTGCGGATCACGAGGGGTGGTTTTTTGGCGGCCCCTCCGCCCATCAAGACTCCCGAGGGGCTCTCTGACGGGGCTTGGAAGGGAGACAAAGGGGCTTTTTGGCAGTGGGTTAAACTTACCATAACCATAGTTCCAAAAAACCTAGATCTTTTGATTCTTAAACTCTGAAAAAGATGCATAGGGTAAGCCTTTGTATGCCGCCTTGATGGAATTGGTATCAAGGGGTCCGTTTTATGAACAGTCGCTGCCTCACAAAACCTATACAAAAACTATGCTCGCCCATCCTCCCCTGTGTTTTAGGTTGGTTATAGCCCCTCTAGATCAATCCTTAAACAGGCCGTGTCTCAACTTTGGAGGGGGCGGCAGTGCGCGCATCGGATGTTCGACCTATCCCATTCTGGATTCCAATTCCCAAGATCCAGTGCGCTCACGGGAACGGAATCCAGAACAGCAGGGTCACCCAAAATTCCAAATTTTAAGCGTGGATTTTCGGTCAGGAGGCTTATTCATCAATATCGAGTGTCTGGCGGGAAAAGCGTCATCCACAATTTAGGATGGCAGAAAACAAATCGTCCCAACGTTGCTATTTTTGTTTGGTCGTCAACAAGTGGAGGTATCCCCGGGCTCCATCATGACCGGAGGGTGATTGTAAACCATGACCCACCAGTGATTTTGATCCAGGAGCTAAGACTCCCCACCTGGACTGGGCTACTGCGGGAGGTCACGTCGCCAAGGCCCAGCCGGCCGTCAGAGTTAACCCCCCATGCCCATAAGGTGCCGTCCATGCGGCGGGCTACGGTGTGGTAGTATCCCCCCGCCAGCTCGATCCAGGAGCTAAGACTTCCCACCTGGACTGGGCTACTGCAGGGGGTCCAGTTCCCAAGGCCCAGCTGGCCGTTAGAGTTAGCCCCAAAAGTCCATAGGGTGCCGTCCGTGCGGCGGGCCACGGTGTGGTAGGATCCCGCCGCCAGCTCAGTCCAGGAGCTAAGACTCCCCACCTGGACTGGGCTACTGCGGTAAGTCCCGTCGCCAAGTCCAAGCTGGCCGTAAGTGTTTTGGCCAAAAGTCCATAAGGTGCCGTCCGTGCGGCGGGCTACGGTGTGGGTGTAACCCCCCGCCACCTCACTCCAGCTGCTAAGACTTCCCACCTGGACTGGGCTACTGCGGGGGGTCACGTCGCTAAGGCCCAGCTGGCCGTAAACGTTCCACCCACATGCCCATAAGGTGCCGTCCGTGCGGCGGGCCATGGTGTGGTAGTACCCCGCTGCCAGCTCACTCCAGGAGCTAAGACTTCCCACCTGTGAGTCACCACAATACGTGAGGGGAAAACCCCCCAACATTAACAAATTATCCTAGGGTTGAATAAAAAAGCCCCTAAACTATTGTGTTCACAAGAGTCTAGGGGTAGACGTCCTTTGTAAGTAAAAATGAAGGACGGAG
>JBGSUI010000079.1:0-11838 GCA_041736175.1 Oligoflexales bacterium | reverse complement strand
TAAATTCTTGTCCTTGAAATGGCACTTTTTACGACCTTCTGCTGAGAGCACGTTAAAGAAGGTCCATTATGGTCGAGAAGATGGCATGATAAAAGAAAAATTTCAAGGGATAATATCAAGTCATGTGAGAAAGACTATAGTTTCTCATAGCCCTCGGCATCTTCTCCGCAGTAAAAAAGCAAAAGGCATTGAATGTCCTACATTCCGGGCAGTATGTAGGCTAAAACACCTGGATTAGGCGGCGTCAACGGAATTGATATGAAGTTTGACTCCCGCTCGATCCAGCTCTTCTTGGAGAGCAATGAGTATGAAAGCGGTAGGAGGTAGCCCTAGTTTTTGGGCAAAGATGGCGGCGCGCGAGGGGGTAACGGCCTTGCGGCCTTTTTCGATGTCACACAGATTTTGTTTGGAAATGCCAAGCTGCGCAGCGAAATCCTTTTGGCTGATTTCGTCACAGGCACGTAGAGATTTTAGGATTTCCGATATCGTAAGCGGTCCACCGCTGATCTTTTCTAAAAAGATCATGGCATCACTCTTGGTGGATTTAGAGCGCTTTGTGTGTTTAGTAGTCATGTTTGTTCACCTCTTCTATGCTGACAAAGTCGATGGAACCATCCGACCTGATTACGTAAATGGCTCTATAAGCGCGATTCAGGCGAATCGATCGTTGCCCCTGACGAGAACCTCGCAGTGGCTCGTCGTGGTAGCCCTTACTCTTTCTTACAGAATCCAAGCCGGTTGTTTCAACCAAGAATATCCACAACTTAAGCTTTTGGGCGATGTATTCAGGGACCCGCAACAAGTCAGATTTAGCATGCTTACTCAAGTGAACAGTCCTGATCATCATCACCTCCCCGCATCATCTAGTATGCCTATAGGAGTACCAAAGTCAAGTGAAAAATATGCCGATTTTGGAGGAATGAACAATAGTAAATGAAACTGTTTTATTCCGCATGGTCAAAGACTTTGGTGACTCTGTCATGCGGGCAATCATGGAGGATCTATACGGTTCAGGATTGATCGGCTGCAGAGGGGAATGGTGCGGGCTAACAATGCCGGGGCTTAGACGATTGACTGAATAGGAATCAGGTAACACTCATACAAAAAAGCCGCTGACTGTTTGTCAGCGGCTTAAGACCCCAATTTATGACCTCTAAGTGTTGTTGGGAGGGTTCAAGTGACTGGGGTCATTTGGAAAGACCTATAAAAACTAACTTCTGATATTTCCTCTAAGGTTTTTCGAAATAACCGACATAGATCTGAGCCCCCTCCGGGGGCACCTTTCCGATATTAAACTTGATTGCATTATTAGCAGGATTGTATGTCCACTCCTTGGTCATTTGTCCGTTAGCCATAACCTTGATACTCGCTGGATCTGGAACTGAAGGCAGGTTGATTTGGGTGATTTGCGCACTGAGGTCAACCCCTAGGGTTGCCATAGATTGGCTCCAATCCGTATCGCAGATGCTCTGCAAGAGACCTCCTGATTTCGCTGCCGCTTTGATATACTGGGTGCCTTCTTCCAGTGGGCTGGTATGGGGAGCAGAACATAGGGAGCCGTTGGCTAGCCGTACGGGGGTGATGGCGGAGACAGAAAATTTGCCTTGGGCTTTGACAGTCTTTAAGTAATCAATCATGTTGTCTTCGGTAAACTTAAAGGTTGTGAGTCCCTCAGCGACAAAATTATGCCCGTTGTAAGAATCAGTGAGCGACAACCCGATTCCGTCATCCTCTTCGTCGCTGACGATCATCACTGCCAAAAAGGCATCAGGGCGGATGAGTGGAGCGTTTTGACCGTTTTTCACCTTTTCAATGGCTAAGTGGGCCGCTTCTAGGCCGTGTTCAAACCCCGACCCGTTGACACCAGCTTTGGTATAAGTGTTAAACTTTTGGATGATATCCGGCTCACCCTTTTTGAGGATTTTGCGATCTGCATCACCGATAAAGCTCCCGCGGAGATGGGTGGTCGATGTGCCGCCGTAATTGACCGGGCACACCCGTAGGGCAAGGTCAGTCGGTATCGTATCTTGGCAGATATCGGTGGTGGTGATCGCTGTTTGGAAATCATGCCCCGCATTGGTTAGGGCCGTGATCATCTTGTTAAAGTTGGTGGCTAGGTAAGCCTGCTCTTCGGACATAGACCCAGAAGTATCCACGACCCACAGAATATCAACTTTGCCTGGCCCACCTTGGGTAAATTCCACCACCTTCCAGGATAGATTGATGCCTCCTTCGATCCCGATACCTCCCTCGCTACCTGATCCACCTTCGCTCCCTGGTTGGGACGGAACCGTTGATGGAATAAAAGGCGAATCGTTGGCCATATCGTCTTTTGTGTCCGCGGTACTTGCCGTAGTTACTACGGGTATGTTGGACCCATCATTGGAACCTGCCCCAGGGGCACCATTAGATTTGCTAGTGGCTGGAGTTTCTGGCTCCAGTCCACCATCGATCGTGCCACTCGTCGTCGCACTATCTGTCGGTTTCACACCAGCGACAGCATCCGAGGACCTTTTTTCGGGGTCCAAGTTGCCCTGATCATCGATTTTTGCTTTCTCTAGTTTTTTCTTTGTATCCCCCGCCTCTACTTTTTGAACGGATACATCCTCTTTAAAGGCTGGATCCTGCTCGTTACACCCACCCTGAACTCCACTGACCACCATGGTCAAAAGGAGCGGTGAGAGTTTTCTGATCTCTAACTTGGTCCAAGAAACGATGCTTTCATAGGGCTGCCTTTGCCCCATTTGGCTTTTGAGACCCATAATTGTGTCCCCCTCTAGGTTCGAATCTCGCTTGGCTAGACTTTTAGCCAAACCTAACAGAGTACAACTCGCTCTTTAGGCTCTTATTCTTGAGTGAGCTATTAAACTCCAGAAAAGATCGACTGTTGGCCACAAGATTTCCACTTCATCACAATCGCTCATTTGCAGGTTTTCAAAAGAGGGGGTCCAAAAATCCCCTGCCATGAGAGGGGGCCAGGTGAGCAAGGAGCAGATTTCTAGTTGGTTAAGCCGCAGAATTTATGAGACATTAGTCTTGTTCGCAAAGCTACGCCTCACACAGCCCGAAGGGAGATTCGGTGCGAATAGCTATAGATGCTCGCATGATAAGTCCGGGAAGCATGCACGGAATCGCTCGTTATGTCTACGAGCTGCTTCGCTGTCTGGCGGAACGCCCTTCGGACCACGAGTTTTTTATCTTAGTCAATCGGGATAGCCCCCTCGACAGCCTAGCTATGCCCTCACATATGCACCTTACCAAAGTCAAAGGGAGTTGGATCAGTCTCCAACAACAGTGGGAGCTGCCGAGGATTTTGCGAGAACTCAAGATTGACCTCCTCCACGCTCCCTCCTTTATGGCTCCACTAGCCTGCCCCTGTCGGCTGGTGATGACGATTCATGACCTCAATCATATGGTGCTGCCGCAGTTTTACACGCCCTTTCACCAGTTCTACTACCAAATCTTTGTCAGAAGCTGCATCCGTAGGTCGCGTTTTATTTTGACGGTGAGTCGATTTAGCAAAGAGGAAATCGTCCGCAATCTCAAGATCCCACGGGACAAGGTTTATGTAACCTATAATGGAGTAGCGTCCCACTATCTCCCTATTACAGATCAAGAACAGATCGACTATGTCAGGGATCTGTATGAACTGCCTGAAAAATTTATTTTTTGTGTATCCAACAACAAGCCACACAAAAACGTACTCCAATTGGTCCGGGCCTTTTGCCATTCTCGGGTGGATATTCCCTTGGTCCTTGCCTGTCCCGTTGACACCAACATCATCCGGATTGCGGAGACCTACAACAAAAAACACCTTATTTATTTTTCAAAATTTATTGCAGAGATCCACCTTCCCAGTGTTTATTCTATGACCCATCTCTTTGTCTATCCTTCAACCTATGAGGGGTTTGGACTGCCTCCCCTCGAAGCCTTGGCCTGCGGCACTCCTGTCGTTGTCGCTCATTCATCAAGCCTCCCTGAAGTTGTTGGGAACGCAGCTATTTTTACCAATCCCTTTGACTACCGCGATATTGCTCGGGCCCTCGAGGTCGGCGTCTACGACGAGGACCTACGGGCCCAACTCAAATCCCGTGGCGTTGACCATGCCCATAAATTTTCATGGCGGACTATGACCGATCAAACCTTGGCAATTTACGAAAAATGTGTTGAACCGTCTTTTAACCATTTTGCGTCTTTATCTAACTCGAAGGCTTAGCGATGAAAATAGGCATCAATGGCAGATTTCTAGCAGCAAAACGCACCGGAGTTCAAAGGGCTGCCTACAATCTTATAAAATCCCTGATCAGCATCGATCAGAGCAACCACTACTTCCTCTTTACCTCAGAGGACCAGGTTTCAAATCCTGATTGGCAAAGTCCAAACGTCACGGTGGTGCCCTCCCGCATCAGGGAAGGAGAAAATTTTCGAAATCACATCTGGGAACAGGTGACTCTACCGCGACTCTCACGGAAATACCAAGTGGACCTGCTCCATTCTCCAGCAAATCTCGCGCCGCTGTTTTATCGCGGTAAATCCGTGATCCATATCCACGACCTCTGTTTTATAGTCAATCCTCAGTGGTTTAGTTTTTCGTTTCGGACGCTCTACAATCTCGTCATCCCTCGTCTTGCACAGCGGGCAGCTAAGGTGATCACGAATTCCAACAACTCCCGCAATGACCTGCTTCATTATTGTTTTCTGTCTGCGGATAGGGTCAGCCAAATATACTGGGCTGTAGACGATCATTTTCTCCAAGACAATCAGACAACAGATGAGCAAACTCCCACCGAACCCTATATCCTTTATGTGGGCTCCCTGGAGCCTCGTAAAAATATTGGGACCCTCCTCGAAGCTTACGAAATGCTTCGCACCCAGCATCCTCTCCTGACCCCAAAATTGATCTTGATTGGCGGCGAAAGCCCGCTTTTTGCCGAAGTCAGACTTAAGATTAAAAAGTACAAAGAAGATATTCTCTTTAAGGGCTTTGTAAACGACAACCAACTGCGCAGCTATTACCGG
Organism: Oligoflexales bacterium; assembly: GCA_041736175.1. Lineage (GTDB taxonomy): Bacteria > Bdellovibrionota_B > Oligoflexia > Oligoflexales > CAIYRB01 > JBGSUI01. The sequence continues at coordinate 6,819 of JBGSUI010000079.1, read as the reverse complement.
GCGGCCAAATTGTTCGTCTATCCTAGCCTCTATGAAGGGTTTGGGCTTCCGCCCCTTGAAGCGATGGCCGCAGGAGTCCCAGTGGTCACTTCCCTTACATCCTCCCTCCCCGAAGTGGTTGGAAAGGCTGCCCTTATGGTGAGCCCCTATAACTCGGGACAACTCGCCGAGGCCATGTCCCAGATCCTCTACGACCCAGCCTTAGCTCAGCGGCTGGTGGACGCTGGTAAACAACAGGTTCAAAAATTTAACTGGTTTCGAGTTGCACGCAACACCTTGGCGATCTACTACGAAGTGTACAACTCGTCCAATAACAGCGACGAAAAACGCAAGTTTTTGCCCTTTGAGGAATGGCGTCGCCTTAAGTCACTAGAAAAAAAGCATCTGGAAGCAGCTAAGCTTAGTGACCTTAGGGCATGAATTTAATCACAGAAATGGTTCCCTCTGCGATGACGTCTGCATCGGCGTCATCCTCTTCGCCGATATCAAAGTCAAAGTCGAAGTCGAAGTCGCCATTGCCCTCGCCATCAAAGATATCATCCGGTCTGTCTTTGGACTTGCGATCTCTGTCTCTGCGCTTTTTCTTCTTATTTTTGCGCTTGCCACCGCCACACATGGTCGTGATTTCGGTGGAACCAACGCTGGAGCGCGGTGATACAGGGGTGGAATTTGCGGTCCCGGAAGCCTTAAAATCTGGTATAAGGTCTTCTTGAATTGGACCCAATTCCTGGAGGTATCGACCGATCAGGGATTTCGCCTCCTCAGAGGTCAAGTCGACATAGTAGTTACTGACCGTATTTCCCTCTACTTTAAAACCAGAGCCAATTCCGATGATATTGCCAGCGGAGTCAAGTAATGGACCGCCGGAATCACCAGGACCGGCGAGGGCTCCTGTGGGTGTACCATCATCGCGGAGGGTGCCGGTCAGTTGGATGTAGCCATCCTGAGGATTATATTTGCGGACGGTATTGGTGCCGGTATTGAGCTCGCCGATCGTCTGGTCGTTCTCTTCATCAAAAGTTGTTGCTCCAAAACCCACCAGAGTGACTTGGTCTCCTAGAGTTGGAGCGCGGCGACCGATTTTCGGATATTTAGCAAGGGCAAAGGCATTGGTTCCAAAATCGAGAACCGCTAGATCTAAGACCACCGCATGGGTCATGATTTTTTCTTGGCTGATCCCATCAGAAAAAGTCACGATTCGTTGGGCCGTGATCTCTCTTTTTTCGCGGGTGACACTCCCTTCGACCGAAATTCGGGAATAAGAGACCTTTTGGGCGGTTTTTTTGGTTTGAACACAGTGTGCTGCGGCTAACACAGTGCGGTGATTGATGATGATGCCTGTGCAGATTTTGGGGTGGATTGTTTCAGTCCCCGGATCGAGGATCAACTTCACAACCGCGGGAAAGTCCCCTCTACGAGCAGCTTCACCACCTACGATTTTGACTTCGGAGTCGTTAGGGCTCGACCCGATTTGCGATCCGTTACAAGCTACGGCGATTCCTAAAGTGCAAACAAATGCAAATACAATTGAGTGATTCACGGGACCCTCGTATTGAGAAAATGATTCCTGATGGACAACAGCATTGACAACTTCCTATCTCTTCGGAAAATATCGCAAAAAAATTTAGAAAAATTATTTAGATCATTTATTTCAGGGATCTATACGCGGTCAAAAACCATCCCCTGGCACCTATAACTTTGACTTTCGCATTAACTCTCGACCTCAGTTAGCGAAAAGCGTAAATTCCATCCGTCTTAAGAAGGGTGACCTTCCATCCACATCCAAAACAGATGACGAAAGAGACGATCTATGGCTCGTATCCCCATCGCGACCCTTTTAGCTCCGACTTATACTTTTTCTGGGACCGACACGGCTATTACGGTCGCTGGTTGGGTTCGCAGCAAGCGGGAGTCTAAATCAGTCGCCTTTTTAGTCTTGAATGACGGATCATCCCAAGACAACCTCCAGATCATCGTCGAACCTTCCAGCAGTGCCTTTGCTCTACTCAGTCGATGCCAGACCGGTGCTGCGATCCAAGTCCAGGGGACCCTCAGGCCCTCGCCGGGCAAAGGTCAGTCCCTTGAGGTCCTAGCCCAGGATCTTATAGTGTATGGAGAGGCAGATCCTGAGACCTACCCCCTTCAGAAAAAAGGCCACACCCTAGAGTTTCTGAGAGATATCGGCCATCTGAGACCTAGGACGAATACCTTTGGCGCCGTGTTTAGGCTTCGCCATCACTTGGCCTATGCGGTCCATGAATTCTTTTCAACTCGCGGATTTTACTGGGTCCATACGCCGATCCTCACAGCAAGCGACTGCGAAGGGGCTGGAGAGATGTTTACGGTCACTAACTTTGACCTCAACAAACCTCTCCCGAAAACGCCCCAAGGCCAGGTGGATTTTGCCCAGGATTTTTTTGGTAAACAGGCTCGCCTGACGGTATCAGGTCAGCTTGAAGGCGAATTTATGGCTATGGCCCTAGGTCAGGTTTATACATTCGGCCCCACCTTTCGCGCTGAAAACTCCAACACCACCCGCCATTTGGCGGAGTTTTGGATGATTGAACCCGAAGTCGCCTTTGCCGACCTCCAGTCCAATGCCCAATTGGCGGAGGATTTTATCAGGTCCATGTGTCGAGCAGCTCTTAAGACCTGTCCCGCAGAGCTAGAGTTTTTTGCCAAACACTACCAATCCATGACCGTTAAAGATCTGGAAGTCCTTGCCGAGAGCCCTTTTGTCCGCATGACTTATAGTGATGCCATTGAGACCCTGACCCAATCTAAAGCGAAATTTGAATTTCCCGTGAAGTGGGGTCTCGATCTCCAAAGCGAGCATGAACGCTATCTCACAGATACGGTGATTAAGGGACCTGTTATCGTCACGGACTATCCAAAAGAGATCAAAGCCTTCTATATGCGCCTTAACGATGACGGCAAAACAGTGGCTGCAATGGATGTGCTTGTTCCGAGGATTGGAGAAATCATCGGCGGTAGCCAGCGGGAAGATCGGCTGCCTCTCCTTGAGCAAAGGCTTACCGAAGCCCGTCTGCCTCTTGCGGATCTCCAATGGTACCTTGATTTACGGCGTTTTGGCTCGGCACCCCATGCGGGATTTGGACTTGGATTTGAGCGGTTGGTCCAATATATCAGCGGTATGGCCAATATCCGTGATGTGATCCCTTGTCCACGGACGCCACAAAAAATTGAGTTTTAGCGATTTTAGGTTGACTCAACTCTTGACCAGTCCTAAAACCCTCCTATATAGTGCCTCCTTCTGACGGAGTGATTTGAGTTTAGGAATAAGAATGAAAACATACAGTATCAAACCTGCCGACATTAAGAAAAAATGGGTCATCGTGGATGCCTCCAACCAAACCCTTGGTCGCCTTGCGAGCCAAGTCGCTGCGGTGCTGAGAGGCAAAGACAAACCCACCTTTACACCCCACCTTGATACGGGAGATCACGTGATCGTGATCAACGCCGCCAAGGTCCGGTTGACGGGCAACAAGCTGAACGACAAGCTTTACAACCACCACTCCGGTTATATGGGCGGCATTAAAGCCATCCCTGCCGGCGAGTTGTTGGCAAAGCACCCCGAGCGACTGCTTGAGATTGCCATCAAGGGCATGCTTCCTAAGACCAAGTTAGGTCGGCAGCTGCAGGGTAATTTTAGGGTGTATGCTGATGACCAGCATGGTCAAGCATCACAAAAACCGGTCCCTATGGGGCCACGAACCAAATAACGCGTTTTTGACTGATTTCTTTAAGGATTGGTAACGATGGCAGCAAATCATGTTCACTGTGTTGGCAAGCGCAAATCAGCCATTGCCAGAATTTGGATGAAGCCTGGTCAAGGCGAAATCATCATCAACCGTCGCACGTTGGATGAGTACTACCTACGGGCTACATCAAAAATGGTGATCTTGCAGCCCCTCGAACTCACAGGAAGTATGGGCAAATACGATATCCGAGTCTCCGTCATGGGCGGTGGACTCAACGGCCAAGCCGGGGCGATTCGCCATGCGATCTCTAGGGCACTGGCAAACGAAGATCTTGAAAAGAGAAAGACCTTGAAAAAGGCCGGTCTGCTTACAAGGGATTCCCGTAAGAAAGAGCGTAAGCTGCCTGGGCAGCCTGGAGCACGGAAGCGATTCCAATACTCCAAACGTTAAAGATAGAGCCGCCTACAGAGGCGGCTTTTTTTTGGTCCTGTTCTTGGAGCCTTTGTCTTTTGAGCTTTTATGGTCCCCCCGTGTATTTGACTCTAGCTGTTTGCTCCCTAATCAGGCAAACTTAGACCCTCTAAGGGTATTACTTTCTGAGCTGACAATTCTTAAGAGGTTTCAATCGGAGTATGGCTGAAAATATCGACGACATTTCCATTGCCTTTTACCAAGATGATCGCAATGTTCTCCACCAGTTGGATAAGATTGTCCTGACCAGGGGTAACTGGACCACGATCATGTTCCTCTACCAGGAGCTCAATAAAAAAACCAATGAATACGAGGCACCCAAAGTCTCGATCCGCCGCTATCAAAAACGCGGTGGCATGTATAAGCAACAGAGCAAATTCAATATCTCCAGTGCCAAACAGGGCCGAGAGATTTCTAAGATTTTGACCAACTGGTTTCCAGAGGGCAAAGACCAAGAATTTTCAAGGCACCACGAACCCCAATTGATGGAAGCTCCCGCCCCACGGCCAGCTTCGACAGGCAGTAAAAAGTCAGCAGAATCCAAACGTGATCCAGAAGGCGATCCTGATGATGAGATCACTTCACAGTCTGATATCTGATATCTGATAGTTATAGTTTTTAAGCCGTTTTTTATGGGTTTTTCTGGGGAAGCTGGTGGGAATCCAGCACTGTGCCGCAACGGTATTTGGCAGATGCCTCTAAGGGTCGCCATCAGTCCGAATGCCAGAAAATCCTTCACAACTCTCGAGCAAGGGATAGCAAAGATGAGTGATGTCGTAAGCCAAAGACTTGGCAGAGGATTTATCGTATTCGGAGCAATAGGATTAGCAAGTCTCGTTGGGGTAGGATGCGGGTCTAAATCCGGTTCTCCAACTGAAGAGACGAACCTAGCCACACTAGGGGGTGGATTTGCGGTGGCGATGATTGCAGCCGACTACTCATCGTCCAAGCTCTATATTCAAAGTCTTAAAGATGGCGAGCCCGAGGGTGACCTTAAACCTCTGCTTACAGGGGAGTCTGGAATCCCCTGGACCAAGAGTCTAGACGGGAAACTCTTTTTCTTTAACCGATCGACGACCAGTTCCAATTTCAGGACCCTCGATCCCAAGGCTGCGGATGGTGCTCCTTCACCCCAGGTCCGGACCGACAAAGCCGGCGTCGGAGATCCCCATGATGCTCTGCTTTTGCCGGGGGGCCGCCTGCTCCTAGCCCACTATAGTGCAGGAAAGCTGGTGGTGGTAAACGTTGCCGATGGGAGTCTAAACCAGGAGATCGACGGTGCCTGGGATCTGGGGACGGGAACTTCTGGGACAGCTCCTTTTAGACCCGAGGCTCTCTACCAGGCCAGTAAAGACAAGCAGGATGAAATCTATGTGCTCCACCAGGCCCGCAATGCAGACTTTTCCGGCTATACGGGAACCCAGCAACTTTTTATCCTTAAAGACAACGGGGTGACTTTAGATCCGATCGATTTAGATCCTGCGAAAGAAAAGATCCAGGGGATTAAACTCAATATCTTTAATCCTCAGATCATCGATGGCTCGGAAGATCCCTTAAAACCAATCATAGCTGGATTTTGTACGATTTTAGATAAACCCACTCCCCCCTGCACCTCTGGCTTTGAGCAGGTGGATCTGGCGGCGAGGACGAGCAGCCTTGTCTTTGAGCGCACCACATCAGCGGAAAAAGGCAATGGCAACGTCGTCGCATCCCGAGGGGGACTCTACTATGCAGCGATGGCGACCGTAGATGCCGCTGGGTTTAAAAACAAAATCCAAGAGTTTGACACTAAATCTAAGACAGTCCGTACCTTTTACGAAATCGCCGACAGCAACTACGCAGCCTATGCCCTTGGGTATGACCCAAAGGACCAAAAGCTCTATGTCGGCGAGAAAAAGCCAGATGCCAGCGGTCAGTTTACGGTCTTTGATCTGAAGAACCCCCAACCTAAAGACCAAGTGACCGCACCGGCTGGGACGATCGCCTTGCCCTTGCCGCCTGCTGAAATCACGTTTTTTCCATGAAACTCCTGGGATTTTTCGTTGCAGGCTGTTTTCACTTGGCGACACCGCCACCGCTTCTTGCTCAAGGGGGCGGGAACGGGGACGGGAGCAAGTCTAGCCAGGAGGAGGGGGCGGTGATTAAAATCATCGGCCCCCAGCGAGAGATTTTACGTCCACGGCATGCAGGCCAAAGCGTTGTGATTAGACCATCCGAAGAGACTCGGTTTGATATTAAACACCAGCTCGACAAAGAATCGAGTTTGATCCTTCCCGAGACGGGCCGTGTCAATGCTTCGGGTTTTTCAGTCCCCAGGGTTCGTGGCCAAGACGCGAGGTTTACGGAAATCTACCTTGAAGGCCTGAGGATTCAGGACCCTTACTTGGGTTACCCGTTTATCGATGATTTGGACTTGAGGGCTACGGGGGAGATGGCTCTCTATATCGGTACGCCGCCGCCGGAGTTTGCCAGTGTCAACCCCAACGGTGGGGTGTCCAAATAGGGGGGGTACGAGCCTAAATCCTATCCTAGGATTTGGACCTAAAATCAGTCTCCCCATCTTTCGGATAGTAGGGGATATTCCCGCGGAGTCCAGAAAGCATTTTAAACTGTTTTGACCCCCAGA
>JBGSUI010000067.1:0-79730 GCA_041736175.1 Oligoflexales bacterium | reverse complement strand
CCCATAGCTTTGTGCTCGCGCGCTTAGTTCATTGGGCTCTTATCCAAACCGCCCACGGTTACGGGGGATTCGATCTCATTTTCAAAAATCAACCAAAATTGGTCTTTGGGTGGGCGCTTCGGATAAGACTCTCTTCAATTTACCAAGTGTATCTGCAAAAAATATGCCATGGCTGCTTGGTGTCGGGCGACTCATTTAAAGGCGGTTTTTCCAGGATTTTGCTGTCCAGCCAAACCACTGCCCATGACTGGCACTAACCAGTGGCCTTTTTAGAGCTAGGACGTATAGTTTTTTTAGCACGTGTATTTTTCTTTGGGCCGGTATATCTTTTTATTCCTTCGAAGGCCTTTTCCTCCATTCTTCGGAAGTTATCGGCCAATGCCACCTTGAGAGCTTCTACTGGACATTCTGTAACAGCCAATAGGTTCTCAATGTTTTTCCGCGTCGGCACACTCTCTCCATTCATCCATGAAAAAAGAGCTTGCCGACTGACTTCAAGTTCCTTAGCTAGCTGTAAAATCCCCTTACCCTGGATTTTTAACACTTGTTCAATAAACAACCCAAATGATTGTCTCTTATCGCCATCGTAAACTAGCTTAAATTTTTCTGGATTTGGTATGGAATAGGGCTTACGCTTGGGGCTTACTGTACCCGTCTTTTGGGCATTCTGAGCTGACTTCTCATCAGCAAAAATCACCCCGTTATACTCCCACCCTCTGGTTGTTTTTTTAATTTCCATGAAATTTTCTCCAGGCTTTACCAATTTCGTGTCTATTTCCTTTAACTAAATCTAAGATTTCTGAAACTTCACTTTCGTATAAATAGCCCTTAACCACAGTTAAATTATAATCGGGTAACGAAACCTTGATCTCAACATCGTCTCCAAGAAAAATATGACAACGAACAGGTTTATGATCCTTAGGCCAAACATGAATAACTATATCTCCGCACTCAAAAATCTTGCTCATTTGACTTTCCCTAGTCCCAATGTCTAGGAAGAAGTTACCAGAGCGTATCGGAAAAGTAAATTTATAACTTTACATAATTATGTAATCATCTGATTTAAATGCATTATAGTTAGGTCCTCGATCTGAAAAAATGGTGCAAAACTTAGTTCAATCTCTTGAGTCACTGGATCTTCCCTTTGGGCTTTGGTCAGAAGTCGGGACTCTCCGAGAAATGTCCTAGACCCGGGCCCAACATCTAAAAAACATAGCGTTGTCTAGACACTTTTTTCAGCGTAAAAAAGGGTCCAGCCTAGGTAGAGTCCCATGAGATCTTTGTCTCAGCCCTTGGGCCGTGGCCATCCGAAAGGGAGACTTAATCATTGAGTATTATTCAAGAAAATTATATGGATTTCCACCCTGAAGTCGCTCAGGCGCGGGCCGAAGGCCGCCCAATAGTAGCCTTGGAGTCGACGATCATAGCCCATGGCATGCCCTATCCCGATAATATAAAGGTCGCCCGAGAGGTCGAGACCATTATCCGTGACCACGGTGCGGTTCCCGCGACGATTGGGATTTTAAAGGGAAAAATCAAAATTGGTTTATCCACTGTAGAGCTAGAGAGCTTTGGCCAAAACCCCTCAATAGAAAAGGTTTCCAGGCGAGATTTTCCAATGGTTTTGGCCCAAAAGCGCGATGGTGCCACCACGGTGGCGGCGACGATGATGGCGGCTGCGTGGGCTGGAATCAAAGTCTTTGTTACGGGGGGGTTAGGTGGAGTGCATCGGGGGGTGGCGGAGAGTTGGGATATCTCGGCAGATCTCAGCGAGCTGGTGCAGACCGACGTAACCGTCGTGTGTGCTGGGGTGAAATCCATTCTCGATATTCCAAAGACTCTAGAAGTCCTAGAGACCGGTGGAGTACCGGTCATCGGCTACCAAACCGATCGATTTCCAGCTTTTTATAGTCGCGATAGCGGGTACCCCGTCCCCCACAGGCTTGATGATGTAGCGTCCATCGCTAAACTTATGGCGATAAAGGAAGACCTTGGGATCAAGGGCGGAGTGGTCGTCGCCCAACCGATCCCGAGCGAGTATGCTCTCGATCCCGATATGATCAACCAAGCGATCAACTCTGCTCTCTTAGAGGCTGACTCCCACGGGATCCAAGGTAAAATGGTCACACCCTATCTCCTTAAAAAAATCGTCGAAAAAACCAAAGGTGCGAGCCTCACGGCTAACATTGCCTTGGTTAAAAACAACGCTAAGCTTGGGGCACTCCTGGCCCGCGCCACGTTGCGGCAGGGGCCGCTGGTTGAGGGGCTCGATTTTCATATGGATGAAAACGGCCTGATGGTTCTATCGGCCGATTACCTAAAGCGACGGGGCTACTGCTGTAAAAACGGATGTCGCAACTGTCCATATGGATTTAAACGGACTTAGCTCGCGTAAAGGCTGAATTTTTCAGAGAATAATTATCCCTACCAAGGCGGGAAATCCTCAGCGGTTGCAAGCCACTCGACCAAAAGTCTAACTGGTTTTCGCAAAAGCTTCATGCTAACCTACTCAAAAAGCGCCTTTAATCTATATATGAGTGGGAGTTTCATGCAGCTCGATGTGTTTTTACGCAGTTGTTCGCGGGTTGTCGCCGTAAACAACACCCCCCGCCCCATGGGGGTGTCTAAATCAGAGCTTTCATTGCGATGCCTTGCCACCCTTATCGATTCCATGAGCCGAGCGGTCTCCCATCCCCATAGCATTCTAAAACACGATGGGATCACATTTACGATAATCGATGATCACTCAGATCCTAGGTACGTTAAAATCGTCCGATCGATGTTGACCCATTGCCCCTTTTCGGCGCGGTTTTTGCCGATGGAAACAGGTGATTCTGGCAACGGCGCCTCTCTAAACCTTACTTACCACCAAGCAAGGACCCAAGGGAGAGAGCTTATCTATTTTGTCGAGGACGACTACCTCCATGATCCCGATGCGATCCACAGCATGGTGATGGCTTTTGTACAAGAAACAGCCCGGTTTGGAAAAGACGTCTGCATATTTCCCTGTGACTATATCGATCTCTACCGCCAGCCGCAAGTCTCGGCGATCATGTTGGCCCAAGATCGTTACTGGCGTACCGTCACCACAAGCACCGGGACGATGATGGTTTCAAAGCGCATCGTGGAGTCCCATTGGCACTGTTTTATGGGTTTAGCACGCTATGATATCGACCGACGGGTTAACGAGTCCAATACCATAAACCTAATTTACAAAGACCATCCATGCCTCTCGCCCATGCCATCTCTTGCGATCCATATGCATGAAGGGATGGAATCCCCATATGCACCTTGGCAGCATTGGTGGCAGAGGATTGCGCCCCTTGCCAGTCGTTGGTCGAGACCGTTGGATAAACAATCTGTAGAAGGAGCTCACGTCCTATGACATCAGCATCTGTGGGTCACCCAGATCTGTCGGTGGCCTGCTCTCCACAAGGGGCCTTACACGCATTAAGCCTAGGAGACTTGACTCGCGCCGAGGCGATCATTGACAAGGGTCTCAAAAACCAGCCTGATGATCTTCAATGGATTCGGTGCAAGATGGAGCTTTTAAGCCGTCAGGGATTCTTTACAATGGCCCTCACCCTTGCGGAGCAGTTGCTACAACGGGGCGTCAATGATCCAGCCCTTTTACATACCTTGGCGCGTCTTAAAGTAAGCTTGGGGGCTCTCAAAGAAGGTCTATCCATCTTAGATGACTTGCGTCCCTATGGGCTTTTTGGTGATCCGCCCATTAAGACTTCAGCACCGCTATGGCAGGGTGAGTCCTTAAGCGGCAAAACCATCTGTGTCGCCACCGAGGGTGGAGTTGGTGATGTGGTCTGCTTCGCAAGGTTTGCTCTGGATCTCGCTAGGCGGGGTGCCAAGGTGATCGTTGCCACGTATCCACCACTGTTTCAGCTCCTCAAGACGATTCCTGGAATCCAATTTTTAGTCGATCGCGAAGCAACCGATAAGGTCCACTTTGACCTATGGGTTCCTGCACTCAGTCTTCCGCGCTTGCTTAAATTAAATTCTATGGATATATGTGGCAAACCCTATATGCAGGTGGATCCTAAGATCAAACAAAAATGGCGCTACATGGTGACTGATCCTAGGCCAAGGGTTGGTCTTTGCTGGCAGGGACGCAAGGAGTTTGTGGAAGACAATCTGCGAAGTATCTCTGCGACTCTGTTGTCGCCCCTACTAGGGAATACGTCGGTTGCGTGGTACAAAGCGCAGCTTTTTGAGGGGGCCAACACCCTCGATCATCCCCACCTGATCGATCTAACATATCATCTCACCTGTCCTGATCAACTTGCAGGCTTTATAAGTAACCTCGATCTGCTTATCTCCGTCGATACTGGACCTGCACATATCGCGGGAGCACTCGGGACACCCATATGGTTACTCAATCGGTTTTTTGGCTGGATTACCTTTAGTAGTCCTAATCCACACCTAAGATCTCTAGAGGAGGCAGCTCCAAAAATCAACCAGCAAGCTCTTTGGTATGACTCTATGGATATCTATACCCAAACAAGATTTGGGCGCTGGGATGAACCCTTGGAGGCGGTGCAACAAAATATAGTGACCTGGGCAAAAGCCATTCAAGACAAACAGCACGTCCAACGAAACTTTCGTCCTCTTAATGATTTTCTTAGCAAAGGGTCTTACCATGGAACCGAATCAACTGGCCTCTCTTGAGCAAATCACTCTCATCGCGGTCGACGGTCGACCAGAGATGTTCAATACCGAAATGGCCCATAAGGCCCTTATTTACTCCCAAAGAAACCTTAGGTTTGGCGCAGCCAAACTCCTGACGCCATTAGAACCAAAATTTGTTGATCCGCGCATAGAATCTGTAAGGATTGATCCTATCGTTTCCCATGAGGGATACTCACATTTTATTTTCAAAAATCTTGTTGACTATGTTGACACTGATTTTTGTTTACTCGTCCAGGCCGACGGATTTGTCACCAACAGCGCTGCTTGGGACATGGGTTTTTTAGAGTACGACTATATCGGTGCCCCCTGGCCGGATACCACAGCTCAGCGATTAGGAGCTGACTTTACTATCTACGATCTCTCCCAAGGAGGCCGCGTCGGCAATGGTGGGTTTAGTCTGCGCAGTCGCCGACTCCTCGAAGCCTGCGCTGCCCTCAATTACGAAATCTTTGGGCATCTCCCGGAGGATTTTGTGATTTGTCGTCTGCTGCGATCTTATCTTACAGGCAAAGGGATACGGTTTGCCCCTTTAGCTCTTGCGGCTAAGTTTGCTCTGGAGCTCCCGGTGCGCGATATTCCTTTTAATATCGACGAATCCTTTGGATTCCACGGGCGGCATTTTGAGCCTGAAAGACTGCTGATGTCCCTTGGTGTTTAGAATCTCGGGGACGGCCCAGGATGAAGTCGTAAAGGCTCGACATTGGTCGTTAATTTGTGATAGCCACTCTTACTGAGGGCCGTGTCTTAACGGGCCTCGACGATTCAGTTTGTCCAAGGGGAGTGGTCTTTTTATGATATCCCATCAAAGTTCCTATAGAGACCCGGAGTCGCTCCAGCTTTACCATCAAAAGTCTTGGGGAGAATTATTCAGTGCCTGGGGAACGGGCTTGTTAAGGCTTTTGCCTCCCGAAGTGGCCCATGACATCGGTCTGGAAATCCTCAAACACCAGCTTTTGCCAGCTTGGCTGCAGCCTCCCCCGCCCCGGACAGAGGTCGGTTTGCGAGTCAAAGTGCCTGGGATCGGGACTTTGAAAAATCCCATTGGACTTGCCGCTGGGTTTGATAAAAACGCGGTAGCCCCAAAGGGATTTAGGCAGCTCGGCTTCTCCATGATCGAAGTGGGGACTGTGACTCCTAGGGCCCAAAGCGGCAATCCTAAACCTAGACTTTTTCGCTACCCCGAACAAAAAGCGTTGATCAACCGTATGGGGTTTAACAACGACGGCGCCTCGCGGGTCGCCGCGAGGCTTAAGCTCCTAAGGTGGAATCATGACGAGGTCCCCATCGGGGTTAACTGCGGTAAAAACAAAGACACACCCAACCAAAAAGCAGTGGCCGACTATTTGCAAGTTGTCGAGACCTTTGGTGACCTCGCCCGATACTTTGTGATCAATATCTCTTCGCCAAACACTCCAGGACTCCGGGAGTTGGCCACGCCCGAGTTTGTCCAGGTCCTTGGCACCGAGCTGGGGGCAGGGTTTCTGCCTAAAGTCTGGATCAAAATCGACCCTGATCTAAACAAAAAAGACTTTCAAAATTTGATCGCAGCGATCGCCGACGTCGGGTACCAAGGGGTCATCCTTAGCAACACCCATCGGGTACACTTTCCAGAGGCTGGCGGACAAAGTGGCCATCCGCTCACCGCAGCATCTAACACTTGTTTAGAGTGGGCCTATGGGGTGCATAAAGGTCATCTCCCTGTTATAGCAGCAGGGGGGATTTTGTCGGGGATCGATGTGGTCAACAAAATCGCCCGCGGTGCGTCAGCTGTCCAACTCTACACGGCTCTCGTCTACCAAGGGCCATGGGCTGTGACACGGATTTTGCTAGAGACCGCTGCCGAACTCAAAATGAAAGGCTATAGCAGTCTTGAAGAGGCTAAATTTAGCTACTACTCCTAACGGGTTTTTTGAACAGGGATGGAAACGACCAATGGATCTAGATGTGGTGAGAAGAATCCGCGGCAATATCCGCGGCAGCGTCGATGTAACGGCCTTTGAAGATCTGGTTATCGATCATCCCTATGTCCAAAGGCTACGTCGGATCAGGCAGCTTGCCTTTTTGAGCAATGTTTTTCCTGGTGCGACCCATTCTCGCTTTGAGCATTCTCTCGGTGTGATGCAGCTAGCAGGGGAGACCTGGACTAGACTTAAAGCTAATCAGCAGCGTTTGGCCCTCACCTGCCAACGATTTGGAGATTTTGCGGAACAAGAGCTTAAAGGTGACCTGGTCCATGGCCTCCTGGGACCCACGTTTCCACTGATTGAGACGATTTTTGCCTCGCCCTATGTGCTCCAAGTTTTAAGGCTTGCAGGTTTGCTACACGATGTGGGGCATCCGCCTTACTCCCATAGCGGCGAACGCTTTTTGCCTAGCTGGACCACGGTGATTCAAAATCTTTCAAAAGAAACTCCCGGTTACCTTCGGGATTATTTCGCTTTGATGGTCCAAAACCTTGCGGATGGGGGCAAAGATCCCAGCAAAGTGACGGTGCGCCATGAGATTTTTTCGCTGCTGATGATCGACCGCTTGATGCGGGATTTGGAGCCGTTGACTCAGAGAAAAGCTGCCAAAGGCCCTTATACAATGGTTCCCATCTCAAGCCGCGATCTCCTTGCGGTCTTTGCTCCAGAAATCCAACCTGAAGAGGGGAGTCCCCTAAAGCTCCATGGTTTACATCACCTTTGTCACGAACTCATCTCTGGCGAGCTTGATGTGGACCGGATGGACTACTTGTCGCGCGATTCTAGAGAATGTGGGGTTGTCTACGGTATCTTCGATCTGCCGCGAATTCTGGACTCTTTGTGCCTCTACTACAATCCAGAAGACGCTGGGTGTCATCTGGCTATCAACTTTGCGGGGTTGGCTGCCTTTGAGGATTTCCTCAGGGCGAGGCATTCCATGTATCTGCAGCTCTATTTTCATAAGACTTCGGTAGCATGTGAGGCGATGCTGCAGCATTTATCCCGAAAGCTCGGTGGCTGGCAGCTACCTGCCGATGTTAACAGCTACGCATCCTTAGATGAATATAATATCGAAGTTGCTCTAACCCAAGCCTCCCACCAGCTCCTTAGAGCCGAAGAGCAGCAGGGGTTTCGCACCCAGCTTATGCATTTGTTAAGGACCCGCAGGCTTTGGAAGCGGGTCTATGAGGTTAACACCCATGACGAGAAACATGCCAATCTTGTGATCGAAAAATCCCGCAAGGTGCTTGAAAGCATTCAAGTGCCCTACGAAGTGGTCTCATCCCAAAGCTCACTCACGACCTTTAGAGCCCGTAGGCCCCATGAAATCTCGCGAAATCTGTTGCGACTTATCAAAAAAGACGACGGACAGTTTCCTCGCATCGTGCCCATTGAGGACCATACGAATCTCAATCACCAGGACCGAATCCATATCCGGCGGATTTATGCGCCGAACATCTACGACCACCAGCAGCGTTCGATTCCAGCGATGATCCGGGAAGTGCTCCACGAAGCGACTTGATCGTGACGTCCTCCTCGCCGTAAATGACAGCGCTCAACAAGTATTTTCAGCAAATTAGGATGGGTAAATTCATGGATGGTTCTGTTATTGGCTCTGCAGTTGGCTCCAACAAACGTTCAGGTTCATCGACCAGTTCCAAGGGCTCTGCGGCGCAAGGAAAGCCGAAAAAAATTGACAAAAAGAGTTTTGAACCTAGTGAAGTCTACCTGAGAACATTGGCTGATTTAACCATTCATGGCGGAATTACCGATCAGCACCAATTGGTTGTGGTTCCTATTGTTCCAGCGTTAGGCGTGAAAATAAAAAGCCTTTCCGAGTATTCTCAACAAGTTATAAAACTTGCCCGGGATGGTGGCTTCAACAAGCTGATTCCCCAATTGAATTGGCAGCGGATGGAGATTATCAATTTTATCTATCCATCCTTGAATTCGATGATACCTATGCCTGGTCCGGCGGCACTGGACCATATCATCGCTACGGCACCAAAAACCGTGCAGGAAGTTTATGGTGAACATCCAAAAGACACTCCACCCCCAAATCCCATCTGGTTCGATCCAGAAATAGCGGCGAGACAACTATACAGCGCAAACCACAGTCCCAAATGGCGACCCCATCGGCTGCCTTGTCTCACCTTTGCAGACAATAGCTCTTTATTGAAGGTGATCTCGACGCTGCTTACCTTGGAGGATTGGCAGCCTGGTTTACTCACCGATGATTTTCTCAGGACTTTGCAGTGTGTGAATGATTTTCATAGCGCAGTCAAAAGAGCCCATACCGAAAATCAGCTGACGGTCGTTACCAACCAGGAAATCACGGCAATTATGACAGATACTAAAGTTGATGAAGCTGATGCCATGTCACAGCGGAAGGTTAAATGGTCTACCTGGTTTAAAAAGAAGCAAACGGCCTTGGAGAGTCTGCGAAATAAAATAAGCGTGCAGAATTTTTATGGTCTTGGTCTGCCGCAAGGAGTTCATGACTTTGTTTTTTCCAATTCGCACAACTGGCTGTTGCTGCCGGATATTGGAGGTAAGGCATTCAATGATTTTAAGCAAAAAATCAATCGCAGTCAGGTCAATGGCTTTACTGGCTCAGGGTCATTGAGTCATAACGGGAGCAAGGCAGTCACTGGATTTCTTTGGCGGTTATTACTGCACTTTAGTAAGGAAAATGGCTACCACAGCGAAGCGGCGGGAAACCTCCCCTTGGTGGCTGCGGCGCTAGATCGTAGGCTTAAGCCTGGTTCCATAGCGAATGTAGTTTACAACCAGCATGCAACCATAGCCATCGGCCATCCAGCGGCCTTTGTGATCAAGGCCAAAAATTCTGCGGATACTGCCGATTCAGTCGACATGGCCCGATTATCCCCATCGAAGCAGGCCCAGCTCACCGTATCTCCGGGTGTGTTGCGACCACAGGTGGCGGCAGAAGCCCGTACGAAGTGGGCCAAAAAATTTCCAGCACCGAGTGACCGGTATCAGCTCTTGGCAGAGATGGAGGCCTTAGGTCAAGAACAGTCCGATGATATGCATCTCTACGACGGGCAAAACCAGCTGATTTGGCCTGGTGGACGGCTATGGCAGATGATCGACCTTTTGCAGTCGCTGTTGGCTTTTCCTGAACACTTTGCAAACCCTGAGTTTTGCGCGGCCAACCATGTAACCTATCGGCAGTCGGTCGAGGGTTTGAATCCCCTATTGCTCCCCGATACTCAGGCTAAGGCGGAAATCCAATATAATTGGGAATCGGTATCAGCTTTGTTGCAGCTGTTTCTCCCAGGCAAACTCAATCCGTGCAACTTTGTGCGTGGCTCGTTTACGCCAACTGTCGACGTGGGTAAAGGGGAAAAATATAAGGATCATTTCTTTAGCGTGGTCGATGGTGGTCTCGACCATCCGCAGGTGACGTTAGGGGTTCGGTTTAAACCTTCGGATTCCGGGTTTATGGACGGGATTAATATCGAAACGCTTTTAGATTTACTCCAAAAAAGTCTTGCCGCAAACTCTTATAATCTAAACAATGGAAATCTAAACGACCTAGATGATTTACAAGGAATCGAAGACGTTTTTGCATCGTTAAGGGGGCTGACCTTTAGTCCTGCACCGTTTTTTGAAATCGGAGGCCAAGAGGTCGAGCCGGAGCAGTGGTTTAGTGCCAAGAAGATCAAAAATGGTGGGTATTATATCAAAGAGTTAGAAATTTTTATTCCGGAAAAAGACTATTTGGCCAAGTCCCACCAGTTTGAGCTACGGCAAAAAGTTTATTCAAAATACCAAAATGTAGGGTTGAACGAGTTCTGGAAAATTCAAATGGAAGCCCTTAGCAAAACCCTGCCGCTTATGTCGCTGGATGAATATCTGAGGCATCTGACGATGAAGATTGCCCCGTTATTCAAGCAGCTGGACGGGCTGAGTTTGGCTGATCTTAGTCAAAAACTGCTCGGCCGCTTGCCGGATCTGGTGTCTACGCTCCGCCCTTATCAGGCGGTTGGTATCGCCTGGGCCTATGGGCGCCTTGCCATGG
Source organism: Oligoflexales bacterium (assembly GCA_041736175.1). Taxonomy (GTDB): domain Bacteria; phylum Bdellovibrionota_B; class Oligoflexia; order Oligoflexales; family CAIYRB01; genus JBGSUI01. Next base: position 69,017 of record JBGSUI010000067.1, on the reverse strand, counting down.
GATTTGGGATTTGCTTGGCTGATGAGATGGGGTTGGGCAAAACCATTCAGGCCATTAGTTTGCTGCGGATCTGGCAAAAGTCGCAGCACGGAAAAACTCGCAGGCCTGCTTTGGTGGTGATGCCTAAATCCCTCAAATTAAATTGGCTCAGGGAGTTGCGGCAGTTTGGGGCGGGACTGGCCGTAGTGGATTACGGCGATGAAAATTTTGATCTCGAGACCGCTCAAGCTGAAGGCAAGGTGGTCTTGGTCACGTACCCGCGCCTTAGAATCGAGTGTGCGAAGTTTGCAGCTAGCGATTGGGGAATGGTGATTCTGGACGAAGCTCATGCTATCAAAAACGCCGGAACACAGATCGCCGATGCGGTCAGGAGCCTCAAGGCTACGCAGCGGATGGCGCTCACGGGTACGCCGGTAGAAAATAGGGCCGAAGAGCTTTGGTCGTTGATGGATTGGCTTAACCCAGGGTATTTGGGCGACTGTGGCAGTTTTGGCCAGTACTTTCAGTTAGCCCGTACGTCCCAGCAGAAAAAAATTCTGCTAACTCCTTTGCGGGAATGTTTAGATCCGCTGATCTTGCGCCGGCTAAAAAAAGATCCTCAAGTGGCTCTTGGTTTGCCCGATAAAATTTATGAAGATGAAACCTCCGAGCTGTCTGAGGAGCAGCAGTTTCTCTATCAAAGTGTGATCGAAGTCTGTGTCGCCGAGGGGGCCGAGGAGTCAAGCTGGTTTAAGAAAAAATCCCTATATCTGCGCGCGATCCTCCACCTGAAACAAATTTGCATTCATCCCGAGCTCTTTTTAGGTGATGACGATGGTGACGAGAACGGCGAGAACGGCGAGAACGGCGAGGGCGATGGGGAGGGAGCCCTCAAGGGCCAGAAGTGGTCAAAAAAAATCCTGGGCTTACGTAAGCAGTTTCAAAAGCTACGCCTTGATGGCAAATCTAAATTTGAATACTGGCTGGAGCGCAGCGGCAAGGTTGCGGGTGTCAGCGAGCTGCTCTTGGAGCAAAGAAGCCAATGCCGCGGGATTTTGATTTTTACCCAGTATCTCGGTGCCGCGGATATCCTGCGCCGCTTGATCTCCCAGGACTATCAAAAACCAGTGCCGAATCTCCTGCACGGTGGCATGACTCCAGAACAGCGCCAGCAGATGGTAGACGAGTTCAATGCCACCTGTTTGATGAAAGATGAGGGGGAAGAGGCGCCTATTTTGATTTTGAGCTTAAAAGCTGGTGGCACGGGCTTAAATCTGACCGGGGCTGACTGCGTCATGCATTTTGATCGGTGGTGGAATCCAGCCGTGGAGGATCAAGCGACCGATCGGGCTCACCGTATTGGTCAAACCAACAACGTCATGGTGCGGACGTTCACCACCCTAGGGACGATCGAAGAATCCATAGCGTCGAAATTTGAACGCAAGCGCCAACTTAGCTCTGATCTATTGGGTGCGGTGGCCGAGGGCGATCTTAGTCAAGATCTCGCTGATGACGAAGGATTTCTCCAGTTGGTAGATCCTCGCGGGATTTTTCGCCAAAAACTCTTAAGAAACCCTTAAGGCACAGCTAGTCCCACGCTCAAGACCACCGTGAGGGACCTACAGGCATTAACCATATCAACGAGGAACGACCCCCATGACTGATCAGGCATTCTTGCCCCTATTTTCAGGTGAAAGTGAAATGCTAGCCGCCATCTGGCATGAGGCTGTGGCGCAAAGTCCATGGGTGACTCCTGACGCTAAGGGACTCCATATCGATTGGCCCCATGCTTTCGACTCCCTAGCGCACTTGGCTGGGTATAAGGCCTCGGAGGATGTCCTTAAGGCTCTTGAAGGGTTGGCGGGATTTGTGCCATGGGACAAGCTCGTCGTGCTGCCAGAAGATAGGGATCCGCAGGTAGTTTTTTATGGGTTGGAAAGCGTTACTGAGCCGTTATCAGCGAAGCAAGAAATGGCACGGGACGAGTTCCGGCAAAACATCATAAACTTTGCTGAGGTTATGCAATCGCTGATTGCAAAAAAAGCCAATGCCTTGGCAAAACGATCTTCCAACTTCAACTGGGAAGCGGTTAAGACAGATCAGGCCCTGGCGGCGCTGAATTCGTTGCAAAGGTTTGAAAGTCGAAATTCTTTAAAGCTTAATCAAACTTTGTTTAATGTTTATACCGGACACATCCCTCGAACGGGTTGGTATTACCATAAAGAGTACCTTTGTCTGGAATTTATCCTCAAAAATCGTGCCATTATGCCGATCGTGAATCGGGTGACAAACTTGTTGCAACGAAATAGTTCTTTGGCGAAGCACCAATTTGCAGCGCTTTTTGAGCAGTTAGGGGAATGTGCAAGTGTGCTGGTCTCCAAGAGGGGAGCGACTAGATTTCTTTTCCAAGAGCATCACCACTTGTACGATGGGGGAGATTGGAAAACCTCTGCGGCCCATAAAACTCTTGCTAGATATTTGAGCGCCACGCGGGATCAGACCCAAATATTTGCAAAAGTGACCGGAGATTTTAAGGTTATTAAAATGTTTAATATGCTCGAGGAGAGTGGTTTGCTATTTGAGCGCTCAATCGAGATCTCTTTGGGCAAACCCGTTTACCAGCAGGCTTCCCGAGGGCAAATCGGTTGGCCGGAGATGATGCAGCGCTCCATTGAGGTGCTTTTCACCAAAACGCCGCTTGTGGCGCTGTTTCACAGCTGGATCTTTCAGTTTCATCTCAAGGCGAATGGGGCACACCCGGTCTTTGGCTACAGTTCCATCGTGATGATTCAACAATGTGCCAAAAAGCTGCTAGGCCCCAGCTTCCACATTCACGAGCAAGACGGCGCGATTGACGCAAGCGATTCTCCTGAATCAGAAGCCTCGACGCTTGTCCAAGAGGCTGCCGACGCCTCGCCACAGGCAGGTGACGCCTCGAACGGCCATGGAGCCGATCAGGCGCCTTGGGTAGCGGGTTTGAAGGCAAAAACCATGGACCTTGAGCGGTTTTCAAGTGCGGGACTTTGGGCGAAAATCTACCAAGCAAGAAATGGGCAGCCGTAAAAGGCGAAGTTTTAGGGCACTGACGTTAAAGTTCGCCGGGCAGATGTCCGTTGTTTCGGCCTCGACCCCACGGAGCAGCAGCTCCAGATATCGCGGCCCACGTGTATGATGCGCTTCTTCGCAAAGTACTTGAAGCCGTTTGGCGATACGTATCGGACTCAACACCGGCGACGTCATCGTTGGCACTATTGGATCGGAACAGCGCCTCATCCCCAGGGGAGGACGAAGCAAGTAGGGTGAACCCCTCCAGGTCCCAAATTGCGGAACGTAATTTTACCTTCAAGCCTCTTATGGCAATGCTTGATTGGTTAAAAGTTAGCGGTTTAGCTTGAAGGCTTACTTTGGCGTCAAGAGTGATCAAAGTTCACAATACTTTTTCTGAGTTGAGCAGACTCATTTTGTGTTGACGAAGATCTGTATTTACATGTATATCACCCCTGATCATGAAAGGTATTTGGTGAGGTGCAATCATGTCAGAACTTATTCCAACACAGTTTCGTCTTAGTGAATCAGAGCGTCAATTTCTTAATTATAAATCAAACGGCGGAGGGTTATCTGCTGGTTTGAAACGGGTATTTCAAGAAGCTGGATTTATTGGATTTGAAGAAAAATTCATCAAAAGTCATCAAGTGTTTATCACACGCTCTACCGTTGCAAATATCCCAGAGTCCTACGCCTATAGTCTTATCAAGAAAGTTAAGGGATATGTCTCACCAGTAAAAACTATTCTAATAGAGAAAAAAATATTGGATTTTGAAAAGAAAATTGACAATCAATCACTTAGAAATATATTGGAAGGTTTTTTTAATGTTTCTTTATCAGGACCAAGGGAAGTGGTAATCCGTGATAGTGAAACGAGTAAACTGCTATGGTCTAATCGCCAGTAACGCTTGTACCAACCAAATTTCCATCTAGAACGGCATTTAAGAGGCCTTAGTGAATAGTCAAGCATTGTCAGAAAACGATATAAAGGAAGAGCTTAGTTATGCCTATCTTCATGCGATCTGCGCTAAAACTGGAATAATGTGCGCACGAGTGCCTACCAAAGATCGAACGAGTAAAGATGTAATGCTTGAAGGATATTTTCCCTCTGATGCTTCTCAAGTGGAAACGATCTCTCCTGAACTAAGAATACAATTGAAAGCGACTTCCGACGTTAACGTAAACGCTGAATCGGTCTCATTTAAGTACGATCTTTCGATCAAAAACTATAACGACCTAAGAAGGTGGGATTTTATACCTCACCTTCTTATTATTCTTATTTTGCCAAGAAACATCAGTGAATGGTTAGAGATAAGTCAAGATAATTTAATTTCTCGAAAATGTGCCTATTGGTGTAATTTAAAACCTCTTCCAGATGTTTCAAACACAGCATCTCGCAGAATCGATGTTTATCTCGAAAACCAAGTTACACCAGAGAATATTAATAAGTTAATGTTCATGGCAGCTAAACAGGAGGATATTGGACATGTACTCCCATGAAGAAAATTTGATACAAGAGCTAGTTCCTCTTAACATAAGTAATTACCTATTGCATCGGGGATGGAAAAAAAGACAATCTTTAAGTAATGAAACGTCTATTTTTCGTCTCGATGGAAAAGAGATTGTAATTCCAATAGCTCGAAATTTGGCTGAATATGAATATCTTATGGGTCGAGCTGTTGAAAAAATCGCTGAATTTGACCAAAAAGATCGAGTATCAATTATAAATGCATTGCTTTTGCCTTCAGCCGATGTCATTTGCTTCAAACTGGATGATCTCGCTACAAAAGAAGGCTTCATATCTCTCGCAAATGCTCCAAAATATATCGAATCTTGTCAAAAAGCCATTTTAGCAGCAGCATGTTATGTAGAAGAACCGAAAAAACATTACCCTAAACTATCAAAAGCGACCGCAAAAACATACCTATCGAAATGCAAGTTAAACACAAAACCAGGAAGTTTTGTTGTCAATGTCATTTGTCCACAAAATGCTGTAGATGAAAATGTAATTTCAGACAATGCTCGACTCCTAAAAGAATTCCCTGAGGAGCGTTTTTCTCGAACGGTAACTCGTACCTTACTTCTAGGTGCAAAAAAAATAGTCGAAACTATTGACTCTGGGGATCTATCTTTGATTGATAATTCCAATAATTTTCCCGTCAGCTCCAATTTTTGCAAAGCTCTCCTAGGAATGAGTCCGCAAAACGAAGGATCATCACTTACTATAACAGGAACTAGTAATTTCGGGGAATCAATTCTTGACACACCGAGTATTAGGATAAACAAGGAGTATTTCGATTCAATCGAAATACTTGCCGCACGTTTAACGCCATCTTCTACTCCAGAAGCAAAATTTTTTACCGGATTAATAACCGATCTCCATGGCGAAAGAACTGAATCAGGATCTCCTGCTGGAGACGTTGAAATTTCTTTTCAGTATGACGATGAAGAAATTATTAAGGCGCGTTTAACGCTGAATGTTCAGACTTATTCGACAGCATTAGAGGCTCATAAATATGGGCACTATGTGTCCTTTAATGGGACATTAAGAATGGGAATACGTTCACACAGAATCACTGATATCTCAAATTTCCGCGACATTCAAGCGGTATAGGGGTAACGCAAACCCTAATCGCAATTGCTTTTTGTCGGAGGAAGCATGTTTATTGTTTATATAGGAGTTTTAAGCTAATTTTGAAGCGCCCTCTCTGACTCGCATGATTGTTTTGTATCGGATATTATGAATGTGGAGCGGATCTATGCTCCATTCATCTACGACAACCAGCAGCGGTCGATTCCTGCGATGATCCGCGAAGTGCTCCACGAAGCAACCAGATCCCTAAATCGGTCCCGCAAGGTGGTATAACACGCCTTCAACTGAAGCGGCGCAATCTTCGGCCAGAAATGTCTGATCATAAAAGACCTTGCTCCCTGAGAAAGGCCTCAAGAGACTTTTTACCAATATTGTCGGCCACGATGCCAGTACCGGGCAACCTATCAGATGTGGGCCTTAGCTGATAGAAGGGCGGAGAAAGTACTGAATAATATTCTGTAGCCCCTAGAGTGATATCTCCACACCGAGCTGGAGTCGACTTGTGAAACCTGAGCCGATAGCGCTCCCGGTTGTTGGTTTTTACATCGATCCATGAATCAAAAGCGAAAATTGATTTACCTTTTTTCTCCTCCTTAACATGAAACAAAACCATCCTCTTGGTTTCTAAATCAAGAATCACACCCGGAGATTGGGAAGCAGCTCTTTTAACGAATTCAGCAGCGTTTGGCGCGGAGTCTCCGTTTTGACTGTTAAGTTCTTGGTTGTATTTTTTGTGGCGCTCTAAAAGTGATTTATAGTCATCGGTGATCTCTTGTACGGCCTCGTCTAGGGTACGGCAGCTTATTATTTTGGCTTCGATTATTTTTCGTTTTTGTAGAGACTCATCTTCTAATTTTTTAGAGTACAATCCTACGATAAATCCTGCCAAGACAAAGCAAGGAACGACTATTTTAAGGAGCTTATATTGTCTTTCAGGATTGATCTTAAAGAAACTGGAGAGGAAGTGAGCCATTAGGCCAAGGACAAATCCCAGTGGCAGAGTGAGGATGCCTGTCAACGGCCAAAGGTTACTACCCCCAGCTAGGGCGAAAACACAGCCGGTTACAAAGGCAGTCCCAGATAGAGCGAGAATCCAAGGAGCGTTTTTTTCATCGGGTCGAAGAATCATTGATATCTTAGATTTGTGTCATTATTGACTTGCTACTAAGCCGTTTTTCTACGATGGAGCTTTTTCTATCTCTGATAGTGACAATTTCTAATTAAAAAGTCAATATTTGCTAGCCTTTTTAACTATGCTTACTTAAATCCATTATCGCAGCTTATTTCGCCATTAAATTTGAGCGTTTTACCAGTTTTTGAATTTGCGAGTACGCAGTCAATTAGCGCCTTGATCTCAAACCGTTGTGGGACGAGACCTGGTTGCGCGGAGCCTTGAATAGCTGCCGGATTTGCCGCGATATTGCTTGAAGTAATCTTAAGGGAGCAGGCGGCTGGGGCTGCTGCTGAGATGAATCCATCGCTGCCGGTTTGGCCGTAGGCGATGTGGCGTTCGCTGAGGGGGACCTCAGGGGAGAAATTCCAGTTCGACCCCGATTCTGGAATTTTGTCACTGGAGATCGTGATGTATAGAGTTGACTCTGTTTTACTATTCTCTAATTTCCACACAAAGGCACTTTTTTGTTTATTGTCAATATTTTGCTGAGAAAAAAAACATGAAATCTCATTAAGGTCTTTTAGATTAAGGGAGGAATCATTAGAGGGAGATTGCGCTTTAGATGGAGATTCGGTTTTAGAGGCAGATTCCGCTTTAGATGGAGATTCGGTTTTAGAGGCAGATTCTGCTTTAGATGGAGATTGAGCTTTTCTGGTATCATTTTTTTTATTGTCACCATCACAGCTAATGGCAAAAAATATTAATGATCCTAGGAAAAAACCGCCCATTACTAAGTTCATCGTAGCACTCCTTTTTCGAAAGTTTCTATTGCATAATTTCCTGCAAAAAGTAATCCATGATTTTTCTGATTGTTTCCGCTTAGGTCTTTGTAAAAAGTGTTTAAGCAATTGCCAGTCATTCTTTAAAATGACTGGCTAGATTCCTGGTTCGTTTTTTGCATGATGGCTTCCATGGATCAGGTGAAAGGATTTTTAACCATGACGCATGCGACCAAGACTTTACCAAAAACCATCAGAATCGTTGGTATATTACTGGCCACTGCAAGTTTTTTAGTCGGCTGTCAAAATTCTGCAAAATCCACTTTTGATTTAGCCGCAGAAAATTCTGACGACGGTCAGACAAAAATGAGTCAGTGTCCAAGACAAACCTCTTGGGCGAATTTGGGAGACTGTCAGCTTGAGGTTTTACGACACCTTTCTGATAAAGATCTGGTGAAGATGGTGAGAAATGTGCAGAAGACTGATGTTTATGGATTTCAGGTGTTATGGGAGCGAGCAAGGGAAATTGTCCCCCGTTGGCGTCAACAGCTATGGCAGACTCAAAATCCATGCAAAAGCAGTAGTGGAGTTTTCTTAGACCCTTGGAAATATAAGATTGCCTTTGAGTACCTAGTCTATCTGCGGCGGACCAACCAAGATAAGGTGAATTTCAAAAATATTGGGTCTGTCAAAAGGCATCCATTATCGGGGTTGCCCGTGGTATTGGGTGATCACCAATTGCTCTTTCAAGGTACGACTTCAAAACTCAGTGTCTACAATACTATCACCGGTCAACTGCAGCAGGCGGTACCCATGGGATCTAAGGTCATTAAGAGCTTAATAACGCTTTCTTCATCGCGATTTGCTACTTTCAGCAGTGACTGGACAGTTGAGGTTTGGGAGTGGAGTGAAAAAGCCGGATTGAAACGCTTAAATGAATTCTTTCATGCAGATGAACAGACCGCTGGTCCTGCAGATGCCTCTGCCCGATTGACGATACTTTCGACTACGAGGATCATGTCTAGTTATTCTAAATGGGTTTATGTCTGGGATTTAGAACAAGGACAGATGGCAAAGATTTCCAGTACTGGATTTCGTCGAGCGGGTGACGGGCAACACCGTGTTCCTATACCATTATCAGATGGTTCTATCTTTATTTCTGGTTTTAAAATTGGAGATTCTCCCGGCGGAAAGTTTTTTGATCCCTTAACAGGTCGGGAAATTGGCGTATTAAAATTCACTGGGCAAACGACCTTTCTTGACGTCGTTGACAGTGATTGGATTGTCCGAAAATCGACGAAGTCGGTAGAACTCGTCAATCTAAAGCTATGTAAAGTTGAAAAAACTTATAATGGGAGCGGCTTTCTGACGCCTATTAGGGATGCTTTGGGGTCCCTACCGACACTTTTAGCCTACTCGTCCCTTGACAGTGCAGAAGTCGAAATTCAGACAGAGTACGGGCAAAAGCGATTGGCTGCGATTCCAGCTTCAGCGGTCGTCATCAATAAAGTTCTGCGGCTTGATTACAATCAATTTATGACCATCAGTCCCACAGGAGCTATTTCTTTTTGGAATCTAAATACCCTCTCACGACCGAGGCCATTCGCCGAGCCTCCTCTTCAAGGTGTTAAAGATATTCTCGTTACTCCGGGTGGGCAAATCGTCGTCATGGCTGCTCCTCTGGAAGAGATGAAGATATTCGATCCGTGGGAGTGATATCATTCCCCAGCTCCCCTGCCCCAGTCACGTTTTGAGCAGTTCGTTGTAGCAAGTGCGTAGATAGACCATGGCATTCAGAGTATTGCCATAGAGGAGTTTTTCCCTCTCGCTAAATCCCCGTTCGACCTCAATCACTCGAACGTCTTCGGGAAGTTCTGCAAGCCACTGCCAAAATCTTTTTTGGTGGGTGAGTTTATAGCTAAACTCCGTGGGAAGAGATTTAAGAGCCTCCATCAGGTCGGTGCCTGAGCGGAGTTGGGCCTTGATATAGTCTTGGAGCTGCTGGGACTGTTTAATCCGTAGTTTCATCTCTTGGATGCCGTGGTCCAGAAGGGACTGCTGGGCGGTCACAATATATTCGTCTTCGAGTTTTTCCTCGAGTTCTTTAAAATCCTTGGCGGAGGTATGGGGTTTAATCCGACGGATGATGGGGTCGCGATAGGTCTTGAGAAACCACTGGATCATAATGGTTTCTGTAATGGGAATAACATACTCGAAATCGACCAAAGTCCGTAGGATACCATTCACACCTGCTGGTTGCAATCGATAGAACTTTGCTGCTCCCTCGTTGATGATCTCGCACCAACCCATTTTTTTATATTTACCCATCATCCTGTGGATTTGGGTTGCTTGGAGATCAAACGGTTTAAAATGATTGGAGGCACTCATCAGACTTTTGATCAAATCCACGTTAAAAATGATGTCTTTGCCACGAAATTTTTCGATCGCAAGACCGGTGATCAACAAAGACAAGCGAACGATCACTGGATAATTTTGTTCAAAGTCACGATTACTCAAAGGATCTCCTCTCCCAGTCACATGATCAAAGTGTCTCTATTATATCCATAATGGCTGCTGTCAAAAGACATAAACGGGTAGCAGCCCTCAAAAATTGAAGGCAAATCCAAGCTAGGGTGGCAGCTCTTTTCTTTTAGGAGTAGGCTGCGCTACCGGGAGGAAAGTCAAATGGTAGATACAACCCCTTGGGGTCCTGTCGGTTACATCACTTACAAACGAACCTATGCCCGTCGGTTAGACAAGAAGCCCTCGCCGGTGGCTTCGGCTCAGGGAGCTTCTGCGGCCCCTCCGACGGAAGAGTGGCCGGATACGGTTGATCGGGTCCTGAGGTCGTTGGACCAACAGTTAGGACTCAAACTCGAACCTGACGAGGCTAACTTTTTTAGGCAGTCGATGCTTAACCTTAAGGGAAGTGTCGCGGGCCGATTTCTATGGCAGCTGGGAACACCCACGGTCGAACGCCTGGGCTTACTAAGCTTGCAAAACTGCGCTATGACGGTGGTTAATGAGCCAATTCGTCCCTTTACTTGGACTATGGATGCGCTGATGCTTGGATGTGGCGTTGGCTACAATCTCCAAAAAGAGCATGTGGATCTATTGCCTAAAGTAAGACCGGTCACTATCACCCGTCTTGACACCAACGATGCGGATTTTATCGTTCCCGATAGCCGCGAAGGATGGGTGGAGCTTTTAAGAAAAACATTAGAGGCGCACTTTATAACAGGAAAGTCCTTTAGCTTTTCGACGATCTGCATCCGTAGCAAAGGTGCTATGATCAAAGGGTTTGGTGGCGTTGCCTCAGGACCGGAGGAGTTGTGCCAGGGAATCCTCCAGATCAACGGCATCCTCAATCTAAAGGCAGGATCTAAAATATCCACGGTCGACGCCCTTGATCTTATGAATATCATTGGATCGATTGTCGTTGCTGGAAATGTGAGGCGGAGTGCCCAAATAGCCCTCGGAGATATGGACGACCTCGCCTTTCTTCGGGCTAAAAGATGGGATCTAGGAACGATTCCAAACTGGCGTTCTATGAGCAACAACAGTGTGGTCTGTAACGATATCCGGCTCCTTCCTGAAAGCTTTTGGGAAAGCTACCATGGCAATGGAGAACCCTATGGGCTGATCAACTTGAACCTCTCCCGAAAGGTGGGACGGGTAGGGGAGACCCAGTATCCTGATCCCAATGTTATGGGATATAACCCTTGCGGTGAGCAAAGCCTAGCTAGCTATGAGACCTGCTGTTTGGCAGAGATTTTTTTGCCAAACCTCAACAGTTTTGACGAGTTTCAACGGCTAGCTCGTATTCTTTACCGGATCAACAAACACAGTTTAGCACTCAAATGCCATGCCCCCGAGACCGAGGCCATCGTCCATAAACATATGCGTATGGGTATTGGGATCACAGGATATATGCAGGCCACCCAAGAGCAAAAAGACTGGCTGCCGCGTATTTATGCAGACCTGCGCCAATTCGATACCATCTATTCACGGAAAATGGGCTGGCCCACCAGTATCAAACTGACGACGGTTAAACCAAGCGGGACCCTTTCGCTCCTAGCCGGAGTAACCCCAGGCTGTCATCCTGCCTTTTCCCAGTACTTTATCCGCCGGATTAGGGTGTCTTCCGGCAGTTTTTTGGTGGACCAGTGCCGTAAACACGGCTACCACGTGGAGCCACAGCTTAATTTTGATGGGACTCAGGATCCCTCGACCGTCGTCATCGAGTTTCCCTGCAGGTTTCCAGATCAGACCTTAGTGGCCAAAGATGTGACTGCGATTGACCAGCTCGAGCATGTTAAGTGGCTTCAGACCAACTGGTCGGACAACGCGGTTTCCTGCACCATCTACTACGAGCCCGAGGAGCTTGAGGGAATCAAGCAATGGCTCTATAAAAACTACAACGATTCCATCAAAACCTGTTCGTTTCTACTCAAGCAAAATCATGGATTTCTCCAAGCTCCCTACGAGGAGATCACCCGAGAGGTCTATGAAGAGCTTAAGCAACAGGTGAGGCCCATATCCCAAACCCATGTGGATGAGGATGCTTTCGAGCTAGCGGATTGCGATCACCGAGGCTGCCCCACAAAGTAGTCGGTCATAGAGTTAAAAAAGTGCTTTGAGAGTCACACCAACTTAGGCTGTTTTTCTTTTCTGTTTGAGGAGGTTAAGCATAAATTTAAGGCATTCCCTGGCTGAATGGTCATCGTATCCAAACCGACGTCCGAGTTCTTTATAGGTATCTCGGGCTTGGTTGCGCTCTTTCTCGCTAAGGACTCTTTGGTCGTCGGTGTCGAGGAGGAGCATCCATTCATAGACTTTCTCTACCTGGGAGCGGCGCTGTTTATAATAGTGCTCTTCTATAATCTGTAGATAGTCGCTAAAGATCTCTTTGACATTGAGTTCGGTTTTTGGGTTATCGATGCGCCAGCTAGCCAGACGAGCAAGCATGCCTTCCCGATGCCTTTCGACACTACCGGAGATATCGAGGATTCTTTCGATCTCAGCCATCAGGCCTTTATTAGCGGGTTCATACTGTTCCGTTGCCGAATTGTAGATTTTCTCCCGTTTGATATCAGCCACGACATTTTCGATATAGCGGTGAAGGAGTTTATCGTACTCTTCATCTGCAACCATGGACATAGCCTTAAGGACTTCGTTTTCAAAGGTCAGAGCAAACTCGTCGCGAATCACATCGATAAAATGGGCGGCATCATGGTATTTTCCCCGAGGTTCAAATTGGAGAAACTCATAGACACTGCGGTCTTTGACCAGCCGCTCTAATTCTTCAAAGATGACCATGGGGGTCAGGGATTTGTGCTTGGCGTTTTGGACGGCTCTCAAAAGAATATGTTTGATCTCACGGGGGGATGCGCCGAAGCGACCTTCGTAAACCACGGTACCGACTGATTCTGTTAAAATCTTAGTGCGGAGTTCTCGCATCTGGGATTCTTCTGTGGGTTTAAACCACATCCTCAAGGAATCCCCTTCATAGAGTCTGGCTTTCATACGGGGATCGAGTCTTCCGACGAGGCCGCGGAATTGGGGGTCGTAAAGTTCTGGATCTGGCTGTTTATAGCGGGTCATCACGGCCCAGAGGCACAGCATTTCCACTGTATGGGGGCAGATCTCCTTTGACTTTTTAAGGGCGGTGATATCCCGTTCGTAGATCTTGGCTTCCTGGGACGCCTTGAGCAGGTAGGGAACTGTGATCATATCAAAGCGTCCACGAAAGGAGCTAAAATCCGGGAGGGTTTTAAAGGAGTCTAAATGCTTTTCGTTTGCCGTAGCCATAAACACAATATCAAGATGGGCTGTCGAGGACGGGAGGCTGATGGAGGATTTTTCCACAGAAGTCAGCAAATATTTAAAGGCTTCGAGAGGCCTTTTAAGGAGATCGGAGAATTCAAGGAGTCCTCGATTAGCTTCAATCAGTTCTCCATGGGCTTCGAAAAAGCGGATGTTATGGAGGACTGAGGGCAAATTTTGGATGTTTCGGTCCATGGTGAGTTGTTTCTCTACCGCATCAATAGCCATCTGCGGCTCGACTGTCGAAATACCCACCCGGTATTGACGGGAATAGAAAAACCGCTCTACCTGGACATGCCGGAGGACCTTGGCCAGATCTCCGTCATAGGCTGAGAGTAGATTTTCTAAGATAAGCTGATTTCGCTTGGACAAACCAGCATATAGGATATGGGGTGGGAGTTCTACGTGATCAGGAGAGATTCCTTGTTGTTTGCCGATCCATTCCCGCAGCCAGATCTCGCGCTCGGGCATGGGGATCAAGTAGATAGGGTTGTCCTTAAAGTCGGAGTAAATCTTACTGGCGACCAAGCTGTCGTCTAACATTGCATAGGACTGGGTCGAGTGATCCTGGCCTGAGCCCCGCGCAAAACCGATAGGGCTGCTATCGCCTTTAAGATCACCTGGCGAGATTTTCTCCGTGGGAAAGATCCAGTTAAATTTGTAAACCGCCCCTAAATCGGTTTCGCTATATTTTTGCATCCCCCATGCGATCTGCTCCACGGTCGAGGTCTTAGAGGAACCATTGGGGCCATGGAGCAAGATCAGTTTATTGCTATAGCCCTGTCTGACAAAGTTAACGAGGGTGCTATAGATATCTTCTTGGACGGATTCGCCCCCATAGATGGCTCCATTTTTATCGGTACCCAGATTAAACAGGCTGAACCGATATCCCGAAGCCACTGTTTCCCGACCCAGAAGCTTTTCTCGGCCAAAGTGGTCAAATGTATCTTTAATATACTCGGCAGCACTCCGGATCAGAGACCTGGGGCTTTTGCTGACCAGATCTAAATAGGCCGGAAAAGTTAAGATCACTCTCTGTTGTTGGAACTGCTCTCGGTAGACGTGGGAAAGGTCGCTGATCATGGACGCAGGGTTAGGAGCCATAGATTGTCCTCACAGGTGGTGACTATACTCAATAAGGTAGCTCAAAGAGTGGTGGAAGTCACCTTGCGAACCGTGTTACAAACGGAATCCAAACAAGAAACCTGTTGATATTGGTTAATTAAAATGAAAAAGGTCTTTATCCTAGACACTAACGTCCTCCTGAGTAACCCTCAAAGTCTTTTCAAATTTGAAGACAATGACGTGGTGATCCCGATCTCGGTGATTGAAGAAATCGACACCTTTAAAAAAGATCAAAGTGAAACCGGTCGCAATGCCCGGGAGGTGTCCCGTATCCTTGACGGGCTGCGAGAACAGGGGACCCTTTCTTCGGGCGTGCGGCTTTTTACGGACCGCCCGGATTCCGGAAGTCTTTTTGTCTACTTAGGTCACAATATGGAGATACTGCCGGAGCTTTTAGCCGATGGTACCGATAATCATATTTTGGCGATTGGGTTGACACTGCAAAAGCAGTTTGGCGATGGCCGCAGGGTTGTGATCATCACCAAAGATAGCAACCTGCGGATTAAGGCCGATGCTTTTGGCATCCCTGCCGAGGATTTCGAGGCAGATAAGGTTGATATTTCGCATCTTTACAGTGGTATTGCGACCATCCGCGTCCCGACCCCTTTCATCCACACTTTCTATACCAAAAGGGAGCTGGCTCTTCCTGAAGAGTCGATCCTCCCCAATCAATATGTCATTTTGGAAGACGAAAATGATGCGAATCAGTTTGTCCAAGGGGTCTTTGATAAGGCCCGTGGCGTGGTCCGCATGCTGGATACCACCTCAGAGGGAGTTTGGGGAATCTACCCTCGCAATTTAGAGCAATCTTTTGCTCTCGATGCCCTCTTAAACGACAAGATCAAACTAGTGACCCTCAGTGGCGGTGCCGGCACGGGCAAGACCCTGATGGCCATTGCAGCGGGATTGGCAAAAACCACCGACGAAGACGAGTATCATAAGCTCCTTGTCGCTCGCCCGGTTTTTCCTCTAGGCAAAGATTTGGGGTTTTTGCCAGGTGATCTCGATGAAAAGCTCAATCCATGGATGCAGCCGATCTACGATAACCTCGAACTCCTGCTCTCTGGGGGGATCCATGTTAAACAAAAAAGGCTTGGAAAAAGTTATCAAGAGCTGATCAACCAAGGAATGCTACAGGTCGAGCCCCTCACCTATATTCGCGGACGGTCACTGCCTAACATCTACTTTGTCGTCGACGAGTCCCAAAACCTTACGCCCCACGAAATCAAAACGATTTTGACGCGAGCCGGGGAAGGTACCAAAATAGTTCTAACAGGTGATCCATACCAGATCGATAATCCCTATATCGATTCCCAAAACAACGGGCTCACCTATGTGATTGAAAAGTTTCGCCACGAGCCTATTGCTGCCCATATCACGCTCAAAAAGGGTGAGCGCAGTGAGCTGGCGACCACGGCGGCAAACCTCTTGTAAAATTAGCCTTTTAAAGTGGGTCACTGTTCACAAAGGTAAGGGAAAAAGCGCGGACGCCTTTTCCCTTTTCCCTTTTCCCTTTTTCTTCACCGGTTTCTCTATTGAAGGTGAAGGCTACAGTGGTACCCGTCCTCGCCGGTGTTCAGACGACCCACACCCTTTAGAAAGGATGTGTAATCTGAGCACTCAGAAGGCTCCTCCGGAAAACAGAATGCGTGGAAGTCATCCGCGTAGCCGCCGGAGATCAAGGCCCTTAAGTTGGTTGTCGATGCGTAGGCGAGTGCTGCGCAGCTTCCACCAATCTGAAAGCCGTCAGCATCCTGGTCTTCTTCGGCGTGGGCCACAGGAGCTTGCCAAAGTTGGACGGTGATACCTAAGGCAAGCCAAAACCGGCTTTGGAACAAAGCTCTGTGAAGTTTGA
This sequence comes from Oligoflexales bacterium, assembly GCA_041736175.1. Taxonomy (GTDB): domain Bacteria; phylum Bdellovibrionota_B; class Oligoflexia; order Oligoflexales; family CAIYRB01; genus JBGSUI01. Next base: position 52,701 of record JBGSUI010000067.1, on the reverse strand, counting down.
AACTCATGAATCCTCCTCTAACAAAATGTGAGTTGTTGGCTGAGGGGGCTTTCCTAGGCCCCCAAACCAGACAGAAGAGGAATTCGGGAACTAGGGGTGAAAAGTTTAATTATGGTATAAATAGGCCTGATTTCATAGAGATACCGTTAGCTTTTTCATGGCTCCTCAATGACCTCCTGGTGAGCCTTATAAATCTCAAAAACGAGTTCTTCCGAGGGGGAGGTGTGGTTTGATACCTAAAAAATTCCGCGTAAATCACCAGCATTGACTTTGTCATTAACATTAGACGGGATGGATGCTACATTCTGTCCCTTGATTTTGCTTGTTGTCTCAGATCGCGCATCTTGGGTTTTGGTTGGTCCCTTTCCCTCAGAGGATGCGGGACCCCACACGTTTTTCACAGATATAGATCAGGTGAGTCGTAAACTATGCAGGACGCCTCTAGCAGTGATTTTTTCCCCAGGTCACCCCAAGCCGTAGAAGCCGGTTTGTTTCATCCGAGCCAGCACCGGGCGTCCTGTGGAATCGGTGTCATCGCCCATACGAAGGGTGAAAAATCCCATAGCTTAGTACGGGACGGCATCGATGCACTCGTCGCTATGGAGCATCGAGGGGCTAAGGGTGCAGACGGAAAAACGGGAGATGGGGTCGGACTGCTTATTCAGATCCCTGATCGTTTTTTTCGTGTGGAATCCCAAAAACTTGGCTTTATGCTCCCTCCGCCGGGTTCCTATGCCGTGGGAGTTCTCTTTGGGCCCCAAGGTCTGCCCCAGTTTTCAGATTGTCTAAATCCACTTAAGCCGCTGTTTGCCAGACTTGGTGTGAGCCTCATCGGCTGGCGTCCCGTACCGACCCATTCAGATTGTCTAGGCGCCATGGCTCGCCACGGGGAACCTCAAATCGCCCACGTGTTTTTTGATCTGTCGAACCTTCCTGAGCCGGTGCGGGATGCCAAGCTATACATCGTTCAAAAACAAATAACTCTTTTTTTCGCTGAAAATCACGGAGCAAATCCCGGCGGAGCAAAATCAGAAGACATGGTTCAGTTGATCAGCCTTGATCGCTATACCACCGTCTACAAAGGGATGATGCATGCCGCAGAGCTTTCCATCTACTACCCTGATCTAGCCTCCCCTGAGGTCGAGAGTGCCTTGGCACTGGTCCATGCTCGGTTTAGCACCAACACCTTTCCGTCCTGGGTGCTTGCCCAACCTTTCAAACACCTCTGCCATAACGGAGAGATCAACACCCTCAGGGGAAACCTTGCAGCGATGCTGGGCCGTGAGTCCTCCTTGGCTCGGGCCCTTTTTGGTGAGGATGCATCATTGGTGGGACCGCTTTTAGGCCAAAGGTTAAGTGACTCAGCCTATCTAGACCAGGTCTTTAAAATTCTGCTCCTGTCGGGTCGCTCTCTGGCCGAGGCCCATATGATTTTGATGCCCGAGGCATGGGAAAAAAATCATGATATGGATCCTCGGCTGCGATCTTTTTACGAATACCATGCCCCCATTTTCGAGCCTTGGGACGGTCCCGCAGCGGTGGTGAGCACCGATGGTCAATCGGTCTGTGTCGGACTCGACCGCAACGGCCTTAGGCCCTGCCGCTATCTTTTGACCGATGACGACCGAGTGGTCGTGGCCTCGGAGATGGGTGCCTTGCCAATACCACTCCATAAGATCAAACGTATGGGTCGTGTCGGCCCTGGGGAGTTGCTGGTGATCGACCCGAGCCGAGGGGGACTGATTCTCAGTGGGGAAGCCAAGAGTCACGTCTCTGCGCAGTATGACTATCGGCCTTGGATTGAAGCTTCCATTCGCGACATCGACGATCTATGGGCGATTCGAGATCTCTATAAACAACGAAAAGCGTCCCGTTTGCAGCAACTACAATTGGCCTTTGGACTGAGTTCCGAAGAGATTGAAATGGTCTTAAAGCCGATGGCCGAAAAAGGTGAAGAGCCTATCTCGTCCATGGGTGATGACACTCCTCCGGCTTTTTTATCGACGGAGCCCAGACTGCTCTATGATTACTTTAGACAACAGTTTGCCCAGGTGACCAACCCTCCCATTGACCCACTCCGAGAAGAGTCGGTGATGTCTCTGACCGTTTATTTGGGGAGTAAACAAATCCTCGGTGAAACATCCCGCGCCCAACTCGTCAAGCTCCACCACCCCGTCCTTTCCGAAGAGATTCTAAACCGGATTTGTTCCCAAGACGTCAGCGGCTTAAAGGTCGTCACTCTCTCGACCCTGATTGAAGTCACCGACAGCCCCGGGTCTTTCCGCGCGGGCTTGGACTCCCTTTGTAACGAGGCGATAAACGCCTCTTATGGGGGTGCCCAGGTGATCCTACTTTCGGACCGAGGATCCCAGGCAACCAAGATTGCGATTCCTATGCTCCTAGCTGTGGCAGCGGTCAATCAATCCCTGGTAAACGAGCATTTAAAATCCAGGACCGATCTGATTGTCGAAACTGCCGAGGTGAGGTCCGTACACCAATTGGCCTGTACCCTTGGATATGGTGCCAAAGCGGTCTTGCCTTACTTGGCCTTGGATACGATCGGAGTCCTTTGTGACCAAGGGGAGATCAAAGGCACCACCCAAAAATCCGGTGCCGAAAAGAAATATATCAAAGCCCTTAATAAGGGTCTGCTTAAGATTATGTCTAAGATGGGGATCTCGACCCTTATGTCCTACCAAGGGGCCGAGATCTTCGAGTCGATTGGACTGGGACATGAGTTGATGAAACGCTTTTTTCCATCGACTCCTTCACCCATTGGAGGCATCGACCTAGCCCAAATCGAAGACCGCACGATGGGGCGACATGCCTACGCTTTTAATCCCCAAAGGGATCCCCATCTGATGGTAGGCGGGCAAGTCCACTGGCGAAAACATGGTGAAAAACACGCCTGGTCTCCCCAAGCGATTGCAAGTCTCCAGCATGCGGTCCGAGACAACCAATTTGCAAGCTACGAAGCCTTTAAAAAAGAAGTGGACCGGGAGGATCAAGATCCGATTTTTCTCAGGCACCTTTTGGAATTTAAAGTCGATAAACAAATTTCTCTAGATCTTCAGACACAGCAGAAACTCCAAACCCCTCAGGAAATCGTCAAAAGGTTTACCACAGGGGCTATGTCCCTCGGTGCGATCAGTCGGGAAGCCCACGAGACGCTCGCGATCGCTATGAATCGATTGGGGGGCAAAAGCAATACAGGGGAGGGGGGCGAAGATCCAGGACGGGCGACGCCCACTCTAGCAGGAGATAGCCGTCTGTCGGCGATTCGCCAAGTGGCCTCGGGGCGGTTTGGAGTGACTTTGGCCTATCTGCTCGATGGTAAGGAACTCCAGATCAAAATCGCCCAGGGAGCGAAGCCTGGCGAAGGGGGACAACTCCCTGGTCACAAGGTGGACCGGGAGATCGCGATGCTACGCCATTCAAACCCAGGCGTTCCCCTCATCTCTCCACCTCCGCACCATGATATCTACTCCATCGAGGATTTGGCCCAGCTGATCTATGACCTCAAAAATGCTCATCCTAAAGCTCTTGTCTCAGTAAAGCTCGTCGCCTCGACGGGGATCGGAGCCATTGCTGCGGGCGTCGTCAAAGCTGGTGCTGATAAAGTGGTGATTAGCTGCGGCAGTGGCGGGACGGGTGCATCGCCCCTGTCCTCCATTAAACATGCTGGGATGCCGTGGGAGATTGGGATCGCAGAGGTTCACCAAGCATTGGTGCTTAACGGGCTTAGACCGTGGGTCAAGCTGGAAGTGGATGGGCAGTTTAAGACGGGTAGGGATGTGGTGATGGCGGCTCTCTTGGGGGCCAACGAATTCGGGTTTGCAACAGCTCCGCTGATTGCGACGGGCTGCATTATGATGCGTAAATGCCATCTTAACACCTGCCCTGTAGGGATCGCGACCCAAGATCCAGAGCTTCGAGCGCTTTATCGCGGTAAACCTGAACATGTTATCCAATTTATGTTTTTTGTTGCCGAAGATGTGCGGCGGACTTTGGCTCAGCTGGGACTCGACTCCTTAGACGAGGCCATAGGGCGCACCGATCTATTGCAGCCTAAGGAACCCCTAAGCAGCCTTCTCCACTTAGATTTTAAAAAGCTGCTTTTCCAGGTAAAAGCTCCAGAAAATATGGGTTTTCTACCCCAACGACCCGCCGTGGCACTCGCCCCACCCCTTGCGGATCTCAAAGGACATATTAGGACCGCTCACCGATCCTTTGGCGCGCTTTTAAGCTCCCAACGTATCAGTGCCGAACGAAGCGGCCCTGGACCTAAGGGAAATGCAAAAACCCGGCGTGACCCCCTTAAAATCGACTTGAATGGCTATGGAGGTCAGTCCTTTGGGGCTTTTCTGGACCAAGGCGTAGAGCTGAGGCTTTTGGGTGCGGCTAATGACTACGTCGGTAAAGGTCTGTCAGGGGGTCGCATTGTGGTGACGTTGCCTAAGACGGCATCCTGGCTCGACGAGAGCCCCTCTATTATCGGCAACACGGTGCTCTACGGTGCCACGGCAGGTGAGCTTTTTGTCGGCGGAGCCGCTGGAGAGCGTTTTGCCGTGAGAAATAGTGGTGCCGAAGCGGTTGTCGAAGGGCTCGGAGACCATGGCTGTGAGTATATGACAGGTGGTGTGGTGATTGTTTTGGGCTCCATTGGTAAAAACTTTGGGGCTGGGATGTCTGGTGGTCTAGCCTTTGTTTATGATGAGCACGGCGCTCTTGGGACCCAATTTAACCTGGATATGATAGAACTCGAACCCCTTACCGGTGATGAACATAGGCCAGAAGCCCTGACGATCAAGCGGCTTTTAGAGGCCCATGTGCAAACAACCCAGAGCCAACGGGCGGCTTATCTATTAGAAAACTGGCCTACCTGTCTAGTCAGGTTTATTAAAGTAGAGCCTAAAGGTTACCAAGCATCACTCGCTGCGGCTCGTGACGACGAGGGTCTTGAACCGCCACCCTTTGGAGGCGGACCAAATGCCCAGCTAAGAAGGATCGGGGAGAATCGCCATGTCTAACGGATCTCAAGGACTAGACCCAAAATCATTTATTCATTGTGAGCCTGTCAGCGAACCTAGACGACCAAAAAGCCAGCGTCTCAACGACTACCTTCAGGTCTATGAACAGCCTTTTCCCCAAAGAGCCGTCCAACAGGCGGGTCGGTGTATGAACTGCGGGGTGCCCTTTTGTCACGGTGATCATGGCTGCCCCGTGGACAATCTGATCCCCGAATGGAACGAGCTTGTGGTGAGGGGCCGTTGGCAGGATGCGCTCCATCGTTTGCACCAGACCAACAATTTTCCTGAATTTACGGGGCAACTCTGTCCCGCACCATGCGAAGCTGGCTGTGTCCTGGCGATGCAGGAAAAACCCGTGACCATCCGGCAGATAGAACTCGCCATCGTCAACGAAGGTTTTAAAATGGGGTGGATCAAACCCCAGCCCGCAAAACCATCCATTGGCCATACGGGAAAAAACATCGGTCTTGTGGGATCCGGACCAGCGGGCCTTGCGGCGGCTCAGCAGCTGGTTCGTCTAGGTCATCAAGTGGTTGTTTATGAAAAAGCTCCACTCCCTGGAGGCCTGCTGCGCTACGGGATTCCCGATTTTAAGCTGGAGAAGTGGGTCCTGGATCGGCGTCTTGAGCAGCTGCGGGACGAGGGGGTGATCTTTCGCTGTGGGGTCGAAATCGGTGCCGCGATGCCCTTGGGCCAATTGATCGAGATTCACGATGCCGTTGGTCTCGCCGTGGGAGCAGAAAATCCCCGGGAGCTACCCATTCCCGGTCGGGATCTGAAGGGTATTTATGAAGCTATGGATTTTCTGACTCAACAAAACCTTCATCTGGAACATAAGCTGCCTGGCGACCCACCCATCTGTGCTCGTGGTAAAAAAGTCGTGATCCTAGGTGGTGGAGACACAGGGTCAGATTGTTTAGGGACGGTGCTCCGTCAGGGTGCTCAATCGGTGTTACAATTTGAGCTTGCCCCTCGACCGCCCCAGGAACGGAGCCCCGAGACTCCTTGGCCCTATTGGCCCCTTAAACTAAGGTCTAGCCATGCCCATGAAGAGGGTGGCGAACGCTACTTTGGTCGGGCTACAAGAGCTTTTCTTGGTGAAGGGGGAGTCTTAACAGGTTTATCCACGGTCGAAATGGAACGGGTTGGTGGTCAGTTGCAGCCTATTGTAGGTACCGAAAAAACCATAGAGGTCGATATGGTTATTTTGGCGATTGGGTTTACAGGGATTCCCCAAGGGCTGCGTGAATCATGGCAACCTCTAAAAACCACAGGGATGAACACCCTGTGGACAGATTCTCAGGGAATGACATCCCTCAAAGGCGTATTTGCCGCCGGAGATGCCCGAAGGGGTGCTTCGCTCATCGTCTGGGCGATCGCCGAAGGTCGCAAAATGGCGCAAGCCATCAGTCAGTATATACAGTAGTTTGTTGTGTTTTGCTAGCGGTTCATGGTTTGCAAAGCATGATGGGTCAAGGTGATTCTTTAAAATAAAGGGTATTTTATGAGTCCAAGCTCCACGGTCAGACAGGTTTCCAAAAAAACGTCGATTCTATCCCTGGGGATCCTTTTATTCATTTTGGGGTTGAGTCTTTTGTTTAGCCCAACGGAGACTCCTTCGACAGCGCCCACGGCTCCTCTCAACCCTGGCGATACAGCTTGGGTTTTATCAGCGACCGCTCTGGTCCTCCTGATGACTCCGGGTTTGGCTTTTTTTTATGGAGGGATGGTATCCAGAAAACAGATGCTTAATACGATGTTTCTCAGTTTTATATCCATCGGTGTCGTCACTTTGCTATGGATCTTGGTGGGATTTAGTTTGGCCTTTGGTCCATCACTGGGTGGGTTTATGGGTGATCCTAGCACTTATTTTATGTTTCGAGGCGTGTCTTTAGCGACCCACAAGGATCTTTCGCCGACGGTTCCTCTGGTCCTTTTCGCACTCTTCCAGCTTAAATTTGCCATTATCACTCCCGCTTTGATCACCGGAGTTTTTGCCGAAAGAGTCAAAGTCGGAGCCTTTATACTGATTATGATTTTGTTTAGCCTCTTGATCTATATGCCCCTTGCCCATTGGACCTGGCATCCCCAAGGGATCCTGCGGGTGTGGGGGGTTTTGGATTTTGCCGGCGGGACCGTCGTGCATATGTCCGCTGGTTTTGCGGGTTTGGCCGGAGCTTTTGTGATTTCAAAGAAAAAAAGCGGCCAGGCGGTAGAAACGGTGGTCCCTTCCAATATCCCTTTTGTGCTGCTCGGCACGGGAATGCTTTGGTTTGGCTGGTTTGGTTTTAATGCTGGCTCGGCCTTAGCTGCAAACGAAACGGCCGTCTTGGCTTTTATGACCACCAATACAGCGGCAGCAGCGGCGATGGTATCCTGGGTTCTTTTCGACTTGATGATGGGTCGCCGCGCCAGTGCACTGGGTGCAGCGATTGGTTCCGTGGTGGGCCTGGTGGCGATCACTCCAGCCTCGGGGTTTGTCAGCGTCGGAGCGAGCGTCTTTATTGGTGCCATCGCCAGTGTGATCAGCAATTTCGTGATCACCTTGGGGATCAAAAATGTTGTGGATGATACCCTCGATGTTTTTGCCTGCCACGGAGTGGGTGGTCTTGTCGGCATGGTGCTGACCGGGGTTTTTGCAAAGGATGGTGGGCTTGTGACCGGCCAAACGGGGCTGTTTTTTAAGCATGTTGCTGCGGCCCTTGGAGTCTCAGTCTTTGCCTTTGTGATGGCTTTGGTGATCTATAAATTGGTCAGTCTGGTGATTCCGCTCTACCATGATGGGACTTATATCGATGGTGAGATCACGGGCTAACAGAGCGCTTCGATAATTTGAAGGCTTTCTAGATCCAGGCCCTCTAGGTCTTCTGACAGGGAGCTGCTCCGACTGATGTTCCCTGCCAATAACAGACACGAGCATTATGCGGCTTCTAACACCTATATGAGGTCATCAAGGAATGGCCATCAGTACAAAAAAAATGTTTTGTTGATGGGTCTCGTCTAGCCATCTCCAAGTCGGCAAGTGCGTTGCCGAGATTTGGCACGATTATTGCTGTATGAAGTGAAGTGGGTTGAAAACTAAAATACTTTAAATCTGAGGTTAAAATGAAACGAATGAATCATTTCTACAAGTTGATTGGCTTGGGGGCAATGGCGCTGCTAGGACTTGGTGGATGCAATATCGGAAAAGGCAAGGAAAGCACTGCAAAGAGCTTCGAAGACCTCTGGAGCAACAACCTATCTGTTAATAATCCCAACGGGACTTCGAAAGGCTTGTTCCCTCAGCGGAGAGTACAAATATGCCGCAAAAAATTCGATCACAAGCAAATCATAAGGATCGGTCTGCCGACAGAACGCTTTGCAGCTCCTCCGCAAACAGCTGACGAAAAAGCAGCTGCCGAAAAAAACGCTAATATTATAGAAAAGTTAAAAGCCGCAGAAAGCCGACCAAGAACTGATCAAAAGTACCTATTGCTCCAATACAGCCGAGATTTGAGCAATCCCAGAGTTCTCACTCCGGATAAAGACTACTCTGGATGGGCCAGCATGCAAACTAATTATGTGCCAAACTTTTCCAATTCGGAGGATGGCGAGGTGCTATGCGATTTTCTAGGTGATATGCAGGCTCCGCCTTCAGCTATCAAGGTTGGCCAAATACTGAGAATCCCCATGCATTTATTGTACTCAACAAAACCCTATTTTACTTCAATTTACATTCATTTCAAGGTTACGTCTAAAATTGATTGGCCATCTGTCAAGGAAGTAGACGCAATTCGACCAAACGACTGGAGGCAAAAAAGCGACTGGGTTCGCTTAAAGGGAACCTTCCTGCCTTTTGATGCCTTCCGAAAAAAGGAGAAGATTGAACGGGGCAAAGACAGCATTCAAAAGATATTCGGTCAGGATTTAGGCAAAGGGATGCCGATCTTCCAGTCGGCGATCGTAGCGGATTCAGACTCCACCGGTTTCGACGATGAAAGACCAGGCCATTTGGTTGGGTTTCTGAAAGATATTATTATACCGGTTGCGTATAAGAGGGGTCAGGATTGCGGCAGATTAGAATTGGATCCAGAGAAAGATCTGCAGAATTTAGAGAGTTACATATTTGACGAAAAAACCGAGTACTATCTCACTGTTGGCAACACAGTCTTCTAATTAGCGCTAGACCAAAATAAATCGAAACAACATTAGGATGAAGCATAGGTCGGGCGACGTTGCATCTCCGGTAAGGACGATCTTAGTACCCTCACCTGCACGATTTAAAATCGTTTTGATTTCGAGGGGCGTCAGGTTTTGCGATTCGTCCACGACAAAAAAGATGTTGGGCAAGGAGCGGCCGCGGATAAAGGTCAGCGGCTCTACCTGAAGCATGCCCTGATTGATCAGCTCCTGGTAGCTTTTACCAAGACGCGAATGTAGGAAATTCAATGCTTTTTGTCTTTCACCCGAAGAGATCCGGCCAAACGGGGCTGTTTTTTAAACATATGGCAGCGGCCCTTGGAGTCTCAGTCTTTGCCTTTGTGATGGCTTTGGTGATCTATAAATTGGTCAGTCTGGTGATTCCACTCTACCATGATGGGACTTATATCGATGGTGAGATCACGGGCTAACCTAAGACTAAGGGAGCGCAGAACGACCGAAAATAGGTCTCTGCATCACCTTAGTGACGACTTCAGGAGTGATAAAAGCTCCAATCTCCATTTTTTCCAGTGTGAGATTGTTACACTCAAAGGAAGCCAAATCTTTCCTGTTACCATCACCGAGAGGAGTTTTGAAATCGGTCTCCTCAAGAAAGTTGGCTTTAATCGTGCCATTACAAGCTTGAATCGTGTAGGTGCTGGTTCCACAGACTTCTCCCAAAATCACTTTCTTTTGCCAAACATTTTTTTCAAAGGCATCGATTGTGCCGTTTTCCTGTTCAGAAAATGATTGCTTAGTATCCACAAATGTTTGATGTGCAAGCCATGTACGAAGACTTTTGTGATACACGCTGCAAGCCAGTGGTTTTTTTTCCACATCTTGTTTGATGATGGGAATCGCTCCAAATACCGAAAAGATACTAGATTTCGTGCTTTCCCCGATCGATTTAAAAACTCTCATCCCAACAATATGTCCATCAGCGTTGAGGATCCCCTCAGCAATACAATTTATATTTTCAGATGTTTGGCCACGATACTTCAATATAATCAAGTATGGTTTGAGGATACTCTGAACTGCTTGAAGGAGATTCGCATCGCGAAGAAGTTCTGTGACAGCCGTCGCATAATTTTGATCTTCAAGAGCCTGAGCAGAAAGCAAAAGTGCTAAGATAACTTCATGGGAAAAAAAAGACCTATTTTTACTTTTTATCGCCTCATCTTTAGAAAAGTAAAGGGGGAAATTCTTACCATCCATAAAAGCTTCCACAACCTTACCATCTGAGCTTGACGTCCTTGGAAAGGTGAATATCACTGTTTTTTTTACTTTATTTCCGGCTTTTTGGGAAAAGACGGTTCCATTTGCGTAGTCAAATTCTACTTTAAGTGCCCTGCTCGTAGCACCTGGAGAGGTCACCGATGTGATTTTTGCTGTTGGCACGCCTTGATTGATCACTTCGTCGGTGACAGGAGCACTAGCCGTTGACACTTTTTTGATCAATACCCCTGGTTTAGGTTGAATGGGCTTTTTAATAAATTCATTCATGAAATGCCAGTAATTTTTTTGATGCGGGGTTAGGTCCGGACCCTTGGCTACATACAATAAATTTTCGGTAGCTTTTTCCGGAAAGCATCCCATAAGTGGTATTAATACGAGGGAAAGGGTTACCAAAGGAGCAGAGAGTGATTTAAAGTTGAGCGGGAGATGTTTCATAAAGTTTTCCCAAATAAAGTATTTACGATCTTGGTACTCTCAGCAAAAAACATACCAAAAAAAGGTTGGCATTTTTTGTTGCTTACCTTTGAAAAAAACCGAGTTTAAAATGAGACTTGCGATTCTTTATTTGTTCTAACCCCTGTTTAAAGCTTTCTCAGGTGAACATGCCTGGAGTGGCATGAAATTAAATTGACGGGAACATTTCTTATTAAGGGGCGGAATCCCATAGAAACCTATGTTCCTTGTTTGTACGTATGGTAGCATTAACTGTACGTACGATAGGAGGGTGGCATGCGTCTGACGGCATCGCGACTGAGGCAGGAAGTATATAAAATTCTTGATGAAATTATCAGGACCGGGGTACCGGCTGAGATTGAGCGAAACGGAGCCATTCTGAAGATAGTGCCCGTCAAACACAGCTTTAGCAAGTTGAGCAAGCTAAAAAAGCGCCACTTGACGGATGAGGATTCCGACGTCTTCGAGCACATTGATTGGAATGCAGAATGGAAGGTGGATTAGATGTACTTTCTGGACACGAATGCAGTGATCTGGCTTTATCAAGGGGAGCTGGAAAAGTTTTCTCTCGAGGTCAAGCAGATTCTTGAGTCGAATGATCTATTTGTCTTCACGAAAATAGATCAGTCATAACCATCAACTAGAGTGTTCGCGAGGAGCTTACACTCATTATTTTGTACAAAGGTAGTGCAGAGTTGGAGTGCTTCGAGAATCCATTGATGTTAAAGCCCTTTTTACCTTGGGCATCTAGGGAATCAAAGACTCTCTAGATCCAGCCCCTCCAAGTCTTCCGACAGGGAGCTGTCTACAAAATCCACCAGTTTGATGGAGCCTAGGTCGATCTGGTGGGTAAACACCGCATAACACAGGTAAGCAGCGAGAGCCTCCCGCTTTGCCACCCAGCGGGGTATATATTCAGGTGCCGCCACAAAGTGCCCTGTCTCCATCTCGCCTATAAAGGGTTCGAGAGAGATCACGTCTCCAAGGGTGATCCTGCCTATAAACAACATTTTCGGATAGTTGATCTTTCGGTGTTCCATGGCTTTTCTAAAAAAAGTATGAACCGACACCAAACCCTTGAGGTAAACCACATCTTTAGTAAACACAAATCGCCCACGAACATCTCCACCACGAAAGACCCGAGCCGTCGATAAAAAGCTTTCATCGTTTGTCTGCCCTGCCTGGCAAAAAAAGCGAAACACCTCGATAAAATCCGCTCCCTCTAAGGCTATTTGGATTGCTTTAATCCGCAGGGCGATCCTTCGCAACCGGGAGAGATCCATAGAGTCTGTAATCATTTCGGCAAAGGTAGCGAGCCCTTCTTGGGTCCCCGTCGTCCTTGGAGCACCAAGCCCCATGCTGCGCAAAAAAGGTTGGCGTCTGCCGTTAAGCATTGTAGCTGAATGGACGTAAAGCTCATGCTCCACCAACTGATCCAACTCCGAACCACTAAACATGGAGCGATCTCGGATCCGCACTCTTTCTGACCCGGCCGCTGCTTTCGCCGCGATCTGCTGGTCTAACTCCACTTTGACGATCCCTGGACCAAAAAAGGACTCAGCCTTGGCCGCTAAATAGGCCGCAACACTCGCCGAAGGCTGCAGATCTTCTTCTCCCTCCCTAAAGGGGTCTGTCACGGACTCGAAATCCGTAGTCACCTGGATAAAGTTTTCGGCCAGACTCAAATTAGACAGACTTCCCAGCCGGTCCGTTGGATTTCCATAGAGGATTTCTGACATTCTTGTGAACTTTTCCGTACCGATTCCTTCGAGCATTCGTGCCGCGATGACGTAGCTTGCCGCTGTCTGGGAGATATAGCGACCCACAGGATGGGACTCATCACAGGCTTTGATCACGGACAATAATTGGGCACAGTTTTGGCTAAAGTCGGGAATGGGCAATTCCACTTGTGGCAACCGAGGCTGCCCCTTTTGATAGGCCTCCATAAATTCCTGACCCACCTGCTGTGGCCAGCCTAGCTGGCTCAGGATGCGAATCCCTTTGACCGCAGCAACAAGTCTGGCATCGAGATCGGTATAATGCTTCAGCTCTTTATTCACAGCCGCGTCTCGCCTTTGTCTCGGGTTTTTAGACAGCTAAGGGGGAGGCTATACTCTGAGCCTGCTCTATGTAGCATACTCAGAGAGTATACTATCTTCGGAGGATTTTACGAAGAAACTCCTCGCTCCGGGGATGGCTTGGGCTTGTAAAAAGCTTTTGGGGAGGGCTGTCTTCGAGGATTTGGCCTTGGTCCATAAAGAGCACCCGCGAGGCGACTTCCTTAGCAAAGTCCATCTCATGGGTCACGACAACCATGGTCATGCCACCCTCTGCAAGGGAGCGCATGACCGCTAAGACCTCGCCCACCAGCTCTGGATCAAGGGCTGACGTGGCTTCGTCAAAAAGCATAAGGGCTGGCTCCATCGCTAACGCTCTTGCAATCGCCACCCGCTGCTGCTGGCCACCGGAAAGACGGGATGGGTATTCAGAACGCTTTTCATAGAGCCCTACACGGCTTAGCAGCTCCTCTGCCTTTGACTTGATCACCTTGGGGTTTACCCCAAGCACCCGCATCGGGGCGAGAGTCACGTTTTCTAAGACCGTCTTATGGGGAAACAGATTAAACCGCTGAAAGACCATTCCGATCTTGGAACGCTGCCGATCCAGATCCTTTTCGGGGAGTGGGCACCATTGACCCTTGCGCAGAATCTGCCCCAGGGGCGACCCACAAAAAAGGATATGCCCCGAGGATGGTTTTTCTAGATAGTTAAGGCAACGCAAAAGGGTGGATTTCCCCGACCCGCTCGGGCCGATCACGGCCACAACCTCACCTTTTTGGATTGTGGTGTCAATCCCCTTAAGCACGACCAAGTCGCCAAACTGCTTGGTGAGGCCGCATACCTCAACCATCGTCGAGTCTTTTGATTCCTGCTTATTCATATCATTGGCCATAGGCTTATTCCCTTGCAGCGAGGCGTTTTTCAAGGAGCGACGCTAAGCCCGTCAAGACAAGCACCACGGCAAGGTAACCCAAGGCGGCCCAGGCATAGACTTCCCAAGGACGCAGGTATTTGGCTCCAAGCCTTTGGGTGATAAACAGCATCTCGCTTAAGGCGATGACGGAAACCAAAGAAGAGTCCTTTGCAAGCGCCGCTAGTTCGTTGACAACAGGCGGAATCAGCCTTCTTACAGTCTGGGGCAACACGATATACCGCATCCCCTGGTTGTAGCTCATCCCAAGGGCACGGCCCGCCTCCATCTGGCCGCGATCGATCGACTGGATGGCGGCCCGAAAAATCTCGGTAAGATAGGCGGCGGCATTCAAAGAGAGCGCCAGAATCCCCGCCGGCAAAGCGTCGAGACGGATATCAAGCAGGGAGGGCAAGGCGAAATAGACAAATAGGATCTGCAGCAAAAGGGGCGTGCCCCGAAAGAGGGTGACATAGACGAGAGCGGGCCACGCCAGAAACTTTGAACGGGAGATCCGCCCCAGGGCGATGATCAGCCCAAGGCCTACGCCAAAGAGACCGCTGAGCACCGTTATCTCGATGGTCAAACCCAGTCCTTCCCAAAGTCGCGGAAGGACTATTTCCGTAGAAAACTGCCAAAAACCTAGTTGTTGTTCCATGGAGCTACCGCAAAGAGGGTCTGTGTTGGAGACTTATACTATTGACCTAGCTCAGCACCAAACCAGGTTTCCGATATTTTTTTAATGACTCCCTCTTTTTTTAAACTAGCCACGGCACCTTCCAGGGCTGCTTTGAGATCCTGTTCGTCCTTGCGGATCGCAATGCCAATGGGCTCGGGTGCCATAGCTCGCCCGGTCACGAAAAAGTTTTTAGGGTCTTGTTTAGCGTAGTAGCGGCCTACAGGCTCATCGATGACGATTCCGTCCACATGTTTGGAGCGTAGGGCTGCAAAACAATCCGTCGCGGTTTTAAAGGCCTTGACTTCTTTGACCGCAATCCCTTTTTTCTTAAGCCCATCGACATATTCACTCGAAGTGGTATCGGCCTGGACCGCGATGACTTTGCCTTGGAGGGCCTTTTCTTGATCGAGGACGACACCGGGTCCTGCCATATAAAGCTGGGACAAACGGACGTACTCCACAAAATCCACTTGTTTTTGGCGGTCAGGGGTGATGTTCATGGAGGACATGATCACATCGTATCGTTTCGAAGTGAGTCCGGCAAGAATTCCGTCCCAGTTCATCACAACAAACTCCGCCTTGGTGCCGAGTTTTTTGGCGACTTCGTTGCCCAGATCCACATCAAAGCCAATCGGTTGGCCGTTAGGTCCTTCGAATTCCATCGGTGGATAACTGGCATCGATAGCGATCACAAGCTTTCCAGCTTTTTTAACTCTGTCGAGGGCACTGGGACCTCCCGCACCTAGGGTCTGCCCCGCGAGGAGAACCGCCAGCATAGGCCCGAGGCCCCTGACCATGGTCCAACCTAGTTTCGAAACCCACCCACCTTTGGAAAGCCGTCCCATACCCTGACTCCTTGGTTATCCTTGGTTAGGAAAAAGTCGCTGATGCGATCCGATCTATAACCGATCTAGATCGGAACAGCAAAACCTAAAAAGCCGGTCACTCAAGGCATCGGGATCCAATCGCGATTCGGTCGCGCTTGGAGAGATTGTGATCCCATTTTTGTCTCGTTTTAGTAGAGATCACAAGCCTCGAGAGCAAACTCAACTCCAAACCGAAGGGTCGCCTGGGAATAACAGGCAAGGCGGTCTTGGCCTCCTCGCCCCCCTGCACAAAGCCTCAGGGCTTGCTGGGTGCTCAGAGTCTTGGCAGCCTCACTAAAACAATCGACCGAAGACCGATCTCCCCCAAGGGAACAAAGGCCGATCGCCGCTTCTGGAGGGAGCTGCCGGCTGGCTGCCCCAAAACAAGCGATGGAACTCCGAGAGCCTTGGCCCCGACAAAGCTGCAACGCATACTGCTTGGGCAACGTTTCGATGGCGCTTTTGAAACAAAGGACTGTCTCTAGAGAACTCAACTCGCTACACAGCTCCAAGGACTCTTCCCGCGGTAGCAAGCGGTAGGCTTCGTTATAACAGCCCCCTTGCCCTGTGGCAGGAAGAACCTCTTCTCCTTGGTTTCCCAGCCAGGCTACTTGGACTTCAAAGCCTTTGGATTCGTTGATGGGGGCTTTCCCCGCTGTCTTGGCTAGGGCATTTTCGGGACCAGCCACCGCCCTAGTGGGGGCCTGGGTGATCGCAAAGATACTAAAACATCCCCCTAACAAAGTTCCTTTCAGCCGTTTCCCCAACATGCAGTGTCCGAGAGTCAACCTATCCAAGTGTTCTCCTTAGGTGATCACCTTGCCACGCGTTCAGGCCCTGTAAAAAGGCGACGCATTCCTTGCGGAACCTGCTTTCCTAGCAAAGCTACCAGAAGTCGTCTACCGAATCTGTAAGCAGTTTGGATCCATCTATGAAAAAGACTGAAATAGCTGGGTTTTCTATTTAGGCCCCAGATACCTTATATCGACAAAAAGATTCCGCCCACTTAGGGCCGCATTGTTATGCCATTCCTGGATTTTGCCTCCGGTAGCTCTGATTTTGAGATCTTCGGTGACATTGGTCGGAACAAATTGGCCCCCGCCCATCTGGACGCTTCCTGACATCGCTAAAATACTGTTGGTAGTGTCATCAAAGTTGCCGATATCGTTCCATTGTCCCGCTGCGGACCCCAGCTTCAAGTCAGTCGCCTGAAAGGAGCGGACTATGTTGCCTTGAGGGTCCTTGGGCAGGGGAGTGTATTCTTGGGAACCGATCACTAAGTTGTCGCCCCTGGTGCAGAGAGCATACACTTGTCCAGTGTTACACGCTGGCAGAGCCCCTCTTAAGTCTGCAAAGGTATGAGAATGGATCCGGGGTGCTTTGTTAAGAAGATCATCTCGAATATTCTTGAGTTGGGTGTCCATAAATCCCAATCCATAGGTCGAGCCGCTAAAGGTAGGGGTCTGAAACTGAATCATGCCGTCGGACGAGCTGATCAAAACATCCTGGGATCCTGGAATTCCTGGCTCGCCCTTAGGTCCTTGAACGCCCTCAGCTCCCCTTTCACCACGGGGCCCTGCTGGTCCCACGGGACCGGGAGCGCCATCATCACCTCGTTCGCCCTTGAGCCCCATGGGCCCAGTTGCACCCTGCGGACCTTGGGGACCAGGCTCCCCTGAATCGCCTTTGGGGCCCGTTAGGCCCGGGATACCCGGAGGGCCCGCATCGCCCTTGGGGCCTTGTGGACCTACGGGACCTGCCAGACCTAGGTCACCTTTGGGTCCTTGACGTCCTGTGAGACCTATGGGACCCATCGGCCCCTCGGGACCAATCAAGCCCCTTGGACCAACGGGGCCTTCGGGTCCTTGGATGCCATCAGCACCAGCGGGTCCAACTGGACCAGCGGGACCAGCAGGACCGGGTAGACCATCAGCACCATCGGCTCCTGCAGGCCCAGCGGGACCCATGGGACCGGGGGGACCCGGCTCTGCGCCTTCCCCTTCCGTGCCCATGGGATAAAAAGGCACTATCTGGACCCCGTGGGAGGTTTCAAGGCGAACCCGCAGATTGCGACGAGGTGTCTTTAAAACGTCGGATGGAATTGGCTTGGAACGCCCTAAGACGTTAACGAAGATGCAATCATTGTGTAAAACCGACTTTAAGGTCTCGCTCCCCCATGCTTGGCTGCCGTCAGGCCACCGAATCAAACTCACCTTATAGGAATTTAGCATCGAGCAGATTTTGACCGGAAAAGGGTTAGGTATCGGTATAGGAAATTTTTCTTTTGTCTGCCCCTTTCCATCGCAGGTGCAGTCGATCGGCAAGACGACGGTCGCTGTTCCCTCTCCGTTTGCATCGAGAAGGGAGTCGTCAGTTGGGGGATCCCAGGCCTCTTCCCCATGACCGGAGTGATCCCGTTTGGCGCCGTCCTCAAAATCGTCTTCGTAGCTATGATCTTGATCGTGGGACCTAGCTTTTTCAGAATCTTGCATTTTTTTTGCAAAGGCTGGGGAGACTAAAATCACCCCTCCCCAAAACAAAGTGAGATTTAACAATAGAAAATGGACCATGGCATTTGTCCTCTCTTATTTTATGTGTTTAAAAAAGTAAGAATTTGATTTTAGACTTATCTTGTTTTAACGATTCTCAACGTTAAAGTCAAAAGAACCCTTTAATGGGTGTGGTAAGTCCCTGATATACAAGAATTTTGGTTTTTGTCCGGTTCCTTAACATAAAAATCCTCCATGAGCTTTGCTATTGAGTTTGTTTTTTGCAGCAAAACCTACTAAAGACCAATGTCGGTGGCATGGTCGAACATCTTAAGGCCGTTGGGATACACCGCACTTATCATCCAGACACTACGGGGGATTTAAGGGGGCAGAAAAAACGATTTTCAGTAGACATCAAAAAATGTTTTAAAAACCGCAAAATATCCATTGATTGTCAAATGGTTACATAAAAAAAGCTCCTGTTGACTCTAAATCTCACCAGCAGGGCGCTTTTTTTTTAGAAAAAACAGGTGCTTTAGTGGCTCGCTGGTTTGAGCAACTGGATCGATAGGATTTTAACATCGGTGAGAGGGACATCAGGCATCCCCCCTTTAACCCCAGTCTTAACAGACGCTATTTTATCCACCACATCGAGCCCCACAGTCACCTTGCCAAAGACAGCATAGCCGTGGCCGTCAAAGCTTGGGTAATCAAGATTATTGTTGTTGACATGGTTGATAAAAAACTGAGCGGTGGCGCTGTTAGGGTCCTGGGTTCGCGCCATCGCGATGGACCCTCTGATGTTTTTAAGCCCATTTTTTGCTTCGTTGGCGATAGGAGCTTTGGTGGGTTTTTCCACCAATTTATCATTCACCATCGAGTAGCCGCCCCCTTGGATCATAAAATCTTTAATCACCCGGTGAAACACCAGGCCGTCGTAAAACTTATCGTCCACGTAAGCTAAAAAGTTTTTGACCGTAATGGGCGCCTCTTTATCTGCAAGCTCGACCTTGATGACCCCCTCCGTGGTCTTAATCTCCACTAGGGTGCCTCCTCCCCCACTGGATGGCTTGACCGCGGCTTCGGTTTTGGCACCCGGCTTAGCCGGGAGTTCTGCCTTGACCGCTCCCTCGCTCCCCCGGTCCTTGCCACCCGAGGTCGCTGCGCTGGTCCCTTGGCTGGTCGCGGTACCTGGAGCGGTCGACGAAGCCGTGGATTTGGCAGGATCGGCTCCATAAGCTATGGCTGCTGAACTAGCAACAGCCCATCCTACCAACAAAACCAAGCGCGACATTAAAGATTTGACGGACCCTCTCAATAACTTTACCTGACCCATAGGACGCCCTCCCGAGTTTAAAAATCTCTGATGGGCTATTATCTACCACAGACCAGTTACTTGCTATTTTTTTGCGCTAGTTTGGCACCTAAAAGTGCTCCAAAGCTTCCCGATGGTTTTGCCCCACCGCCGGCCTCTCCTGGAGCCGAGGCGGTCGCCTTAGCGGCCAAGGCTTCCTTTTGGGCTTTTTCTGCCGCTAGATAAGCCAAATAGTGTGCATCATCGCTGTTCTCGTCTTCGAGGCCCGCAAGGGTTAAGAGGATTTTTCGATTCTCGTGATCCACCTGCTGGACTTTGACCTCCAAAGGTTTTCCAGGTGTCGCAGGCTGTTTGTAGGCTTCCCCAAATCGCTTTTTCAAAGCCGTGAGTGGGATTAAACCTGACAAACCATCCTTTAGGGTCACAATCGCCCCAAAGGGTTTTAGACGCTCAACCGTTGCCTCCACCGTCGTCCCTACGAGAGCATCCACTCCGTGCCATGGATCGTCTTCCACGGATTTCATCGTAAGGGCAATCCGCCGATGGCCCTTATCCACATCCTTCACCAGGACATTGACTTTGTCGCCTAGCTTTAAGATATCCGACGGATGATGAATACGTTTTGTCCAGGACATTTCCGTGACGTGAATCAACCCTTCGATCCCTGGTACGATCTCTATAAAAGCACCAAAAGGCATTAGGTTTACAACGGTGCCAGGATAGGTCTTTCCGGCGGACACCAGGCTATCGATCTCCTCCCAGGGGTCTTGGGAGGTCGCCTTCATACTGAGGCTGATTTTAGGTCGGCCTTGGGCATCGTGGTCGATCTTTAGGACTTTGACTTTGACCGACGCGCCTTTGTTGACCGCATCACCGGCTTTTTGGACGCGCCCGTGGGACAGCTCCGAGATATGCACCAATCCATCGACCCCACCGAGATCCACAAAGGCACCAAAATCCCTCAGCTCCGTCACGGTACCCGTCCAGATCCGCTCTGGGTCTTCCTTAAGGGAGGCCACCAAGGCCTTGGTTTTTTCTTCGGCCAGCTTCTTAAGCAGTGCCGATCGATTGAGCACGATGTTGCGCCCCTTTCCCTCGACCTTCTCGATCAAAAACTCCAGATCTTGGCCGATATATTCCTGACCACCCTCTACAAACCGCGCATCGATTTTGGAGATGGGACAAAACCCGACTTTGCCAAAAACCGCGACTTCGAATCCCCCTTTGATCAGCTTGAGGACTTTCCCTTTGACGGGGATTTTTTTAGCTTGGGCCATCCCCAGGTCCTCAAGGGACTTGAGTGCAGCATTCATGCGGTAGCTAAGGAGGACTTCGTCACCCTGTTTCGAAACGACAAAGGCCTCGATGGGATCTCCGACCTTGACGATCAACTCGCCGGTTTTTTCGTCGATCAGCTCGGGTTTTTCGATGACACCCGTCAGCTTGCCGCCCCCTAAGTCCACCATCACATCTTGCCGCTCAGGATGGATGAGCAAGATTTTGCCCTTGATCTTTTGACCCACAAAGATCGCCGGAGCCCTATACCCACTTGCTTTTTCTGCTGCCAAAAGGCTTTCAAACTCACGAGGGTCCACCGGGGCTTCGGGTTCTTCGACCAGGGCAGACTTGGTTGTGTCGCCAAACAAGTCTTGATCATCGGTGGTGGAGTCTTCTTCCCATTTAATTTCTGGAATCCGGGGGGAACTCATCGGCTCAATCCTTATCGTTTTAACGACCTATCCCAGGTCGCATCGCGGCAGTAGATCATAAAACGGTCTCGATGGACAATGGGAACCTTTTAGGCCACCATGGCCCAGGCGCCAAAAACGACGCTGGCACTCAAGGACCCGAAGGGAGACTCCACTATGGAAAACAAAGATAAAGACCCCCGCTTTATGACTCTAAAAGAGATCTATAAGAAGAAAAAAGAGGAATTTAAAGCAAGTCCCGCCTATATCAAACAAAAGGAGGAGCAAAAGCAGCGTCGTCACGAAATCTACCAAGCCCAAAAAGCTAAACGCAAGACCAAAGCTAAGGAGCAAAAAGACGCCCTAAGGTCCCAAAAAATCCAAGCTCGCGAGGAAAAAGACCAGGCCCTTAACAAGCTTGTCACACCAGCTGCGGAAGCCTCCACCCATTTAAGACTCGTCTATAGCCGCAATCAACGGGACGCATCTAAGTGATAGACGAAAATCCAAAATCCCAAAGCTCCGCAGACTAGAGCTAGAAAAGTAGGCATCAGAAATCCCAGGTAACCATAGGATATAAACAAAAATGCACCTATAACACTGCCAAAACAAAAAGCCAGGACGATGCACATACGAACAAACATCACATAGAACTCAGCAAGCCGCACTGTCCGGTCATCGCTCCCAAAGAGGACCCGCACGATGCCGATCCCTAAGTCCGTGGTCATACCCGTGAGATGGGTTGCGCGCATAAGCGAACGTGAGCCCGTGGTGACAGCGGCATTTTGCAGTCCCGAGGCTCCACAGAGTAGGCTTAGGAGGATAAAATCCTGGTCTTCCTGATAGTCGCGACCAAACTGTCCAAAGATCTGGAAATGCCCAAGGATCGCGGCTAGCAGAAGTAGAAGAGCTACGAGCACCATGACCAGCCCAAAACGGGCACGACGCCCCCGTAGTAGCCGGGCATCGGTAAAGTAGGCGGACACCATCGCTCCCACAAGAAAAAACCCTGGGACACTGAGCATACTCAGGGCTCCCACCATATCCTGGGTCGCCACTCCCACCCCAAAAAGGGTGGCAAATCCCGTCACGTGGCTGACAAAACGCTGGCAAGCCATAAAACCTCCAGCGTTGATGCTTCCCGCGATAAAAGCCATTAATGACCATTTGATCATGGCTCCTCGGGTCACCATCACAGAATGTACGGCGTGCTGCATCGGTCCAAACCTTTCCTTGGAGGGGGGCTCCTCAGGGATTCCCTCAAAGGGGGGATCGGATAATCCCCGTAAAGGATTGAGTTCATATATATTTTTTGATTTATGATTCGGATGTTACAAATAAAGTATGGCACTTTGACAATTATGTGTTAGAGAGCAAATCCTATGACGAATGCGATTTTAAAACCCGGCCGCGAAAAGCCTCTCAAACAGCATCATCCTTGGATCTTCTCGGGGGCCCTTAGCCACCCCCTTAAGGTCGACCCAGGATCCTTGGTGGATTTTGTAAGCCACAAAGGGGAGCGTCTCGGTAGAGGTTACTATAACCCTAAGACCAACCTTTGCGGACGAGTCCTCACCTTTAACCCTGCCGAGGACCTAGACCGGGGGTTTTGGCACAAGAGGCTCGAAAGCGCCTTGGGCCGCAGAGCTTCGCTCCTCAAACAAAAGGCCGGAGCCACCACGGGATGCCGTCTGGTGATGAGCGAGTCGGACCAGCTTCCCGGCCTTATCGTCGACCTATATGGTTCATGGCTTGTGGTCCAGGTGCTTACGGCGGGGATGGACCGACTGGCGAGCGAACTCCTGGACCCCCTGTGGGATCTCACCGAGTCCCTGATCCGCGAGGCTTTTGATCCAGACTTTAGGCTGGAAGGGCTTATGGAACGGAGCGATGATGCCATGCGCCTCCTCGAAGGTCTTGAGCAAAAGGTCCTGGTGCGGAGACTGGCTCCTGGTAAATCCCCCCCGACCGAGCCGGTGACCTTTCTTGAAAACGGCATCAAACTCGCCGTGGATCTCCTGGATGGCCAAAAAACAGGCTCTTATCATGACCAGAGAGACAACCGGCAGTTTATAGGAGAGATGGCAAAAGGCCTCAGGGTCTTGGATTGTTGTAGCTATACGGGTGGATTTACCCTCGCTGCGATCGCGGGTGGAGCCCGGCAGGTGGTGAGCATCGACCAGAGCGCGACCGCCCTGGAGCGGCTAAGGCTCAATATCAGCCGTAACTTTGGTGATGCGCCGCAGGCCGATGCTTGGACCCAAATCCAAGGGGATGCCTTTAAAGTCCTAAGACAACTCGATGCCGACAACGAGCGATTCGACCTGGTGATCCTCGATCCCCCCAAATTTGCGGCTAAGGAGTCCCATATCCCCAAAGCTGCCCGAGGTTATAAAGATCTCAATCTTTGGGGACTCAAACTCGTAGCCCCCGGCGGATTCTTAGCCACTTTTTCCTGTTCAGGCCATATAAACCCCGATCTTTTTCAAAAGATTGTGTTTGGTGCAAGCACCGATGCAAGACGGGACGCACAAATCAGCCGTTGGTTTAACCAAGGGGAGGACCATCCAGTGCTGCTATCGTTTCCCGAGTCCCACTACCTCAAGGGACTTCTCTTAAAGGTGCTTTAAATGGCCGCACCATTAGGCGAGGAAAACATCTATAGGTAGAGTATTGGAGCCTCAGGGATTCGATAGAGTTATGGTTTAGGCACTAGCAAAAAGTGGCTTTCGATATTTTGTAAAATTTCATCGGGTTTGACCTCGAGATATTCATACACATCATAATTTGAATCGCGCAATTTAAAAACTTGTCTTGTAGAGTCATATCCCACGAGAGTGATCGCATGACTTGATAATCCAATAGACATTGGTTGTTTTCGCTGCAAATCGCGCAAGAATTTGCTTTGATTTTCCAAATAATGATTACTTTTATTGACTTTTAAAGCATCAAATTTACTAAGCTCCTCTTTGACTCTGGCGCGGTGTTCAGCGCTCGATTTCGCTAAATGATTCTCATCTCTTATTTTGAATATCGATACGATAGCTTCAGAAACAGCCGCTTTAATATTATCTTGGATATCATAACCGCCACCGTTGATGACATTGTCAATGTGTGCACGCCGCGCTCTAGCTATTTTTTTAGATATTTCTCCCAGATCATTGATTGATATCTTGCGAAGTTCGTTTGTTTGCAGCGGGGCTCCGTGATTCTTAAGGTACTCGAAGTCCTTTTCGGCATACCCCGTTTGAAATTCAATGACCCAGTCTTTCTTTTCCTCTAAGATTTTATCTAAAATCTGTTTTTTCGTTTTAGCATCAGCTGTTTTAAAGTGCATGTTTCGCGCAAGCTCTCCGGAGAATCTTCCACCTAGTTGCATAAGAAAATCACTCTCTGCTTGGATGGCCTTCTCGATGTTTTCTCCATATTGGTTGGCCCAAATCTCCGCAATAAAGCGAATGGCATCAATGTTTTTGGCTACCTTAATCGCTGGATGATGTCGAAGTAGTTCTAACAACGAAAATACATGGCAAAATCCCGTGTACCCCTGGTTTAACTTATGACCATTATGGCTGTAATCGAAAGAGGGAGATGAGGTCTGTAAGGGCGATACTGTTTTATAATCTCCGTTATCGCGGAGTGATAGAGAGCTTAACAGAGTGCCACAGGTTTCTTTTGGATTGTTATGAGCTCTTGACTTGGTGCCCTCCTGTTCAGGTGAGCCAACAGGTTTAAAATTACCCCGCCCTGCCGACGGTCTCGATCCTGCTAGCTTATAAGCGTCATCCATAAGCCGATTGATCTTGCCTGGTGGTAAGAGCTTTTGGCATGTGGTATCGCCACCGCAGGGAGTGTCTAGTACGGCACCTAGGATGAGCCGATGGGTTTCAACGGAAGAGATTCCGGGAACTTGATTGCCAGCTTCTAGAACTTTCTCAACAAGCTGAGGATAGTTCTTACTTTCTTGTAACGATCGGGCGATTTTCCCCCTAAAGTTGGCACTCTTATGTGGCGAAACAAATTTGGCCCCATGACTCTCAGATCTGACATCGAGGCATGGGTTACCTTGCAACTCCGATCTTTGTTGGGGATGACAACGAGCAAGGATCAGACCAATTGTTAGTATACTTATAAATCGATTGATGTTTTTATCAAGAATAGTACGCAGTTTTTGCATGATTAAGCCTCAACAAAATAGTATTTTTCCCCAAAAAACCTCGGAATCAGTTCTAGATTGCTAGGACTCTGCAATTTAGGGGCCATCAAATATAAAATGAAAATATTTGGTTTTTTAGCTCGATTGCCGATTTTGATGTCTAAAACTGAGACAGTCGAGAGATTAATGTTAGTGAAAAGTGAAGATCATAGT
The DNA here is from genome assembly GCA_041736175.1 of Oligoflexales bacterium. GTDB lineage: Bacteria > Bdellovibrionota_B > Oligoflexia > Oligoflexales > CAIYRB01 > JBGSUI01. The sequence goes on along the minus strand of JBGSUI010000067.1, from coordinate 27,427 downwards.
CGGCACTCAAAATTCAGCAATGGTGTGACCGGTCTTTTTTTTGACAGGTCTTGTAGGTGGCTGATACAATCAAAAAATCATTTCTAAACTTTCAAAAAAAGGAAACTTTTATGGCCGATGACCGCAAAGTTGCTCTCCCTACGCAAACCGTTGCTGAAGCTCCAGAAAAGGAGGCTCTCCCCGACACTCCCCCCCCCCCCCCCCGAAGCTGCTGATAAGCCCCAAGAACCCGATACCCTCTCGCGTCGCGAGCTGATCGGCACCTTGCCCAAGGTGGCTTTAGGGTCATGGCTGGCGCTGGAGGGGGATCAGGGGCTGGGTTTTGGCAATATGGCGATGTTTATGAAAAAGAAACAGACTCAACCATCAGAAGTTTATGGACTGTGGGCTTTTGGGCAAAACTATGCCGGCCAGCTGGGTCTTGGCGATACGGCAAATCGCAGTAGCCCCGTGCAGGTGGGCTCTTTAAGCTCTTGGAGTGAGGTGGCGGGGGGAAACAACCACACCGTTGCGCGCCGCACAGACGGCACACTATGGGCTTTTGGCCAAAACTCTTATGGCCAGCTAGGATTAGGCGACCTGAATGGGCGTAGTAGCCCCGTGCAGGTGGGGTCGTTAAGCTCATGGAGTGAGCTGGCGGCGGGTTATACCCACACCGTTAATCTCCGCAGTGACGGCACCCTATGGGCTTTTGGTAGTAACAGTGCTGGCCAGCTGGGCCTAGGGGACGTTGCAAACCGCAGTAGCCCCGTGCAGGTGGGGTCGTTAAGCTCCTGGTGTGAGTTGGCGGGGGGATTCCAGCACACTATAGCCCGCCGCACCGACGGCACCCTATGGACCTTTGGCGACAATTTTTACGGACAGCTGGGCCTAGTCAGCACGGTAGGCCGCAGTAGCCCGGTGCAGGTGGGGACTTTAAGCTCTTGGACGGAGGTAGCGGGAGGAGCCAACCACACCATTGCGCGCCGCACAGACGGCACCTTATGGGCTTTTGGCCAAAACTCTACTTATGGGCAGCTGGGCCTGGGGGACCAGGCAAATCGCAGTAGCCCCGTTCAGGTAGGCACTTTAAGCTCCTGGAGTGAGGTAGCGGGGGGCATCTGGCACTTCGTTGCGCGCCGCACCGACGGCACCCTATGGACTGTTGGCTATAACAATTCGGGCCAACTGGGCCTGGGCGATGCGGCAAGCCGCAGTAGCCCCGTGCAGGTTGGGAGTTTAAGCTCTTGGACTGAAGTAGCGGGCGGAGCAAACAAAACCGCAGCGCGCCGCACAGATGGCACCCTGTGGACTTTTGGATGGAACAATGTCGGCCAGCTGGGCATAGGGGACACAACAAATCGCAGTAGCCCCGTACAGGTGGGGACCTTAAGCTCTTGGGTGGAAGTGATGGGGAAAGGCCACCACACAATCGCCCGCACCGGACCGACGAAGTTCACTTTGTGGGTTTTTGGGGATAACTCTTACGGCCAGCTTGGGGTGGGGGACGTGACCAATCGCTCAAGCCCCGTCCAAGTGGGAAATTTAAGCAGCTGGGCTGAGGTGGCTGGAGGAATCTTCCATACTCTTGGCAGAAGAACTGATGGGACTCTTTGGGCTTTTGGGGATAACCAAATGGGCCAGCTGGGGTTGGGGGACACTACTAGACGCTCAAGCCCTGTCCAGGTTGGGAGTTTAAGCAGCTGGGCCACGATGGCGGGGGGAACCCATACCCTTGGGAGAAGAACCGACGGGACTCTGTGGGCTTTTGGGAATAACTCTTACGGCCAGCTTGGGGTGGGGAACACGGTTTACCGCTCAAGCCCCGTCCAGGTGGGTAGTTTAAGCAGCTGGACTGAGGTGGCGGTGGGACCCTGGCATACCCTTGGTAGGCGCTCCGACGGGACTCTGTGGGCTTTTGGGAAAAACTCTTACGGCCAGCTCGGGTTGGGGGACAGGACAAAACGCTCAAGCCCCGTCCAGGTCGGAAATTTAAGCAGCTGGGCTGTGGTGGCGGTGGGCGATCATAGTCTTGGCAGAAGAACTGACGGAACTCTCTGGGCCTTTGGACTTAACGATGTGGGTCAGCTTGGGGTGGGGGACACGGCTAACCGCTCAAGCCCCGTCCAGGTGGGTAGTTTAAGCAGCTGGGCTGAGGTGGCTGTAGGAATCATCCATACTCTTGGCAGAAGAACTGACGGGACTCTTTGGGCTTTTGGGGATAACCAAATGGGCCAGCTGGGGTTGGGGGACACTACTAGACGTTCAAGCCCTGTCCAGGTTGGGAGTTTAAGCACCTGGGCTGAGCTGGCGGTAGGATCATGGTATATCCTTGGAAGAAGAACTGACGGGACTCTCTGGGCTTTTGGAAGTAACTCTAGCGGCCAGCTTGGGGTGGGGGACACCAACAACCGGTCTGCTCCTATCCAGGTGGGTAGTCAGAGCAGTTGGGTCAGTATCAGCGGCAATGGATATTCAACGACCGCTCTAAAGTCGTGATGTTTAGTGTAGCGGCGCTGGCTGATAGGTATTGTGATTGGTTCCCAAGGACTGCTGCACTGGTTGCTGTTGATTTGTTTTTTCTGGTGTAACTCTGTTCTGGATTCCGTTCCAGTGCGCACCCCCGTTCCTGGGAACGGGAATCCAGAATGGGATTAGTGGAGCCTCCGATGGTCGGATTGGAGGTCTCCAGATTCCAGTGCGCGTTTGCACCAGAGTTGCCCCCCCCCATTCCATGGGAGCCATGGGAGCCACCGAATATTTTTCTCGGAGGATTCAACCCATTTTAAATCACGCTGCCTTGGAGCTCGGAGTATTCCATGCACTGCTCTGGTCGACTCACAAACTGACCGGTGCGGAGCTGTCCTTTGTCAGGGGATATATGCGAAAAACCCAAGGGGAGCTTGCCAAAGACATCGGCCTAAAGTCCCATTCCATGATTAGCCAGTGGGAAGCAAAGGGTTTAGCAACGACCGGCATGGACCCAGCCACGGAAAACGGAGTCAGAACGCTCTTGGCCAACCATATTGGACTGCTCCCACAGTATGCTTTGCGTAGTCTTTATGTTCTCAAAGGCAATTTTAAAAAGTTATCTCCCATCGAAGTAAACCTTGAGACTGCCTAAAACAAGTAAAAGCCCACACCCAATAGGCAGTGTTCAGCCACTTTGCAGATCCTTAAACTCAAAAACGTCTGATATTCTGTGTGATCGATTGCCTAATTTTAGTGTGCCTCTTAGAGAAACGTAATGGCCATTACTATGGGCCTTTAGAGCTGTAGCATAATCGTCTACATTTAACGTCGCTCGAGCTTTAATTATATCTTCATCGTTGTATTGAAATGATACTTCAATATCACCTGCTGGTCGACCATCAGGGGTTCTTTCTCCATGAAGATCCGTTACTAAACCAGTTACAAACTGGTCAGATGGATCCACTGTTGGTGTCAATTTAATTGCCAATGACTCGATTTGTTTGAAATAAGCCTGAGGGATTGCTACTGTTTGACCGATTGAAGAACCAAAGGTATCGAATGCTGAAACCTCTAAAAACGAAGATTCATTTTCTGGACACATACCTATGATTGCTTTACAAAAATTCGAATTAACAAGGCTCGTAGACGGAAGCACATCCTTATCATCGCCATTATCTACAAATTTCAAGATGTCTTCCATCATTGTTGTTAGTGTTCTGGTAACAGTTCGAGTAAACGGCTCAATCTGAGATATTTTCGCTTTTTTTGCATTGTCGCTAATTGTAGACTCTTCTACAGCATCAAGGGGACACATGATATTAACCACAAAACTTCCTGCCTTAGTGTTAAATTTACACTCCTCGAGGAAACTTTTTGCCACCGATCTTGAAAGCTTTTGATAGTGTCTTTGAGGATCTTCCACAGAACAGGCTGCAGCCAGCAAAGCTTTCTGACAAGACATCAAAAATTGAGGTCCTTTTACTAATGAAATATACCCTTCCCTAGTCGATGAATCGTTAAGCCGAAAATTTATTATATCGCTCGATGGCATGACAAGTGCATCGATAATGGATTGCCGTGAGCGCTTTTCGATGCCAACAAGTTTGTCTATAGCGGTCAATAATAGGTCGTTATAATCATCTAGAGATTTATCTATGGGTACTATGATCTCTTCACCATCATTTCTGAAGACATTTACATCACTAAACTTTGAGTGTATTTTTTTCCAGCCCTTATGAGTGAGATATTTATTGAGCCCTCTTGGCCTAATCATTTTGCAGAGTGAGATCTCTTCAGAGACCATGGCCTATCTCCTCTCGTCTTGCGGATTTTTCCATTAATTTTCTGAGGATTTCTGGAGTTAGCAAATTTGATGTATGAATGGCGACTCGTATTTTTGAATCGTTATTAATATCAGGTAGCGGCATCATGTTGCACCAATAGCAACATTTTTTAGAAATCAAATATTCACTGCTCACATCTAACCATTCTTCAGAGTTCTCAGGTAATACTAATACCAATAATAAGCGGGGAAACGGATGTTTTTTCTTCAAATCACGATAGTTTTTCATCGAAAGATCGAATGAAAACTTGCCATTTTTTACTTCACATTTGACTGTTGCCTTTAGTTGAAATGAAATCTCTGGAGAAGTAAACTCAATTCCCTCACTGTCTTCCCATCGAGCGAACACTTTGGCATCTATACTATCTTTGTCTTTATTGGGGCGATCACAAGAATACCCGACTTTTGCCGCTACTGCATGAAGGTATGCGTAACTCAATTCTTCTTTAATTTCGTTTTCACTCAGCAACTTCAACTACCTTCTCTAGTTCTGAATTTTCTTTTGCAAATACATTTAACTTCACGCCATGCTGCTAGCTGATTTGAAGAAGAAGCCTCCTTGCCGGCCCCGAAGGATTTCTGTTTCTTGGAAGCATAGGTCGAAAATCCCGCGTAATTCGGAAATAGCCTTTAAACTACCTCAACCTATCGAATAGGACAAGGAAGTGATTAAAAACACACCCAAGAGGTCAAGTGGCCCCTTGGGTGTGTGCTTGCAATATCTATCGAGGCTACTGTGTAATCCCACTCAACACATGGATTTGGTCCAGGGCCTTGCCACTCCCGACGACCACAGAGGTCAAAGGGTTGTCGGCGATCATAATTGGCAGCCCCGTCTCTTCCCGCAAGAGCACATCGAGGTTTTTAATCAGGGCACCACCGCCCGCAAGGACGATTCCCTTATCCACAATATCAGCTGCAAGTTCGGGCGGGGTCTGCTCGAGGGCCACCCTCACGGCTTCGACGATGATATTGACCGGCTCAGCAATAGCCTCGCGGATCTCTTCGGAGGTGACTTGGATCGTCTTTGGAATCCCCGCCACCATGTCGCGGCCTTTTACATGCATGGTCTCGACCACATCGCTGGGATAGGCGTTGCCGATGGCGATCTTGATCTCTTCGGCAGTGCGCTCGCCGATCAAGAGATTATATTTTCTCTTGATGTAGTTGATAATCGCCTCGTCCATCTTATCGCCGGCAACCCTAACGGACTTAGAGTACACAATCCCAGCAAGGGAGATGACAGCCACCTCAGTGGTGCCGCCACCGATATCGACGATCATGCTGCCACTGGGTTCGGTCACCGGGAGACCAGCTCCGATCGCTGCCGCCATGGGCTCTTCGATTAGGAAGACTTCGCGGACCCCAGCGGACTCGGCAGCTTCTTTGACCGCCCGCTTTTCTACGTTGGTAATCCCATAGGGAACACAGACGATCACCCGTGGCTTGACCATGGTCCGGCGGTTGTGGGCTTTTTCCACAAAATAGCGGATCATGGCAGCAGTGATTTCGAAATCCGCAATCACACCGTCTTTAAGGGGACGGATCGCCACGATATCGCCTGGTGTCCTCCCAAGCATCTCCTTGGCTTCTTTGCCGACCGCGAGAATCCGCTTGGGACCCGAAATGTTTTTGTTAATGGCGACGACCGAGGGCTCGTTGATGACAATCCCTTGGCCCTTTACATAGACCAAAGTATTAGCGGTTCCTAGGTCAATGGCCAGATCATTGGAGAACAAACCAGCAAGCCAATCGAAAATCATCAAGGCCTCATATATGGGACGGTAGCCGACAATAGACTTCTCAAGGTCCACAACTATCATGCTCTGCCTAGTGGTAGCAATGGATTTGATTTAGAAAAAATTTTGATTGGGTTTGGAAAAGGCAGAAAAATATGATCTTCTGGCTTTCAGAATCTAGCTCCTGGAGGATACCAACCATGGCCCAGTCGACCATACCACCAAATCCATCCACCCAAGACAAATCATCCTTGTGGGCCTTCTTGTTAGTTCTTGGAGCTTTCTTGTTTTTAGCAGGACGGCTCCTCCTCCCCTATGCCATTCCCCTGATGATGGGAGGCATTATGGCTCTGCTCATGTATCCGCTCTACGAGCGACTCCTCAAACGACGTTTCAAGCCCATCACTGCAGCGACCTTTGTTACCTTGCTCGTGGTTTTTGCCATCGTTGGCCCTATCCTCGTGATCACGCTGATTGCAACCCGCCAGGCTATGACACTCGCCCAAACCATCACCCAAGACTCGGGACAAAGCGCGATCCAGTTTCTCGAAACTCTCAAGCACTGGGAGGTGAAGTTTTTTTCAGAAAACTCGATCCTTGTGGATATCGGTGACCTGCGCGAAGGCTTAAAAGATGTTCTGGGGTCTGTCCTTAAAAGCTCTAGCGAATCGATGATCAACACAGCTAAATCACTGCCCGACGCCCTCCTCCAAATCCTCCTTGCCGTTTTAGCTTGCTTCTTTTTTTTGACAGACGGTCCCCGTGGTGTGACCTGGCTTATGGACAAACTGCCCATAGACCTCGAAATTCGAGATAAAATTCGCTGTTCATTCCAGGATACCGCCCTGTCGGTCGTCTGGGCCAGCGTCGCGGCTGCCGGGACCCAAAGCATCATTGTGATCCTTGGTTTTGCCATCCTTGGAATCCCCTCTGCCCTCCTCGCGGGAGCTGCAACTTTTATCTTTGCATGGATTCCCCTCCTGGGCAGCGCACCAGTCATCCTGGCGGGATCGGTCTACCTCTACTCGATCGACTCCCTGGTTAAGCTTGGCATCTTGATCCTCTTAGGAATCTTTACCGGGGTGATCGATAATTTCGTGCGACCTCTCGTGTTGAAAGGCCGTGGCGAAATGCACCCTCTGGTGAGCATGGTGGCCATCTTTGGCGGCATCCACTTTTTCGGAATTGTCGGAGTCTTTCTAGGGCCGATCGTGATCGCGATCACGATCACCTTGCTTAAGATTTGGCCGTTTCTCGGGGAGAAAGCCGGGATTTTTGCGAGAAAACCTCTACAAAACTGAGGATAAGACCGCCGTGACGGGTCTTTATGCTTGATTTTTTGGGCATTCGCCATTAACATCCCGCGTTCACCGGAGGATTGATGGATCTTACTTCCCAACAAAGACGCTATCTCAAAGGCTTAGCCCACAAACTTCAACCGAAGGTACACCTCGGCAAGCATGGGTTTTCCCAAGCCTTACAAAAGGAAATCGATCGGCAGCTAGCTGATTTGGAATTGATCAAAGTACGGGTTGGGGTGGAGAGTCGTCAGGAGTTTCTGGAGCTTGCTGATACCATTAGCCAGACCTCCAAGTCCCATATGGTCCAGGCCATCGGCCGCATCATTGTCCTCTACCGCCAAGGCGAAGAGCCTGAAATCAAACTGCCCCGTTCTTAGGCCCGCGTTTACGACGTTTGATTTCTTGTTGAATCAAAGCCAACTCCCTTCCAATCTGCCCCCGTATCGACGAGTTTTCCTCGGCACGGCGGCCTAGGTAAGGCATCACGGCCCCTATGGGCCCATAGGGAACATATTTGGTCACCAAATAATGGGAATGGGCGAGGTTGTAGGTCAGATGGTCACTCATTCCCAAGAGTTGGCTAAAGACTACGTGTCGATTGGTTTTGGGTATTCCCAACCTCTCCATGAGATCCAGGGCCCGTGCGGTGGACTCTTCGTTGTGGCTCCCAATGACCACGGCACAGTGTTTGATATGGCCCAGCGCCAGTTGGAGGGCCTCGTTAAAGCTCTGGTCCACCTGAGCCTTTGTGTCCCATAGGGGGCTCGGACTCCCCTGGGCACGGGCCCAGAGCCGCTCTTTCTCTAGGTACGCACCCCGCACCAGCTTGATGCCTAGGATAAATCCGCCCTTTTTGGCGACTTGGAGCATACCTTTGAGGTGTTCTAGGCGGTCAGACCGGTAGATCTGGAGGGTATTATAGACAATCGGTTTTTGGGTATTCCACCGGGTCATTCCTTCGTAAGTCAGCCCGTCGATGGCGGTTTGGATCCAGGTTTCTTCGGCATCGACCATCACCGCGACACCCAGTCTATGGGCATGCTCGAGAATGCTCTGAAATCGCTCGACCCCTTTTTGCCATTGTGCCTTTTCATTTTCTAGGAGCGGCTGACCTCGAGAGACCTTTTCGAGGAGGCCTGTCTCGATAATCCCTGTGGTTTTAAAGACCGCAAAGGCCAAGTCCCCTTGGTGTTTGTGGGCATGGTCGATCGACCTGCGAATCTCCGCCGCAGCAGCGATAAAATCGACTTCCCGGCCGGCCCCTTCGACCGAATAGTCTAGGATGGCCCCGATGCCATGGGATTTTAGTTTTTCGATGGTGGGCCCGCAGTCTTCTAAGGACTCGCCGCCACAAAACTGCCTAAAAATAGTGGATTTAATCAGAGGCGTCAGCAGTCGTCGTCCCCAAGAGGACCGGGATAACGTCCATTCCACAAGCCGAGGCCCCTTAGTGACCAAAAGGGGGACCCTAAATGAGGAAAAGGTCACCCAGGATTGGTAGAGCTCCCGGTCGTTGAGACCCTGGAAGGCAATTTTGGTGTTAGAAAAATCCACTTGACCAAAGACATCTCCAGCGGCCCCCAAATCACTTGTTTGCTCTTCCATAAAAAACCAATCTCCTCAATGATCTGACTCTGACCGCCTAACGCCTTACACGGTTTCGGCTGATCATACATCGACGCCGTTAGAACTCAATAGGATCAAAGCCCGCAGCTTCCTTGCTGCGGGCTTTGATTGTCTTACGAATGGATGTGTCTAGCAGTGGCCAGGTCGGCCGCCACCGGGATATCCACCACCGCCATGGCCCGGTTGTCCCCAACCTCCACCGTGTCCACCGCCATGGCCAGGACGATCCCAGCCTCCGCCGTGTCCACCACCATGGCCCGGTTGTCCCCAGCCTCCGCCACCGCCGCCGTGGCCTGGACGATCCCAGGAATTGTTATCTACGCTTCCAAAGGCTGCTGGCGCCGCAAGGGGTAAGAAGGCACAAAGGGCCCAGAGTTTTATAAGTCTTCGCATACGAGATTCTCCTATTTCAAAAAAAGGTTCCACTAAGTCCCTTTTAAGTGAGATAGAACCCCTTGACAAGTCATTTTTTACTGTAATTTAAATAAGTTAAACCAAGAATCTCTAAGATTCTAAAAGATCTTACTCTGGCCACATATGCAGCACACCGCGCATCTCTCGATTGATCATGTCCATGTAGCCCATAACTTCGACATCATCGACGATCACCGCATCGCGAAAATAACTAGGAGTGTCTTGCTTCATCCGGAGCATTTTTGTCTGCCAAATATTCTCAGACTGCAATGCGAGATCGATACAGTGATAATCCCCAAGGATATCTGGCTGGATATAGTCTTGAATACTGCGCACCTGGTGGTCCATATAGATGCGCCGACCCGAGGCGTCCCGGGTAAAACCCCGCACCACATAGTCAATCACCACCACGTCCGCTTCGAAGTTGTGAAACATAAAGTTAAGGGCATTGAGCGGTGAGATCTCTCCACAGGTGGAGATATGGATATCGATCCTAAAAGAGCAAATACGGCCACCATTGTGAAAATCCGGATAAGTATGGGCGCAAATATGGCTCTTGTCCAAATGGGCTGCTTGTTGACTCCTCCCGTCAGGGGCGGTCCCCCCACCCTTGAGGTCACTCATCAAGATCAAAGAACTGGCCCCCCAGGGTTCGTAGTCCTGGTCGGAAACAGCCAGGACTTTAGCCTCGATAATTTCGCAGATACCCTTAAGGATGCCGGTGACTTTAGCGGCATGAAAGCGTTTTCCGATATATTCCATATAGGAATTACGCTCCGATTCATTTCGCGCCACACAAAAGTCATAGAGATTAAAGCTTAGAGATTTCGTGAGATTGTTAAAACCGACCAACTTAACCTTTTGGGTATGGGCTAATTTTTTCATCCTGCGTCCTTTGTTTAGGATTTGGGTTCTTCTCGAATCTCACGAACGATTCCCGACGACATATTAGGAAGGGTCCGTTGCTGTCCCATAAACACCATCGATAGCTGAAGCGTATAGCTGGCATCCCGTTCTTCGGTGCCATATTCCTTAACCCTAAGCGCCTGGAGTCCCCAGCATTGGGACGGTGAGGAATAGGCTAAACCCGTGGCCACTCGGATGTTGTTGGTAAAGCTTTCCGGTTGGCCTTCGATAAGCTGGCGGCCCAGTGCGACATTTGCTGACAGATAAGGTGTGAGAGCGGATGCAAGGGACATGGTCCGTTGGGTGGTCACCTTAAAGTCCTTTTCCTGCTGTTGGTATTCTTTGCCCAGGGAGTATCCAAACCCGAGACTTGTCCCCCAAAAAGGTGGGAGTCCTAAGCCTGCGGTAAAAGTTGTCGCTGTCCTTAAGTAAATACTATAGATGGCTGTGGATGAAAGTGTATAGCCTGAATGGTTTAGCTCGAGATAAAAATCGGGGTTTTTCCAAGGCTCTGCCATGACTTCAGTTTGTTTACGGGTCTTAAGTGCCTGGATTTGGTTTTGGTCCGCCGCAGGATTGGCCTCAAGGGAGGCGAGTTCTTCGTCTAGAATCCGTCGACTCTGGCGCTGCTTCTCGCGCTCTTCGGCATCTATAAAATCATAGGCTATGTTAGCACGGAAAGTCACCGGCGAGGCATAGATCTCATCAGATCTTAAGTAACGTTCCATTCCCCATTGGCCCGTGGCACGGTTGATCATAGCGTCCGGATTTTGAACAGGCAGTCCTAAACCTTGGAGCAGCTCTTTTCTCGCCCGCTCTTGACTTGACTCTGGGGCTCCAAGCTCGCTTGCAGCTTCCGTATCGCTAGCCGCGCCCGTCGTTTGCGAGTGGGGCGTTCCTGCAATCCGCGCTGCCCGTTGGCTGACACTCGGTCCCACGGCTGGGCCACCCACAGGTGTCCAAGATCGGTTAAAAAAACGGACCAAATGCTCCGTCGATAGGGTCACCCGTCGGTGGATCTTCATCCGTTCCTCCTCGGGGACATCGTTGTCGATGGAGCTATTGGGGTTGACCACTCTGTCAGTGGCAAAATAGGCCAGATCACCCCCTTCAGCGGCGCGGCCTTGGTCGGTATAAAGCCCTTCTTTGACCACGACAGGGCGGGTCGAAAAGCGCAGCCTCCAGTCCATAAGGTGGTGAATATATTTTTCGGAGGACGCTCGATAGGCGGCCAAGGGATCTTGTTTATCTTGAAGGCTTTCAGGTAAAACGCCTTTGCCGTCGATAGGCAACCTAAACTCTACGCCCAGACGGTAGGACCGGGACGAGCTGTTTTTTTCCACCAGCTTTTGGTGGGAGATCATCCGTTGTTCGCTGTCGGCAAATTGGAAGATCTGAAAGATCCCATCAGGGTAAAGGGGGGTCACTTGCTCTAGCTTTACCCTTTGCCACCTACCATCACCAAGGCTTGTCTCCACGGCGGGAGGTGGGGTCCCTGGCGCCTCACGGGCTTCTCGCACGTTCGCAATGGGTGGTCGATACTCGCGGATTCCAATGGACTCAAAAGAAATCTGCCCATAGGCAGGCAGCGGGCTTGCTTCTGGTAAAAAAGACAGTGCCCGCGACTGAATCTTAAACCTCTGGGGCATCTGCTGGCCCTCAAAGCGGTGGGGGAGCAGGTGGTGATCTCCTATGGTGGAGCCGACCCCAGCATAAAAGTCTTTGCCATCTGCATGGACCTGGATCCTTGCGGGAGTCACGGCCCGTGAGTCCCGGCCCCCAAAAAAAGCTTCTTGGTAGTTTGCTGGTACATACAAGTCTTCGATATAGCGGTGGTCAGAATTGACTTGGCCGGCGCTGACGATCGACAGTCGCGGAGAAAGAAACGACACTCCATTCCAGCTAAAGGATCCGCGCCAAGCGTTGTCAGGGATAGCCAGGTGCCGGTCGATAAGCTGCCTATAATTTGCCGCAGAGTCCTCGGTGAGTGGGGCCTCTAAAATATTTTTTTCCCAATGCTTTCGATCAAGCAAGGTGTAGCGGGTGTAGTCTTTTGCCTGTAGCTTGCCAAGGTCCACATCGGTGGGTGGGTCGGGGTTTTTAAGGGCATAGTCGAGACCCTCCTGGTACATGGTCTTTAGGTCCTGGCGGACGGCACGGTCCTTAAGCCACAACTGATCGCGAATCCCTTCGACCTTAAGATTCCACCCGGCATACTCCCGCTGCTGGAGGCGGTATTCAAGCCCTAGCCTCGTTCCTCGTTTTTCAAAGATATCCGTCGTCAACGTCGCGTCTTTGTTGGCGTCTAAGACCATATAGAAGGGCTGGGAAAAAACATTTCCCGAACGTGCCTCAAAACCTATCGAGGGGGGCAAAAATCCTGACTGCCGTTCGTCCTTAAGGGGCAAGGACAGTTTAGGTAAATAGAGTATGGGAATCCCCTTGATTTCAAGGATCGGGTGGGTCAATTCGGCATAGCCGCCCATTTGGGCCTCAATCCGTCCCGCGCGAAAAGCCCATGCGGGGTCTTCTCCCTCCTCGCACCGGCAAGGGGTGATGAGAGCGTTGAGAGCGAGGTAGTCAGCATCGTTGACACGCACCAAGCTTTCGCCCTCAATACGAAAATGAAGTGCGGTAAGCCTTGGCTGTTTAAGGGGCGATATCCTCGAAGCCTCCCAATATTCTCGCCGTCTTTTGATTCTGGCGCGACGATCTGGGTCGAGTTGGGCCAGGCTGGGATTTTCCTGCTCTTTGATCAGGTCACCCTGCTCCAGTAACACGGCATATCGACTGACGAGTGCTTCGGGGAGTTGTTGCCTTTTTTGTTTGTAGAGATTGACCGCTTCAGTACGTAACAGCGACTTTTTTTGAGAATTCTCGCTTAGTCTTTTTTGCCGTTCAATCTCAAACTTGATTTCATTGGGTGAAAAACCAAAAACACTTTTGACTACGGTTTCAATCTGGGAAGGGTCTTGGGCAACCATCACCGACTGGGTCAATACAAAATCTCCCGTCCCCAAGCGGTAGTCTAACGTATCTCCGGTAAACACCATTCCTGATAAACTGTTTAGGGTCTGGGGATTGGAAAAACTACTGTTTGATACATGTAACACCGTGATATGCCCTGAGGCGATCAGCCGTTGTTTGGTCCGGTCAAAGGACAGGCGATCAGCGGCAATCATTGTTCCACCGCCGATCACGACCACGTTGCCATCAAAGGTTTGGCGGTTGAGATCTTTGTTGATTGAATATTGCTCAGAATCAAAAAAAAACGGCGCCGTCGTACCCAAGGGCTTGGCGACATCACTTGCTGGCGATTGGCCCCAAAGGGACTGGCCTAGACTCATCACAGCCAAAAAAAGGATGATGGGGTATCCACAGATTCGCCTCAGAAAGACTCCTCGCTTGTGACCTTAAGGGGACTCAGTCCAAGACTCTCAAGGACCTCGCCCAAGGCGTGGACAGAGCCCGAGACCAGGATTTTGTCGTTACAGTCGACGTTTTTACCAGAACTCAGAGATTCTTGGAGCAAAGGGAGCAAAATCCAGGCTGCGGTAAAGTCCTGGGCAAAGGCTAGATCTCGATGCCTCTCGGCCAGGTCATCTCTTGTAAACCCCCGCTCGCTTTGGTTTCTAAAGAGGATTAAGGGCTGGAGGACCTCCCGGAGAACATCCAAGATCCCGTTACAATCCTTGTCTTTGAGGATTGATAGGAGCCCCGGCATTTTTTTGGGCAAGGCTTTCTTAAGCGCAGCGGCTCCATGGGGGTTATGGGCCACATCCAGGATCAACGCTCGCGGAGGATAGCCTGGAGGTGCTGCCCAAACTTCGTGAAACCGTGCCCAGAGACAGGGTGGTTTTGGAATCTTCTTGAAAAGTGCGGGTGTCTCCAATGGCAAGGTTCCTCTATGCCCCATTCGAGAGAGTTCACAGAAGGCGGCCCAAGCTTTTAAAAAATTCAGCTTAAGAAAGTCGGGTGCTTTTTCCAGTGACTCGGGCAGAGCCCACTCTTTGCCGCAAAAAGAGAGGATTTCGCTCCCATCTTCCTTGACCTTTAACACAAAATCCTCACCACCAGTGATCAAGGTTGCCCCCACACTTCGGGCGATCCGGTCTATCTCACAATGGGCTTCAAGGCCACTTTCCCCTGGGCCGCCCCAGATCACGGGGATTCCGGGACGCATGATTCCAGCTTTTTCGGCCGTGATCGACTTGATGTCAGGACCCAGATACTCCTGGTGATCTAGGCCGATCGTCGTGATGATGGAAAGGCAGGGGTCAAAGGCGTTGGTGGCATCCCATCGGCCGCCCATCCCAACCTCCAAGATCCAAAGATCACACCCGACCTCTAAAAACACCTGCTGGGCTAAAAGAGTGTTGACCTCAAAAAAGGAGAGTTCCTCATAAAGGGAGGGGGCCACGTGATCGAGGTTTTTTTTAAGTCTCTGAAGGGCTAAGACCAACTTATGATTGTTGATGGGCTCGTGGGAATGCTGGATCCTTTCGGCAAACTCCACGAGATGGGGCGAAGTAAACAGTCCCACCCTAAGGCCAGTGCTGGCAAGGAGCTGAAAAAGGTAGCCTGCAGTGGTTCCTTTACCATTGGTTCCTCCCACCAAAACAATCGGGGGATGGCCACAAGATGGGTCTTTTGCCCCGAGATCTCCTGTGCCTAAGGCCTGTAACCCCTCTCGGACCCGCTCCAAACCTGGCTTGATCTTGAGTGGTTTTTTGGCGAAGAGCGCCATGAGCTCCTGGTCCTGTTCCATAATCTTGTAAGGACTCCTTGATTTTCCATAAACTCGAATCTAAATCAGGATAGGTTAGCTCCAAAATAAGAGGCCTAAGATACTCGCCACCTTGGACCTTATCGCATCCCTATGGCAGATCATATCCAGCATCCCATGTTCAAGCAAATACTCACTCCGCTGGAATCCCTCGGGGAGCTTTTCTCGAATGGTTTGTTCGATCACCCGCGGTCCAGCAAAACCGATAAGAGCTTGGGGTTCACCGATATTGATATCTCCAAGGGTTGCAAAGCTAGCCGCCACCCCGCCTGTGGTGGGATGGGTCAAAATCGAGATAAAGGGGACACCCTCTTTACGCATCTGGGAAAGAGCAGCACAGGTTTTTGCCATCTGCATCAGGCTTAAAATACCCTCCTGCATCCGCGCTCCACCAGAGGCGGTAAAGATCACTGCGGGCTGCCTCTGGCTTACGGCACGGCGAAACATCCGCGCTACCTTTTCACCGACGACCGTCCCCATGCTTCCACCCATAAACTCAAACTCAAAGGCTCCCACCTGGACCGGGCGCCGCTCCAGTAGGGCCGTGCCGCTCACAAAAGCATCATAGGTACCCAGCTTTCGATGCATGGCCTTAAGCCTATCGCAATAGGGCTTAGAATCCACAAACTCCAGTGGGTCGGAGCTACAGAGATCCCGATCACACTCCTCAAATGAGTCTTGGTCTACAAAATGAAAGATTCGGTCATAGGCCGAAATATAGTAGTGATGATTGCACTTGGGACAGACGTTCTGGTTTGCCGTAAATTCCCGGGTCAAGATGATTTCTTGGCACTGATCACATTTAATCCACAACCCATCAGGAGTGTCTGTCCGTTGCCCTCTCGAAAGAGGGGCTTTTTCTCGATTGAGCCAAGCCAAAGTCAGTTCCTTTCAGGTTACAGGATCCACGAGTCGATGCACGAGGAGCAAAAACCTGTTAACGCTAACAAAGGTCTGTCACGCGGTCAATCAACCAAGCCCGTCCCCTCCACCATCAAACCATCCAGGGGGGGTTGGCTGCACAGGTTTTATAAAGACATTTAATTAACATTTTCTGAGTCCCTGGGAGGGAAAGCCTTATTTTTAAGCTTGGTCAACTCCCAGTTTTTGCGTCTAAAGCCGGCTCTTTTATAGTTTGTCAAAAATAAAATTTCCCCATACATAACAACAATTTCCTACTTGCCATCAGATCAATTCAAGTTTAGGATCTACAGTATTCCCCAGTTTTAGTCTTTGGTTAGGTAGCATTTGTGCTGACCATTCGATGGTTTTTGGCCACGGCTTGCAACAGCCTCCGGGAGGGGGCCTCAAACTTTTTTTTGGAGACGTCCATGAATTGTAAAAAATGCCCCCACCATGTCCGCCATGGTCAAGTCGTTGCTGGACAAAATTCCATCGAATTTAAGAACCGTTGTGGCTTAAAAATGAAAGAGATATCTCCCGTTGATTGTACCCATTATCCCTTTTCTAAGGGCTTTGACTACACAGCCTGCGGCATCTACCAGGATGTCTTTAAGTCAACCGGCCAACGCAATGACGTGGTCCCTACCTCCGACTTTCAGTACTCTGAGCAGTTGGCTGGAAACTCCATCACTGAGATGGAATTGCTCTAGAAGACTCTAGGTCACTTTACGGCCCCGTCGACGGGGGCTAATCCCACTTTGAGAGTGGTGTTGGCTTTGTCGATAAATTCCTTGAGACCTTGTCCCGGTTCCGAAATCAAAAACCCACGGGCTGCTCCATCCATGACGACAACCATGGGAGAAACCTTTTCGGGAGTGGCAATCTCTCGGTTAAAAAAACGCCAGACCTCTCCTGTCGAGTCCCTTAACCAAAGGGCATCGGTCGCAAGGCTTCCCTTGAGAGACAAAAGATCTTCGGCAGTGGAGCGGTTTGGATCCCCGCTCAAAATGGGAACTTGGAGAATATCGAGACCATACTGGTCGATCTCACCGTGAAGCCGGTCGATCCATTTGAGACATTGGTAACAATCAAGGCTCGCGAATTGAATAATGGCCAATTTAACGTCCGGATTGGCTCGCATCAGACCGCAAAGGGAAACCGGATTTTCCTCATGCCTGGCAACGAGCTCCTCAGCAGGAACATGCCTAAAGTCCTCTGGCTGTTGGGTTAATGCAAGCTTAGGCTTTGCGGGGTTCGTGCGACAATCTAAGGGCGCAAGGGCATCCCCTCCACTGCGCACGTTGGCAACAGAGTCTACCTTGGCATCCTCACCACAAGCGCCCAGAACAAACAGGCACATGATGCCGCAAAAACCACTTAAAAAGCCCTTCATCGTTCACCCTCCTTTTTTTAATAAATCAATTTTTTGTAAGCCCTTGAGATTATTTTTCTGGATATCCCTTGCTAGCCCATTCGGTAAACAGCGCTTTTTCTTCTGCTGAAAGAGTGATTTTAGTAGCAGGTGGGGGCATCGACCCATCATCGATGGTTGCTTTAGATCCTGGCCCTCCGGCTTTGGCAGCCTGATAGGTGGAGAGGTCGGGAGGCGTGGCTCCCGCAGCATGACAGGTGGCGCATTTAGCTTTTAAAAGGATCTCAATTCCACCAAGATAGACGGCTGCTTTAGGGTCTGGAGTAGGCGGTTCGGAGGGAGGAGTCTTGGGAGCATCGGCTGGGGGTGGGACCGCAGGAGGGGTGTCCTTTTCTAAGCCTGATGGAGCCGCACAGGAGGCATTCACGGGGGGTTTTGCGGGTTTTGGTTTGGGTTTGGGAGCGGTTTTAGATGCTGGCGCGGGTGCAGGAGCTGGCGCGGGTGCAGCGGCCTTCTCGGTCATCCCCGTATCCATCCATGTCTTAAAAAGTTTGATTTCCGCTTCAGGCATGGGTTTTCCTGGGGGCATGGATCCATCGACCATGGTGTTGTAGTTTGCTTGGGCCGTTTTTTTGACAGCGTCATAGGTTTTTAGATCAGGTGGACTCACCGCTGGGTGGCAGGTGGCACATTTTTTGGCGAAGAGTGGCTCGATATCAGTCTGGTAAGTGACCGCTGGAGTTTGGATCAAGAGCTGCTCAGGCTCCCCACCCTCACCTCCTGCTCCATCTCCATCATTCAGTGTGAGGCATTTAAATTCTGCATCTGCAAAGTTTTTCCCCTCTAATGAAGCTGATCCGATCGTAGCCCCTTGGCGTCGATTAAGGTCTTGTTTGTCTTCACTGGAACAGCTTCCAATAAAGCTGACAAATACCACGTTAAAGGCAATCCACCACCGACTACACTTTAAACCGTGGACTCTGAATGTCTTTGATTCTCGACTCATATCTTCCTCCCTTTATGCCGTAACTTTTGGAAAGCCACGAAATTCACCTGATGGGCCTCGGATGTTTGTCTCTAAAACTTAAGGTGATCTTTTTTGTCATTATTATCAGTTATATAAAAACTGCTTTGTCAAAGTCACAAAAATCCCAAGCCGGAGGGCTTGGGATTTAAAGGGCTTAAAATTTAACTTTTCCCAATCAGATGGGGTGACTACCTGGAAACTGGTGCAACTTTGTTTGTAACATTACCTTTTGGAAAGCGGGTTTTATACCACTTTGCAAACCCTTCAAACCAAATCACTGAGGCGCTGGCTAAAAAGGTCGACGATGCTGTCGCTGCCACAACGCCGATGGTCATAGCCATCGCAAAGTTCCAAATGGAACCTGAGGCAAATAGCAACATACCCACTAAGGAGATGATCGTTAAGACTGAGGTGTTGATGGACCGGGTAAACGTTTCATTTAGGGCATTGTTGATATTCTCAGCCATGGGTCTACCACTATAGGTAGTGAAATTTTCGCGGATCCGGTCGTAGATCACAATCACATCGTTGACGGAATAACCGATCACCGTTAAGAAGGCTGCAACCGCGGTCAAGTCGATGGAACGCTGGAAGTAGACATAAAAACCTACGGTCATAAGAAGATCGAACACCATCTTAAGGACGGCCCCTGGACCAAACCGTAAGTCAAACCGAAATCCAATATAAGCCAGGATCCCGATAATGGCATAAAGGAGGCTGAGTCCACCTTGGGTTCTTAACTCTCGACCAATCTGAGGTCCTACGTAATCTACCGATAAAATCTCTGCTTTTTGCTCTTTAAATGTGGTCAGAAGAGTTTGGCGATAGTCTTGAATGAGCTGGCTCTGGGTGTCTGTGGTGGTTCCACTTGGAGCTGCTGCATTTGGTTTGAGCTCCACATCTTCACTTCCAAACCGGATCATGTACTGCTTGCGGCCTTCACCCACGGTTTGCAGAGTCACCGACTTGATACCCAGAGGGACCCCTGCTGACCGGATGGCATCGGGAGCCACATCCTTATCAAAGCGGACTTGCACCTCGGTCCCACCTGCAAAATCGACACCCCAGTTATACCCTGCCACTGCTCCTACGACCAAGAGACCTAAGGTTAAAACCAAGACAAAGCCCAAATAAGGCTTAGAATACTTAAGAAACGAAATATTAAACTTTTTAACCTTACCTGCACCATCTCCACCCAACCAGGCCCGGACCGCTTTGTCGTTTTTAGCTCGGCTAAGGAAAAAATCAAAGAAAGCGCGGGTGCAAAACATCGAGGTAAACATGGACACAATGAGTCCAATCATAAGGGTCACAGCAAAACCACGGATTGGCCCCGAGGGATTGGTTTCAAGGAGCACCAGGGCGGCGATCAAACTGGTGACGTTTGCATCAAAAATAGTCCAAAAGACTTTAGAAAACCCGTTATCCACGGCCTTAAGGGAGTTCTTCCCGATGGAAAGCTCTTCCCGAATCCGCTCATTGATCAAGACGTTTGCATCCACCGCCATACCCAATGTCAACACAAACCCCGCGATTCCAGGGAGGGACAAAGAAAACCCTAAGCCCGCCATCAAGGCCAGTAGAAACAGCGCATTGAGAATTAAAGCCACATTGGCCAGCAATCCTGGACGCCGGTAGTAAACGACCATGTAGATCAAAACCATCGCTAAACCCACAAGCATGGCTTTGATCCCCTGGTCAGCCAACTCAGGCCCAAGGGTCGCTCCCACTTGGCGTTGCTCAAGCACTTCGATCGTAGCGGGGAGTGCCCCTGATTTTAGGATCAGAGCGAGCTGTTGGGCTTCTTGAAAATTCTTTTCATATCCGCCGCCGCTGCCGAGGGTGATACGTCCTTGGCCATTGGCGATCTTGGTCTGGATCACGGGAGCTGAGACCACCTCGTCGTCGAGAACGATAGCGAGTTTGCGTCCGATATGGTTGCCCGTTAAGTCAGCAAACCGCTTGCCTCCAGGACCCGTAAACTTCATGGAAACTTCGGGACGACGCTCTAACCCTGACTGATCTTCGCTAACAAAGGAATCCAGAATATCGTCGCCACCGATCTCGGTAGAAGCTTCGACCACATAGGTGGAATAACGGCTTTTTTTGCCCCCCGCCAGATCCTCTCGGTGGAAAAACACTTGGCGATCTTCCGGTAATTTGGACTGAGCATATTTCATCAGGACTTCCCGATTTTCGCTGACGAGAGCCTGGACCCCTTGGGGAGACCCAACGGTGATTTCGGGAGGAAGGTCTTTTGGATCCTTAAAGCCTTGAAAGTTATCATCGACGAGCTTAAAGCGAAGCTGTGCGGTCCGCCCCAATAGTTCCTTAGCCTTGTCCGGATCCTTAAAACCAGGCAGTTGGACTAAAATGCTATTATCCACCTGACGGCGGGTGATCACAGGTTCTGCCACACCCCATTTGTCAACCCGGTTGCGAATCACTTTTTCGGCCTGTTCAATGGCGCTCGCTTTAATATTCTTAATCTGACTTTCTTCAAAACCAAAGTCTATTTGTTTTTCGGTGCGGTTCAGAACAGTCAAGCCGCTAAACTCATTTTTTATCTTTTGCGACACCTTTTGAGTGTCCTGGCCTTCAGATAGCTCTAGTCTAAGCAACTGTTTTCCAGCGACGATATAGGACTTGGCAATCCCTTGTTTGGTATCATCAGACCATCTTTGGATTTCCGTTGCCAGTCTACCCAGCTTATTGTCGACAGCATTATCGGTATTGACCCCTAGGACCAATTGGACTCCACCTTGGAGGTCAAGCCCTAAAGAGACATGCTTTTGGGGCAACCAATCAGGAATGCGCTTCGCCATCTCCTCTGCCGCATTGCGGACCTCACGGGGGGAGGTGAAGTAGATCACCGAGGGCGCCACACTATAGACGGCCCAGAGAGTTATTATGGCGATCGACAAAAGTCGCCAGCGTAGCTGCTTCATCATTCAAGATTCCCCATTACTAAAAAAAACATCACAGAAAATATTTGGCTTCCACCGAGATTCACCGACCTATGGTGGCCATTATAAGCGAAGGTCACAAGAATGCATCAAAAAACCTTGACCTTAAAGCAGTAAGAGACGCTCGTCACTGCTCACATTAAACCTTGACTCCTAGGCTAACCGAGTGTATCCCGAAAGTATCCCCTTTTTAAGACTAGGGTCAGAAGACTTATTTCTGAGGTGGCCGATGAATATTCTTTTTGTCCTTTGGCTTGCTCTAGGTCTTTGGTTAGGACAGACCACCTCCAGTCAAGGGGAAACCCTTCCCACAAAAACAAGGGATCAAAACCTAGTCCGAATGACGCCGCAAACCCTTAGTGGAATGACCGTCAAAACGGCAGAATATTGGATCTTCGAGGGCAACATTCCTTTCCGCTACCCGGACGATGTGATCCGCGGCTTTTATCCTAACCAAACGCCCCTAAAAACATTGAAATGTGCCGAGCAAGGCTATGACCAGCTTATAGCCTATCTATCCGCAAATCCCGAGGAGTTGCGCGCGGCCGTAGCCTATGGAGTTACACGGACAATGGTCTTAGTCGTCAGTGATTATAGCCTAGCGGCCCCTGACCGGGTTCCACGGATTCCGAAACTCTCCCATTGGGGATGGGGTGAGCGGGATCTCTCCCAAGGCACCTGGCAGTGGGAAATCACCTTAGCGCGAGATGGTAGCTGCAACCTTCCGCGGATCAGCGGAGTCCGGGAGACCTTGCGCAAAGTATTTCCCTTATAGAGTGGTTCCTCAAGATTTTCGCTCCAATGCCGATGTCCATGGAAACAGGGTATTTTCACATGGACAGGTGAACGAGGGTGAGGATCAGACTTATGATGATGTTAGTACGAACGTG
Organism: Oligoflexales bacterium; assembly: GCA_041736175.1. Taxonomy (GTDB): domain Bacteria; phylum Bdellovibrionota_B; class Oligoflexia; order Oligoflexales; family CAIYRB01; genus JBGSUI01. The sequence goes on along the minus strand of JBGSUI010000067.1, from coordinate 5,203 downwards.
CCAAAATCATTCCTTTTATCTTATGATTTCTTGTTTTTATCTGACAGGATGCGGCATTTACCAAGACATTCCGCTCCCCCAGCCCGCGGAGGGAGAGCAGCCAGCGGTCGAAGACCCCGCCCAAAATGATGGCAAAGTCGCCGCACTTTCCGAAGCTAACGGTGTGTCTAAGTTTAAAATAAAAATCCGTGGAGCCGCCCAGACCATCTACCGGGCCGAATCCTCGGGGGAGGGCAAAGCCAAGGGAGCGGTGATTAGCTTTAACAAAGACTCCTTTGCCAAAGACTTTGACTTGATCATCGAGCCCGCAGAACTCCCCCTATCCCAGATGCGGGCAGAGCTAGGGACCTCAAGCTCCGTCCAGCTTATCACACCCATGATCCACTTCGGAACCACACCCCTTACTGACCCAGGCGGCACAGTAAACTTGGGAATTCCCCTAGCCAATGGACCAGCCCATCCCCTATTTGCTAACTTTGCGGTTTTAGGCCTGGTCACCAATATGGGAGAAGGGGGGACCAGCGAAATCCTTTGGATTAGCAAAGATAAACTAAAGTTTTCAGCATCTAAAGTGACTTTTCAAGCGACTAAATTCGGAATCTACGGAGTCGTTGCCGTGGACCCACCCCTTAAAAGCTCTCAAACCCTGACCAGTAAACGGCTGCCTGCCCAGTATGGTCTTTCAAACCTCTATCGGCTCACCCTTACGGGTCTACCCAAACCCGCCGAAGGCGCAACCTCAACGCCCTCCGGCTCCTATCCCCTCTCCCCAGACGTCACCATGAAGTCCACGGTGACCGGTCCCGGGATCACTGAATACAAGTTCGAACTCCGGGGCGACCGGGTCGACTGCAAAGACGCCACCTATAGCAAATGGACTCCTGTGAAAAAAGCCATCACCCTTAAACTAGCTGAAAATGGGGTCAAAACCCTCTGTGCTATCGGCAAAAATGCCGAGGGCCGCGAGACCGGTGTCTTTCAATACACCTGGATTAAACAAACACCCAAAAGCTTTCTTTCAGCCGAAGGGACAAACACCATCGATTTCTCTGATCAAACATCAAAAACGGTCACCCTCAATGTCAAAGGTGCCAAGGCCAAATCACTAAAGGTATCTGGTTTAGGGAATGGTTTTCAGTTTCTAGGCGGAAAGTTTCCTGGCACGGGTGGCACATGCAAAAAAGGGGGCGAGGATAAAACCTGCACCCTAGTCTTTAGCTTAAAGTCGACTACTGAGGGTACCTATTCTACAGCTGTTTTGATCACCTATAACAATGGCTCCGAAGACAAAACCCTCAATCTAACCTTTAAAGCCACTCTTTAACCTATAGAGGTAGCCCTTATGATGTTTCCCCAAAATCTTAGAAAAGTATCCCTGGGAGTTCTTTGTTTCGCCCTGAGCTGCACCGGAAAAAGGGTTAAGGAAAATCCGACTCCTGCTTCGACCCAGTCCAGCGCCCAGGGAGCCAGCGCTGCAGGAAAATCGGGCGGCAGCTTAGCTTCCAACAGCCTCGCCATGCTGATCATTGCAAAGCTTAAAGCCAATATGAAAGCAAAGTCCGATCTCTCGGATTCTCAAATCGATGGGATCGGCGATGCAGCCGAAAAAAAGATCGTGGCTACCAGCCCTAAACAAGCGGGCCTTGTCCAAGAAGTGAGCGGAGGCAACATCAATGACTTTATCGACGACCTTGCCGAAGGGGCCTTAGAAAGCTTAGGCGACCCGTCTTTTGCTGACCTAGAAGTGAGCAAGGTGCAAAACATACTCAAAATTATCATCGAATCTTCCTTGCAGAGTCTAAAAGGCAACGCAACCTCCCTCGATGAGGGTGCCAAGAAAACCATGCTGACGGACATCATGAAAAAAATTGTGGGCGCACTAGATAACGCCGGATTTGATCATACGGAAATCGCGGACGCCGTTGAAGTCAGCTTGGAAACCGCCGTCTCTCACCTGGACGAGGCTGGGATCCTGACAGATACCAATGCTGCGGACTTGATTGGAGCCTTGATCAAAGGGGCAGTATTGGGCTCCATTAGGGGGACGAGTTCGTCCTTAAATTTATCCCTAAATTTATCTTTACCAGCAATGCTTAATGACGAAGAAGAGGATTCCGAGGTTGATTCTGATACGGGTGAGGGAGTGGAATCTGGCGAAGAAGACCCAGAGGACGAGTCCAAGGATAGCGATGGCGATGGAATTCCCGATAGTATGGAGTCTACTGAAAGTGACGATCCTGAGGAGGTCGATGTGGGCGAGTTGCCGCCTGATGGGGATTTTGCGGAGCTTGATGGTTTTGACCCTGGGGCGGCCCTAGGGGGAGATGCCTCGGACGAAGAGGTTGCCGCAGCCATGTATTTTTCGATGCTCTCGGGTACGGTGGGAGCGCTGAACGATGCGGGGTTTGATACCCAAAAAATTCTCGTTCTGACTCCCATCACAATACGAAACCTGCTTGAGACTTTAGGGACCGCTGGCGTTACCCAAAAAGCCATCCAGCAATACCTGGGTTTTGCGATCCAAGGAGCCACCGAAGGTCTTGCCAATACGGGTCTCGTTAAGCCGGATGATCTAAGCCACGCCGTCGCGGCTGTGGTGGTCGGAGCGATTCAGTCCCTTAAGACCGTGGGATTTCCCGAGGATCAATACGGTCGGCTGCTTTCGGTGATTATCACCTCAGCGGTGTCCCAGATTGACGACCTCAAGTTGATCCCCAAGACGGAGTTTGGTCGAACCTGTGCCATCATCCTTTCGGAGGCGACTGTAGCCTTAAAGTCCCTTGGAGTCTCAAAAACCCAAAAGGACCGCCTGGTGCCTCTGATCGCCAATTTGATCAGTGCTGCGATCTCTAAGCTAGACGATCTCGGTCTCTCTGACGACGATGCCATCGCTTTTGTCACTACGGCGACAGGCGCCGTTTTTGGCTCTTTGGACCAGCTGGGATTTGCCGCCGAAGATCTGGAAGCGATTGGAGAGGACCTTATAGACGATCTTAAAACCGCCCTGGTCAAAATCAACAAAGATCTCTTTGATGACTTGGACTATTCTGAGCTCGATTTTGATGCTGATTCTGATATTGATGATGATACAGCCGTATAGTGGGTTGGGATTAAGAACGTCTATTTTGAAAGCCCGAGACAGCTTTTTTAAAAACTCCAAAGGAGTTAGTAACAAATGGGTGGTCCCATCGCTAAACTGCGTTTTTGATCGCCATTTTACATTGCCCGTAGGAGTGATCTCGATTCTTTCGTTGGCTATGGGACCCCGGGTCATGTACTGGATCATCGTTTCCAGTCGGTTCCTTTGGTGAGCGTTGGTAGCAGAGTTGGAGCTTCATCGTCCAATTTTTTGGATTATTCTACCAATAAAAGGCGTCTTTTTTCATGAATATACATTATTTTAGCTCGAGCTTGACCAAAAAACTTGTCATAGGTATTTTGTTTATTTTATTTACAGGTAGCTGTGAAAAAAAACAAGCGCAGACAGCAACTTTGGGTGCTGGGTCAGTCATGGATCGCGACTTATTATATTGCGATACTGATCTCCTGCCTAAAAAACTAAATTTTGGAGATAGAACACAATATGAACTCTTTAAAACTTTATCTCCCTGTCAGTTGAGAGCCATGACGATTCTCGCGGAGGGGGCTAGCATCAGACTAACCTCGCCAAGCGATCAAAATATGAGAAAAATGGCAAAGAAACTATTTTCTATGACGATCAGCTACCTCAAAGTCCCGTTGAAAAACGTAAAGGTAACACCTCAATTTTTTGACGGAAAAAGATGGATGGTTCCGACTGACGAATTATCTAAAAAAGTCGTGCTCAAAAATTCATTAGTTTATATAAACGAAGATTTCGTTTATATACCGGTTCACCCTCACGCGACTCAATACCACCCGCTACTCAAGCAACTTATTCTCCTTGGCGAGGCCATGAGTAGTTTACCTTTTGAATTGCCGCCCGAATATATTTCGAGTACAAAGATTGCTACAATGTCAAGGTCATTTTGGGTATTTGACGAGAATTCAAATGGTCTGCGAACCATAAAAATGGGATCAAATGTGGTCCATGGAAAGCACCAAGATAATAAATTATTAGATGTTTATAAAGATGTCGAGGATCTCGAAAAATTATCCAAGAAAACTTCGATTTCCTCCCTCATGAAACAAGAGGAAATCTTATATATTCCTGATCTCTATGCAGTTCTCATTGAATCTATGTCCCCATCTGAATCATCTACTCCTTACGCGATTTCGGTTAGAAATTACGAGAAAATACTACAAGATCGCGAGAGAATTTATATTTCTTCCCACCGCCTACGTTTGAGTACAGTTGATCCTACAGGTCTTGTAACTGTACCGATTCAATGGGATCGAGATATTATCTTTTCGATAGCGGACTTTAACACGATCATGGAGCAGCTTAATGAGGCAATGGGCAAAACTGTAGCCATTCATCACGCCAATGGCTATATGCCAGTCGACTTTCATGGTCAAAATGTAATGGTTGGGATACCGCTTATGCGGGATATTGGAGCTAAGTTAGTCGTTAGGGATGTTTCGGATGTTTATTATACTAATTTTAAGAAAAAGCTCAGCTGCTATCCATGCCTAAAACTTCTGACTCACGAAAAATGGCCTTTGAATGTGCGAGAATCATCAGCTCACGCACAGACTATATCCTATGGGATGATGATGTCAAAACTTGATTTTATGAAAAATCTAGTCAATTGGCGACAAATTAATCATCCTTCGGCTTTAAATGATCTTTGGAAGACAACAATAGAAAGTCACCAAAACCAATATTGGGACGATGTTCGAAAGACACGCAAATTTAATGCATGTCAAACTCATTAAAAGTCGATGTCTAAATTTCACGAAACGGACTGGTATGTGAAAAAAATATTTGCTTCCACAGGGACTGGCATCGGTGGCCGGACCTAATGAACTTTAGGCCGAATCACCGACGGTTTTGGTAAGTTTGGCCGGCGGAGTGGTCAAAGACTACTCTTCTGAGTCCAAAGTACAAAAAGGATCAGAAAATTTGCAGCAGTTAGGATTCTGAGGGCAATCACGATAATTCGTAGAGATCGACGCAAATATTTCCATGGAAATTTTGCTCAATTGTTTAGCATTGCATGTTTCCCAAGGAGGATGTTTAGACCGCCCCCATCACGCAATGATTATAATCAAGCCCTTGAGA
>JBGSUI010000065.1:0-26497 GCA_041736175.1 Oligoflexales bacterium | reverse complement strand
ACAAAAAAATTCTATAACCATTTGAATATTATGGATTATTCGTGATATTGGTGATCTTTTTCTATATTCAAATCACATTTTTTGGTAAAAATGGCTATAACGTCTGATTAAAAGGCTGTCGCCCAAAAGGAGCCGCACCCTAATGATAGGTTAATGTTTGTGGCTCAAAGCCAACGCTACAAACTTTATGGCAAAAAATGCCTAGTGAGACTGTGTTAAATTAAACGGGTGCACTCTTTTAGGACAGCTAATTCTCTAAACAGACCTTTATGCACCTGGGCTAACCCATGATCCAAATCAACATCATCCTTCAACTATGCGGCCTTTGTATCATTTTTTTATGTTTACCACCTAGAGTTGCAACTGCGGCGACGGTACCACCTTCGATGACCGACGTCTTTTGTCCAAATAGCAAAAAATACCCTCGCGCCGTGGGGCAGTACCCCCTAGGTCAGGATTCGCCCATGGACAATCTAGCTGGCCACGACGCCGTCCTGATCGTCGAAGTCCTCGTACCCGTCAAACGCTGTAGCCTCGGCCTCTGCGCAGGCGTCGGCGTAAAACAGATCATAAAGGGCCAGGCCTCAGGCAATATCCTCCTCCATATTAACCCTGGGCCAGGAATCACCTGTCTCGAAGAAGAGTATATGACCCAAAAAAACCAGTATTGGTACGTGTATGCCCATACCGGTACCTCTAAGCGCGGCCAAAAATTCTATGAGATCACTACAACAGGACCATCCTTCCCAACTAAATTTAACCTAGATTATGTTGAGTTAGAAAATTCCTACCAAAAACAGAAAAAAGACTTGGACTATGCCATTAAGTCGACCCTTGGGATACCCTATTAGTAAATGCTAAGGCTTTTATTTAGATCCTGTAAAATCATGGTTTTCCTGGGAACGATCCTAGGATGCCAGGACGGTTCTCTCTTTAAAAAAAATCCAAAACATGTCACCAAAAAAGACCTCGTAGATCCGACCAAAACCGATCCCTTAGAAAGCACGATGGCTTATGCACTCCAGTGCAAAAAAGAACTAGAGCTGCCAGAAGCCCCCCTACAGCCTTGGAATTGCATGGCAGGCAAAGAGGTGCCCATTACGATTGGCGGCGAATCTCTCAACGATACCAACTTCCCGCTCCTGGTCCAAGGTAAAGTATCCTGTGATCGACCTTCTTGGCTGATTCCTGAAGAGGCTTGCATCAATTATTCTTTTGTTCAGGAAAGAACTCTCACTCCAGATACCAAAGCAGCTCTCATATGTCGCACCAGGAGGTTTGTTTCGCCTCGAAACCAAGCCGAGCGCCTTAAGGACTTTTTGGACACAAAAACAATCACCAGTCTACTTAACTACTACCAGATCGAGACAGTTGGTTTGATTTGGGCCAATATGAAGACCGGCAAGACTTGTTTTTTCGACTACCGTAGCACCTACGGTGGCTATATCCCCTCACCAGACGATCCACGCAAGCCTTCCTTTGAGGATCTCCCCGAGCCCAAGCTTAAAAAAGACGCCAATGGCCTTGAGTTTTCCGAAAATTATTGGGCAAACCCAACTACTAGTCAGTGGAAATCACCTCAATTTGTCACTGCAACTGATCAATGCATACGCTGTCACGATACAGGTCCTTTTCTAACCAGCCCTTGGCTGCAACAGGTGTATACTCCACCACGCCTCTCCAAAGAAACTCCTTACCTCGTGGTCTCGGACCTCTTTGGAGACCGTCAGGAGCTGCTCCCACTCTTAGCAGTATCGACCACTCCTTTGCCGGCAGCCGACGGCAAAGAGTCACCACAATTTTGCACATCGTGTCATTATATCGGAAAAAACATATCTTGCAGCCATTTCGTCCCTTATTCGGTGGGCCTTAAATCACCCGTGAAAGACCTCAACCATCCAGCGACTCCGGCACCGTTACCTCCCATTTGGATGCCACCCAATCTCGCTGACAGCCTTAAGTCACGGGGAGTATGGGACCAGCAATATGGTGCTCACCTTAAAAGACTCTTGTGTTGCTGCAACAACCCATCGGCGATCAACTGTACTGCGGTCGATCTGGCAAAGCTGCCCCAGGTTCAGGAAACGAAGGGGTTGGGTCCTGATGTGTGTCCTTAATCATTCTTGGGATGCGGCCTTTTTTCTATCGACGCACCCGTTAAAGGCCGCTAGATTAAGCGCTGGTTTCTTGTTGCACAGCTCAAGGAGTGACCAGAATGGTAACAGGACAAGAGTCTCCTAATCCCCCTAAATCAAAAATGACTTTGGTGCTCCTAGCAGCTAGCCTTATGGCGGCTGGATTTCTCCTAAAAGACAGGTGGATGGGTAGACAGCCCCAAGTCTTGTTTAGCCCCGTCCCTGGTCGCAACATCGTCATGATGGGGGATCAAATCGCTTCGGGCCTCGATCTTGAACCAAACCAAAGGCTCTCTGAATTACTCCAGAAAACACTGGGAAAAACCATCACCAACCTCGCTGCCAATCAAGAGGGCCCCTCTCCCTTGGCCGATCAGTTCAAACGCCTAAGCCAAATCAATCCTGACGTCGCCATCCTGTCCCTTGGAGCAGAAGCCATCGTCAATAAGGAAGACTTAGGCCTAACCCTCACAAAAATCCGTGAAGGTGTCAAAGCGATTCACCAACAATCGGCGATCGCTGTCTATTTGGAACTCAACCCTCCCTTTATGGGTGATAACTGGTCCATGGCGATTGGCCAACTTTGTAACGAACTCAAAATACTTTGTATCAAAGACATCTACGGAGGGTTTTGGAGTCATGACAAATTAAGCTCTGAAAAGATACAACCTCCCCCCGAGGCCAACGAAAAAGCGGCGCAACTCATCGCCACCCAACTCAAACCCCATTTGAAATCCCCCTAAGGCTTCCCCCTTAAAGATCCCTCAAATAAGACCCCAGAGCCCCTAATAGAGCGCTCCTCGGAAAAGAATTGCCACCACCCGTCTGACTCACCACTGCCGCCGGAAAAGCGATCCCAAAATGATGGCTAGCCATCACCCCAAGAAAGTCATAGGAGCGGCCACTCATAGAGTCCAGCTGCGGCCAATACCTGGACCGAGCTACGGAAACAGCGCTATCGTTGAGGGGCCCTCCACCTGCATTGAGCAGAAAATAATAGGACGGCCTTTGGACCAGGGTGAAATCCGGCAAACAATAGCCATAGTGGGGTAAACCGATGATAGGTGAAAGCTTATGGTTTTCCACAGGACCAGCCATCGTGGCAGCCAGACTCAAAATCCGAAACCGCGTCGGTAGACTCTCGTGCTTCCACCATGCCATCCGATCTGGGGTCGTCAAAGACTTGATTCCTTCGAGGACACCGTTCACGACTTGTTTAAATGCTTTTATATTTTGGAAATAGCAGCTGAACGGGCATTGCATATTGATAAGGTCAAAGAGGAGCCCTCGTGTCATCTCAAAGTTGCCGAGTAACCCTGGTAGTTCACGGGTACTCTGGACATGACGCAGCCTCTCTTCTTCGATCAAAAGGTCTATGGCTGCCGGCTTAGATAGGGTTGTAAACTGGGCCAAAACTTTGCGATAGGCATTGGCGTTACGCAGAACCCTGGCCGCAACTTCCGTAGTATAAGCTTTGCCCGTAAGCCCCTGGGGCTCCTCTTCCAGTCGGGACATAAGATCTGTCAGCAGGACGCGCATTTGTTGCTGGGGAGAGGACTCAGTCGAAAAAACCTCATCTGCCATCTGCGTGCCATAAAAGACAGCCCCTAGTCCCACGAGACCTTCAATACGTCCCACCCAAGGATATTTGCGTGCTTCCAAACTGGTTGCGCGGAGAAACTCCAAAGCCACATTGGCACCCCGAGAATGGCCAAGTAGATAGATTTTACCAAGATCAGGAGTCTTCCTTAAAATTTTATCCAGGCGCCTTTGGTAGATCGGGACTGTGCTTGCTAATTTTCCTATACTTTCCAGGGACCCAAGTTTCGGACTCAGCATAATGATATTGACCCATGGGTGTCCGTTGCGATCGTAACTCCCGACGCGTACCACTTCGGAGAGTTTTACGGGTCGCTGTTTCTGATCCCGGACGCTATAGACTTCGTCCGTCATAGCTTCTAGGCTTGGTTTGACCTTTTTTGCAAAAGCACTTTCGCCACGATCTCCCAGCTTAAGGATTTCTTCAAAGGGATCTACGGGGATAAATTCGCTCGAAAATCCTGGAAATACCACCAAGGTCACCACTCCGCTTCCAGACTTGGGGGTCACAGGTGAGCTGGGTTGACTGCGACCCTGGTTATACCAATCCTCTGGTTTGGACACAAAATAGAGTTTATCAATCTCTTTTAAGAAACTCTCGATGCCCCGCGCCTTTGGGATGTTATTAAGTGAATTCGGTTGCAAAAACATGGTTTCATGGATGCTTTGGGGATTCAGTCCCTGCTCGCCTAAATGAAAAGCTAAGAGGTTGCGAAACCTCAGGGCCGTTGCCTTTTCTTGGGACCCTTGGGACGTGGCCATGGACTGCCCACTGAGTGCGGCTCCTTGGGGATTCTGACTGGACTTTCGACATCCCCATCCCCAACTAGCGACCAACAGAATCCAAATAACAAACCACACCTTTTTGACTCGTTCATATAGACTATGCATCACTCTCATCCTTATTTTTTAATGCAAATGAGATCATGCAAGAGTGATGCCACTGTCTTAAGGAGATTTTTTTAGGTTAAACAACACCCCAGGATCGGTCTCAGTGGATACCACTGCGACAACTCACCACTTTTTTGACTCTTTACCAGCCACCGGATTTTAGGACAAATTATCGCCTAAGGCGGCCATAAAAGCCTCATATATGAGGATCTTTTTCTGTTCGTGCGCTGTCCAGCTCTGGTTAAACTCAATTTCGATACCTGCATATTGGGTTTCAGAAAATCTTTTGCGCAAGTAGGATGTAAAACCGTCTGAAACCCCCGTATATGGATAATTAAGCCTAATCCTCCAACTATGCTTTTTACTGGACTCGACCCCATCAAACTTAATAGGAGGAGGTGCATGAACCTGCAGCCGTGCCTTAAGTTTTGCCGCAATCTCCTTTTCGAGCGGTCGATGGGGATCATAGAGGATGCCAATCTCGGCCTTGCGGATCTCTTTTTTTAGCTTGGGGGTAAAAGAATGAATAGACAGGTGGAGCATCGATTCATGGGACTTTAGTGTTTGGTTTAGGAATTCTTCAACCTCCATTCGGTAAGGCCAATAATACCGTCCTAAAAGCTCTTGAGCGGTAAGTGTTTGTGTAAAAGGCTTAATATTATGATAGAAGCTGCCGTACATGCGCGCCGAGCGATTGAGGTCGACCACTAGCCGCGATATTTCGCTGTATATAAGCTTGACCCCTAGGCTCTCAGATATTTTTCGGGCTATCCATAGAGCCCCGATGTCCAAACCTGCATGGGTATTCAATACATTTCGTCTGGATTGGGGCACAAGAGCATCAAGCTCGGGTGGAATCTGGTTCCCCCCGTGTTCACAAGTAATCAGAACCAGATTAGGTTTTGTCGTCCCTGCTTGACTCAAACCACTCACCTTTCATGAGACATTTCGAAAGTTTTAAATAAACCTTTTGCAAGTGATCCACCGGGAACGAAATTACCCCCTTTTTAGGCGACTTTCCAGACTCGATCTGCAGAGCTTCAAGGATGCGGCGAGCCAGACATCCATTCGTAAGAATAAACTGGAGTTCCTTAGAAAAGTCCGCAAGTGGATATTGTCCCCAACTATTCAAACTATGAATGATATGTTTCCAGAGTTTACCAGCTTTCACTGGAGAGTGGGCGCCTGGATCAAAAATTTTTAGATAGGGCATATGATCGATGACTGCCTGATCTCCTTCCACTAAGACCTTCTTAAAAATCTCATGCAAAGGAATCTGCGACCACATTTTTTGCTGCCCAAAAGAAATCCAGCGGCCATCCACCAATGATTTAACCAGACTCACCACTGCACTCGCTATGGCAAGATCCATCCGCGGGCATTCTTGGATATCAAGCAAACGGATTTCGATGGCATTGCGATCAAACCGAGCGATCGCTCCCCTTGAGTTGAGCCACTCTTCCTGAAGAAGACCCTGAGGATCGAAGGGCTTTATCGCTTTATAGAGAGGATTGAGAATTTTCTCATGATACTCGCCAATCGAAAAAGCCTGTTCAGGCACGACTTCACCGGTGATTTGGGGAATCTTTTTTTGGTTATTTCGATAAAATTCGAGTCGATGATCGAGGATTCCCCGATGTTTACGTTCGAAAACGGGCGACGACGCGGCCAACGCCGGCAAGAGGGGGAGGACCAACCGAATGGCCGCATGAAGTCGACCAAACTCGTCGTTGTCGGCAAAGGGTAGGTTGATATGCATGCTCTGTAAGTTGGACCAACCGTGCCCACGACAATCGAAAATCTGGTTATATTTATCATAGATCTCATTGTGCTCGTGGGACCACAGTTTCATTTCTTTTTCGGGGACAAAAAAGGGATGCATAGCAGTCGGTAGTAGCATCGCATGGTTACCACTCAATGCTTGGTTAATACTTACAATATCTCTTTCAAAGAGTCGCACTAAGGGAAGCAACGATTGGGAGGGACCGCGGGATTTAATCTCCAAAACATGCATGACAAGCTCGTTTGACCAACAAGTCCCGTCTTTTTCGATTTCATTGGCGATAGACCCGGAATCATCGATCAGGATGCGGTCCGAGATAGGGCGGGCTCCCAGCGTCGCGCGATCGACAATCATATACTCAAGCTCGATACCATACCCGCCAAAGAGGCCAAGGATTGGCTTGGTCGTCGCTACCTCATCCACGAGTGCATGCATAAAATCCCCTTTCTTTTAACATCAAGAAACAGCCCGACCTTCCTTAATGTCCACAATTCTCTTTAGAAAAACTTCCATAATTCTAACATAGAGTTCGTCTTTAAGAACTTGGTCTTCCCATCCATGATCGATACTCGGGTTGTCGTTTATCTCGATAACATAAAACTGATTACCAATTTGTTTAATATCAAGACCATATAATCCATTCCCGATAAGATTAGCAGTCTTTAATGCCAGATTTAACAGCTTTCGATTAGCCAGTTCCACGGGCAGTGTCTCTGTACGGCCATTAAGCACTCTTCCCATGGCGTCTTTTGAAATCACCTTCCAGTCTTTTTTAGCCATAAAGTATTTGCATAGGTAAAGGGGCTTGCCGTCTAATATCCCCACACGCCAATCAAATTCAGTAGGCAAAAACTCCTGGGCGATAACCAGCTCGCTCTTCTCAAACAAAAGCCCAAGTTCCCGATGGAGGGACTCTTCGTCTGTGACTTTAACCACTCCTTGAGAAAAGGAGCTATCAGGCTGTTTAAGGACACAAGGTAAACCCACCCGAGCTAACACATCATGGGCATTGTCGCGATGGACTACCATGGTCCGTGGCGCAAGAATATTATTTCGTTCTAGCAGTTCGCTTAAAAACACCTTGTTAGTGCATTTTAAGATGGACTCTGGATCATCGATCACTACAAGTCCTTCTGCCGCAGCTCGCCTCGCGAAACGATAGGTGTGATGGTTGACCGATGTGGTTTCACGGATAAACAACGCATCAAACTCCACCAATCGCGAATAGTCGGTCCGGTCGATGATTTCCGCCTCCATATGGAGTTTTTCCGCAGCCCGTATAAACCTCTTGATGGCTCCCTCATTACTGGGACGAGTCACTTCGGCTTCATCACACAAAATAGCAAGATTGTAGCGAATGTCGTTCTTTCGCTTTTCTCCTGACCTTTTTCCATTAAAGTATTCCTTTGCAAATTCTACCACGTCTTTATGGTGATCCGCGGGAATCTCTTTGGCCGCTATCGGCCCGACTTTGCGGAGGATCCACTTGCCGTCCTCTCGTGCAAAGATGGCTCTCACAAAGGGAGCGTGAAACATTTTATAAAGTTCTGCCGAAATGCGGTCATATTTTCGAGCTACATTCTTGCCAAAATAAATGCTTAACACAAAATCATCGACTTTGATTTCGGTAAGATTTTTTTGTATGAGATCGTCCATCTCATCAGAAGCCAGCTTGATAATGGCTTGGGACTTCATGTCCTGGATCGTTGCTACAGATGGTATCGGCTTGTGTCCTCTCGCTGTAGCTAGAAGCGACACGTAATACCCAATGGTTTGGTATTTATAGGAACGACAAAGATTAAACACTTTGACGTTTCTTAGTTTTCTAAGTCCCTCGGATGCTAGGTAATCCCGTGCAGCCATAACTTGCACGTCTGGTAGTTCTAATGGCCAATCTGTTGGTGTATCAACTATGATTATATGATGCATAAGATCCTATTTACCCCTTCGATATAACAATAATGTTTCCGTCGTAAGTCACGACACCAAGAAGAATCGAACAGATGAGATGTTCAAAGGACACTTTATAGGTACGGCCTGATTCCATCGATTCCGGATGGTAGGGATCGGCTATAAAAGCAACGTTTTGCTCTAGATCGCAGCCGGTCAGGACCACAAAATGCCCCTGAGGGAATCCACGAATGTCGTCGGGAATTTGATATTTCCCATACTCGCGCATGGTTCGATAGAGGTAGGAGGCGCTCAACCCCACGACGAGAGGAATGCCCTGGACAAGATACTCGCTGAGCAATTCTACGGATAGGTCGTAGAACTTGAGCTCCCCACCGGCCAGGAGAAAATCCATATAGGCCTTAGAAGCAATTTTTAATTTTGGCTTTTTCTTAGCCTCGATTTGATGTTCTAGTTTATCGACGAGTTCGTCTCGACTCAGATAACTCCAAGTTGGATCAAAAATATTTAGATTATAGGTATAGATCGAAACCTTAAAACCTTGCTGGATCGCATGGACTCCCAGCCATGCACCCAGAGTCCCACCACCCCTTAAGGCTGGAACCTCCGCGATCACCCCTCCCAAATCGGCTCTTGTCAGGCCGTAATGCTGATAGATAGAAAATAAACAAGTCGGCCCGCAGGTGATGTCATCTGGCTGGCGCGGAATTGAAAATTTAGGTCGCAAAGGCATATTTCCTCGATCGGCTCACTTTCATTTAACTTAAGAGGCAAAATCTTAGCAAGGGGCACTCGCTTTTTCCTGCGCTCCAATGGCCTAGGGCAAGCAGGCCTTATCATCGCCTATATCCAAAGGAAAAACACTTCTTTCCATCGATTGCCTATATTTTTCAGATTTTATCTAGACAGCTGATAATTCCTTAGACACCAGGTACTCTCGAAAAGATCCATAACAAACTATAATTGCTGTAGTATTTTATCATAAATAATGATTTGTCACTGGCCCGGATTATGCAGCTACCACAGGATTCCCTTCACAGCTAAGGATACCTACTTATGATTCAAAATGACTTTAATTTTAAAGCGACCATGGTCTGCATCTTTTTTATCGCTGTCTTGGCCTGTGGGGGGAATGAAAAAAAGGTTGATGTAGTCCCCCGTAAAGCCAACACGAATACTCTTGGATCGTCAGGATCCGGCGATTCCGCCTCAGGGGACGGTCTCGGTGGGTCCCCAGCTGCGGGGGGCGGTCTCGGTGGGTCCCCAGCTGCGGGGGGTAGCCCTTCAGCCGGCAGTTCCGGAAGCGGGACACCGGCGAGCGGCACTTCAGCGTCTGGAGCTTCTTCGGGTACTACGACCGGCGGAACATATAACCCCACTGACAAAGCCCCTGGGTCTGGACCTACGGGATCGGGATCGGGATCGGGATCGGGATCGGGATCGGGATCGGGATCGGGATCGGGATCGGGATCGGGATCGGGATCGATATTTTCTAATAATTCCTCAAATTCAGCTTCCAACGGCACCTCGTCAAGTTCGGGAATCTCCAGCAGCTCGTTTAGCTCCAGCAGCTCGTTTAGCTCCAGTAGCTCCAGCTCGTCCACTCCTGGTGACGACCTTAAGATCGATGTCACCGAGGGTGGCAAATGCCTTAAATTCAACGTCAAAACTCTAAAGTGCGAAATCAGAGGCTAGGCCAAAGAAAACTTTCTACACCCCAAGTGACCAGATCTAAGGTAAAGTACCGGGTATTCTGGAAGAGACTAGCGGTTTGTAGAGGATTTTCATATGACTGTGAAACACTTCTTACAGAGAGGGCTCATGGGGGTTGCAATTGACTTGAGGTCCCTCGCCTTGATGCGCATCCTGTTGGCCTTGCTCATGATACTAAAATTCACCGCCCTGATTCCCCACGCGGAGTTTTTACTCAGTGACTTGGGCGTCCTGCCTCGTTCGACAATGCCGGCTATAGCAAACCAGCCTTGGCTTTTTTCATTGCTTTTTCTCAACGGCACGCCACTTTTTCAAACATCTTTTTTAGCCATATTAGTGGTATTTATCGGTCTTTTCGGACTGGGACTCTACACAAGGGTAGCCACCTTTTTTTGTTGGCTGATGCTTATGTCCATCCAAAACCGTAATCCCCATATGGTTGATGGTGGTGGTGATCTACTGCGGCTGACGTTGATGTGGTGCCTGTTTCTACCGGTGGGTCACCGTTTCTCCCTAGACTCTTGGAGGAAGGGTTACCATTTTGGTGGAGGCGACGGTCCATCCTCTTCCAACCAAGGCAAGACATCCACGAGTCTCTACCTTTCTTTGGGCACTTTAGCCATTTCACTCCAAGTATTTTTTGTTTATTTTTTTGCTGTCCTAGCCAAAAACTCGCCAGAATGGTGGTCCTTAGGCAACGCCACCTGGTATGCATTAAATATGGACTATTTCGTCACGGATTGGGGTGTGTGGTTGCGACAGTGGCCACAGCTTTCCCCCGCCTTTACCTGGACGACCCTTGCCGCCGAAACCTTTCTACCATTTCTTCTGCTTTTTCCTCATTCCAGGCCACTCATTAAAGGATTCGGGATTATAGGGCTTATGATGATGCACTTTTCCTTTTCGTGTTTTTTAAGGCTTGGGGTTTTCCCCTGGATTGATATGGCTGTGCTGTGCCTTTATATACCCTCGTCCTTTTGGTCAAGCCTCGGAATATTAAAGCGGCCATTCTATGGAGCCCATCCGGTTCCTCCTAAAAATTCAACACTTGTGGATTCCTTCCTCGGCATCCTATTAGCTTATGCCCTCTGGTCCAACTTGGCTGCGATACCAGCCATCAATGTTTATGTTCCTGACAAGTGGCTTTGGCTGGGTGACAGCACTCGGGTCAGCCAAATGTGGAAGATGTTTGCGCCGCATCCTTTAAAAGACGATCAGTGGCTGATTTTTTCAGGGCTGATGGCCGATGGCAACCGAACCAACCCGGTAGAGTTCTCCCAGGATACCAATCTGCCCCCCGATCCCTTTAAGAATCCATTTGTTCACTCAAAACAGTTTACAACGATCGAAGAACGGGACTTTGCCTCCAGACTGAGTCTTGGTTATAACCGTCACTTGATACCCTATTACGCCCAGGCCCTCTGCCGACGATGGAACAGTAGATTTTATGATGATTATAAACTTATATCGATTGATATTCACCAGTTGTCACAGCTGACCCTCCCCACCTACCAGCTGGGAGACATCACCCACCAACAACTCATGACAGTCACCTGCCCCCAGACGGCCCCCTAAAAAAGGAAATTTAGTTTGAATATCACCCTCACTCAGTTCAAGTATGCGGTTGCGGTCGAAAAAAATCGTAGCTTTAGACAGGCTGCACAGGAATGTCACGTGACTCAACCGACCCTCTCGATGCAGCTGCAGAAACTCGAAGACCACCTGGGGGTCCAGCTTTTTGACCGTTCGACCCAGCCCATCACAGTCACTCCTATGGGGAGCCAGATTTTAGGTCAAATCCGTGTGGTCCTCAATCATACCCAAATAATCTCCGAACTGATCCAGGAGGCCAAAACAACCATTGGAGGAGACCTCCGTATGGCCATCATCCCGACGCTCTCACCCTACCTACTTCCGCTGTTTATAGGACCTTTAACCAAAACCTACCCCGAGATCCAGCTCAACCTTTTTGAGTCAAAAACCTCGGATATGATCACCCAGCTGGAATCCAACCAGCTCGATGTGGGTCTACTCGTCACACCGCTGGGAATCCCTTCCCTTCGAGAAATCCCTCTTTTTGAAGAACCCTTTTATGTTTTTGCCCACCAAGAAAGCTCCCTGGCCCGGCTCGATCAAGTCGACGAAGGCAATCTTTCCCAGGAAAACCTATTGCTCTTGGCAGAAGGCCACTGTATGCGCGATCAAATGACCAAAATCTGCCATATCCATGACCTGCAACAACACGCACAAACCCGCAATCTAAACTTCGACAGTAGCAGCATCGAAACCCTATGCCACCTAGTACTCAATGGTCTCGGGTATACCTTGATTCCTCATCTAGCTTTACCCTGGATGGAGGGGGAATCCTATAGCCGAGGCAGAATCATTCCCTTTAAAAATCCTATCCCCACCCGCCAAATCAGCCTCGTCGTCCATCAAAGCTTTGTCCGAGAGGCACTCCTTAAGGCCCTGAAAGATCTTATCCTTGCCAGCCTTCCCAGAAATTTTAGCGATAGGAGTGTTCCTTAACTTTTACTTTTCTGCTCGCATCCGGTCTTCAAAAGCCGCCAGAGCGGCCTTGGCACCGTCACCCATCGCTATAACAATTTGTTTATAGGGAGTGGTGGCCACATCACCTGCTGCATAGATTCCTGGTTGTGAAGTTCGACCTTTGCCATCTACTTCGATTTCGCCATAATTGTTGGTCTTGACAACAGATTTGATAAAGGAGCTGTTAGGTGAAAGTCCGATTTGGACAAAGACCCCATCGAGGTCTACTTGTTTAGTCTGTTGGTTGGTACGATCTTCATAGGAAAGCCCAATCACCACACGCCCGTTACCAAGGATCTCTTTTGTTTTGGCATTGACAATAATCGTGACATTGGACAACTGCTCAGCTTTTTGGATGAGGACCTGGTCGGCTTTGAGTTTGTCGCCAAATTCAATCAGGGTGACATGGCTACATATCCCAGCAAGGTCGATTGCTGCCTCCACTCCAGAGTTGCCACCACCCACAACGGCGACCTTCTTACCCTTATAATAGGGACCATCACAGTGGGGACAAAACGCCACCCCACGGCCAAGGTATTCTTTTTCGCCCGGCACGCTGAGCTCTCGCCACTTTGCACCTGTCGCGACAATGAGCGACTCGGCAACCAGACTTTCCCCGCCATCTAATATAATCTTATGTTTTGTTCCTTCATCTTTTTCGACGACACGGACCCGCCGATGTTCCAAAATCTCCACAGGATAAGCCCTTAAATGTTTATCCATATTGGCGGAGATCTCCACACCCTCGATATAGGCTACCGACGTGAAGTTTTCGATCCCCTTGGTATCAAGCATCTGGCCGCCAATCCGCTCGGCTATGATCGCGGTTTTAAGACCTTTTCTGACACTATAGATCGCAGCAGCTGCTCCTGCTGGCCCGCCGCCCACCACCACCACATCAAAGTGGCCGAGATTTTCTGCGACGGCACCTGTTTCTGATGGATCAAGTGGTAAACCAAATTTTTCTTCCAATTTTCCAAGAAGCTCTCCAAGAGAAGACTTGCCTACATGGATCAACTCGTCACCCACAAAGACCGAGGGGACTCCTTGGATATTAAGCCGCTGCAGGTCCTCTTGGACAAACTCACCATCGACCATGGCATGGGTCATCTTGCCATGGGCCAGGACGATTTGGTTGAGGGCCTGGACAACATCTGGGCAGTTTTCACAGCTCAGGGAGATATAGGTCCTGATTTGTAGGTTTGGCTGCAGCCGTTTGATTCTTTTTGCAAGGGATGGATCCGGGACTTTGCCGAGTCCCGCCGTATTGAGGATCGCCACGACCAGTGAAGTAAACTCGTGACCCCCTGGGATCCCCTTAAACTCGATGCCGGTTGCCACACCAGCTTTTTTGATGACAAACATGGGAAACTTAGACTGTTCATTGAGCTTATTGACATGGATACGAGGAGAGGTTTCGGCAACATCCGCTAGCAACGATTCAAGCTCTGACTGCTTTGCTTGGTCCGATCTAAACAAATCGAGTTGGATATCGGTTGTTATGTCTTTGAACACTTCGCGTAGCTGAGTTTTGAGGTCGTTATCAAGCATCATGGGATCTCTCTCCTCTGTTTGTTGTTAAATGTCAGGAAGGCTCCCCTACCCACCGAGGTAGGGGAATCCTCCACAGGAAAATCCTTAGATTTTGCCTACCAGGTTAAGGCCTGGCTTCAGGGTTTTTTCACCTGGACGCCATTTAGCGGGGCATACTTCGCCTTTATGGGATGCTACAAATTGTGCGGCTTGGACTTTTCGCAGCAGCTCTTCGGCATTCCGACCGATTCCGTTGTCATTGATCTCAGCAAGCTTGATTCTTCCTTCGGGATCGACCACGAAGGTTCCACGATAGGCCATACCGTCTTCGTCGATGTAAACACCGAAAGAGCGGGAGAGGTGACCTGTGGGGTCGGCGAGCATTGGGAAACGGATTTTTTTAATGGTCTCCGAGGCATCATGCCATGCCTTGTGGGTGAAATGGGTATCGGTACTTACGGAGTACAGTTCCACGCCCAACTTTTTAAACTCTTCGTACTTGTCGGCAAGGTCGCCAAGCTCTGTAGGGCATACAAAGGTAAAGTCCGCAGGATAGAAAAAGAACACGGACCATTTGCCTTTCAGATCTTCACTGCTCACAGCCTTAAAAGCATCGTTGTGGTAAGCTTGGGCTTTGAATTCTGGAACCTTCGAATTGATGATACTCGACATAAAACACTCCTCTTAAAATTAGTTCGTTAAACTCTGACGGGTGCCAGTCTATTGCAACTGTCTTCCCACGAATACCTATATCATCGGTCTTTTCAAGCGATCACTCAAATCTATAATATCAATCGGCTGATAGAAAAAAACTATATACTAGAGATCTCTGTCTACTTTTTAGACAAAATCCCAATGTGTTAGCAAATTTTAACTAGTCGATCCGACCGGCGAGGAATATATGATTACATTTCAATGAGTTAACCTGGAGGCAAACCTGGCATAGCACCTGCAAAGGGGATTTATGGCAGATCCATTCTGCTTGCAAAAGGACCACACTGGAATTTTTGCACAGGGCTCGATGGCTAGTCACCTTTGTTTGTCGAGAAATTACAAACTATCCCCGTTGCTGTTCCCCGCTCTTTCCACTGATCTCCTCGAAGTATCCCATCTCTTTAGCCATCAGCCCCCTCCTCTTCTACTTATTAAAAGCCGCCGAGACGGCTTTTAACCTCTTGGGCCAGCGTCATAAATGCTGATCGACTCTCTTCGTGATGAAGCGGGAGGCCAAGGTCCCCCTGCTCACGAATATGCTTTTCAATAGGGATTGATACCAGGAGGTCTAGCTCGCGATCCTCCGAAAGCCGAGCACCTCCACCTTTGCCAAAGACATCCTCGCAGTGCCCGCAACGAGGGCACTCATAAAAAGCCATGTTTTCCACCACACCCAAGACTTTCACATCAAGGGTTTTAAACATACTGATAGCCTTATGAGCATCGATAAGCGCCACATCCTGGGGTGTGGTGACCACGACTGCGCCGTGGACGGGGAGATTTTCGATCATTGAAAGTTGGACGTCCCCGGTCCCAGGGGGTAAATCAATGATAAGGTAGTCGCAGTTACCCCAGTCCACATCATAGCAAAACTGTCGAAAGGCTTTGGCAATCATGGGGCCTCGCCAGATCACGGGCTCTTTAACATCACTAAAAAATCCAAAGGACATCACACGAATTCCATGGGCCTCACGGGGGAGAATCCGCCCTTGATCCCCCACTTCTAAGGAACCTTTAAGCCCCAGCATCATAGGTGCCGAAGGCCCGTAGATGTCTCCATCGAGTAGTCCCACTTTAGCACCCATCTGAGCGAGGGCTACTGCCAAATTCACGCTGACTGTGGACTTGCCCACCCCCCCTTTGCCTGATGCGACGGCAATGATTTCGGTGACCCCGGGAATCGCCCTCTTATGGACTCTGACGCCCAATTTTGTAGTCTTCCCTGTCAAGGGAGCTGGGGGAGCTGGGGGGGGTGAAGGGTGCGCTCCCACGGGAGATCGCCATTGGTGTTGACCTTCTTGACGGGTCTCATGGGTCGTTACATCATCGCTCATCTGGTATCTTCCTCAAGCCTTTAGTCTCCACACCTTGGAACCTTGGAGTCACAAGTGATCCTTTATAGATCCTCCGTAAATTTAACGCTACTATAGAGATGACCTGTGCGAAAACCCACCATGATAAGGGAATCCATCTATGCAACAAGTCCGGGTCTATACCACACTGGTATGCTCCTACTGCCAAGCAGCAAAAAGATTACTCTCCCAGCGACAAATACCCTACCAAGAGATTAGTTTAGACGATAAACCAGATCTTAGGATGCAACTCTCTGCAGAAAATAATGGTTATCGAACTGTTCCCATGATTTTTATCGGGACCGAATTCATAGGTGGGTTTAATGAGCTCAACGCCTTAGACCGCAACGGCACCCTCAAAGAGAAGGTCCAACCGCTCCCCCCAGGGGCACCTTAAACCTAAGCTAGGAAACTTCCACTATTACACCTAATGTACCAAAAAAGATCGGAGTTCTACGAATCGTTACCTACGGATCGATTATAGGAATCTTGCTGTTGTTTGGGTTTCAGTGGTGGACAAGAGACCAGATTTTTCTTGCAAAAAAGCCACCCGATCAGCAAAAACTTGAATCTCAGCAGACGAGCGAAGTGACTCCACAAAAAGGAGAGTCCAACCACACCAGCACATCTATGATTGACGCAATCAAAGCCCCTACAATCCAAGCCAAGCCTCCCGTCCAAGGAGTTCCCCAAAATGCAGCCCCAGAGATCATGAGTCTGGTGCTGCTTATGCAGGCTAAATTTGCCACCGGGGATTTTGAAGGCGCTCTCGCCATTGCCCAAGAGATCCTTAAAAAACCTGATCCTTCGGGAGAAATTCATCCCTATATTAATAACCAATTGCCTTTTATCTTAGCCAGCAGTGGTTGGACCCAGCTCCGCCTAGGTCGCTACGAGCAGGCCATAGAGCAGTTTTTAAGCGCACAAAAAATAACGCCTATGATCGAGGCCACCAAAGGATTGGCCCTTGCCTATTATAAACTCCATAAAATAGCCGAAGCCGTGGACCAGACCGAAAGATATCTGGCAAAATCCCCCCAGGATGCAGCCTTCTATGTGGTCTTAAGCGATCTTTATGAATCTCAAAACCGGTTTGGAGACTCGGTCCAAGTTTTGGAAAAAGCTGAGGCCGCTGTCCTCGCGGAGGGCGGTCCTGAACTCAATCAAAACCTTGCCCTGGTACGTAAACAAAAACGAAATATGCTAGGTCGCGCCGAAGTCAGTAAGACCCAAAAGTCCGAAGCCACTGATGCCTTTAAACTTACCTATACAGAAGTCGAGCACGAGTCGATTTCTGGTTGGGTCTTGGCCACACTCCAAGATAGCCTTGATGAATTCAATAGAATCTATGGCTTAAAATACCCTTCAGAGCCTATCGAAGTCCTGCTGTATGATCGGAGCCAATTCAAATCGACCACCGAGGATATCCCCCAATGGGTTGACGGCCTCTATGCGGATGGCAGGATCAGAGTGCCTCTCACCGGGAGCGTTTATGATTCAAAGCAACAAACACGGTTGCGATCTATTTTGCGCCACGAATTAGTCCACGCACTCCTTGCCAGGGCCGCAGATCAGCGCAAACTCCCAACCTGGTTTGATGAGGGATTGGC
The DNA here is from genome assembly GCA_041736175.1 of Oligoflexales bacterium. Classification (GTDB taxonomy): domain Bacteria; phylum Bdellovibrionota_B; class Oligoflexia; order Oligoflexales; family CAIYRB01; genus JBGSUI01. The sequence goes on along the minus strand of JBGSUI010000065.1, from coordinate 8,706 downwards.
ACAGCGGTTTTCCTGCCCTGTACCCAGTTGCACTCCCTTTGCCTTTCCACTAAACAATGGGCATTTTCTAAAACCTGCAGACTTTATGGCCTCTTTTACGACGATCCGTGATGCGCTCCATGTGGAACGAGCCTATAAACAAAGTCTATATTTGATACTCACCCTAGAAAACACCGTAGGGGAGTATGGGATTCGAACGATGATCGACCAAATCAAAAGAGACTCACCCCTCGATTCAGACTCCATCCTTCAACCTCTGGGACTTACCTTTGAACAGCTTGTCATTCAAAGTGCAGCCTTTTGGAAAAAAGGTGAAACTTTTAGTCGATAGCAAAAGCCTCACTTAGTCCGGATAGTCAGGCAAGGGCTGGGGTCTGCGTATTTCTTAATAAAAACTTTGTTGGCCGGAAGGGCGAGATCTGCAAAAATCGCTTCTTTATTCTTTTTACCGTTGATTTGCTTTTGGCCGAGGTAGACTCCAACGATTTTGTTGTCCACAAGGGCTGGCGCTCCTTCATCTCCCAAACAGCCCATAGAATTGGCATGGGGAGCATCATAATTCATCGTCGTCATTCCAGTGCCCTGAGCTGCCAGGATACCGACGCCACCAGCTATCGGCTTCTTGAAAACATTTTTACCCTTGCGTTTAAGTCCACGCATGTATGGCTCTGCTTGATCCATGCAGCCAAACCCGACCATTTCAAAGTTTATGTTTTCTTTATCAAGGGTGGTCGAGTCTATTGCAATGGCGCCCGGTTTAATCTTATCTTTAATTAAATATGGCTGAATTTTTAACAAGGCAAGATTATAACCATTGAGGGGTTTGGTAACATCAAATTCGGGATGGATCACTTTATCCAAAATCGCGCGATCCTCTACAAAGAGTTTCTCGCGATACTCTTGAAGGACAATAAAATTATTGTTTTTTTGGGCACAAACCGCAGTGGTAATCAGGAGATTTGGCCTTATGAGGGTCGCTGTACACTCTGTTCCTAGCCGAACGACGGACATGTAATCAGTGTCTCCTAAAGCCATGGAATTAGTCACTTTGACAGCCGACTGATTCCCATCTGTCTTAAGGGTTTGTTTGTGACAGCTCACTAAACAGACCACACTTAGAACCAACGAGATCGAATTTGCTTGAACCACAGATCACCTCACAGGTTAGGATCCAGAGGATCTCGTGCAAAATGTTTACCAACGAATCCAGCGATTCGGTTGTGAGGTGGATATATCCCTAAAAATCAAAGATTCCTTGGCTTTTTTTGTGGCTCTTTTGGGGTTACCAAGGACCATTTTTAAGTGTGCAGTCTTTAGACATCTGTCAACAAATGGTTAAGGAGAGTTTTTAACCAACGTTAGCTGGAAGGGATAGTTCTCTAAGGCTTTTTTTTCAAAATCATAGACTTTTACCGAAGATGTGTATCCGGTAACCACGCTTCGCAATTCAAAAAAGGCTCTCACTCCCTCAGTGGACAGTGAAGCAAAGTGAACATACTGGTCCGCTGGAGCTGCGATCACCTCAACTGGATCTTGAAGGCCCAAGTCATAAATCCAGGCTTTTTTAAAAAACTTCCTATCGTTTATAGTTTTAGCAAGGACCAATGCCCTTTTATTTTCAAAATCAACTTCAAATGCCAATTTGGATAAGGGATCATCCACAGGAGATTTGATGATAAAAGCCTTTGAACCCTCCGTCCCTCGAGTCAACCCCTTTATTGTTTCGAGAGTAAGTTGCAGCGTTGACTGCTGTTTTATCACGCCAATCCCATGGGGTGAGGTCAGGATATGTTCTCCTTTAGGAACCGCTATTTTTCGCAATGTCTTTGAGACGCCGACACCTTTTTCCACAAGAATTCCGCGTATATCCCCTTTTTCATACCAGTGAACTAAGATTTTTTCAGTAGGATCGTAATAGATAGGATCTCCATCGCTTAAAAGCTTGCGCTCTGTTCGCATTTGAAACGTAACCCCATCGGTTTCAACCAAAGTTTTTTTATTTAAATCTGCAAGAATCCATCCTGAGTTGCTACGAACCATCTTATAGTTGCCCGTTTGATGGACAGCCTTATTTCCTTCTCCACCCTTAGCAAGGGACATGCTAACCATCATGGCCTTACCAAATCCACACTCACTTGAATCCCCTAAAAAGTGTAGGGCAGAGACACCACCACTATGGACCATAAGAAATGGTGTGCCCTTATGGGCCGCCAAGCTCACTAAGGGCTCAAACCGAGGCGTTTCCAGATGGAATTTAACCAAGGTTTTTTTAGGGCGGATTGCTGATTCTTTGGATCCTGGGCTTTTCAGAGACTTTTTCTGTTTAGCCAATTTCCAAGGATTATCAACCAAAAGGTACATGAAATCCCCGCTATTTTCTACCATGGATTGATTGGGCAGCATATTTACTAAAACGGTGTTGCAAAAATCCTTCTGGATTAAGGTTGCACCTTCCTTATAGGTGGCGGTCTCATCTCGAGTTGCTCCCTTCGGGCCCTCAGCAGGTTCCTTAATTTTTTTGGACTCTACAGTGGGTTTAGATAAGGGTCCATTAAAGTTGCCCTTCGGCATATCTCCCGCTCTGAGGACCGGCTCCACGAGCCAACACAGGAGTAGGACCATAAAAAGTCTGAAAATATGAGGATTCACAAGCCCCCTCCTTTTATGTCACGCATAAATCCTATTGTATCTAGCTTGCAATCATGAAAAAAGGAAATAAAGCTTTAGAAGGGCGGTTTACTTTAATTTGGGCCAGTACCCAAAATCATTCCGAGTCCCTGGGCCGTGATCAGAAGTGGATCTGTGGGCTCCAACCTGCGCCGAAGATCGGTAATTTCCCCATAAGGAATCCTTTTGTAACCCTGGGGGCCGGTCGTCAATACAAATCCATGCTGGTTTCGATAGAGGGCATCGATCGCTTCCACTGCGAGTTGGGTCGCTAGGATCCGGTCCGTCCCATTGGGATCAGCTCCTCTTTGGACATGTCCAAGGGTATTTAAACGCGCTTCGATCCCCAAGCGCCGTGATAGCTCCCCTGCAACAAAATCTCCAATTCCACCCAAAACCGTCTGGCCAGAAGCTGTTAATTTAGTCCTGGGACTATCTTTTTTTCCTTCTAAAGCAATCGCTCCCTCAGCCACAATCAACACCACTCCCTGGAGACCTGCACGACCTCCAAGCTTTATGGAATCACGATCTTGTATTTTGAGTTTCTTCCTAAGATCCCGCTCCAGTTGATCCATCGAAAAAGGAATCTCAGGGACGAGAACTCCATCCACACCGCTGGCCAAACCAGCATGCAGCGCCAAAAAGCCACTGGTGCGCCCCATCACTTCCAAGACCATAAGTCTTTGGTGGGCTGCTGCGGTATGCATCAAACTTTTTGCGGCATTCGCGGCCACCTCCACAGCCGTCGAAAAACCAATGGCCACCTCGCTTCCCAGTAGATCATTGTCAATCGTCTTTGGAATCCCGACCATGGGGATTCCCAACGCAGCTATTTGTCTAGCCATCCCTTGGGTGCCATCACCACCGATGACGACAAGTCCTTTGGGCGCGAGTTTTTCCCAATTTTTTTTAAAATTTGCCAAACTAGCGGTTGCTTCTTTGGGGTCGCGGAGAGGACTCCCTTGGCTTGCTGCTCCGAGAATCGTGCCTCCATAGGTGTGTATTGCGGCGACAGAAGCGATCGATAACTCTTCATACTCTGCCGACTTGGCAAAAAGACCATTGAACCCATTATAGATCCCTAGGACTTGTCCCTGATATCCCAAACCCACTCTGTAAACGACGGCCCTTAAAACCGCATTGAGCCCCGGAGCATCGCCTCCACCCGTACAGATGGCTATTGGTCCATTTTTTGTTTTCCGATTTTTCATCAATCCATTCCCTATGTACGCTCAATACCTGACTTTGTCATGATTAAGATAACAGGCCTACCTGCCGAACTATAGACGAATATCTGAGACGAGGTGGTCTAAGAATCTATGAGCGCAGAAAACAACTCAAATCTACCCAACAAAATTCTTCTTATCGACGATGACCCTTCGGTGGCCCAGGCCTTAGAAGAACCATTGACCAGGTATAACTGTAAAGTGGAAAAAGCTTCGAACCTGGAGACAGCTCTTTATAAATTTAACACTATTCGGTTTGATGTGGTTCTGATCGAAATCGAATTTGCACCTTTAGCCGGTTTGGCTCTGGTACAAAAATGGCGGGCCCACGAAATGCAGGAAAAACGTTGCACGGCATTTATCATGATGAGTGGCAATAAATCCCTTGGAAATAACGAAGGTCTTATCAAAGAACTCGGTGATCTCGAAGCCATCAACAAGCCTTTCACCATCATCAACCTCCTCCCCTATCTCAGTCGGGGTATGGCCACCAAAAAACGCCTGGTAGCCTACCAAGAAATGAAAGGGAAAATTGTCGATTATTACAATAAGACCAAAGACTTCGACAAAGCTGCTGCCCAAGTCAAATCAAAACTCGCCGAAATGGGTCCCAAAGGCCTTAATCTTATGTATGACCTTTACGAAAAGGCCAACAGGTTTGAGGATGCCTTATCGATTGTAACCCCCATGCTAGACCGAGATCCCTCAAATATCACCCTCCTTAACGCTAAGGGACGCCTTTTGATGCGCATGGGTCGATATAACGATGCCAAAGTTTGCCTGCAAAAATCCGACGAGTTAGCTCCACAAAATATCGACCGCCTCAACGAGCTGGCAACTGCCTTTCTCCATCTCAAAGATCCCGACAACTCTGTCAAAAGGTTTAAACAAGTCTTAGATTTGAGTCCCGAACAGCCTGAGCTTAAATTCAATATGTTTTCACAACTTTTTGAAAAAGGTTTTGATGAACAGGCTATCCAGTTTGGCAAAGATGCAGCCCAACCAGCAGAGATCGTCCGCCACTACAACAACAAAGGCGTCATGCTCTCTAAAGATGGCTCAGGCGATCAAGCGGTCAATGAGTACCAAAGAGCCCTGCGATTTTTTCCAAAATTCAAAGAAAACTATCGGATATACTACAACATTGCCTTAGCCCATATCCAAAAAAAGACCCCCGAAAGCTATATCGAGGCCGAAAAGCAGCTTAAGCACTGCTTGGAATTAGCCCCTGATTTTGAAAAAGCCAAGACGACTCTCGAAAATGTTGAAAGATCTTTAACAAAATTAAAGAAAGTCGGCTGAAATCCTATTCCTCCTCAGCTCTTGCGGCCTTATATTGCGGCTCTTTACTGTTGAAACTCTCGCGAATTTCTCGTACTAAACAAATGCCGTTATAAGGGTTTTGTTTTTAACTTTTGAGCTAACTCCAGGATTTCATCATGGCCTGGAAATTTTTGTTTCGTCCCTGGATTTTTGTAATAAACCCTCTTAACGATAGTCGCCTTTGGTTTGCCGCTCGCGGCTACCCTCTGCGCATAGGCCATTTCAAAAACCAAACCATCAAACATAGGCAGATCGACATCCTCTAGTTTTTTGATGCCATCAAGTTTTGGTATCAGAGTTTTGAGCTCTTGGAGGTCGATACTGCGTTCAAAATCGATTTCTTGGCGGTTGGGCTTACCCACAATTAAAAGGGCTTTTTCAGGATTTTTTATGTTGTGCAGGAGCATCATCTGCCCCGCATCTGACCACCCCCCGTAACTAAAAACACCCCAAGCTTCGTCAAACCCACCGGAATCCATGCGACCGGTCATGACTTGTTGCCAATAGGGGGCCACCCTTGCCTCCATATCCCCCCCTGCTCGCTCCGGTTTCGCTGACTGGTCTGCTAGTTTAATATCAGCCGCCTTTTTAGGAGTTGTTTGGTCTGCTAAGGCCAAAAGTGTCCCGACAATGCTTTCAAACAACACACCCATCAAGGGGTCTCCTTAATCACCTTTTCCGTCACAAAAACGGATCGTGGCGATAGTTCGTGGAATTCCCGTAGATTTGACTCTTAAATCCACATATCTAAATTTCCTACCATAGACCTTTTCGGCGAATTCCAGGGAAGATTGCATCCGGCAGTCTTCCTTTTGAGATTCACGGTTACGGGCACAAACAGGTACCATCGATGGATCTGTGGTGCCTATTAGTTTGGGCTCGGGCTCTAAAACCCATGCACATTGCTTTTTCCCGTCTGGATCACAGGCCCAAAGCCCCCAGCATGATAGACCTATAACAGCCACACGCCACCATGGTCGTTGAGCCGACCCCACGCCACCTTGGACTTGACTCAGGTGATTGGGTGACATGACAGGTGTCCTTTGCCCAGCTCTGGAATGGTTGAACAGCTCCTGACTTTAGTTTAAGATGCTTGCCATGAGAGAAGCAATAGCAATAGAAATTCAAAGATACCGTAACCTCCAAAATGAGTTAGCCTCCTCCGGCAAACTGCGGGTTTTTACGGTTGCCGAAGATATTTTTTGGGTTCAAAAAAGCAGCCAAGTCCCCATCACTCACCAAAAATCCTTTGGCGAGAGTGCAAAACCAGTGGGAGTGACCTTTGGTGCTATCGTCCATGGAAACGAGTGGGGAGGGCTTTTAGTCGTCAATGAAGTGCTCCAAGCACTGGTCCAGGGCGTGCTCCAACCCGAGATTCCCCTTGGATTTTTCTTAGGAAACACCGCTGCGGCGCTCCAAGGCAAAAGATTTTTGGAGCGGGATCTCAACCGCAGCTTTTCCCGCATTCCTAGACCTCCTGTGAATCCGACTCCGGTCCCAACGGAAGCCAAACGAGCTGCCGAAATCGAAGAACTCCTTAGGCTGAGTCACTTTTTTGTGGACTTTCACCAAACCATTCAACCGAGCCTCTCCAGTTTTTTTATCTTTGCTTACAGCCCCACGGCCCTAAAGATGGCGCGCGCCTTAAACCCCTATCTGCCCGTCATCACCCATTGGGGACGTCCCTTTTCCAAAGAAGGCTGCTGTTCGGATGAATACACGACGGCACAAGGCGGGCTTGGAATCACCCTCGAATTAGGTGGCATTCGTCCGACCTATGACCCCATGCAAACGGCTTTAGGTTTTCAAGTCGCCCTCTCAGCCATCGCCTATGGCACCCAGTTCCGCCGTCCTGACCTAAACCTCACTCAACCCGAACCTCCCAGCCCTAATCTACAAGGTCCCCTTTATACCTGGGGACACACCGTGGCTTGGCCCGACGCTAAGTATGTGGCACTCATCCCGGGGTTGACTAACTTTAGTCCAATACAAAAAAATCAAATCATCGGCACCATCGATGGCCAAAACCTACGGGCACCTCTTTCGGGAAAGATCATGTTTCCCAAGTACCTTTCGCTCGAGGAGCAGTCCCAGCCAGCATCCCGTCCCGGAGAACTCCTGAGGATCTTAAGGGACTGCCGGTTAGAGGAGCTGCCGTGAGTTTTCAGGGAGTCATAGGATAGCTTTTACCAACAACCACACAGGCCATTGAGTCGACTGTATAGAGTGTCTCAGGGGAAATTCTTGCCTATTTCGAAGTGCTTCCGACAGCTAAAGGAATCATTTTTAGAACCGAAAAATAACCGTAGGATCATTGTCGCTAAAATACCGAGGACTCCCCGTGAATTCATTGACCGACAAAAATGTATCTCTGATCGATCCCTGGCAGATCGAGATAAAAACACCGGATATCCCTATGCCGTTGCCCTGTCGCTTGTCATTCGCACCACTTATCAAAATACTTGGAGAGGGATATGATACCGGTAGTCCCTCAACAAATAGACGCAATCAAGATATAGCCACACTCGCAGGGTCGATTCCCGAATTGCTACAACCTATTTCGACCAGCGAAGCCTTTAGTCGTCATGGAGATACGATCGCTGCGCTAATGGGTGCAATCTTTCCCGTTAATTTCGGGCAAGCAGTTGCGTTTGCTGCTATCTTTCCTTTCCAACCCTCTGGCTTTTGGACGAGCAAGATGTTTGCCGATATCTTCTTATCGGATCAGGGCCATTTTCTTGGATGTCCCTCCGAATGCGGGAAGTCCCCTAAATATAGCATGATGCTTGATTTATACAAATTTGTTCTCGCAGATGGATTTGGGCTAGGAGCAGCTGTTCGCCATACCAGTGAACTTTTCGAAGTGAAACGCCACGAAACTGGCTTGATGTCTTTTCATCGTATGTATTTGGATCTATCATATTGCGTGGTTAAAATCGAAGATAAGCCTAAAAATCTTGCTCCAGAGCTCATCGATAAGGTTTTTCGCTCGATCAATGACGTCGAAGAACTTATGAGAATTTTTCCCTTAGATGGAATAGCTATCGAGGGATTTACAATCGTCCGATCTTTTGATGTGACTCAGCAAGAAGCCTTTAGCCGTATCAAGCAGCTGCTACTGTCAGAACATAATAACCATGCCGAAAGGGGGCAAGAACTCGAAAATCTCTTGCGCATTCTGTGCGGAGACCCTTCCCTAAGAATCGGTCTATTCATTGAATTTGAGGACAAGCTTCTACAAAGTCTAGGGTTAGGGATCCATCCCCAGGACGTCCGTCCCGTTTGGTACGATCTTGGTGTTGAACTTGATTTACAGACCCTTGAGGGTTCTGCCCACCAAAAAGTCCTTGAACAGAAGTTTCCACAAAAATAACCGCATTTTTGACGTAACTTACGAAGCTTTATCGATATTTTGCGTCCTTCGATCCTCCGCTGGCTTTTTTCTCGAGTTTGTTTCTGAATTACGCCTTCGAAAGGCTTCCAAATACGT
>JBGSUI010000030.1:0-13921 GCA_041736175.1 Oligoflexales bacterium | reverse complement strand
AATTTCACGTTTTAACCCTCCTAATTTCACTCAACCCTATGTTTTTTCAGTCTGTTGGCTACGCCCAGGATTGGGCGTGATTGGTTTGGAATGAGATGTTGTTTGAGCCCCCTGAGACCAACCAGTAGCTTTCTGATCATCCTTTGCAAGCGTCACTACCTGACGGGCATGAGCACTCCCCGACCTTGCAATAGCAGCTCCTCCCCTCGCAGCAGTGGACAAAAGACCTCCACCCTTCATGGCAATGGCACCACCCATCTTGATCGTGGCACCACGAACAACACCGCTCACCATGGTATCTGCAATAGATGCAGACATGCGGTTGGCAATTCCACCGGCAAACCAAGCACCAACCGGGATAAGGGCGAGCAATGCCGCCCAAATTCCTAACTCAACATTCAGGATTACGTTCATAAGACGGGAAGAATCTTCTACAATCTTGGATACTGCTTCAAAACTCACAGCGTTTGCCAAGAATCCCGGTTCTGTTTCGAGGAGACGAGCGGTCTCTCCAATTTTGTTGGTATGAAAGAGTACGGAGTTCGAAATTCCCCGTGAAAGCTGCATGACCGCTGGCATCACCAGGGTAAGCCACCAAACAGAACTCCAAATCATAAACAGCTTAAAAGTCCCGAGAAGCATGCTCAGCACGGCAACAGGTGCGAGAATCTTCAGTACGCTTTGCACAAAGGCAATGTAATAGGGCAGCGACAAAAGTTTTTCGTTGAGTTCTTGCAAAACTAATCCACTGCTCACTGCCCCATCGATATTAAGAGCTCTGGCTATTGCAGTAGGGGCACTCATCAAATCGAACGTTGCTCGTGTCAGCCAGTTGCCAGCACCATCAGGCCCTGCCTCAAAATGCCCCGAAACAGCGGAATCCGTTGAGCGCGTGATACGGCTATCGAGATAGTTGCCGCGAGATTGCCAAAAGTGCTCCGGCTCGCCAGCAATTCCCATTGCGGTCTTTTGAATCGCCGCTGCCGTTGCAAGGTTTAAGGCCACACTTTTAACCCTTTCTGCCTCTCGGGTGTTAGGGTCGGGCCAAGTGGTACGGAGATGAGCGGGGTCTGAAACATCGCCAGAACTTACCGCGAGATAGTTGCCGTCCTCGGGTTTGGTAACGCCCTTTGATTCAATATGCCGACGAAGGCGAGACCTCACATCGACAAACAGGTCATAGCAGCTCATATCCCCTCCACGGACGGCAATCTTTCTTGTTCGTAGTAGCGATGGATCAAACCGTTCCTCATAGATTGGAGTGCCTGATGGCGAAGACCTCAATTTCCCGCCAAATAGGTCGGCTGCCGTCATTGGATCGCCGTCGATATTTGAAATATTTGGGATACAGGAACTCAGCGCCAAATTGAGATCATCTTGCAGTCCAGGTTCTGAAATCTCGACGCCGTTTGCGCGCAAGATTGTACTCATGACCCATCCTGGTGGCATTGTTTTGGTCGCTGCAGGACCTTCAAGAACTTTGACCGCTGTCTTTTGCAGCTGGTAGGCCAACGCTGATCCGATGCCGTTGACAGCTGCATAGCCTAAGGGCTTGCCTCCAACCGGTAGACAGCAAAACCAAGCGAAAAAAAATGACAATGCCCGCCTCGGCGATTCACCGCGATGAAGGCTAAACCCCAACGATATGAATGCCAGGGTCCCACCTATCAAAACCACCAGATGGGCTAACCCTGAGCCGTATAGATCCTCCATAATTGCCCGCATGACAGAGTCGCCAAAGTCTTTGACCATGCGGGACAGAACCGTTTCGTTAACCATAATAACCTCCATGGGCCATCGCCCAAACACAAATCAATAGACTCTACATACTGCCCGGCAAAGGGATCGGCCCGGCTGGTGGATCTGCTGGCGGACGGCCTCGCGTGGTCATGTTGCCTAAACGCTGGCCCTGCACATCCCTGACGATGGCGCCGATCTCGACTTGGACCGTGCGAGCCTGCCGCTCGGCATCACGTTTATAGGCAAGAATTTCAATTTCACTTTTGGTGCGTTCCAAGATCGCCTTGCAGTTCTCCTGTGCCAGAGCACCCTGATAGGCTGGGTCGCGGCGACAACGGTCCAAAGTCCTTGAATAAATTTCCGCTAAGAGATCATTGACTTGCACATGACTCACCGACTCCGACAAACGGTCGATGACCTGCTTCATTTCAGGGGTATCAAGAGCTTTATCGGGATCTCGCTCGCCCGGTTTGGCCAATGACAGCAGCATCACTAACTGCTCGGGGGTGACCAGAAGGGAAGGTTCACCGCCATCAGACCTGGACCTGTAAAGTGGTGATGGTTTACCTTTTTGATCCCAGCTTGGGCGATCCTCCCACTGCGGCCGAGTCTTCTCAATGATCTGAACCGGTGTATAACCCTGGTCTTGAAGTGGTTTCATAGTCTTAAGGACCAAAATGATTCGATCTTTAGCGGTTTGACTTTGGCTGACCATCGTTCGCTCGACGGTTGGATTGAAGGTCCCCCCTCGCATGACGCTCGACTTCTGCCTTAGCTCGACTCCGGGAAAGAGCTCGGTCATGAGCAGTTTTGATTGATGAAGCCGCGAATAGCGGTAGGTGCCTGACCCCATCGAGTAGGTGGCGCCACCAGGTTGATTGATGGAGTCAGGAAAAATGGATTTAACAAAGCTGGCCATAGAAAAGCTCGATCCTGGATCGCCCTGCGATGACGTACGGGCGATCTTGTCTCCCTTTTGCAAATCAGCGTCTCCTGGACTGGTGAGACAGCGCTCCCGGGCTACGCTCGCTGTTATGTCCCTACCACCGGTTTTCATTTGATTGCTGACGCAGTTTCGCAAGGACTCGGCCTGAGTCATGGACACATTGGCCACCCCGTCCAGCATCTGGCAGGTGTTAAAAGTGAGTTGGCCCTCAAAGGCTGCCATCATCTCGGCTTGGTTGAATACATGGCAAAAGGTCGGAGAAACATTGCAAGCCAACATAGACGGCAATGCCCCAGTGAGAGACATGGCTAGCCGCGTTGCCTCGTCTTGAAGGCCACGCCCAATATTGCGCCAATAATCTTTCGATAGGAGTTTCTTTGGCAGTCGTAACTGGATCGAACTCCAGTCCGTGTAACCACAGACCTGCTGCGCTTCGAGACCGACTTGATAATCTGCCAGATTGATGACGAAACCACGCGCTGGCGGCTGACTCGATGGAAAGCCAAAAGGCGCCACAACTCTGCTTTGTGAATCAGATTGAGCGCTAAACTGACCTGCAATCGCCAATTGAGAGGCAGCAAAACTGGCGAGAATAGATCCCACCATTAACCGCCTACGTATCATATCATTTTCCAATAGTTTCATACTCATACAACCTCTCCCCCTGACTCCCCGTAAGGATAGTCCTTCGCCATTGTCATGAGTGCCTCGCTGGCAGTCAGACCATCACGGCGCAGTTTTGTATAAAGCTCGACCTGGCTTCCGCTTGAGGTCACCAGTGCATCCATCGCTGGAGACAGCGGCAAAAACATGGTTCCCCGGTAAGGGGCATCCGAGTTTTCCGAACGGACGTAAAGTTCGCTGCGTTTGAGGCGTCGACTGATTTCCAAACTAGCAAGAATTTGGAATTCGGCTTCGGTAAACTCGGCGCCACATTTGGACTTCAGATCAGCGACCATGGCATCGCCCAAGGGTAAAAACAGCTTTTGAGTCGCAATGGTCCAAAGCGTCTTGCCCGCTGGCTTATCGGTGTAATCCCCAACACCGTTGGTCAGCGAAATGGCCTGAGCATTGAGTTTTGCGCAGGTTTTTACGACATTTTGAATAAACTCGGCATTGAGCTTTTGCGCCTGCGAGTCGCCGTGCAAAAGCATACCCAGCTCTTCAAACACGATCAGCTTGGGCGTGCTACGGGGAAATTTGGCCAAATCGCGCGTGATTTTTAAAAAAGCCATCTGCGCAGCAAGAAGCTGCAAAACAGGATCTGAAATGCCATCGAGATCATAAACAAGAAAGCTCGCCAGAGCGGTCGCCGAATCCTGCCGCTCATGGGCTGAAAAGATAAATCCATACTGACCGCTAGGCCCAAGACTGACGCTCCAGGCGGCGAGTTGCTCCCGCGCCTCCCCTGCCCCTTTCACACCAGCTTCCGCTTTAAGATTAGCGGCCTGCGGCAATGCTGCGAGCACATTGGTCCAAACTGGATGGGGATCAAATCCATGGTCACCGGTCCGGTCAGCATGCCGCATATTAATCAGTTGATTGTTGTAGGCGATCTTGATTGCATCCCGCAAAAGTTCCGTATGTAACGACGACAATTCAATTCCAGGATTTTTTTGGACAAGGGCGGTCGCCAATAGAACATAAATCCCCTCAATATCGTCATCCTCCCAGTCGCCCAGAGCAAAGGGGCTATAGGGATTGAACCGTAAGGCGCTTTCGGAAAAGGATACAACCTTGCCACCTAGTAAATCTGAGAGCTTAAGGTAGCTGGTTTTTTTGTCGATGACCCGGATCACCCCCTCTGGAAATCGCTCCATAAACTCCAGCAAAAGCTGGTTCATCAAACAACTCTTCCCTGCCCTGCTGGTGCCCAGCACCGTAGTCATCCGGTTACCCTCACCACGAAAGAGGTCAAACCGTGTCGGTGTGAGATTGCGGCTACAGTGCCAACGAACCCCATGCTCTCTCGGTGGACCGTCGTAGATGGGCCAGAATCCAACGGCATTTTCCAAGCGAATCTGCCGGCTCCTCCCCGATATTCGGTTTCCCTCCTTTGATAGGCAGAGCGGAAGGCTTGAAACCACCATGTGGACCCCAATCTGGCGTTCGGGGATAAGCCTGGCACCAATATGATCCATGGCCAGTGTCTGTATGCGGGCTTTGGTTGCATCATCGACGTCATAGGTCAAAAGCCGCAAAGACTGGACCCCGTGTGGTCTTAGAGCATCAAGGTTGTTTTGAAAGGAAATCAGATCTTCCTGCTTGTCTCGGTGAGCCGGTCCATGGCTAAACCAGCTTGATTTGACTGCTAGGGCTGACCCAAAATCCCTTGACCCATGGGAAAATCCCCAAACGAGATCGAAATTTTTTACCGGCAAACTATCGATAAAGTGCCGCATAAGGCCAGCGGCATATTCATTAGGCAGCTGCGACAGCACAAACGGAGTAATCCTCCTGCCCCCTGTCTGACTACTTTCAATGTCAACTCCATCAGGAGTTCCAGTGAGATTCGACGTATAAATGGACTCTTGAATATTGTTGTCATTGGGAAAGATAAGCCGCTGCGCCGTGGCTCCGTGCAAAACATCGGCATAGTAGTGAAGGAGTTCCGCAAGATTCAGCCGTCTGATTTTCCGTGCAGAATTAAATTCTGCCTCAAGATTTTTGAGGGTATCCTCGAATTCTTCGGTATCATGATGGACCTTGTCTCGCTCCTGATCTTCAAGGGCTCCATCAGGCTTAAACAGATCGAGTAGAGTTCGTATCTTTTGGATCGCGTTACCCGCATCTCTCGGTGGAGTATAACGCACGCACATCAGGTATCGCCGCCGCACCAGACCCATCGAAAAAAGACGGTCTTCTTCGCTGCGAAGGATACGGCCGGCTTCACTTTTCACGGAACGTATTGGATCAGGTATGGATTTTTGCTCTCTTTGGGAACAAATTAACTGAACAACCGTGTTACGCAAACCAGCATATGTTGGTATCCCCACCACGATCTGCCGCAAAAACTTCATAAAAGGAGTCAGCGCACCGATCAATTCCGATTCCGAAAGGAGCTCATCGTAGATGCCGTCGACTTCATAGACGACACCAAGCTCACCACTTGCCAGGAGAAACACTCCTTGACCTAGGTGCTCCCGCAGCGGGATATGAGCTTCGGCAAAGCTCTGTGGTAATTCCAAAACCCGCGCCAAATCGCCTTTGGTCATCGTGTGAATTTGGTGATTCATCGCTTTAACTCCCCTTTTTGAGCGCCCGCATCACTCTTGCGAGATGCTGGCTGCATCGGGGGAGTGATGAGGGAATCGAGCGAGATATCCTCACGCCCTAAGTTGATAAGCAGCGGCCCGCCGGTCCAGATGTCTCCACTTTCGAGCATCTGCGGGTAGCTATAAACTTCGATATAGATAGGCCGACCTTTATTCAGAGCCTGCGCGCTGGTCCGGCTTTCCTTCATATCTCGAACAATTTTTGGCCCCAGCTGCAACTCGCCGTCAGGGATCGTCGCGCATCCATACCCAACGGTCATACTTAGATAAACTAGAACCCTTAAGAGAGTTAAAACGTTCTTTTGGCCTACTTTTTGGCTTCTAGTCTTAATCATGGTCGCCTCCTGCTTCGTTCTTTGATGTGCCCCAACCCTCGCCTGTTCCCCCTTGATGGGGCGCCTTGAGAGCATGACTAGTATTAACTTTTTGTGATGAATCCGCAGAATCGCCCGGCTCGCGTTTTTCCATCATGGAAATAGACTCGATTTGACGGGTGTTTAGTTTTTCGCCAAAAAACACCTTTGGAATGTGGACGGTGCGGTGCAATGCCAAGTAGATTTTTTTGCCTGGACCAATCGCGATGGTTGGCGACAGGCTTTGGTAGTAGTCGATCCACCAATCAAGGAATTTTGCTGATGAACCTGAAAGGGTCTGACCAATAATGTACTTATTCTTATCGCCGCCGACGTTGCTTCCTTTGACAGGTTCACCGAATCCTCCGCCTGAACTGACTTCTGTGTTCACCTGGGCAGCTGCCATAGCCGAACCGAATGACTTGACTCCATCAGACAGAAACGACATCGCCGACACCAATGCCTTGCCTCTGGCTACCAACGTCCCTCTGGCTCCCAGATACTCCTCTTTTTGATCGACCATATGAGCCTCAATGGGAATATCAAAGGTTTCACCGGTAGGAGCCCGACAACTGATCGATTGCGACTTTCCATAAATCCTTTCGGTCGAATAGTCCCCGCGAACCGAGATCCAAAGACGACAATTTTTCATCTCCACAACCGTCCCGTTGGGGCCGAGCCAGGCATAATTCAGTTCAGCTGGAACAAAGCGCTCAACATTCCCGGTGGCTTCAATTCCGTAAAGGGTAGTTGCAAGAGCAATCGATGTTGCCGGCAGAGTGAACGTACCTTTACCTGGAGACCGAGCGGCCAGAAGGCCCTGACTAAAGATGCGGACACCCTCTTTGGTATCGCTATAGGTTGGTCCGTCGCTCTGCGGGGCTGAATAGGCCCGATTATCGTACCTATTTTTTATTTTTTTGTGCATAGGTGGCGACGGAACTGCCTCTGGCAATGCCTGCGATTCTACAGTCAGAGGCTGAGTGTCAGGCTCGGCAAGCCCACTTTGTGCTGGTTCTACAGGAGGCTGTGATCCCCTTTGTTGATTTCTAACATCCTCAAGGGCTTTACGGGATTTTTCCATAGCCGCCCTAAGCTCAGGATCTCCGACCTCATAGCTTGGTATCGTTTGATCACCTGGAAGCATCTTGGCCTTCTGCCCGGAATTTTGCGAAGTTCCTGACGGAATGAGCTTATCACCAGGAAGAACGCTACCTTGAGGCAGGCTCTGTGCCGAAACAACTCCGGAGAAAATCGCAGCCAACAAACCTAAAATGACTAACTGTTTGCTCTTCATGGCAGTCTCTCCATCATTTCTTTGGGTGAAACATCGCCACGGGAGAGGACGTAGAATAGAAACTCATCACCTTTGCGAAAAATCGGCCTTGGATTCGTCGCTATTTTTGCGGATGATTCCAGGTCTCGAGCTCTGAATGTGGTGAATGTCGAAAAATAAAATTCTCCAAGTTTGGCATCTTTTAGGGCCTGTAATCCCGAGAAGTCCCGCCCCGCGGTTCCTTCAAACTTCCAAGCCTTGTAAAGGTCTTTGTCAGTCCCAACGTAAACGAGTTGATAGGAGCCAATTGATGTTGACCTCCTCAGTTGGCGGGATGACGATGACCCATCGCGTCCAATTCCACTTGATTCCGACGGGGTTTCCTCAGCAAGAAAAGCCAAGTCGCCCCCTGATACAAAGGCCCTAAAGAGATTGATAGGGCCAAGGGTCTGACTCAATACAGCTCCCGATTTAGCTTTTTCCATCATGCTTCGAAACTCAATAATCGGTTTACTCACCATTTTTGACAGGGTCAGACGCACGTTGATCACCTGCTCATTGGTGAGCCTGATGGCACAGGTAGTCGTACCCGATGTACGCTTGGGAACCAGCTTCAGGTGCCGAGCGACGAGATCTGAAGCACCGCCACCTTCCGCTGCCACTCCATGATCCGAGACACCAGCGGTTGGTGGCAGGCCACCAATCTGGGAGCTCTGGATACCTCTTGGGATCAGAAAGTTATCAAGATCATTGGTGCTTTCCACGGGGTAAAGTTCGATAATCCCAGCCGGTTGACACACTCTGGCAAAGGGAGGCACAGGGAAAGACAATAAAGTTTCCGACTCTGCCGAAACCTCTAGATCACGAGCGCGGTCGCTGAAATAGTAGATCTCCTGGGCCTGGCTGTAACCTGAATGGACCAAAAATCCAGCGATAGTCGTACAAAATAGAACCAAATTATTGAAATGTTTTGCTAGCAATGTCATTGGGAAGCTCCCCTTTCTTTGCCGCCTCCAGCGCTTTCTTGAGTGGCTCGTAGTCGCCTATCACAAGCCGAGTTATGCGCAGGGCGAATGGATTAATTTTTGTTGGGTAGATGCTCTCAGAGAAAATAAGGTAAGCACTGTCGTCAGCGCGGTATGGCTGGTTGGCATCGATATAAAGGGTTTGCCGACCAACCACCAACCCACAAGCTAGGTTGAGAGCCGCGCACCAAGTGTACTCACTTCGGTCGCGATCGATCTTGTAGGTAGAGACCATTTTGTTTTGCTTGACCTGTTCAAATCGACCCGATTCACTGAGGTTCGCCTTGGTTCTAGTACTCAGATCATTTGAGTAGTAGTGCTGAAAAAGATCTTGGTAGTTTTCCTCGATTGTTTCGAAGGTCCATGACGAATTTCGCTCTGAAACATGCTCAAAAGCCGCCTTAATGTAGCTGTCCGTTACCTGCCCAGGCGTTGCTATCTCAAAGCGCTGAACCGCTGGTGAAAGGATGATTTGGGTTCGGTCAGCATTTTTGATGTTCCAAACCGCAAGTCCTATAACCAAGAGTGCCAGTGGCAAACAAGCTCCCGATGTCCACGCCGCAACGCTTCGCCAGAGTTTGGCTCTCGCCTTTGCTCCTGCCAGTTCATCGAGGTACGATCCCTTATCCCTAAGATCCTGGTCAGTTAGTTCACTCGGACCTAATGTTAAAATGTTTCTGGGTTTGCCAAAACAAGCGGTTAAACGCTCTAATCTTTCTTGTAGTTTATTCATTTGATCCTCCTATTCCCGATACAGTTTGCGTGGAAACTCAATCGCCCCAAGACTAGGTAGAAGGGTCCTTAGGTGCTCTCGTAGAGACCGAGGTAACCTCTGGATAAGGACCATCAATCGTGGATTTAGGGTAATAGGTTCGCCCCTAGTCTCTAGTGCGTAACAGTAACGACAAAGCATGATCACAAGGACAACGCTCCCCAATGCGAGTAGAGGGCCACCAGCCATCAATCCCAGCAAAAAACCCCAAAGCAAATAGGGGAAATAACCGAGTTTGACGCCGAGGATATGAATCTCGTGATCGACGTTTTCAATATGGTAGCGTTTTACCTGTCCGTAATCATACATTCGGTGTTTCTCCTTTCGATGAATGATTTTTGAGACTTTTTGAAGGTATTTCTTTATCACTCGTCTCTTGTTGCCATTTCATAAACAGCTCATCGCGACAGAGTTTTAAAACCAACTTGCTGACAATCTCTCCAGGGGACACCCGAAAATTCATATGATCAGACAGAAACCGAGTGTATGACTCTAAGATTTTGGCTGCTGCATCAGTTAAGGTATAAGACCTTCTGGTCCTGACATCGTGCGAAACATTGATCATTGGCTTTGATTTCTTCATGACCTATTCCCCTCCATTTAAATAAATGAAAACGCTAAATATCCACCAAGACCCGCAATAACAGCCCCAATAGCAGACCCGAACGCCGCGCCATACTCCTGGTCGTTAAACCTCTTACCGGAATGAATGGTAAACATGGTTGCCGGCACTGCGCATGAAACCATAAGGATCCAGTTGATCAGCCCAATGGCATCTTTCGCTTTAGGGTTACCCCGAAGTAGTCCATCAGGATCAGACAGCAGCGCCCTCTGTCCTCCCTGTTGCGCAAAGGCCACCCCGTCGTTGGCTTGTGGTCCAGGAGCTGCCCAAGCGAGAACAAAGAGGCTCAAGTGAGCGGCGAGCATGATGATTCGAGAGAAAATAACAATTCTTCTGTGGTTCATGTGTAAACCTCCCTTTATCCTAAAAATAAAACGGTTGATAGATAAGGACTTGCGCCGGCTATGAGTGCGCCCACAAACGTGATCAGTGCTCCGTAATAGTCTTCGCGGTGAATCCGCGTCGCGCACATGCTAAGTAGGATCGTTGCCGCTACGACAGCTAGGCCCCTCGCACCCCAGGTGAGGGTGGTTGCTGCGCCAGAGCCATCTGCGGCTACATTCAGAGCATCACCTTGGGACATGGCGATGTTAAATGGCTCCTTCCAGTCAGCCATTGCGATTTTAGAGCTCATCAAGAGATCTAAAAACCATAGGACAAAAATCGTTTTTTGAGCTTTTAAGACCATGTGTACCTTCCTTTCTTTAATTGCTATTAAGTTGATCCGAGCCCAGAAGTGACGGATGCACCGGACCGGGATAGGTCCATTTAGCTTTTGATTGATTCTGGACAACCGCCGCAGCCGTCAGGATCTCCTGAGCACTGCGGGCTCCGCGCAGCTTCAGAACTCGATTGGTTTTTGGATGAAAGATAGCCAAAACAGGGACGCCACCAGGTTGATCGCCATCTTTAACATAGGCCGCAATGGTCTCTGGAGTCGCTCGATCTGAGTCAGGAAGCCCCGGCCAGTTTACAATCTCACCGGCAGTTACCTGGAGAGGATGAACATTCGGAAATCCAACGAGAGATTGTGCCAGTCGCGCACAATGAGGACAGGTCGGTGAGAAGAGAAAATAGAACTCGATATCATCCAGACCAGCGCGAGACAGATTAGGAGGGTTGCTCTGGGACTGATTTTTACCAAGAAGTCCTGTAGGTGTAGCCGATGCCTGACTCACCATATTGAACCTATCAACCATCAAACCCCCGCCTACCAGGTCCTTTTGAGCCTCTTTTACATATCCAAATAACACCTCAAGGTTTTGCGCCTTTGACTCCATCCTGAGCAGCCAAAGCTTTGCGGTTTCTTTTGATGGATTTCTCGCAAACAGTACAAAACCAGCATCGGGCCGATGGCTGCCCTCCATCCAGTATTCTTCAAACGCACGGTTTAGGAGTGGGATCCATTCTTCAGGAACTTTTAGGTCTTTGGGAATCTTTATCGCCGCTGCCCCGCGTTTGACATCGGTTACCGATGGCTGCGGTAACAGCATGTTTGCGGGCCTTGTTTCGACAGTATTGACTCGACTCTCTTCTGCCCTTAGGGCCAATGACTGCAGCGTCACCGCCGATATCACCAAAATTAGAACTATTTTGTTCATGTCCATGCTCCTTAACTTTCAGTGCCGATGATCGGCCCTACTCAAATACCCTTCGCAAAAAGGAGGCCAACTACTTGGCAACTTTTTTTGGGGGCCCTTTCGGAGAGTGAGAACAGATCTTGGTAGCAGCTCTTGACTTGATTTTTGCCTGTAATTCAATGGGTTTTAGAAATTAGCGTTACCTAAAATTTGGCAAAAAACCTAGATCTTTCGTGGATTTGATCAATGAGCATTGGGAGGCAGGTATAGGGGGAGTTCCCGGATTTTCGGACATTGATTCCCGGATTTTCGGACAAAGTCCCAGAAACCCAGGAATGGCTTAAGAAAGGTTGGCTATGGAACATTTCAAACTTTCGAGGTCACTAGAGGTACTCGTGATCAAGCACCACAAGACCAAGAGTACCTAGTCAATGGTAACGCTCCAGCCCGAAGATGGCACTCGTTGACCTAGAGAAATATCGCTATGAGCGCGGAATAGAAATTGTGGCATTTGTCAGATAATTCCATCAACGAGGATGAATTGAAAGCCTTTTATTTATGGCATCTTTTTCAAAGGCATCATCTAGATTTTTTTCCGACCCACTTAATTCCACCCAAACACCTGTGGAGGTGAAGTAACCATCTGCCATCTTTTTTGTGGGACTAAGTCCATTTCTCAGCCTTGCCTCCCTTAGGTTTGCTTCACATTCTTCCCGTTGATTTCCTGTGTTTTGAAGGATGACTCCAAGTCTTTTCTTCAACATTTTTTCGCGATTATATTTTTCAACAAATCAAACTTTTTTTAAAATAATTGGTTGCCTTTCATCATTAAGCCCAAGCTTCGACACAGAGATCTCCTCATCAACAATCAACTTTTGAAGGTCCACTTTCGTGTAAGAACCATTTCCTCCCAGTCGAAAATCTGACAGATCTTTTTTGCATGCGTTAATTTCGAATGCATCGATTCCTATTTTTTCTTTCAAATAGCTGTTGGTCATTTCTATTTCAATCAATGAATCGATCGGTGATTTCTCCTCGATGATGAATATCTCATCATTATCATTAATCATTATTTTGGAGTTGTTGTGGTTGCCTATTTGAACTCCAGGGTCATCAGATACTATCTCAGTGAGCTTATTTGGTTCAAATTTGGAACATCCTAACATAAGAATTATCAGATATTTAAACATCATTTATCCCCCTGTTTTTTGCTAAAATATTTGCTCTAGATTATATAGTTTCCTATTTTTAGCGACCTCTCTTCTAACACCCCAACCCATATCTTTAGATAGATCAACCAGCGATCTGATTGACAAATTTTGATTCGAAGGGATTGGGATTCAAGGAGTGTCAGCTTCCCTCGTTTCCCAATCCTTTTGCCTTAGTCATGATTATTCCTTTCAAATGTTTCTAGTTCTTCCGTAGTCTTATCACTCGCTACGGTGATCAGTTTCAAGAAGTACTCCATTGCTTGCTTCTCTCTCTTAAATAAAAAGACTGAGGTTGAGTGTCCACTTACAGCAGAGACACTGTACCCCCTGGCTTCCTTGGCAGCCGTGTAAGGTCCTATTTTTATCATAGTAACTCCTTTTGTTATGCAGCCAATCGTTCTAAACTGAAACTTTTTTCTTTCAAATACCTGTTGGTCATTTTCATTTCTATCAAAGAATCGATCGGTGATTTCTCCTCGATTATGAATATCTCATCATTGTCATTAATAAATATTTTGGATTTGTTGTGGTTGCCTATTTGAACCCCGGGGTCATCAGATACTATCTCAGTGAATATTCGAACCCCACAATCCTCATTTTTAGCCAAAGATTTCAGGACTTCTATTTTTTCTTCGTTTGGTAACTCCTTCTTTCTCATTGGCATTGCCCTCCTACATGATTCTTATCGAGACAGACTATGACAGGTGGGGTCAAACTAAACTATGTATTCATTTTGTGATTATTATATTGTTTTAAATCAACATGTTATAAATATTTTGACTAATTTCCTTTTAGCGAAACATGACATAATCCGAGATAAATCCCTGGGCATAGAGGAATTGATTTTTACGGGAGACATAGTTATGAAGAAGTTAGAGAGTTTAGAAAAAATTAAAGAAGATGCTGAAATTGTATATAAAGAACTGTTGTCTGGACACAAATTCGAGTTTAAAAGCGTTAAAGACGACACATTTAATGACTTGGGTGCAGTAGTTTTTTTACAATGATTTTCTGATGAATTTCATTGAGTTAGAGAATTTCTTTACATGATTTCTACAAAACTCCTGCTCAATATGATATTTCCAATAGGCATCAAGGTCGTTGCTTTTAAGGATTGATCT
>JBGSUI010000263.1:0-12870 GCA_041736175.1 Oligoflexales bacterium | reverse complement strand
GACCCACTTTACCTCAGGTGAAAGCGGTTTACCTTTAGACGAATGCATGGTGGTCAATCCTCGTTTTTTGGCAAAACGATCATTATACCACGGAAAAAATTAAAATCTATCTTTTCATGTGCGTAGATCTATAGTTAAGATAGGGGCCTATTCCAAAACCTAATTTTAAATACTGAGTGGATAGCGTTATTTCATTGATTTGTTGTCCAATTTTTCCATCGTCGCCTTTGGTTTCCATCCAACGACGACCAGTCGTGAGTTCTGAATCAAGGACATCGGCCCGGGCACCTGAGTCTACGAGAGCGGACATAAAAGCTGCTACAAGTAACTTCTTCATCATCGACCTTTCTACATATCGAAAATCATTATAGCTTATGCATACCTAAATGCATTCCAGGGAAACTATCTGTAAACCTTGTTCCAATTCTTTTTTAAATCAATCTCAAGGTTAATCGATGATCCTGTCATACATTATGATACTGGGCCGGACAATCACTTTAACTCCTGAAGACACCACAAGACCCAAAGGTCTCCACCAGCATGGCTACCTTCAGCCATTTGAGAGTCCTTTGGCTCATATCTTGCTGATCCGGGACAATAGCAGGCTTGCCGAGCCCAGCCTCCCCCCCCCTCCCCGGTAAAGCAACCTATTGGTTTAACTCATTTCATAGGATTTTCCATGCACCTTGGCTACAAAAACACCCTAAAAAGACTCATAATTTATGTTTCTGCTGCTTTCTATGGATCCTCTTGTTTGAAAGCAAAGGTTGACGCCAGCAACCATGCGCCCCTCGGATCACCCAGCCTAGGCGACAAAGCCCCGTCCCAGAAGGCGCCTTTAGATCCTAAAATTTTGGGAGATTTTGGTTTCTGCCCCCAAAAAAAGTACCTTAATGCTTCCAACATCCTTTGGCTGAGTTTTCTTTCAGGCTTACAGTACCAACATTTCAGCAGCTCATCAAAAACACTGGTTGATTTAGGATTTGGCAGTCAAAAAGACGCCCTGTTTTACCAAAAACTAGCGCATCAGATCGAAATCGCCAAGTTAGAAGCAAGCATACAGACTAAACTTAAATCTTGGTCGTCGGAGGCCGAACGCCAAACGCTCCTTAGGGATTCCCTTGAGAGGTATCAAAAAGCCTTTGGAAATCCAGTATTCAATAGAGACATCCTTAAATTATACCAATCTTATATGGATATTAGCGATCCAAACCGAAATATTTACTATATCATTGGGACTAGGCCCGATCCTGATAAAAAAGTCTTCCAAGCCTCAACCCAAGCTTTTTACGCCGAAAACGAGAAGTTGGATTTTGCAGTGATCTCTTTTAGGGGGACCGAAAGTGATAGCCAAGATGATATCAGCACCGACCTTGATATCGCACATACTGAGATGGCTGAATTTCAATCAGAAAAAGTCATGCGTGGTTTTTACAATGCCTATAAAGAAGTCAATCGTAAAATCGCTGAACTCCTAGAAAGACAAAGCCTGAGTCGCAAAACGCCCCTTAATTTGTGGATCACGGGGCACAGCTTAGGAGGTGCCACCGGCACCTTGTTGATGGCAGACTTGCTCAATCAGAAACTTCGAGGAAACCTTAAAAATATAAATATTATGGGACTCTATACCTACGGTTCGCCCAGGGTGGGGGACAATAAATTTGCACTCAGGTTCGACTCTTATGCGATGTTTTATAACGTCCCTATCTACCGCGTGCGACACTTCCAAGATATCGTCACGGGGATTCCTTTTGGCTTCAATGCAAATCCAGGATTTTGGCATGTGGGGTCCCTTGTCTATATCGATGGCAAAAACCAGGTCCATTACGGCAATGGGTGGCAAGCTATCGAACAAAAAAGCGATTTGCTTACAGCAACTCCCACTTCAATTAACGATCACAAGATTGATTTTTATACCCTAAAGCTCAACTCCTTCAAAAAAACAACCCAAGACCCAAAGGTCGCCTCCTGCGTGACAATCCCTGGCGAAAGGGGTCTTGCACCTTTTGTGGAAAATCCAGATCTCCGAAAAATCGATTGGAAAGAGGCCACTAAAGACCTCAAATATTAAACTTCTCTAGGACTGACCTTTTTAAATAAAACTTTCCAACATCCGATTGACCAGTTTTGGGTCGTCAAAATGGGGGCAGTGGCTGCCGTGGGGGATGATCTCGATTTGGGCATGGGGCAAAAAACTCTTATAGCGGAGCTGATCAGAAAGGGGAATCACCCGGTCTTGGGCTCCAGCGATGATAAGAGTCGGCATCTTGAGACCGTCTTGGAAGTTTTTGACGTCAAACTCTTCTAGCTCTGCGGCCATTTGAAAAAACGTATTGCCGTCCACGGAGGTGATCTTAGAGATATATTCTTCGATATCAGAGGTCAGCGCGAGGGCGCTATTAAACCCGCCTTTGCGGATCACCTCACGGAGCGTAAACTTAAAGGGCTCCCGCCGGGATAGTCCCATGGCGACCCGGTGAAAAAGCGAGATCGCCCTTGGGGATTTTTGATTGGCCCTTAAAAGCCCTCTCCAGATAGGAGCTAGGATAGTAGGGGCCGGAAAACAATAGGTCGGGCTGCGGCTCGGGGAGCCAAGGAGAACCATTTTCTGGACCAGATTTGGATGCTCAAAAGCCAGAGTGGCAATAATCGAGCCTCCCATAGACTGTCCAAGAAAGACCGCTTGGGAGATGTTTAGATAGTCGCAGAGCACCAAGATATCTTGGATCGTATGCTTCAGGGTAAACACCTGTCCTGGTGCCGGTGCCGGACTGCGCCCGTGCCCCCGCAGGTCTAGGTACACCTGCCGCCTGGGGACTAAACCTTGGGGACCGAAATGCTGCCTTGGATATTTCCAGTGCTGGATCGAGCACCCAAGCCCATAAACAAAAAAAAGTGGCACTCCTGGTCCACCGGTATCGCTAAACCAAAGTTTAGTTCCATCGAATGACTGAAAAAAACCTTCCTGTGACTCCTGTCCCGAGGACTTATTGGAAATCCCAAGAGTCTTAGAAGAAAGATTTTTTCTAATCGTCTTATCTGCTTTTTTTGTTGCGATTTTTTTGGCTTTATCCCGCTCGACCATAACCAGCCTTTCTAAGCTCTCTTGAATCTTCTTCGGAATCAACCGATAGAAAACTGAGGTCCTTACATTGGCATTATGCCAAAAACTGGCTAAAAAAGGGAAGGAGTTCATGAAAGAATTTGATAAAACCCCCATATGGCACTTTATCACCATGCGTTATTTGACTCCCCCGGTCCAAAAGATCGTGGAGACCTGGAGGGTTGAACCAAATCATGTCATTGAGAAACTCAACGAGTATTTTAAGGATGTGGGAATTCATACAGTCAGTCGGCACGAAGAGTCCCTGGTCATGCAGTCGATTCTGTTCCAACTCCGCTATTCACCCGAGATCCAAAAACTCCTAGCCAGAACTCGTCAGGATGAGATGCGTCGCCAACGAAACCGACATGCCGACTAAACTCAGTTTTGCGTCATGAGCCACTGGTTTGGAGTGGCCCTTCCCTTGCAGTCTTAGAGTCGTAGGAACCATGATACCCTTAACAATAGGAGACCTTATGCTGACACAAATCTTCCGATGCGCGGCCCTCCTGTTAATTGCTACCCAGATCCAATGCCGGGACCAAGCCGCTCCAGGCCAATCCGTCCATGAGCCCATACAAGGGCAGAAACCCGGTAAGCAGCAGGCATCGTCCAATTCAGACAAGGGTCGCTCGCAGAGGCCCCAAGATGGCACGATGAGTGTGAAAGGGCAGGGACAAGGCGTCCACCTAGAGCCCCCTGTACCCTGCAGTCTCGACACCCAAAGTGCCGACCAGGGCGGGTCGAAAACCAAAGCAGATCCTACCCAGATCAACACCATCGAGCTAGGAGTCCAAACCGACATCCCTAAGGGAAAAGGCCAGTGGACACCTTATATGCAACACCGCTGCCGTTAGAGCCCATATTTTAAATGGTCTCCAACCCTGGCATAATCATAAGACTCGGTTTTGTGAGGGGGGAAAACAAAAAACATGGAGCGCCAACAGCCCGCCATCCTGGTCATCTTTGCCCATCCCTATCCCCACCTGTCGCGGATTAACAAGGTATTAAGCAGCTCAGCCTTATCCCTCGAGCACGTCACCTTTGTGGACCTCTACCAAACCTACCCCGATTTTCTGATCGATGTCCCGCAGGAGCAAGAGCGCCTGAGCAAGCACCAACTGATTATCTTTCAGCATCCCCTTTATTGGTATAGCTGCCCACCCCTTCTTAAAGAATGGATTGACGTCGTCCTAACCCAAGGCTTTGCTTTTGGACATGGAGGAGACTCCCTTAAGGGCAAAGACTTCCTACAGGTCATAAGCACCGGAGCCCCTTGGACCAACTACCAGCGCCAGGGCTCCTACCGGTTTACCGTCGCCGAAATCTTAAGGCCCTTCGAAGCAACAGTCGCCCTTTGCCAGATGCGTTACCACTATCCATTTCTGGTCCAAGGGCTCCGCAGCCTTACGGATGAGTTGTTGGCGACCAAAGCGGCAGCCTATAAACAACTCCTCATGAACTACCAAAGCCACGGCCCTGCTGCACTTAAGGAATTTGACAGCGTTGTCCAAGAATCCATCGAAAATGACCCGTATCTTTAAAGGAAGTAGGATCCATGGCTGATCAGGGTCTTCTAGGTTTTTTACTTGTTCTCCTGACGGCAGCCGTCACGATAGTCCCCCTAACGATTCGCTTGGGTTTAGGCTCGGTGATCGGCTATCTCTTAGCAGGTTTAATCCTAGGGCCCTATGGGTTTGGCTGGGTCAAAGATCCTGAGCAAATCCTCCATACGGCTGAGTTTGGCGTGGTTCTGCTGCTTTTTCTCATCGGCTTAGAGCTTAACCCCCAGCGTCTGTGGAACCTCCGCCACTCCATCTTTATCATGGGAACCCTCCAGGTCGCCCTGACCAGCCTTTTTGCCATGGGCGCTTTAAGCTTGGTCACCGGCTGGTCTGGAAAGAGCGCGGGCATCGTCGGGATGGGTATGGCCATGTCGTCGACAGCCATCGCCATGCAGATCCTGTCCGAAAGAGGCATCCGCGGTCACAGCGTCGGCCAAAAAGCTTTCTCAGTCTTGCTCTTCCAAGATCTTGCGGTGATACCTATACTCCTGATTCTGTCTTTTCTAGGACCAACATCCGAAAACACCCCAGTCGTGCCCCTTTGGTCCCAGATCCTTTGGCCTACGGTCGCCATCGGTAGTCTCGTGCTCTTTGCTCGATTTTTATCCCGTCCCCTGTTTCGCTATGTGGCTAGCTCGCGGATTCCTGAACTCCTCACAGCTCTGTCGCTGTTTATCGTTGTGGGGATCTCCTACTTGATGAACATCGTCGGCCTTTCCATGGCTCTCGGGACCTTTTTAGCCGGCGTCGTCCTTGCGGACTCGGAGTACCGCCACGAGCTCGAGGCCAATATCTTGCCCTTTAAGGGGCTCCTCCTGGGGCTTTTTTTCCTCGCCGTCGGGATGTCCATCAACACCCAGCTGATTATCAGCCAGCCTCTGACCATGGCGATGTTAGTGGTCGGGATGATCGTCCTAAAACTTTTAGTTGTTTATGGGCTGGGAATCATTTTTAAACTGCAACGCTCCGAGTCTTTCCTCATGGGGATCATGCTTTCCCAAGGAGGCGAATTTGCTTTTGTCCTTTATAGCCAGGCGGGTCGTGACCACATCCTCGACCCCACCCAAAACGCTCTTGCCAGTGGGGCCATCACCCTTTCCATGCTGACCACTCCCCTCCTGTTGTTGATTTATGACCGTTTCCGAAGCGCCCACACGCTGGCTAAACCTGCTGCGGACACCATCGAATCCGAAGGCCATCAGGTGATCATCGCTGGGTTCGGTCGTATGGGGCAGGTCGTAGCCAGGCTCCTAAACGCCCAAAAAATCGGCTCTACAGTGATCGACCACAGCCCGAGTCATATCGATTATGTCCGCAAATTTGGCCAAAAAGCCTATTATGGGGACGCCACCCAAATGGCGATCCTCGAGGCTGCAGGGATCGCCCACGCGAGACTCCTTGTGATCACCATCGACGACCCGGAGTCGGTCAACCGTCTCGTCGACGAAATCAAACACCATTACCCCAAACTCCCCATGGTGGTCCGCGCCAGGGACCGCACCCATGCCTACGAACTCCTTGACCGAGGGGTTTTAAATCTCGAGCGGGAGACCTTTTCCAGCGCCTTAGGGATGGGGCTTGAGGCACTTAAATCCTTGGGTTACGCCGCCTACTATGCACAGCGATTGGTTCAGAAATTTCGCCGCTATGATTTAGAGCTTTTAGAGCAAAACTACAAAATCCATAAGGACGAAAAGCAGATTATCTCCCGCTCTCGAGAAGCTCGGGCGCAAGTGGAAAAGCTCTTTGAACAAGATTCGCAAAACTTGCACACCCGCTCTAAAGAGGGTTGGCTCTAAAGGACCAGGTTCTCTCGCCTAAGAGTGCACCGCAAGATGGGCGACCAGCTTTCGAAAGGCCTGTCCCCGGTGGCTTAGCTGGTTTTTTTGGTCCTCAGTGAGCTGGGCTAGAGTCTTGGAATAACCCGCCGGGATAAACACTGGGTCATAACCAAACCCCTTTTCACCTGTAGACCCGAAGTCGATGGTGCCGGGACATTCCCCTTGAAACACCCACTCCACCCCCTTGCGGTCCACATAGAGGAGCAGGCAGACAAACTTTGCGGTTCTTTGGGAGAGTGGTAGGTCCCCTAGGGCTGCCAATAGCTTTTGGGTGTTGCGGCGGTGGTCTCCCTCGACTCCACCAAAACTACTTGATAACACACCAGGTTTGCCCCCCAAAACCTCCACCTCGAGCCCCGAATCATCGGCTAAAACCCCCTCTTGGGTCAGAGCTCGGACTGCGCGGGCTTTTATCCGAGCGTTTTCCAAATAAGTCTGACCGGTTTCATCCCAGGTGATTGCGGGGTTGAGTTCTGTGCACGGGCGTATCATAATCCGGCCTGCTTCGCCGCTCCCCCCTGCAAGCATGGTTTGGATTTCTTGGCATTTATGGGCATTGCGAGAGGCAAAGTAAATCATATCGGATCCTAAATTTGAGTTTTGGAGGCTCACGGAAACTATGGTCACTGCAAATACAATTATCGAACGCATTAAAGAAAAGATCACTTCGGCTGACATCAAAGCCAAGGACCTTACCGGTGGCGGTGACCATTGGCAGGTCACCATCCGAGCCGATGAGTTTAAAGGCAAGACCCTTGTCCAGCAGCACCAGATGGTGTACCAGGCCTTGGGGGAACTCATGAAGCATGAAATTCACGCCTTGGCCTTGGACACTGGTGAAAAGTCTTAAAACTTATTTGATGCCAGTAACAACCTTGCTAAACCTGCGACCAACTTCTTCCATACTTGGGCCATCAAAATGGCAGCCGTCCGCTTGAAACTTGAGATCCCAGGTATCAAAGGTGTAGATATTGAGTTCGTTCTTAGCAGCAGAGATCTGAGCTTGTCGTACTGTAAAAAGGGGACTGTATTTAGGGTTCCACTCTGCTTTGTCATATCCACACTTGATCATACCAAGCACAAAGGGAGCCTGGGGTTGGCCCAGGTCTTTACGGACTTGGGAGATAAAGTGGTTGAGGTTTTGTGAGTAGTTCTCTGGGAGAAACTTATAGATCGTCCGTCCGTCCGCATCTCCTTCGCCCTGGAACCACAGGATCCCACCAAAACGAGGGCGGATGCCGTCTTTGGCAAGACCGTTTTGCCCCCATTGGGCCACCGTCAAAAGTCGGTCGTAGGACCGAAGAGCATCTATGGTTTTACCACTCCCTTCCACAAAGGCTTTACACTGAGGGTACCCATAATTCAGATAAGCTGGCGATTTTTCTTTTGGCTGCCATTCACACCCCTGTGAGGTGCCCCCATGGGCATATTTGATAAGGTAAATCGGGGTCTGTGGCATCACCCGTGCCATCTCCTTTGCAAACCAAACCTCGGGGCCAAAAGTCTTTCCAGGATCGGCACCACAAGATATGACATCAGACCAGACTGCGGGAGGTTCACCTGGCTTTAGAGTTTCCCGATCGACATTGAACTGGTAGGGACGTACACAAAACATCTTTACATTGGGCACTCTCACCTGGTTTTCATAGCCCATAAAGGGGGTTTGTCCAGCCATGTTGGATTGGCCAGACAGGACAAAAACCACACCAGAAGTTTGGTTTGCCTGGACTGGGGTTTCTTTAGGATCGCTTGTACTTGAAAAAAAACGACATCCAGTCGCAGAGGTAAGAGCGAGGCTGACGAAAGTAACTTTCCAAAGTTTCATAAACGCTCCTTAGTAGAATCGACATTCTATTTGACCGTCTTAAGCTTTTTCATGGCTAATGCCCGATAATCGGTGTATTCCCTACTTGTATGGATCCAACCAAAATCCTTATGATTGATCGAATCCCGAATCTCCTGGACAAACTTGCCAGGCTCAATCAGGTAGGTATTGAGCACCAAGACCGCAGGTCCAGGGCGGTTGGTCCTTGCATAGCATCGAGCTAAGAGAAAGTTTGCCAGCCTGGCAGTCTTTTCATCATCTGCCCAAATCGCGTTTTTCTCGTCAAGATCGTGGATATACTTCAAGTAGGGGATCGCTTCTTTGCATTGATCCATCTCCCGGTAGGCATAGCCCACGTGATAGTAGCCGACGAGGTCGAGTTCCCCTTTGGCTCTTGCAGCGAGGTAAAATTGAACAGCCTGTTTATAGCGACGCTCTCCAAAAGCTTTTTTGCCCGCAGCATAGTCCTTAGATTGCTGACTGCGGGCTTTTGTAGGATCACCAGCCCCTGATCCGGTGGAGCCTATGACGTTAGGCTTTGTTAATACATACTCAGTTTGGAGTAGGCATGGAGCATTGCCACTGCCATCACAGCACTTTTCATTGAGCTGTGCCGTAAACCTTTTTCCATTAATGACCTCGCACTTGGACTCTCCAGGTGGTACAAAAGCAAAGATGGTATCACCCTTTAAGGCCCCTGGCACTGCGCTGACGCCAGATTGAACAATATCTGACTTGATCACTTTACCCTTGATATAAAGTCCCCGGTAGCTTTGAAAGAGAGCTTGTCTCCCCGCCACATCGAGGTCCCTAATCCATTCGTACTGTGGTTTCTGGAGGTCAAAGGACTGCTCGGGAACAACGGCTGAGCAACCTGTCACATCAAAGACAACCGGACCATTTTTAAGGGAAGTACACTCACTGTAGGCCCATTCTCCCCAAAAAAGTATCGTGACGATAACGCTCCCAACAAGAGCCGACGCCAACGGACGCTTCCATGGATTTAGGTGCATATTGGGTCTCCACACTCTTTAGTTTATATCATTGAAGTAACTTTAGCATATCATAGTGGAGAACCCGTACCGCAGTACAAAAACATAATTGTCCTTATTTTTGTAGGACATTTCCATGTTTCTCCTGGATGCGACCATGGGTATCGGAGTAGATCACATCGACTTTGAGTTTAGACCCTGGCCCCACCCAGTCTATTTTGATGGGGGGCAAACCAAAGTCGAATGATTTTAGGTAGGGCATCATATCGATGGATTTGACCTGAGTTCCCCCATCTGCAGCCAGTTGGGTGACCCGTAGCTCAGCCTTGGTGATATTGCTTTCAGCCAGGCTTCCTAGACTCGCACCTAGGTCTTGGGCCTTTTGCACAAAAGCATGGAGAGGTTTTCCATTAATGTCCCTTGAAGCCAGCTTAGACTCCATCACCGTGTCGACCCCCTTAAGCATCAAGGTCGCAAAGGTCACCTTGACTGGCGTCGGAGAGTTGGGAGAGTTGGGAGTGGGGGCCACCACTACTCCTGTTGTTTTGAGTTGGGTGGCGAGGACGATCCCGTCTTGGCCCTCGGTGGGCTGACCATCCGAGATCAAGTAGACTTCCTTAGTAGCTCCGACCCGGCCCCCTTTCAGGAGCTCCGCTGCTTTGACGATCCCCGACTCATAATTGGTTCCACCAACAGCCTCACAAAGGACATCAGCCGGTTTCCCTGATCGAGCGAGATCATCAAAAAACTTTTGAGAACTTCCATAAAGACCCGTAGAATAGGTCATCAAGCTAGAGCTAAAAGTGATCACCCCAAACCTTACGGCTTCGGGGTTTTGACCGGGGCGGTTGGTCAAAGTTTTCAAGATACTTTGCATGCCCTCAAGACGGGCACAGCTGTCGACAATCCGAGGGTCATTGGTATCCATAGAACCGCTGACATCGACCACAAAGACGATGTCCCGATCAAGCTGGGATGGTGGACAGACACGACCCATAAACTTGAAAGTGGTTGGTACAGCCGGATCGTAGGAGATGGGATGATCTCCTTGATCTTTGAGGACGACTAACTCTTCGCTGCTTGTCGGTATGGATTTTTGGTCTTTTTCGGCGTCACAGGTCCAGTACCAGTCGACGGCCCGCACGCTGGGTGTTGCGACGATGTCGGGTTCTGGAGGCGGTGCAGGTTCGACGACAGGGATCGGTGGCGGCGGGACTTGGTCTAGGCTCTTAGGCTCGGGAGTTTCGGGCTCTGGGGGAGGAGGTAGAGGAGTCGGCTCCGATCGTTGGGCCCCACCATGAAACTGAGCTTTGCTGCCACACCCTAGGTTTCCCCCTAAGGAGACGCCTGCGATCAAAGCTCCCAAGGGTAAGTTCCAAAATCTTTCAGCTACTTTATATATCATGTCTCACTCCTTTTACCTGTTCCTAGGCCCCGTTTAAAAATCATGAAGTCTCTGCCTAACCAAATCCCTTTGAGGTCCTCGGTACCCAACAAATAAAACCTTAATTTTTTTTGTAACAACTCAACAACTGCCAGAAAATCCTAGGAGGCTTCGGGGAGATACCCCAATCTCTAGGGAGTCTGGAATCTGATTTGAACTCAAGATTAGCAACAACACACCGAAATCTTTTCTACGAACCGACGCTAGGGCTACCAAGAGTCCATATCGAGAAAGGATATACGCAATGAGACTACATTTAGTGAAAAAAGCACTTCCAGCGATCTTTATCGCAGCCACGTGGTGGACAGGTGCTTGTTCCTCAGACCAACAGGAAACCGAAGAACCTGTCAATTCCCAGGGTAATCAAGAGAACGCCAATCAAGGCGAGGCCGAGGCCGGCAATGCTTCGGAAAACGCCATAGCAAGCTCATCGGAAGCCGAGGGCAACAGCAATTCTGCGGCGGACGCCTCCGCTGCTGCTGAACCACCGCCCGAACCGGCCCCACCACCTGCACCGGAAGCTCCCGCCCCAGCTCCTGCGCCCCTTGCGCTTGCTCCACCCCCCTCACCTGCGGCGGCTCCTGCAGCTGCCGGTGACGACATCGTTCCTAAACCCAATCGATTTGTCCGCTACGTTCAGACGGGGTCCGCAGTGGTTCGCAGCGAGCCAAACGACGGCGCACCGACCGTGGTAACCCTTGCTAAAGGAGATCATATCTTGGTTTCTGAAGAAAACGGCTGGGGCAAAATCGCCAGTGGGAAGTTTATAAAATTATCAGAATTGTCCCATAAAGCCGTTCCCAGAGACCGAGTTGCTCCCGCTTGGAACTAACTCCTTTGATCGCATTCCTGGTGCCATTCAAACCACTTCTCGGGTAGAATAGGGCAGTACGGGAGTAAGCTATGCCAATCGCCAAGACCCTTTCTATGATCGGTTCAATGACCATCCGACCAATTACCGAAATTGGCCGGTTTTCTATTTTTATGACAGAAGCCTTTAAACGAACGGTCTTTCCGCCGGTTAGTTTTTTACTCCTCTTGCGCCAGCTAGAGTTTGTAGGGAATCGTAGCCTCGGGATTTGTATGATCGCCGCCGTGATGATCGGGGCGGTCTTTGGGCTGATCTTAGGGGATATTTTTCGCACTTTTGGAGCAGAATCCATGATTGGAGCTGCCGCGGGGGTTGCACTGTCAAAAGAGCTGGCACCCGTTTTTACGGGTTTTATCGTGACAGCCCGGGCAGGTTCGGCCATGGCGGCTGAGATTGCAACCATGCGCGTCAACGAACAAATCGACGCCATGCGTGTCATGGCGGTGAGTCCCCACGGCTATCTGGTCGCCCCTCGGGTGATCGCTTCGGTGATTATGCTGCCACTCCTCAACTGCATCTTTGTCTTGACTGGCGTCACCAGTGCCGTCTTTACGGGGATCGCTTTTTTCGATATCGATATTGGGACTTGTATCGAAAAGATGCGCGGCATGGTCCAAATTAACTATGTTTTTCAAGGCATGTTAAAGGCCACAGTCTTCGGTTTGATCATCTCTTCCATTGGTTGTTATAAGGGTTTTTTTGCAGGGGGCGGCGCTAAAGGGGTAGGACGAGCAACCACCGAAGCTGTGGTGCTGTCGTTGGTTGCTATTTTGATTTCCGACTACTTTATCTCTTATTTTCAGTCCGAACAGATCAGCTTTTAGGTCAGTGACTTCGAGCTTTTTTGACGGCTTCAAGAATATTAAGCAGGCCGCTGCCAAAAGTATTGTTTGGAAACTTGTCCCCTGGCAAACCGCCACAGGTTTGGGAGGTTTTCCCAGGGCTCGCCGTACTGGTGAGGATTTCCGTAATCTGGTCAGGATGGCCCTGAAGCTCTGGTTTTGCCGAGATCAGCAGAGCAACAGCCCCCGCCACATGGGGTCCAGCCATGGAGGTCCCACTGTAGCCACCACCATAATATCCGCCGGGGATACTATAGATCTACGCACATGAAAAGATAGATTTTAATTTTTTCCGTGGTATAATGATCGTTTTGCCAAAAAACGAGGATTGACCACCATGCATTCGTCTAAAGGTAAACCGCTTTCACCTGAGGTAAAGTGGGTCAC
>JBGSUI010000251.1:0-10616 GCA_041736175.1 Oligoflexales bacterium | reverse complement strand
GCTAGAAGCCCGCGGCCTTACCCAACTCGAAGTGGAAGAGGTCATCTATTGCGACGACCAACCAACCAAGCAGACTGACCCCAGGCATGTGCCCCCCGAAACCTGGCGTTTTGTCGGAGTAGTGCTCACCAAAAGCGGCGACGAACGACTCCTTGAAGTCTATGCTGTACCGCTCCGCCACGCCAAAATACTCCAGATCAAAACGGCCTTTGACTCTGAGCTCGTTTAACCACTAACCGGAGGTTTAACTAAATATGACAAGGACAAAAAAAATGACCCCCGAGGAAGAGCAAGCCGTCCTCGCCATGAGTGAACAACAAGATAGGGCTTTTGACGAAAGAATTGCCTTACAGCGGGAACAGGGACAAGCTGATAAGTGGAAAAAAATCAGCGATTCTGAAGATCTTAAAGCCCTCGCTAGCCTAAAGGAGGCTATCGACCAAAAGCACCAAAAGCTCAACCGTCGTCGTGGCCGACCGGCACGAACTGTCCCGTTAGAAGGAATTTATATGAAGTGGCCTAAACCGCTTCTAGACGAACTTCGCGATCAAGCGAGAAGCCTCCATATCCCGTATCAGCACTTCATTCGGATGCTAGTATCAGAACGTATGGCTCAACGAAAAAAAGAAGAGTAGTTGAAGATCTAGGATGGGAATTCCACCGCTTTCTATAATCGTACCAAATCTGTGCATTCACAAACTTAGCCCGCTGAATTGATATCCGCATGCAGGAGATGTTTACTCGGACCATCCTTATAAAGGCCCCGCTTTCCCGAGTCGCTCCTTGATGAGGAGTCCGTCGTTGAGATCTTTGTTGAGAGTTTTGTCTCCTATTAAACTCTCGGGCGGCACCGCCATGCTTGATTGGGCGCTTCTTTAGCAGTTGATTTGCTTCTTAGGCTGCGTCTGGGACTTCTTTTGTGATCTCGTATCAAGATCAGAGGCTAATTTTTTTTTGGAATTCTCAAAATTAAAACTCAAAGCATTGATTATATCTGATGTATCACAATTGGCGATGCCTTTTAATTTGACTAGGTGCTTAAGAGTTGGAATCGAAATGCCTCGCATCCAGGCATAGATGGTTTGTTCGGTTACCGACATTTCCACGGCAAGTTGTCTGAGGCTGATTCTTCGAATTTTTAAAATAAATCCAATAAATTTACCAAATGTTTCCTGTTCTTTTTCGTTGTATTCGACTACAAATTTGGCCCCTTCGGAGCCCGCAAATATGCTTTTCGTCTCGCTGCTGGAACTTTCTTCAAAAGCCTTCGTTTCAAGTGCTGATTTTTCGTCTGAAAAAACAATACCCTGAAACTCCCAACCTTTATCTGTCTTTTTAATTTCCATGGTACCCTCGCTGCTCCGCCCCCCCATCCATAGAGATTAGCACACTCATCGGCATTTTAAAGTTATAACTTTAAAATTTATGGTTAAGTTATCAATATATTTAATTATTTTATAAGGTCTTAGAAGTTAGCGCGCGTGAATTTAAGGTCTGCTCAATACTTTTTAATTAGCTTTCACGAACCGGTGATGAGTGGTGTGGGGCGCCATCAAACCATCGCGATGGTCCTGCGCTGAACGATCGTAAAATAAAGCCTTACTGTGGAGTACCCCATAAACATCGCCGTCATGACCCGAAACAGCGTGCCACAGAGATGGGCTAGTAAAAACCCCAAGGACCATGGAGTCGTAACGCCAAACAAATTCCAAGGCTGATAGAGGACCTGGTGGACTGCAGGTTGTAGCCAGTCCAGCTCTAAAATCATTCTTTCGCTCACTTGGGTTAGGCCAAACATGCCGTACACCGCTAAAAAAATCACGATGAGATTCATTAAAGTCGAAAACACCTGTGGTCGCATTTGTTCGGGTGGCCTGGCATATCTTAAAGCTAAAGCTCGACCGATGGCCCGAGTGCCGCCTGTTGCTTCGACGACCATAATAACGGGACCCATTAAAAGCAGCGCCCCCAGGATTATGCTTATGGGTTGCAGAGGCAAAACCGACAAAAGACCGAGGCATAAAAAAAGGATGCTTCCTTTGAAAACTGAGGTTTTAGCAGCATGGACCCATGCACCGAGGTTAGACTGGGGATTTTGGCCCCGCAGGTTGCCGACCCACAGACGCAAAGAAGCAAAGTAGGCGATCAGGGTAAGGACAAAATCCAGCAGTCCGCCAAAAAAATTGGCATGGACCATGGATTCTAAAAACGACAGCATCTGTCCTAGGGGATTGGCCCCCACACTCATAGTTTTTTCCAGTTGTAGGATGATTTCTTGGCCCACATCAAACCCGTAATGGGCTAGCCAAAAAGACTGAAGTAAACTCGGGATACCCATGGACAAAGCTAGCAGTAAAAAAACCTTTCTTATGATAGGTCCAATGGATCTATTTTCTATCTCCAATACCAACTCCTAAGATTTTCAGTCTCTGTTCCCACGCCATCAGCAAGAAAAATCTAACGCCCTTTTGGCGGATCGCCTTGACACCCTTCCCAGTCTACCAAATCTAGGGGCCTGATCAAAGGGACTGATAGCCGCTCTGGAGTCACTTGTCGAATCTCAGTGAACTGAATATAACCCCATTGTTTCAATAGGTTGAAGGAAAGTGAGAGACTTATAACTCATGTTGCGTGACTCATGATTAGTTATATCTATAAGATAATGATATTTAATCTTTTATTGAACTGGTAAAAGTGGCGAGAAGTCTTTGTCCAAAAAATACCTTTACATTCGTGTAGATAGAGATATAACTAATCTCGTGTTCGATACCTTCCAATATATGTTGTGGAGGAAACATCAGATGATCAAAGCACTTTATGGACGCGAACAGGAGAAGGACCAGATTAACAGATTTTT
Organism: Oligoflexales bacterium; assembly: GCA_041736175.1. Lineage (GTDB taxonomy): Bacteria > Bdellovibrionota_B > Oligoflexia > Oligoflexales > CAIYRB01 > JBGSUI01. The sequence goes on along the minus strand of JBGSUI010000251.1, from coordinate 7,759 downwards.
GGGTCTGCCTGGGCCGGGTTTTACGTTTGTTCGCGGTCGCCGCCGCATAGGTAAATCAGCCTTGTTGACACACTTTGCGGCAACCCTATCCAATGCTTTTTATTTCATGGGGGCAATCGATGAAGCTCCGAGGCAGGCGCAATCCAGGTTCGCTCGTGACTGGGATAAGTTCGCAGGAACAACCCTGTCTAAAATGCGAACGCGGGAGCTTAACTGGGACATCATCTTTAATACTGTCAAGGATCATATAGGGAAACATCAAGAGAAGCCGACTCTACTTATGATAGACGAGATTCAGTGGCTCGCTAGAGGTGGAGCTGGATTCTGCGGGCGCCTTAAGGAGCACTGGCTTTCTTGGAAGCAGTCTGGACGGGTAAAATTAATGATTGCAGGCTCTTCTGCTCGCTTCTTTCATGAGCATGTAGATGGAGCGGAGTCAATTTTGTACGGTCTATCCACGTTTGCTCACATTTGGGTCAAGCCGTTTACGCCGAACGAGGTCCAGCGTTATTTTTTTCCACGTTGGAGCAGGGAACAGGTGAGTTTGATTTATATGATGCTTGGCGGAGTTCCATTTTACTTAGAGGATATGGCCGCTGCCGAGGATGACAACTTTATGCGTGTGGTTAATCAGTACGTGTTTACTAAGGACTCCAAGTTCCTTGGAGAGGCAGATAAGGTTCTGCGGATGGAAACTTATACTAACAAGAGTCTAGCAACCGTCAAGACCCTTCTTCGAGCCCTTGGTCAAGACGGAGCGACCGAGGCGGCCATATCTGTCAAGACGGGATTCAAACAGCCGATGGTGAGTCGAATTATCTCTCGTTTAGTAGAAAGCACTCTGGTTAAGCCGCGACCTCAGATGGGAAAAAAGCTGGATACTCGATATTTTATGGATGATTTTTTTCTTAACTTTTTCTTTCAGGTCCTGGAGCCGATGAAGGACAAGATTGAAGGCAACCAACGTGGTCTTATTTTTCCTCATGAGGTTATAGGGTCAGACTCCGGTTTTTATATTCCGGGTTTTTCCGGAAAAGCATTCGAGCTACTTGTTATCAACATTCTCACCATGGGCATCGGAACTCCCGAGCTACGAGTGGCTAACCTATTTAACAAGCTGCACCTTGCGTCGAACGCCGCTTATTCAGTAGGCTCTTTTTGGGAAACAAAGGGCTCCCAGAGGACGCAAATAGATATTGTGGTTGAGTGCAGTTCCGACAGAGAGTGTCGACTCATTGAATGTAAGTGGATTGCGGGTCAAGCAGACGGCCAGTCCGGCTTCGACGCTGAGGTAGAGAGAAAAAAGTACCCGCAACCACACAAAGACTGGGCCGTCTCTAGATTCCTCCTCTTATCTTGTGGTGCAACTGCCGCTTTTGTCGAATCGTGCCAAAACAAAGGGATTGTGATTTTGACCAATGATGATTTGTACTAAGTGTCAGACGACTTTAATTTTAACCAACATCACTTGAGGCAACGGCGTAGTGGAGATCATAATTGAAGCTCAGCCACCGTAATCGCGCCAGAAGGGCCAGAGAAGCTATATTTGAGACACTGCGGAGTCCGGTTCGTCTTAGTTCGCTTCCCTGATAATATTCCCGCTCCGGTTACATTCTGAAACAAGACTGAAGTTATGAGCGGGGTTATTCTAACGTCCGCATTCGATCCTCGAATCATTTTTATGATCTCGGTCTCAGGAAGAGAATGCGTCGTGAATCGAGTTACAGCTACGTGATCGACTCGATTCTTTAAAGCATCCCACAGCTTCTGTGGATTGCCGTTCTTTGACCCGTGATGTGACGCCTTGACGAAGGCATACTTCTTTTGTTTTGCGACGATCCTGTCTGCCAGAGCATCAGTCATTGCTGACGTCGCATCGGCAAGGAACAGAAACTCCTGTCCGCCGTATCGCACCTCCAATCCAGCACAGTAGTCGTTCGGATTTTGATTTTCTGAGTTCGGAAGTAGGGCGAAGATGCTAGGATCCTTATTGTTTAGGCTTGCCAGAACAGGCTCAAGGACCGTCCCGATTGGAAGTACGACCTCTATTTCAAGTAATCCATTCAGAGATGTGACGAAAGTCGAGGCAACAACTTTGTCTGAGTCGGCGCGCACAAAATCACTGTGCCGGCCGCCAATCTTACATTTCTCAGCGAAGGCGCTAATTTTGGAAGTCAAACTCTCAAACCGGGTCAGATCTTTTTGTTCCTGCTCAGTTAGAGGAAGGCTCTTCTTCTTGCAAAAGGCGGAGAGAGCAAGCCAGTAACTTGCGGCAAACGGATGGAAAACTACTACTGACTCGGGGTCATAGTAATCAAATAAGTGCCCTGCGCCGCTGACATGGTCAGCATGCGTGTGGGTCAGACAGAGGAGATCAATCTTTTTTCGACCTATCAGCTTTAGGATGCGATCAGAAAGATCTCCAGCGCTGTCTATCACGACTGTCTTTTGGACGTCTAACAGGTCGATAACAATTGTTTCGCCGACCTTTGGCCCGGCCACATATATATCGACTGCCATCTAAAACGGTGGATTATCGAGGAAGGGTGTCAATACTTCTTCGACTTCTTCGCGAGTAACTGTTAATTTCTTAAGTGGGTGCAGCGTATACGTCTTCCGAATCCGACCTAGGAAAGACCTTATCTCAAGATTGGCGACTTCTTCTGTCGAAGTTCCTGAAGGAGTAAAAGCTTCCTCGGGAAACATTAGATCCAATTCTGTGTCGGCATCAAGGCTGGTTCTAACTCGCCATTGATTTTCCCCGTCAATCTTGACCAGCTTCACCCGCGCTCTATAGAGCTCCTTCCTGATAACAACATACTCCCAAGTTGCGCTCACCCGGCCAACACTCCAGTTCTCAAACTCGACCTCGCGATGTTCGACGAATCCAGGTATAGCATGATCGGAAATGTGAACAGTCCTTCCTAGGACTGTGACGGCTCCGCGAAAGGGCGACGATCGGGTTGAATCAAGCGCATTATTTGCCACGAACCCCTTACTAGGTACTGATGAAGATGGTGTGAAATCCACTTAAGCTTTTAACCCCAACTCTTGAAGCTTCTTCCTGTTCATAAAGTTACAGAACAGTTCCCAATGTCGATGATTTAGTACATCCTGAAGGTACTCGCGCATTGAGCCGTCGTTGTTCCTTACATGGGCACTAAACACATCGAAATCCAAAAACAGCAAAGTCGCATCTTTCCCATCTGAATGACCCTGCCTAGTTCCGATAGTGACTCGATTTTCTGGTCCCGCGGTGTCTTCCTTCCGATGAAGACCTATCCCCCATTCAGATAGTGATGCCCCGAATGCCCTGGTCGGACCGAGCACCTCTTCGCTAACTTCTGCATCAAACCGAACACTGTCGGGTGTTCCTGGCTTCACTATGTGATTGATCTTCCGAATGCCTACACGTTTGACCTTGTCTATTGCAAAGTCCGTCGAAAACACCTGCCAAACTGGAAACAAAAGATCCAGAAAGGCACTGAAGCCCTTGTACTGTGCCCCACTCATGGCTACAGCTAGGTACAAGAACGACGTCTCGATAAACGTCGCGCCATCTGGAGTAGCGAACTTGTGTACAGTTGTCCGTGGCTCGCGACGCGCTTGGGGGCCGTTGTCAGTAACCTGAAAAATGAATTCTTCGGGAGAGGTCTGCTCATATTGAAATAATGGCAATAACTTGCGGACTTTCTCAACGTACTTTTCAACAAAGTCGTTCTTTTTCGCCGTTATCAACTCTCCGGCTGGTGTCTTGTCAGCCAACTTGAGAACTGGTGAATAGTCAAAGCGAAGAATAACCTGTGCTAGTAGGTGCTTTTCGAGCTGTTGATATCTCGGGAAATCTCCGGCCACGATTCGTCCTTTATCCAGCTTCCCACTCTTCTAGGCTACGCAAAGCGTCTAGCCTTTTCGGTCAAACGCATGCTGTCTAGCCTAACCACATAATGATAAGTAAATCAACCCAATTTTTTTCGAAGCAATGGCAGTTAGATAATTGGGTGGAGCTAAGCAAGCGAGTATTAGCGACGACCGTATGTTGACACCTTGGGAGCTTAATACCGCATTTGACCGGAAGCGCCGCCAAAGAAAGCCACCAATCAATTTGTCTTTTGAACAATCGATGTGTTCATAAATGCCCAGACGCCCCAAATCACCGCCAAGACTGAAAGTCGTCGAAGGGTGACGTTTGGCGTACTGCACCGAGCCCCAGATCCACAGCGATCTACTCTCACTCTACGGGCGATTTTTCGAAGTCCACCGCAACATGTCTAAGTATTTACGAATCAGCATCCTTGAGCAGGAGATCCTCGGCTCCCTTTCTGCCATGATGCGACTTACCATTCAGGTCAACGTCATTAAAGCCTCACCCCTCGGCTTCCCCATCACAGAGGTCGCGGCCAAACTCCACGAGCTGCGCGCCTACGCGGAAAACATCAAGGGATTTTCGACCCTACTCTGGAGGTCTAAAGCCCTGTCCGAAGGGTTTTACCTCCGGGCCATGGCTGAAATCGAAAACATCTCCAAGCAAATTGCCGGATGGGAAAAATATCTTATCGGGCTATTTAACCAAAGGCCCGGGCCACGTTAAAGATCCTGGGGGCTTTGCTGCATTAAAAAAAGAAAAAAAAATTCAAGTTTCAAGTTTCAAGTTTCTAGGTGTCGCCGGCCAACTACGGGACAACACAACGCACCGGGTAGGTGTTGAGGTAACCGTAGGAGGTCCCCGTGCCCGCCCACACCCAGTAAAGGTAGGAATCGAAGGTATAGGCGGACGACGTCCAGGTATAGTCTCCCAACGACGGGACCCCTGTAGACGCTGAGGACCAGCTTGGGGAAGCTGGGTCTGCGGGCTTGTAGGTGCCTGCAGGATCCGCTGCGGATGTCTCATAGAGCAGAGGCAGGCGCATGCCTTTGTTAACACAGGTCTGGATATTGCCCTCATACCAGGACGCACCGGTCGTGTTACCACCCGCGGCCGTATCCCATAAACCCAGGCGATAGGACCCTGCAGTGGACTGATTGGTGGTGGCATCCAGGAGAGATGCATCCAATCGTTGGGACATGTTGCCCCGGTCATAATAAACACACCGCCCCGTAGCGACCTTATTGCCATCATCCACATAGACGTTTACAGGACATACCCGCCCACCGATGTCTGCTAAGTTTTTGTTGAGGTCAGTGGAACTAAAGGTACGCCCGTTAGCATTAAGGGCCTTATGCCAGTTGTCCGAGCCGTCCACACGCAGGACTCTGGTCCCGTTGGCATCATACCAGATGGTGTAAGATCCTAACACCAGGGCTTTGCCTGTGGCCGTATAGGCGAGCCCAGCCGTGATGGCTGTACCGTTAGCATAGCAGTCCGCACCACAGGATACTGGGGTACCGCGATAGAGATTGACCATGGGATTGACGACGTACCACCCAGTCCCATCCGTCACGATCTGAGCCACTCCCTGGGTGGGAATGGCTAGCGGGGTCGTAGCCCCTTCAATCTGATCCGAACCCGAGCGTGCGACCAAGGCCCAGCCCCCGTTGGATTTAACGGTGATCCCAAAGCCCGATCCTGCCGTGGCTGCGGTGGGGAGTGTGAGTGTCGTCAGGTTACCTGAGACCATAAAATATTCTCCGGCGTCTCCTGTGGTTACCGTATAGTCGGAGCTTTTGGAAGAAAGGGTCAGGGATCCGCCACCCACAGTGCTCCAGGCCAAGGAGCCCGTGCCGTTGGTGGTGAGGGCCTGACCGCTGGTCCCATCGGCGGCGGGCAGAGTCCAGACTTTGTCCGCTGCGAGGGTATCGGGGGCCTTAAACCCCACGTAGTTGGTGCCATTGGCAGCGAGTTCGTCAAAACGCATTTCCCCTGTCTGGCCTGCTCCCGTGTTGTAGGGTTTGACTTCCACCCCATTTTGCAGGACGGTCGTAAACGTACCCCCGTTGATCACAGAAGCTGTCGTGATTGTCCCTTGTTTGCCCGAAAGTGATGTCGTAAGCCCAGAAATCTTACTTTGGGCGATGGCTGCCGCGCTGTTGATATCTGCGTCGGTGATAGAGTCATCGGTGATGGTCCCACCGGTGCCCCCGGAGACGGTCGATGCGGTTGCCAACGATCCTAAACCAAGGGTTGTTCGTTGGGCGCTGGCATCAGCATCGTCGATCAAAGCTTTACCAGCCGCTGTGACGCTGTAGGTGCCCCAGGTGTTGAGACCGGTCCGTTCCACGCTGCCCGTGGTGCCAAGGGCTTCCACGGCGGCCAGGTCGTCGGCGAGACTGAGTGTGAAGGAGCCTGAGGATGTGATAGAACCCCCTGAGACGGTGATCCCTGCGGCGGGAGCAGTGAGCCCCACACTGGTGACCGTGCCTGTGGTGGCACTCGACCAGCCCAAGATACCTGAGCCGTTGGTCGAGAGCATTTGGCCGCTGGTTCCGTCCCCGGAGGGCAGGGTCCAGATTCTGTCAGCCCCTAAAACATCAGGGGCCTTAAAACCCACGTAGTTGGCTCCGTTGGCCGCGAGTTCGTCAAAACGTAGTTCCCCTGTCTGACCAGCTCCCGTGTTGAAGGGTTTGACTTCCACTCCGTTTTGCAGGGCGGTGGTCACGGTCCCAGCGTTGACAGTCGTCGCCGCTGTGATGGCCGCTTGTTTGCTATTAAAAGCTAAAAAATCAGAGGAAGCTAGGTAACCATCGGCCGCGCCACCTGCTTGGCCTAAACCAAAAACGCCAGTACCGGAGTTGTAAGTCAAGGGAGCCGTGATGCTTACGGCACCGCGGGCCGCGGTGTTAAAATCATACCATGACTTGTCACCACGGTAGAATTGGGCTGTCGTGCCAGCAGCGAGGGTGGGTTCTTTGCCCGAAAGAGAGGTGGAAAGCCCCGAGATTTTTGACTGGGCGATCGCTGCCGCAGAGTTGATATCTGCGTCGGTGATAGAGTCGTCAGTAATCGTCCCACCGGTGCCCCCGGAGACGGAGGCCGCGGTGGCAAGGGCTCCTAAACCAAGGGTTGTCCTTTGGGCTGTGGTATCCGCATCGTCGATCAGAGCTTTACCAGCAGCCGTGACGGTGTAGGTGCCCCAGGTGTTGAGACCGGTGCGTTCCACGCTGCCTGTACTGGAAATTCCTTCCACGGCAGCCAGGTCGTCCGTGAGGGAAAGAGTCATAGACCCAGATCCTGTGACGGGGCCTCCTGAGACGCCAATCCCAGCGGCTGGAGCGGTGATCCCGACACTGGTCACGGTACCGCCTCCACCAGGGGAGATCCAGCTTAAAGTGCCTGAGCCGTTTGTAGACAATACTTGCCCAGAACTCCCGGCACCCGTCGGCAGGGTAAGGACCACATTTCCTGTTAAATCATCCGGTGACTTGATCGCTACGTAGTTTGTGCCGTTAGCAGCGAGTTCGTCAAATCGTAGTTCGCCGGTCTGGCCCGCACCAGTGCTGTAGGGTTTGACTTCCACACCGTTTTGCAGGGCAGTCGTAAACGTTCCTCCGTTTATCACCGAACTAGTGGTGATCGCAGCCTGTTTGTTGTTGAAAATCGTAAAATCCGAGGAGGCTAAGTAACCATCGGCCGCGCCACCTGCTTGGCCGAGACCAAAAACGCCAGTACTGGAGTTGTAAGTCTTAGATCTTGCAATGCAGAAGATCTATTTATATGAAACGTGTGTTTTCTGCGGAATATCAGCTTAATTTCCCGCTTTTATCATAGCCGAGGACCACTAGCCAGATTTTAGAGTTTTGTGTTTGAGCATCTTTTTGAATT
>JBGSUI010000239.1:0-9543 GCA_041736175.1 Oligoflexales bacterium | reverse complement strand
CATATTCAAAAAATCTGCGGCATAGTATTGTATCGAGATTTAGTGGTTGTCGGACGCCATTGTAGGGCTTTTATATATTAATTTATGCTAGAAAACTTTGTTTTTTGATCCTTTTTGTTCAATTCTTTGCAAGATCTAAGTTATAGAGCCCTACATCGAGCATAAAACATTTAAATGTGTTCTCGTCCTTTTGAGCTTTCAGGGGGATTCCAGATGCGTCCGTATGAAAAGTCCGCAAAAGGATCCGCGCCTTATCAAGTAGGAGGATAGAGTCTCTTACATGTTCTGCTCTCTCATTTGGAGCCAAATAGGAATATTTTACCTTCCTGCCAATCTGTTGGGGAAGGCGATCAAAAATCTGACGTAGCACGCCGACCCGGTGCTTCTTGGCATATTTTGCAAAATCATCTTGAAAGGTCTGAATGATATTTTCCTGGATTTGTTGCCACTTGAGTGATTTCGAATTCTTGATCCTTTGGGCAACAACTTCAGGCATTCCTCCAGTGATCATGTAGTCCCGCAATAGCAGGGAAAGCTGGTCGTGGGTGGCGATAGGCCAGGTCGATCCAATCTTATAGGTGATTAACTGCTCTCGCAGCCAGTGCTCTTCCCGAGCCAGCAAAAACTCGTCAAAAGACATGGGAAAAACCTGGAGGTATTCGATTCGTCCGACTGGCATAGAAAATTCATGGTCGGCTAGCACAAAATCCAACAAGGACCCAGCGGCAATAACCGGGAGGTTAGGTGTCTCCTCATAAAAATACCGCAATGCTGCCAAAGCATGGGGAGTCGCTTGAATCTCATCTAAAAAGAGCAAGGATGAGGAATCTTCTGGAAGCGGGCGCTTCAGGACACCCTCAATCTGTCGCAGAATATTGTCGATCTTAAGTGTGGCAAACACATGATCGAGTTCAGAGTATTTTTCTAAATTGACTTCAAAGAGATTGAGGTTGTTTTCTTTGGCAAACATTCGCACCGATGTCGACTTGCCAACCTGTCGGGCTCCTTGCATGACCAATGGTTTACGTGTATCGGATTTAAACCATTCGTATAGGCTAGTTACAATTTTTCTCTGCAAAAACAACCCCCTTTTCTGACATAAATACGATATAACAAGAGGTTGTTTTTGTCGAGCTACCTCGTCAACCCAAACAAGTGTAAGGGGATTCGATTGCCTGAACCTGTTTCGATTCCATCGATTGCCAAAAGGTTTTGCCCTTCATTGACCGCCCGTGTCTTTGTTAACTGCCGGTTATCCTTCCGTGGTTCACCCACTTCAATCGCCCAATGTTCATCCGCAAGAAAATCCACATCACCCAGGGATTTGACTGCATGGTGGGGCCGCAGACTGGCACACAAAAAAGTCTCACGGACGCTGCCTATGGATGGTTCTACGCGGTGAGGTGCCGTGATCGCAGCGAGCAGATTGGTGTTGTCTAGGTAAACTTTTTCGGGTTTTCTCACGGATTTTAGCCCCGTGCCGGACCTAGCCACAAACTGCAAAAGCCTTCCCTGTTCGAGGCATTCGAGAAAGGAGTACAACGACGTCTTTGCGATTCCAAGATCACGGCTGAGACCCTCGATGTTTAATTGGAAAGGCTCAGAGGAAGCGACTGCCCAGAGAATTTTCTTGAGGACAGTCACTTTAGCTGCAGTGATATTAAACAAAGAGGGTAGGTCTTCGCTCACCACCTTGTCGATGATATTTTGCAGCCGCTGGTGATAGGTGCCTAGACCTTGCAGAAAAAATGGATAGTGTCCGTACTTAAGGTAGTTGCGAAAGGCTCCAAGGAGCGGACCCTTTTCAGTCAAACCACGGGCTATGGCCACATGGTTATGCTCTAGTTCGCCCAGAGTGACCAGAGGCACATCAGGACGACCATTGAGCAGCAAGTACTCGCGAAAGGAGAGCCCCGGCAGGTCATACCAGACGATACGACGGGAGAGATCTGCACCATCTTTTGCTAGAGCTGCCGATGAGCTGCCACTCAACCAAATGACCTTGCCAGGACTGCTATCGATCAGACTTTTGACTTCTGCAGACCAATCAGCTGCACGATGGACCTCGTCAATGATGATGGCCTCGCCACCTGATTTAAAGTGCTCGCGACCAATCTTGTAGATCCCTGTCGCTGCCACTTGCACATGATCGGACGAAATATAGAGGCACTGTTGATGGCTACCATAAAGCTCCCAATATTTTTGCAAAAGGACCGTGGTTTTGCCGACCCCACGCGCCCCCGTAAGCCCAATGACTGGGGCGCTCCAGTCTACGGGAACCACTCCCAGGCGAGAATAAGATCTTGGAGTGCTGGCCGTAATGATTCCATGAACATCTATAAGATCCTGATTTATCATGATATAAGGCATATCCTCGTCGTAATTCACCACAAAACACTTGATCTAATCGTAGTATAAATAAGTCGCTTTTTCAATGATATCGTCTAGTCTATCATACGGTACTGAAGCCCGTCTCCCTTACTATCACTCCCATAGGCGTAAAATCTTTCTGCTGGACACCAAGATGTTACAGATGCTGGTAAACCTGTTCGTATAAAAAGCATACATAGTGCCGAGTTTGGAAATGAAGTCAATCAATGGGTTGACCAAAAAAACTGGAAGCCTCACCCACCCGAAAAGGTGCAGTTTTCGAGCGAATTTACGAACCAACTTGGCTGGGTAAACCGCAATGGAAGCAGTCGCAAGGAAGCGTGACGCTCAGCTATCGGTTTAGGTCCGAAGACAGCCCGCCCATCAAACTCAAGCTGAAAGCATGCCCATCGGAGTGGGCAGATTGATCTGCACCAGGTTATCGCTTGTTTTCGCCAGTACCTAACTACGGAGAAGGAACTTCCACGTCAACTACCCCGGCTTAAAGGGCGTAGCCCGCACCTGGGGCTGGTCGGTAGCCCGATCGATAGAATGTAGGACTTCTTTTTAAGGGCCCCCTTTTCTGACTAAAATGCGATATAACAAACAAGTGGTTGTTTTTGTCGAGTTACATCGTCAACCCACAAAAAGTGTAAGGGGATTCGGTTGGGTGTGTTCGTTAAAACCTAAACATCTCAGTGCACCTAGACATTTAATACAGGAACCCAAACAAATATAACGGAATCCTTTGACCACTCCCCACTTCGACTCCATCGAGAGCGAGGTATCCATCACAGGGATTTTCCTGAATTTGACGAAAGTCTTTTGAAGGTCCGCCTACTTCAATCACAATGGAGTCATCCACCAAGAAATCAGCCTTGGCATGCGTGTGCAAGGTATGGGTTTCCGAAAGTGTCGACTGCAGGAAGGTCTCACGTACCATCCCGACCTCCTGCTTTAGACTGGCTTGACTTACGATAGCTGTGAGCATGTTGGCGTTAGCAGGATAGATCTTCGCAGGCTTTCTGGCTAACTTCCCCCCCGTCACGGGGGCACGATAAGATTTTAGGAGGCCGGACTTTTCCAAGCAATCGAGGTAGGTATAGACGGACTCTTTTGCGATGCCGAGATCTCGGCTTAATCCGTCAATATTGGGACTAAAGGGTGCTGAGGAACAAACAATCCACAGGAGACGACGTAGCGATGAGATCTTGCTCCTTTCGATATTGAATAAATCAGGGATATCTTCCGCCAGAACTTTTTCGATAATCGCTAAAAGGCGCTGAAGAAATCCCTGCTTTCCCTGAACAAAAAATGGATAATATCCGTACGTCAAATAATCCTTTAGATCAGCAAGAATCGCTGGTCTTTGGGCTTTGATGGTCATGGCGTGCTTAGGATGATTCGTCAAGATTTCCTCAAGGCTAAGCGGAGGAAACGTTACTTGGTGAGCAAGGTTCAGAAACTCACGGAAGCTAAGACAGGGGAGTTTAGACCACAGCACCCGACGGGACAGATCCGCGTCAGATTCCCATAGAGCCAATGCCGAGCTACCACTAAGATAAAATTTCTTGTTGGGGTAGCTATCGATGAGGCTCTTGACCTGCCGCCCCCAATCCGGTGCGCGATGAATTTCATCCAGTATGAGAGCCTGACCTCCTTGCTGGAAGTAAGATCGACCAAGGGAAAAAAGCCCCGCTGCAGCGACCGCAACGTGATCGGCACTTATGTAAAGACAGACATCCGGACCACCGTGAACCATTTGAGCGTGCTGCAATAGCATCGTCGTCTTGCCGACGCCTCGCGGTCCATATATTCCTAAAGCTGGCGCTTCCAGATCGAGAACATCACGAGCCGCACGCTGGAATTGAGTGGGAAGCTGGCTCAAGAGATTCGTGTGAATTTCAAAGAAGATGTCTAACATGCTGCCTCCTTCGCGAAACAGATATCCGTCTAACCTATTCTACGAAAAAACCAACATATCGTCTATCAGAATAGACGATATGTTAACTAGCGATCATATAGGAGAATTTTGCCGAGGAGGTCACTCTAACTGGGAACATCATGAGCTCATTGCTTTGGATGGTAAAGGACCTTGGCCTACTCAAACCCACGCAGTGGATAATGACAAAGATTTAGGAATGTCAATATGCCAAAGGCAGCAAACATTTTTGCGCTCTGAGATAAAATATGATTGCGATCACCTCCTCAAATTTCACCACCATTTAAAAAGGGATGCCAGTTTTTTCTAATACTGTCAAAATTTGCGGAATGATGCTTAGATTGCTTGCAGCATAGATTACCAAGTAAAATTTTCTCCTTCAGACCTCCGGACAGCCCCTTTATGTGGGAGTCATTGCTTTCGGAATCTAATCATAGTACAATTGTACAATAGAGAGTCTTTGGAGATATTATGGCAATTTTGAATATTACGATGGATGCTTCAGCCGCAATATCGGTTTTGGTCAACGAAGCAAGCAAGCCGGATTTGCTGATTGCCACAGCTGGTCGTAATCTTATTGCCCCAAATTCCGTATTTTGGGAGGTCGGCAACGCTTTTTCAGCGATGCTCAAGCGCCGAGCTTTGCCGTTGAAAACCGCCGTTAAAGCTCTTGACGTCTTTAACTCGCTTCCTATTCGTTATGTGGATGTAAACCTGAGCGAGGTTCTCCATGTTGCGCACGATGCAGGAATCTACGCCTACGATGCTTATCTGTTAGTCTGTGCCAGAACATTCAATGCCCCCCTGCTTACACTAGATAAGGCTCTGAAGAGAGCTGCCATTTCACTCAATATAAAGATCGTGGAGTACTAACATGGCAGTTTATAGGTTTTCTGAAGCCCGCCAGCAGCTTGCCTCGCTGCTCGAAAAGGCTGTCAAGGATGGTGAGGTCAGAATCCTCAGGAAAGATGGAGTGGTCTTTGTGCTGCGGCCAGCGGAAGATGGCAAATCGCCCCTGGATGTCGCAGGGATTAGCACAGATCTGACGGCAGAGGAGATAGTCGCAGCCGTGCATGAAGGCCGGCGTCGGCCACCTAAAGCTCGCCGCGATTGAGCTGGCTCAAGAGATTCGTGTGAATTTCAAAGAAGATCTCTAACATGCTGCATCCTTAGCGAAATAAATATCCATCTAACCTATTCTACGAAAATACAAACTTATCGTCTATCAGAATAGACGATGTTTTAACTAGCGATCATATAAGACAATTTTCGCCGAAGAGGTCACTCTAACTAGGAACATCATAGGCTCATTGGTGTGGGGTGGGAGTCCGATCTTTCTGCTGGACACTAAGCCTATGGTGAAAGTACCCTCGCCCCCAAAGATTCGGCGCTTCAGCCGACGTCCCACCCTTAAAAAAAAGCGACAATCATTGCCTAGGAAGGTTTTTTATGTCCATCAGTGCTGCCAAACCAAAGGCAAACAAACAAATCCCCGTCTCTAAAAATCTACGCTCCTGGGGTGTTTCCTGCCTGATCCTCCTTACCACGACCACCCACTGTAACTATTCCCGAGATAAAAAACCAAACAACAAGAATATCAATGGACCACGCACCAGCGAAAACCAGGGAGACATAGGCGGAGCCAATGCCTTTGTACAACTCCAGGAGCAACTTTTTAAACCACTCTGTGTATCCTGTCACAACAGCAGCCAAAAAAGCGGCGGCGTCGATCTAGAAACCCTTGAATCCATCTTTGCAAGCCGTGGATCGAGGACCAAAGCGCCGATCCTCGTCCCTGGAAAACCACAAGAGAGCAGCCTCTTTATGTCTATCGTCACGGGTCAAATGCCTCCGGGACCCAAAAAGCCTAGCCGTGAATTGATTGGAGCCCTTGCGACTTGGATTGAGACGGGCACTCCTATAGTGGACCCCCAGCCTCCTGCCGTGAGTCCGCAACCCGCTCCACAACCAGAGCAGCCAGCTCCCTTGCCCGCACCCGTGACTCCTGAGCCCGCCCCCGTGGAACCCGCTCCAGCCCCCGTGGAACCCGCTCCAGCCCCCGTAGTGCCACAGCCAAAGATTACCTTCGACGACATCCAGAAAAAACTTATCGACGAGCACTGTATCTTTTGTCACGAGGGTGAATACGCTTCTGGCAATATAAACCTCGAAACCTATGATGGAATCATCAAAACTTCGCCGGACGGCAGACCTGCCCTCATCGTCCCTGGGAATCTCGAGCAAAGCCTACTCTACCAATCCATCATCCGTAGCGAAAATCCCATGCCTCCTGGGGACGATCGACTCCCGCAAGACCTCACAGATCTCGTCAAAACCTGGATTGAAACAGGAGCCGCCCGATGAGACGATTCCCCTTGGTAAGTATTTTGTTTTGTGTCCTGGGTTTTTTTATGACCAGTTCCATGGCCCGGGCCTTTCCAGAAATGACCCGTTATGGGTATTTCTCCTGCTCCACCTGCCATGTCAGCCCCTCCGGTGGCGGGCTCCTGACGCCCTATGGCCGGTCCATCGCTGTGGAAAAACTCAGCACATGGGGTACTCCCGCCGAAGGGCTCCCACTCCATGGCCTCGGAGCCACCAAGGGATTGCCCCCTCCTAGCGATGGAGCTCCCCAGCAGCCTTGGCTCCCCCAATGGCTCCTCCTAGGTGGTGACCTCCGTATGATGCAGCTGGATTTTCAAAACGCAGATCGCCAAGATGGCCGCTGGATCAGAATGCAGTCGGATGTGACGGTTGGACTGGTCCTGCCTAAAGCCACCCTCGTTTTGTCAGGGGGGCCTCGGGGAGAAACCCGTTCGCGGCCCGATCTCTCCGGAAAAATGTCATTTCGCCAATACTATATAAAGTCCGAGCTAGGTGATACCAGTCTGCGCCTTGGCCGCTTTTATCCTAAATTTGGCCTGGGGATTCCCCAGCATAATACCTTTGTCCGCCGCAGCCTTGGGTTTGATCAAGGCCAAGAAAACCTAAACGGTGAGTTGACTTGGTTTGCTGAAACCCACGAAGTGACGCTGACTCGGATGATGGGGGCACGAAAACAGGAAGCTGATGGTTCAGACGAGAAAGGTTACAGCCTTGGATATGCGCATTTTTTAGCGGGGAAACATCGAGTAGGCATCAACGGCCTGACGGGCAAAAACTCTGTTCAATCACGACAGGTGGTCGGGGTCTTTGGTAGCTTTGCCCTCGGCGAAAAGTGGTTTTTGCTCGCCGAAGAAAACCGGCAAACCATACGTCCAGACCAGGGCAATCCCTATGATCAGATTGTTTTCTACCATCGCCTTGGTTACGAGGCGATCCAAGGTCTGATTCCATCTCTCGTCGTCGAAGGGATCGCCCCCCAGATACGAGATCTCAAGACCCGTCGGGAGACGATCGGGCTGGGAGTCCAGTGGTTTCCAAGACCCCATTTTGATGTAGACTCCATGGTCGGAATGACCCTCAATCACTCCGATTATTCTTTTTCGACGACAGCCTATGTGATTGGGCATTACTATCTTTAGATCGACCGTAGAAAGGAATTTAAAATGAAAATAAGTTTATTAAATCTTACCAAGAGACCCTTGAGATCTTCCACCCTTGTCCTCTGGACAGCTGCATGGGTCTTGGGGGCTTCACCCCTCCATGCAGAGGCTTCTTATCAGTTAGACCCCAAAACCAGCCAGCTAGAGTTCACGGCCATTGGCAAACCCGGGTTTCTGCGGATTAATGGCAAGGGTGCGCAGATTGCCGGCCAAGCGAAAGTGGCTGCCCAGGAGACAACGGGCCAATTCGTGGTCAAACTCGACCAGTTTGTCACAGGGATTGACCTGAGAGACCAACATATGAAGGATACTTATCTGGAGACTAAGAAGTTTCCAGAGGCAAAACTCACTTGGAAAATCGCTGCTACAAAAGTCCAAAAAGATGGACAGGAGGTTCCCTTTACAGGAACCTTAAGCCTCCATGGGGTTGAAAAGCCTATTGGCGGCACCGCTACGCTGACCGCTTCACCGGATTTATCTAAAGTCGAGGGTGAAGCCCAGTTCCAAATCAAACTCTCCGACTACAAAATCAAGATACCTAGTTACCTAGGTGTGACCGTCGCCGAAGATGTGGATGTGAAAGCTATTTTTTTTGCAGCAGCTACCCCGGTGTCTGCAACTCCAGCAAAATGAGGCACATAGCCAAGCCCTAGTTTAGAAAAGGCCGCAGCTAATTCTAAGCATAGCCGTCAACGACCCCGCCCTAAAGGGCGTGACCACATGGACTAATAGACTAACTAGTCTAAAAACTACTTGATCTTTTGGTTCATTTGACCGATAAGGGATCATGAGGTGGGGTTTGTCACTCACAACCACCCAATATCTACAAGGGAATTTGATAATGTTAAGCACAAGTAAGAGCGAGGGACTACCCCTCTCTGAAGCTAAAGCGCGCATGTCTGAACTTGTACGGCTTGCTCAAAAGGAACCACAGCGGATTCAGGTCAGCGGAGAACCAGCAGGCGCAATCATAGGCGAGAAAGATCTGCAGCTCCTGCTCGAACTCAAAAGGCAAAAGCGTTTGGATCTGATGCAGAACTTTATCAAAACATCGGAAGAGGAAGGCATCTATGCTGACGATTTTGGCGAACTCCGCGCACCCATAAAAGAAGTCGATCTTAAGTAACTCCGGGAGAACTTCCTTGATCATTGACACAATCGTCCTGTCAGCCCTAGTCAGCAGAAACCTAAAGATCAAAAACAGAGCCGTTGAGTTTCTCAGTACACTGCCACATATCACCACCTCAGCTGTCGTCATATACGAGATCGAATATGGGCTGCTCAAAGCAGGCTCGAAAAATGTCCTTAAGACCTTTCGACAGTTTATCCAAGGCGCTGATGTGGAAGTCGTCCCGGTGAGTCATGAAATCGCAGCCCTCGCCGCTGAAAAAAGGGCTGAGATGGCAGCAAAAGGTTTTACCTTGCACACAGAAGACCTCTTCATCGGGGCGACGGCCAAAATCCTAGGTGTCCCGCTTGCGACTCAGAACCGAAGCGATTTTGAGTCTTGGGATCTCGTTATCGTATCACCACTCTCCTAGGGATCTGGGGTGTCCAAAAAGGCCCTCATGCTATAACCAAGTTTTGGAGCCTCGAATGATTAACGCTCTGCATAAGGGCTTTTTTTAGCGGGAAAGTCTTCATTTTGGAATTCATTTGATGCTGATTTTTGAGGCCCAATTGATT
>JBGSUI010000228.1:0-4932 GCA_041736175.1 Oligoflexales bacterium | reverse complement strand
TTAGATCAATCCTTAAAAGCAACGACCTTGATGCCTATTGGAAATATCATATTGAGCAGGAGTTTTGTAGAAATCATGTAAAGAAATTCTCTAACTCAATGAAATTCATCAGAAAATCATTGTAAAAAAACTACTGCACCCGTTTGAATTCGACCGTCTTGCCATTGACTTTGACCGGGTAAACAAAGGTTTTTGCTGAGGACGAAACACGCTCGCCGCAGTCTTTGGTCTCAGCAGAATCAAATCCTGCTTGGATGACCACATAGGCTGGCTGGTCTGGATTTGAGGGTTCGGCGGAGAGTGTACCTTCGAGCAAAAAGTAGTTTTGCCCCGTGAGATAGTCGATCGCTTCGGCTGATCCAGGTCCCGTGACTGTGCCGGCTCCGTGGGTCAGCTTGATGCTGTCCCATGTTGCCTTAGCCGCTGCGGGGGGCACGGTCTCTTCGGGTTTCGCCTCATCGACCTTGGTGGGAGCCGGAGGATTGGTCTGGGTCGGTTCTACAGCTGGAGGGGGAGGAGGTGGAGGGGGTGCTGGAGGCGGTGTCGGTTCGGGAGCTACGGGACCACCAGCTAGGGTGATATCGTTGTTGGTAAACGTCAGAGAGTCTTTATTAAACTTGCCTTCTTTAGCGGCCATAACAGCATCGTAGCCTATCAATTTTTCCAGTTTAAGCTCGCCGGTCTCGGGTTCGATCCCCCAAAAATGGACCGTATAGGCACCGGTCGCTCCTGGCTGGGCGCCTGGTCCGTAGGTGTAAACCAGGTATGTGTTAATTTCCGCCTGGTCCCAGGTAAACTGGCCGTTCGCATCGGAGGTGACGGTATGGTCAGGGGTGTAGGCTTGGGCTGCGGGTAACTTGACCCGTATCACCTTTTTTTTGCCGCCTTTTCCGTCAGGAGCCTCTTTGTACTCGATCAACTTTTGAATAGCCGTAGCGTCGAGGAGCTTGATAAAATTAACCTTGGCGTCGGGAATCGGGTTGCCGGTAATACCGTGTTTGACCGTCCCCTTCAAGGTCATCTTTGAGGGTAGCCCCCCTTCTCCAAGTGGATTTGACTTGTCACCTTTTTGACAACCGACAAAACCCATAAACAGGGCCGTCGTCATAGCTAAATAAAATCTTTTTTTCATCACTCTAAGTCCTCCTCAATTTTGTTTTTCCCGTAGCACTCACCAGAGTTAGGTCGGAAACTTAATTCAGAACTTGAACCTCGACGCTCCTCCGAAATAGTATAAGCATATATTTTTATTGTATTAATCATGAATTAAGGCTTTTTTTGGCCAGTCTTTGATTTAGCCGCAATGGGTCCCGCAGGAGCTTCGCGCCTTAAGGCATAACGCCAGATAATCCTTTGGGACTGTAGGTAATCGGAGTTTAGTTGGCGAAACCGCACTGCCAGCTCCTCTGCGCAGGCGCTATAAAACCTTACCTTTGTATCTGGACCCTGTTTATAGAGGTATTCCTCGAAGCCTTCGAATTCTAAGACAAACAAAAAACATTGGGTGAGGGCCGCAACGGTCGCCGACCTAGGAGCTGCATCAAACAGGGAAAACTCGCCAAAATTGGCTCCGGCCTCTAACACCGCCAGGCGTACCAGACTGCCGGTGACGGGATCATTTTTGTAGACCGACATAGACCCCTGCAAGATAAGGTACATCCCCCGGGACATCTCCCCTTCGATCACCGCATGGGATCCTGGCGTGATGGAGACATACCGCCCGTGTTGGTAGAGTTCGACTAGCTCCTTGCTCTCTAGTTTTGAAAAAAGAAAAATACTTTTGAGCCGCTGGGCTCCCCAGGTTGGGTCGCGGTAGGTTTCCTTGTCTCCACCCACATCAGTACTTTCCGCCATGATCAACACCCTTTAGATTCAGGGGCCTCGGAGAGACTTAGGCCACCATTGCACTTTTACTGGGCACAAAAACATCGTCTTTTTTATCTTCCTCAGGATTTGGCTTTTTAGCAGAGCTAAAGATAAGCTCATTGATATCCAGTAGATTAATAAACCCATTGGCCGCAAGCTGGCGGACGCGGCCCAGGATTTTAAGTTCGACTAGCCGAAAGGCCTGCTCATCAAATCGTGCGACGTTGCCCAGGTCTTCGACCCATCCATCCGCAAGCTCTTCGGGAGCTTTTGAGATGATCAACTGGCGAATATGCTCCCTCGTCCCCGAAAGAAACGTCAGCAACTCGTCTCGCTCGACTCCAAGGATAATCTCCAGAAGGTGCCCATCTTTAAGATAGGGCAGCATTTCTACGGTCACGAGTTTAATCATAATCGCTCGGGCGGACTCTGCTTTGGTATCTCTCAGCCCAGCCATCAAGGATTTTTGTTCGGCCAGTTCGGCCCGCTCTAAGAGATCAAACAGGAGGTCACTCGCCTTGAGGTTTGCCGTATCAAATTCGGGTCGATTGCTGATTTTTTTCTGCAGGGCTTTTGCCACGTTTGTGAGATACTCCACGGGGATGGACTCGGCCCGGCATAGCTCTTTCATAAGGTCGATCTTGCGCTGGCCGGTATACATTTCGAAGACTGCGCGGCGACGTTTTTGGTCGAGCTGTGTAAGGACGATCGACTGGATTTGGGGTCTTTCGTCGATAATAAGGGAGTAGACTTGGTTAGCGTCAAGGCTTCGCAAAAAGTCAAACTTGTCCATTTGCCTTTGGGTCAAAACCCGCATCTCGTTGGCGGTGGCCCGCACCTTTAATGCCGACAAGGATTTATGAATATCCTCCGAACTAAAATTAAAGGTCGATTTATGGTAAAACTCAGACAAATCATGGAGGTCTCTCTGTAAGCTAGGATCCGACAGGAGTTCAAAGATAATCATATGTCCGAAAATATAAACATACTTTGCCGTGGTCTCAATCCCCTCTTCTTGGAGCAACCGGGTAAATGTTTCCCGAGCTACTTTAGGAGACTCAAAAAACAACTGGATTAAATCCTGTTTCATCCGGTCATTTTCAAGACGAAGCTGCACCTCACGACGTTCTTCGGGAGTAAACCCCTTGTTGGTTTTTTCTGCATCTCCCGCCTCGGTTTTAGGTTTGGCCGAGGCCGCTGAGGCCAGATGTTCCATCATCATTTTGGAGTTTTTCTGGGCCCCAGCGAGTTTTACGCCAAACAGCATCATCGAACCCACAAGTACCAGTCCAGCCCCTAAGGCTGCGTACTCCACGAGGCCCCATCCTGTTCCTTGGTCCGAGGTCTTGGACTGGTCCGTGGATTCCGAGGACGACTGGGCCTTCGTATCCATTTTTTCGCTGCTACGGGTGATCAGCTCTTTGGTTCCAGCCAGCTCGCGAAAGATCGTCAGGGTTTGGCGGAGTTTTTCCAGACCAAAAGGATCGGCGGATTGGGACCTTTTTTTGTCCTCTTGGGACGCAAAGGATTCCGGAAACTCAGTCACCTGAACATCAAAGTCCACGGGACTCGCATACCGCAGCTTGGCCATCATTATAGATTCGATTTTTTTGCGGGTGACCTGGGGTAGCTCCGCATCGAGGCTGACGACGACCTTAACGCTATCGATTTTGACGATCCCCTGGCCGGTTTTATCCCGAAGCTGCTCCTCAGGTTTGAGCTGAAGGGCCTCGTCGGGGGTCACACTATGGCCCGCTGCCGTCACTTGGGAGACGAGACATTGGTGGGGGCAGTAGGTGTCCACTACCTTGAGGAGGGTGGCCTCAATCTTCTGCTCCAGTTGTTTGAGGAGGAGGTCTTCTCCCGCTGCCATATTGCCGATCTGGGGCAGCGCCACCGGTTTCCATAGGATCTCGGTGACGGGAGCAAGGTTTTGGGTGTTGTGGCGGAGGATCGTCCCAAGGCGCTCCCGGTTTGCCACGGAGACCCGGTCATCCACTTGGATGTCGAGGATGATTTTTTGGACCGCTAGATTTTGGAGTGCAGAATCCCCCGAGAGGCCCTCAAATCCAAGCTCATCGGTGTCAGCTATGAGTTCGTCCACTTCGACTTTTGTTTCGACCAAGAGACAGGCTTCTCGGCAATACTGGAGAAGCAGGGGGGCGACTCGGTTTTGGGCGGCCTGGGCGGTTTCCTGGCGCAGCTTGGTCGCCTGGACGCTTTGGGTCCCCCCAGAGAGAGGTGCTGCACCGCCGATTCCCGGACCGCTTAGGATCCACAAGGCTATCAGCCAGGCCAGAGGCTGGCGTGATTGTGCCTGCGAGGGTCGAAAGATTTGTCGGATCGTCGGGAACGTCATCGGAGTCGGTATTCCAGTCAAGTTTTTGGGGATAGCTCAATCTAGGGCATCGGTCCTTTTCAAAGGATCTCGATAGGCAAGAATGGCCCGGACTCCTTTAGTGACCGATTTTTGATCGGTGGGTTAGCTGTCCTGGAAATATATTGATGAGCGGCTCAGATAGCCACCTTTCGGCTTCGACCACTCCCTCGGCCAAAAGTCACTCCGAGTCGTCCGCCCCGAAGCGTCCCTTTATAGAGTTAGATCCCACTCCTGCCTCTTTTTCGCCCAAAATTCCTCCCCCAACTTTTCCCTTGCCGAAAGCTGATTGTGACGCCGGCAGGTAAGGGCAAGATTTTCTACCTCGTGGGTACCCCCATGACAGTGCATCGTCTGGACGTGATCGAGTTCTAAGTTAAACTTTTCCTTGCAACGACTCCCATCGACTTCTGTCCAAGTGCAACGTCCGTCGTCCCGGGACCAAACCTCATGGCGCACAGCCATGGGAATTGCAGTCCGGTGTTTTTTCGCAGTTGGTTTCACCTCTGGAGTCACCGAATCCGGGACCACGGTCTCGGTCGGCGTTTGTCCCGGGGCGACACCCTTGTCGGAGCTCTTCCCCTGCTCCTTTTTTTCTTGTCTCTGCTTGGCCCTTTCAGCCTTTCGCAAAGGATCACGGTGTTCAAGGAGATCTCCTAAGGCACTGATCACCACCTCGGCATTCTTTG
>JBGSUI010000222.1:0-2304 GCA_041736175.1 Oligoflexales bacterium | reverse complement strand
CCCATAGCTTTGTGCTCGCGCGCTTAGTTCATTGGGCTCTTATCCAAACCGCCCACGGTTACGGGGGATTCGATCTCATTTTCAAAAATCAACCAAAATTGGTCTTTGGGTGGGCGCTTCGGATAAGACTCTCTTCATTTGGCACACTAAAAGTTAACTCTCCAAGAGGAGAAAAACCTTGGATGTCTTTAACTCTACGGATTATAAATATTTTCTTCGTGAGGCTTTGCATGAGAAGCGGCGACAGGTGAACGCCAGTTTCACCTACGAGCGCATGGCGAGGGCATGCGGAATCAATAAGACCTATTTATCCAGGGTCCTTAACAGTGAAGCTGCGCACTTGAGTGAGGAGCAACTTTACCTGGCAGCGACCTATTTGGGACTCGATAGTGAGCAGCAGGACTATATCCAGATCCTGCGCGGCCTGCAAAAGTCCTCTAATGCCCATTACCGGGACCGGCTGCAAAAGAAATTGGATATGATGCGATCTGCTCACCAGCGTTCCGAGAGTCATCTATCGGCGGAAAAGACCGATGCCAACACCGATTTGTCACCTTATTATCTCGACCCGAATGTCATGCTGACCCACGTATTTTTAGCTGTCGAAAGGTTCAGAAAAGACGTCAAATCCCTTGCACTCCAGCTGAATCTCTCAGATGAGTATCTTGCCCAGATTTTGACCAAACTGGAACAGATGAAGTTTATCCAGTTCACCAAAGACGGGTATGCAATGCTTAAAGAGAGTACCCACCTTCCCGTGGACTCGCCTCTGTATTATCCCTATCGTTTTATGCAGAGGGTCAAATCGCTTGAACGCATTCAAAAAATTTCCCGCGAAACAAGCTACAATTTTTCCGTCGTCTTTTCCGCTGATGAGCAAGCACGCTGGCAAATCAAAGCAAAATTTCTCGAATTTCTCGAATTCGTGTCAAAAGTCTCTGATGCCGCAGAGGATCAGGAGGTCTACCAGATGAATTTCGATTTGTTTGATTGGAGCACTTGAAATATGTTCGCCCTTTTTTAAGGCGAATTCTTTTTCCAGCTTCATCGTAATAATTGAAGCTATATACATTGGGAAACCCGCCGAGGGCACCATACGTATTGTATCGGTATTGACGGAGTCAGATTCTAGCTCTAACGAACTTTGGAACCTGCAGACTTTTCTTAATAACTAAATACCCAGTCATCATTTCAAAAAGTCAATTAACCAGGTTTCTTTATGGTGCCCGCGGCCGGAATCGAACCGGCACGTCCCTTACGGAAGCACAGGATTTTAAATTCCTTCCGTCTACCACTTTCACCACCCGAATTAACTGAGTCAAATGGCCCAGGGGAACTTTTCACCTCCTCTCAAAAATCACCAAGGTCCGCAAAATGGAACAACCGCATGATATAAATAGGTTTAACTGCCGTTTGACCCCGAATACGAATCCAGCCAACTCACATCGCTTGTCCTATTCCCAAACTTTCTCGGAAACGCCCCTAACCTTCGCTATTTAAAGAGCGACATCGGGGCAAAAAAAGAGAGGCTCAAAGCGATTACGTATAACTTAATAAGTAATAGGTATTGCATTTTACTCTATATTTTTTCAGCCCAAGTACCGATAATGAGTATTAGACGGTCAAATTTTGGAGACCAAAAATGGCTGGTAAATCTAAAGAAAATCCTAGGTAAATTTAGATAATTGAGGGAATTCCATGCAAATAGCAAAGCGAATCGAATCGAACCCACTAATAATGCTTGGAAAACCGGTGATTATGGGGACTCGGATTACGGTTGAACTTATAGTCCGCAAGTTGGGCGAAGGAGCCACTGTCGAAGACATCCTCGATGGCTATCCAAACCTCAAAAAAGAGGATGTACAAGCCGCACTCATCTATGCAGCGGAGTCGTTGGCACACGAGGAGCTCATACCTGTGGCAGCTAAGGCATGACTTTAAAATTTTTGGCGGATGAATCCTGTGACTTTGCAGTCGTTAGGTGTCTGAGAGCCGCAGCCTATGATGTGGAAGCCATCATGGAAATTGCATCGGTTGAATCTGATGCCGACATAATCAAGATGGCTGTTAACTGCGGCAGAGTTCTAATAACCGAAGACCGTGACTTTGGCGACCTGGTCTATGCACACCAGAAAGACCACGGTGGCATTATCCTGATACGCTTGTTAACAGCCATCTAAAATTAGCGAAATCTTGACTCCCATATGCTGGTTCATCCCATGATCGGCTACCCCCCCTCTACATCCATTTTGTAAATAGCCCTACCAGTCCTTTTTTGACCAGGCTCAGGCTTTGAATTTGCCC